>SUXH01000032.1 GCA_015061055.1 Bacteroidales bacterium
AGACAAAGTTGAGAGTACATAGTGGTATATCTAAATATCGCAGAATGGCTCTGATTCAAGAGTACATTGCACGACACTATTAGCCCAATTAATCGGGCTAATAGCCTACTTTTTGCATATTAGACGAAAAGTTAGGTATAAAGTTTAGCGAAATACTATGTGATGTATTTATAAGCTACATTCCAAGATGATTGCCAATATAATGCTGAAAGCATTTAATTGCATATTAACCGCGCGTGAACGCAGAGCCACGTGCGGTTATAGGTCGATACCATATAGCACTTGAAAAGTGCTATTTTATCCCGACGATATGGTTTCTTTCAGAAACAGTTCTTTTGTTTCCTTATTCCCGCACGTGGCGAAAACAACAGGATGTTTTCTTACGCGCGGTTAACACGCAATATAATGCCTCCGGCATAATATTCAGATTCATACTGTTCTATTTCCTCTAATTACTATTAATAAACTTACCAACCGTATTTATCCGCTGAGCGAGAATTTTGGATAGATTGGTTGTATTTATGATAGCATATAGAGAACTATGCAATCGATTATCAGGTTCTTGCCCCCCAAAAACACTGAAATTTGTGCGAAAATTAGAAGAAGTTTTACTACTTTTGTGAAAACAAAAACACATTAACGGAAGCCTTAAAGAGGTTCTGACTACTCGATAATGAAAAATTGAATTTATAGGACCTCCGAAAAGACAATTCTTCAATCAATGTGTCATAAATACAACAAATAATATGGAGCATCCAAGTTATGTTTCAATTGTGGAACGAAGTTGGTGTAAAAACAATATGAAAGCAGCACCATACATTTTAGATATTAGTCAAGGTGCAGTCAAGGAGATGACAGGCTTTATCTATAACGTGAGTAGGATTAAAAGTAGCCTAAAAGCAGAAAAGAAGCAGCTTAGAGTATGGCTACAGTATGCTTGTAGAGTAGCAGAGATGCTCTTTTTACTCCTCCTTTTGTGCTCCTTTGGAATCCTTATGGTGATTCGGAGATGGTGAGGCTTGGAGTAAATAATAAAAACAAATACAATATGAGTAAAACCATTTATGACATCTTTATTAGCTATCGCAGGGACGGTGGCGGAGCCACAGCCGGACGCATCAATGATATGCTGACGGCTGACGGCTATTCGGTTAGCTATGATGTGGACACACTGCGCGAAGGTCGTTTCGATATGCAGTTGCTGGAGCGTATAGAACAATGTCAGGATTTTATTCTGGTGGTTGACAAGAACTGCTTCGTTCGAACCATAGATCCCGACACCGATCCACATGACGATTGGCTCTGGCAGGAACTGTCTTATGCGCTCCAACTAAAGAAAAACGTTATACCTATCCTCTTGGCCGGAGCCGGTTTCCCTAAGAAATTGCCAGAGGATATTGATAATGTTCGCTTTTGCAATGGTCCCCAATGCGTGCATGAGTATTTTGATTCCTTTTATACAAAACTGAAGGAAATGCTACGAGCCTATCCACGGTTGGTAAAACTTTCATACGTGGGACCAATTCCTACGACGAAAAACATGTCCAGTCTAAAGCTCAAGGCTGATATTGACTGCATATTTTACCTCGACGGAGAAGAGCGATTGCATTTGAGTGCCGGTGTCATACAAAAGATTCCTTTGCCAAGGGGCGAATACGAACTGATGTTTATCAGCGAAGAGAATTGCGCTGATCGTCTTGAACTGGAATTCGTGATGCCTGATGTTGACAAGTTACAAAAGGTGAGCCTCTGCGACATACGGAACGCCCGTCTGCAAAAGGAGGCAGAGGCACGTCGCATAGCTGAGGAACGCAGGTTGGCGGAAGAACGACGTAAAGTAGAGGAACAAAGGCTTGCCGAGGAACTGAGGCGCGAAGCAGAACGTGCTGAAGCAGAGCGGAGGCGTCGCGAAGAGGAAGAACGTGCAAAAGAAAAGACGTTCACTGTTGGCGGTGTTTCGTACAAGATGATACGTGTGGAGGGAGGCTCGTTTATGATGGGATCGCCAGACAACGACTCAGATGCATTTAGTGATGAGAAGCCTCAACACCGAGTGACGTTGAGCGACTACTATATAGGCGAAACACAGGTGACACAGGCTCTTTGGAAGGCGGTGATGGGTTACAACCCGAGCCGTAGGGAAAGAGACAACCTGCCTGTTGAAAGTGTGTCGTGGAATGACTGCCAGGAGTTTATCAAGCAACTGAACAAAAAGACCGGCAAGACGTTCCGTTTGCCAACCGAGGCAGAATGGGAATACGCCACCCGAGGAGGCAATAAGAGTAAAGGATATAAATACAGTGGAAGTAATGCGATCGGTGATGTAGCTTGGTATGACGGCAACTCATCATTAAAAACTCACAAAGTTGGAACGAAACAGCCAAACGAGCTTGGTATATATGATATGAGTGGTAACGTATGGGAATGGTGCAGTGATTGGTATGGCAGTTACAGCAGTTTCTCTCAGGTTGATCCTGTAGGTCCGGCTACCGGCTCTTTTCGTGTGCTACGTGGTGGCAGTTGGGGCAACCGTGCGAGGAACTGTCGTGTGTCTATTCGCGACCGCAACAATCCGTCTTATCGCAACGACAGTCGCGGGTTCCGCTTGGTACTTGTCCCATAGTTTAATCGGAATGGATTTTCTCGGTTAAACAGAGCATTATCTTACCGTAAAAAGTGAAAACGAAAGACTTTCGTGTCTTCAAGACTAAAGGGGTAAGTAGGAGTTGTTTCCGAACATCCCTTTTGTTGGTATTTGAGTAGGACAGTGTCGGTGTTCTGCATTAAATAGCTAACCATGATTAGTCGTATTAAAGTAGGACTAAAACAGAAGAAGTCCCGATTGCTTGTGCAAATAAACTGAAACACTTATTTTTGCAATAAAAGAGATTTATGTCAGGTTCTATAAATTATGCTGTGATGATTTTGAATGTTATTTTGGATAGATTGGATAGTATATATTGTATCTTTAGGATATGATTTCTTTCAGAAACGGTTTGTGGGGTGTTTATTTCCGCACGTGGCGAAAACCGGAGGTTTTCTTACGCGCGGTTAATACGCGATTGAATGCCTTTGGCATAATGTTCAGGCTCATATGTTGGGCTTTCAGCCCGTTTGTGTGGTGTGTACATTTATCCCGGCGTGTCGCTTCGCTCTGCGCCGGGCTGTTCTATATATCGCTTTCAGCGATGTTTTCCTCACTTGATTGTTAATACTTGGCTTTCAGCGAGGAACTTTGTACTGAGGTGTAATACGTGATTTAAAGCCTACGGTATGATATGCCACCGGCTACCGTTTATTTCAGTGGAGTTTAGGACGATAATCACCTTACGCTGTTCTAATTTTTAAGTGGGACTCACGTTATTAAGTATGTCAAGTGGTACTTCGATGCCGAGAGCTTTGGCAATTCCGATACCGTATGCGGGGTCAGCTCTATAACAATTCCTGATGTGTCGCTCTTTTATGAATAGTTCGGCATCACCCATAGCGCGAGCAGTGTTCTCAAATAGCAGTTGTTGCTCTTCAGTAGTCATCAATCTGAACAGATTGCCCGGTTGGCTATAATAGTCGTCATCGTATTCACGTTCGTTGTAGTTGAATGCGTCACCGTGAATTTTTAGTGGAGGCTCTTTCAAGTGAGGAGAATCAGTCCATTCGTTGTAACTGTTAGGTTCATAACCTTTTGTTGCTCCATAGTTTCCGTCAACTCTCATAGCTCCGTCGCGGTGGTAGGAATGAAACGGGCATTTAGGACGATTAACAGGAATTTGTTCGACATTAACGCCGAGTCTATATCGTTGAGCATCCCCATAGGAGAATAAACGTCCTTGCAACATCTTGTCGGGAGAAAAACCAATACCATCGATTATGTTAATTGGATTGAATGCAGATTGTTCTACCTCTGCAAAGTAATTTTCAGGATTGCGATTCAGTTCAAGAATACCGACATCGTACAAAGGGAAATCCTTGTGCGGCCAAACTTTTGTGAGATCAAAAGGATTGATGTGATAGTTTTCAGCTTCTTCTTCACTCATTAATTGCACTTGGAAAATCCATCGAGGATAATCACCTTTTTCAATGCTATTGAAAAGGTCACGTTGATGAGAATCTCGGTCTTTAGCAATAATAGCTTCCGCTTCTTCATCGGTAAGACACTTAATTCCTTGACAAGTACGTAAGTGAAATTTCACCCAAGTACGTTTGTTCTCTTGATTAATGAAACTATAAGTGTGACTTCCGAACCCGTGCATATGGCGATAGGATAGAGGTATTCCACGAGGGCTCATTGTAATTGTGATTTGATGAAGAGCTTCGGGTAGAAGAGTCCAAAAATCCCAATTATTGTTAGCGCTACGCATATTGGTGCGAGGGTCTCGCTTAATAGCGTGATTTAAATCGGGAAATTTAAGTGGGTCTCGAAGGAAAAATACCGGTGTGTTGTTACCAACCAAATCCCAGTTACCTGTTTCGGTGTAGAACTTAACTGCGAATCCTCTGATGTCGCGTTCGGCATCGGCTGCACCACGTTCGCCTGCCACAGTAGAGAATCTAACAAAACATTCAGTCTGTTTTCCAACTTGACTGAAAATTGATGCGCGTGTGTAGCTTGTGATGTCGTGTGTGACAGTAAAAGTGCCATAAGCACCAGAACCTTTTGCGTGCATTCGTCTTTCCGGTATCACTTCTCTATCGAAGTGTCCCAATTTTTCCAAAAACCAAGGATCTTGCATTAGTACTGGACCTCGAAGTCCTGCTGTTTGAATGTTTTGATTGTCGGCTATTGGTCTGCCGTTTGCTGCTGTGAGTTTTTTGTTTTTCATAAAGCATAAAGAATTATATGTAATTGAAACAAAATATGTGTTTTTCAAGTTCAATAGGTGTGTCGGTCGAATCTTAATTTACAAACTTTTGTGTAAGAGTTTTGGAATTGTGGGCGTTGTGCATTAATTTTGTGAAAAAAATTAATATTATGCTTATTATTGGAATTGCCGGAGGTACCGGTTCGGGTAAAACGACAGTTGTACGCAAGATAATGGAACGTCTGCCACAGGGAGAGGTGGGTGTGATATCACAGGATTCATATTATAAGGATTCGAGTCATATTCCAGTGGAAGAACGTCAAAAGATAAACTTTGATGAACCAGATGCATTTGATTGGGATTTATTGTTGGATCATTTGCAACAATTAAGTGAAGGCAAATCAATAGATATGCCTACATATTCTTATTTAACTTGTACCCGACAGGAAGAAGTGGTTCCGATGGGACCTCACGATGTGGTGCTTGTAGAGGGAATATTAGTGCTTTCGGATGAGAGATTACGTGAAATGATGAATATCAAGGTGTTTGTTGATGCTGATGCCGATGAACGTTTGATAAGAGTGATAAGTCGTGATTGCATAGAGCGAGGACGTACTCCACAAATGGTAATTGATCGTTATGAGAGCGTGTTGAAACCAATGCATAATATGCATATTGAGCCGGCAAAACACTTTGCAGACTTGATAATTCCACAAGGAGGACATAATGAGGTAGCAATAAATCTGCTTACTGATTACATTAAGAGTCAATTAAAATAGAATCAACGATATAGAAATGAAGATAAAGTTCCCTATAATAGGCAGTTTGCTTGATAGGTTTTCAAGGAGCGGGCAACAAGAGGATAGTAATGTGGCTGCAGATGATGAGGTGTTTGTAGATGATGGACAGATGGTGCTCAGAACGGATAATTTAGTGAAGAAATATCGACAGCGTACTGTTGTGAATCATGTGTCGATTAATGTGAAGCAGGGCGAGATAGTGGGTTTGCTTGGACCAAATGGAGCGGGTAAAACGACTACATTCTATATGACTACTGGGCTTGTTACTCCTAATGAAGGTAGAATATTCCTTAATGACCGTGATATTACCAAATATCCGGTGTATAAGCGTGCGAAGTGTGGTATCGGTTATCTTGCTCAAGAGGCGTCGGTCTTTAGAAAATTGAGTGTTGAAGATAATATTCGAACAATTCTTGAGATGGGCAAGATGACTCCTGAGGAACAGGCTGAAAAGTTGGAAAGTTTGCTTGCTGAGTTTCACTTGAATCATGTGCGCCGAAACTTGGGTGACCAATTATCGGGGGGTGAAAGACGACGAACAGAGATAGCTCGCTGTCTTGCTATCAATCCGAAGTTTATAATGCTTGATGAACCGTTTGCCGGTGTGGATCCTATTGCGGTGGAAGATATTCAATCGATTGTGTACAAATTGAAGAATAAGAATATCGGTATTTTGATTACCGACCATAATGCTCCAGAGACATTGAATATCACAGATAGAGCTTATTTGCTATTTGAGGGTAAAATCTTATTTCAAGGAACTTCGGAAGAGCTTGCTGAAAATCCTGTGGTGCGTGAGAAGTATCTTGGAAGAAACTTTATTTTCAACAGAAAGAAGTTTGATTAAATATCAAGGAAGGTGACACAGAAAGGTTATCTCGTTATGAGATAACCTTTCTGTGTTTAGGATATAGATAGATTAGTGTTGCCGTTATGATAAGGCTTAGGAGTGCTATAATAGGGAACTCGCCTTCGGCGGTGAGACCTAATGAGTCGAGATTGTATCCGTAAGAATTGTTGATGGCGTGTGCGATGATGACAGTGGAATTGTTGACTGCATGAGCAATGATGGCAGTCCATAACGATCCACTCCAAAATGCGAAATAACCGAATAAAGCACCGAGAAATAAGCGAGGAAAGAAGCCGAAAAATTGAAAATGGATTGCGCTGAAAATAAAGGCAGATATCCATATTGCCAAATGAATGTTCATGGGGCGAGTGGCGAGAATTTGCTGTAATCCGCCACGAAAGAGAATTTCTTCGCTTAGACCTGTCAGAACTCCAACCAATAGAATGCTGAGAAGGATGTTGTTTTGATTAAGTATACGGTCGGTAACCGCTGAAGCTGCATTTTCGGATGCTTTCATCCACGTTTCTATAGCTTTCATCGATTCGGGCAATGTAATATTTGCATTCCAATCCACTAAATAATTCATAGCGGGAGTCATAGCGATGTATATTGCAAGCATCATAATAATGGATTTGGTTGTCGGCTTTGTGTCAAGTTGTAAGAATTGCAATGGCTTGGTGGTAATGAAAGCCATAGTTATTGCCACAGGCAAGATAAATGCAAGAATATTTTGCGTAAGAATGCTTATATTGATGAATATCAAAGAATCGGCTCCGGTGAGAGCAAGAATAAGAGAATTAAGCATTGTAGTCATTACAAGGCAAAGAAGAAACGCACATATTAATAAAGTGATTTTCTGTGAGAATTTAACTGATTGATTTTGTAGTAAATTAGTCATATAAAAGAGATGTTTTTGAAGATGCAAAAATACGAAAAATTGTTAATAATAAATATATGTGAGTTATAATAAGATAAAATAGTTGTTATTATAAATTGAATGGGTTTATTTTGAATAGGAAAACATATAATTAAAATTTAATATGAAAAGGATAATATTTTTGTTGATGGTGAGTATTGTAGGTTTTTCAATAATATATTCGCAAGACTTAAACACCAAAGAGTTATCAAAAAAAGAGAAAAAGGCTATAGAAAAGCGAAAACGTGAAATAGTGGATTCGCTTGAGCATAAAGAAGCTATTGCCGCAATGCAAAAAGGGTATTATGTGCTTATGGCAGATAGAATTATGATAAAAGGGAGAGCTTATATGAGCCCAACATCTAATATGAATTTTATATTAGTGCAAGGAGATAAAGCTGTAATACAGTTGGCTGCTAATAATGGTCGCTCGGGCTTGAATGGTATGGGTGGTATTACCGTAGAAGGTAATGTAACCGGCTTGAAAGGCGGAGAGGCGGATAAAAAAGGTGAAATTACATATAGCTTCGGGGTTACAGGACCGGCAGTGTCAGCCCAAGTGCAAATTACGTTGTATAAAGATGATAATCAGGCAATGGCTATAGTGAGTCCAAACTTTTGGTCGGGGACGATGACGGTGTATGGAAAGATTGTACCTTATGAAGGAATGGATTATGAAAAGGCGATAAAAGGAACAACTATACCATAAAGCAGTGTAGTAATCTGACCCTCAAAAGTTTTTTTGTCTAACTTTTGGGGTCAGTTCACGCAGTGGTACACGCTCGTTTAATTTATTCTATCATTTTCAGGAATTGTTCTTCGTTTATGATAGGAATACCGAGTTTGTTAGCTTTCTCAAGTTTTGCCGGTCCCATATTTTCTCCGGCAAAAACGAAGTCGGTTTTTGAAGAAATAGAACTTACGTTCTTTCCCCCGTTTTGGGTTATCATTTTTTTGTATTCATCACGTGAATGATGAGCAAATGTTCCACTAATTACGATCGACTTTCCGGCAAGTTTGTCGGTTTTGTTTTGTAATTCTTCTTCTGATACCGACATTTGCAATCCAGCATTTCTTAATCGCTCAATAGTAGTACGATTGGTTTCGACGCTAAAATATTCGACGATACTTGCGGCTATTTTATCGCCAATTTCATTGATAGATGATAATTCGGTTTCGTTCATGGCCATAAGGTTGTCGATGTTGTGAGTGGCATTGGCAAGAACTTTGGCAGTTGTCTCGCCAACGAATGGAATGGAAAGTGCAAAAATCACACGTTCAAAAGGTACTTTTTTGCTTTCTCTGATACCGTTGAGAATGCGTTGAGCCGAGCGTTCTTTA
Source organism: Bacteroidales bacterium (assembly GCA_015061055.1). Classification (GTDB taxonomy): domain Bacteria; phylum Bacteroidota; class Bacteroidia; order Bacteroidales; family Muribaculaceae; genus RGIG4576. The sequence goes on from SUXH01000032.1 coordinate 8,707, forward strand.
AAACGATCGAGTGAAACAAGTTTTTCTTCGGTTAAATCGTATAAATCGGCAATGTTACGTACCAATCCTGAAGCGTATAATTGTTCGGCAACTTCTTCTCCGATTCCGTCGATATTCATCATATGTCGTCCTACGAAATGTTCGATTTTACCGGTGATTTGTGGGCGACATTCATTCTTATTGGGGCAGAACCAAGCAGCTTCGCCCTCGATGCGTTTTAATGTGGTACCACAAACAGGGCATATGTGAACGAATTCGATAGGCTTGCTCCCTTCAATACGGCTGTTAAGGTCAACTCCTACTATTTTAGGAATTATTTCTCCACCTTTTTCTACGTAAAGTTTATCGCCTTCGTGAATATCAAGATTGCGTATGATGTCTTCATTGTGAAGAGAAGCACGTTTGACGATAGTTCCTGAAAGTTGAACCGGTTCAAGGTTAGCTACAGGCGTAACTACTCCTGTGCGTCCCACTTCGAAAGAAACAAATTTCAACGGGGTGCAAGCTCGTTCGGCCTGAAATTTGAATGCAACTGCCCATCGAGGTGATTTTGCCGTACTACCAAGGTTTAATTGTTGGCGTAGATTGTTTATTTTAAAAACAAGCCCGTCGGTAGCCACCGGTAGGTTTTTACGCTCAATATCCCAATATGCAATGAATTCTCTTACAGCATCAAGAGATGGTAAGATTTCCATAACGGGAGCAACTTTAAATCCCCAATTCTTGGCCTCTTGCATATTTTGATAATGGGTATCGTAAGGAAGATTATCTCCAAGTATATAGTAGAAATAAGCGTCGAGATTGCGGCGTGCCACTTCGGCCGAGTTTTGTAATTTCAGTGTTCCTGCCGCAGCATTACGAGGATTTGCGAATAGAGGTTCTTCGTTGAAGGCACGTTCTTTGTTAAGAGCCTCAAATTGCTTCCATGGGAGAAGAATCTCGCCACGTATTTCAAAAGAATCGGGGTAATTCCCGTTGGTAGGCAGTCTAAGAGGGATGCTCTTAATAGTTAGAACATTGGCAGTTACATCATCACCTTTTTCTCCATCGCCACGAGTAACAGCTCTCTCAAGCCGTCCGTTGGTGTAAATGAGAGAGATAGATGTGCCATCAAATTTCATCTCTCCAACGATTTCGCAACGTTCGCCATTAAGCCCATTTTCGGCACGAGTAAGAAATTCGGCAACTTCGTCAACAGAATAAGAATTGGATAAAGAAATCATAGGGCGTTCGTGTTTCACTTGCTTGAACCCCTGTGTGAGATCGCTACCTACACGTTGAGTAGGAGAATATGCGTCAAAGTATTGAGGATAAGACTTTTCTAATTCTTGTAATTCACGAAGTTTGTCGTCAAACTCTTTGTCGGATATTGTCGGAGCATTGAGAACATAATATTGGTGATTATATTCGTTGATTTCCTTTCTTAAGTCAAGAATTCGTTGTTCGAAAATGTCGGCCATAGTGAGCTATTTTTAAAATATTAAGCTAAGATAAAAAAAGTTGTTCAAAGTTGCGAAAAAAAGTTTATTAAATTAAAGTTTTTTGAGATTCCTTGCTATAAAATACTGATATGTGAAAGTATATTTGTAACTTTGTGAGTTAATAAATTAAAAATGGAAAAAAGGCTACATATTGACGGAGTTGATTTTCATTATACAATGTCGGGAGAAGGACAACCTGTTGTGCTGATGCATGGTTGGGGTTGTAATCATTCTACATTGGAGAGTATAGAGAAAGTTCTTTCGCCTGCGATGAAAGTATATAATGTGGATTTTCCCGGATTTGGAGGAAGTGGAGAACCCGAACAAGTGTGGGGCGTGGAAGAATATACACGACTAATAGAGCAGTTTATATTGGCCGAAGGTATAAAGAATCCCGTTTTATTGGGACATTCATTTGGCGGAAGAGTGGGCATATTGTATTCATCTCGAAATGAAGTTAAGAAACTTATTCTTGTGGATGCCGCAGGAGTAAAGCCTCCTCGTTCGTTGAAATATTATGTAAAGGTGTATTCATACAAGGCGATGAAGCGGTTGTTACCAATGCTGTTTGGATCTAAAAAAGGCGGAGAACTATTGGATAAGTATAGAGGAAAATCGGGCTCGAGTGATTACAATAATTCAACTCCTAAAATGCGTGCAATATTAAGTAAAGTGGTAAATGAGGATTTGAAAAGTGTGATGCCCAAGATAAAATGTCCTACGTTGCTGATATGGGGCAAAAAAGATACAGCAACTCCATTACGAGATGCCGAGATAATGGAAAAATTGATTCCGGATGCCGGGCTTGTGGCCTTTGATGGAGTGGGACATTATAGTTTCTTGGAAAATCCATATCAATTTGCTGCTGTACTGAAGAGCTTTTTGAAGGATGAAATGAATAAATGAAATAGAAAGAATGATGTTTTTATTAAATACAATATTAGCCATTGTTGCTGTGATTTATATGGTTTTGGTAGTGAAGCGTGATATACAAATGCTTCAACAGAATTCATATAGAAATGAACGATATAAAAAATGGCTGAAACAAAATAATGAGTATACGACGATGCCAAGAATGGCGTGTATGATAATGGGATTACTTATGGTGTCGACTTTTGCACCATTCAGGTGGTTTGTTGTATTGAAGGTGATTTTCATTATTGTATTAGTTGTATTATCGATGAATTTGCTTAAGGCAAAATATAAGCATTCGTTAGTATTTACTAAGCGTGTGTGGCGATTGCTAAGTGCGGAATTGCTGTTAATATTAATATTGGCTGTACTATATAGCCGATTAGAAATGCGAGCGATAGCATTTGTATGTGTAGCATTTTCTGCTTTTTCGTATGTGGTAACGATATTAACGAATTGGTTGTTGAAGCCAATTGAAAATGCAATAAATAATAGTTACTTGAATGATGCGAAGCGAATATTATCTCAAATGCCTGATATGAAAATTATTGGTATTACAGGTAGTTATGGAAAAACAAGTACTAAGCATTATTTGGAAAGAATATTAAGTGAGCATTTTTCGGTGTTGATGACCCCCGGTAGTTATAATACTCCAATGGGAGTGACACGTACGGTTCGTGAGATGTTGAAACCCTATAATGAGGTGTTTATAGTAGAAATGGGTGCGAAAAATGTGGGAGATATTAACGAAATATGTAAACTTGTGAACCCGCAGATGGGTATAATAACCGCAGTGGGACCTCAACATTTGGAGTCGTTTAAAGATATCAAGAATGTACAGAAAACCAAGTTTGAACTTGTGGATGCATTACCAACCGATGGTTTTGCTGTATTGAACAATGACTTTGAGTATGTGGCAAATAGGGATGTAGACAATGTGCCTGTGAAACGTTATGCTATGAGTAAGGATATTCAAGCAGACTATTATGCCGAAGATGTGAAATATAGCGCATCGGGTACGACATTTACCATAGTGGGTGAGGGAAAACGAATTGAATTGACCACAAAGGTGATAGGAGAATGTAATATATCGAACTTGATGGGTGCGGTAATAATAGCAATGAAGCTTGGTGTTCCGGAACATAAAATACAATATGCAGTGAGTAGAATAGCACAAGTGGAACATCGATTAAATGTGAAACGTGCGCCCAATGGAGTGACAATAATTGATGACGCTTTCAATTCGAATCCTGATGGCTCAAGGATGGCTCTTGATGTGCTTGGCTCAATGACAGGTGGTAAGCGTATTGTGATAACACCCGGAATGATTGAATTGGGAGATAAACAAGACTATTATAACGAGAAATTTGGTGAACATATAGCTGAAACGTGTGATATTGCTATAATAGTGGGTCAATATAATCGTGAGTCGATTGCGCGAGGTGTGAAGTTGAAAGGTTGGAAAGAAAATGAACAACTTATAATTGTAGATACTTTCAATGAAGCTCAGGCGATATTGACCAAAATAGCAAAGAAAGGAGACACAGTGTTATATGAAAATGATTTACCTGATACCTATAAATAGAATAGGGTTGTAATTAAAGAAATAACATAAAGATATATTATATAAAGATGAAGACTAATATTGGAGTGTTTTTTGGAGGACGTTCCACCGAACATGAAATTTCGGTCATTTCGGCGTCGCAAGCAATGCACGCTATTAATCGCGATAAATATGATGTAACACCAATATATATCACGAAAGACGGAAAATGGTATACAGGCGAAGCCTTATTTGAAGTGGCTAATTATAAAGATGTACCATCGTTGCTTGCTAAGTGTGAGCAAGTGTATATGGAGCCTTGTTATGGTGATTATAATTTGTACCGTTGTAAAAAGAAATTCTTCGGATCAAATGTAGTGTGCACTCTTGATGTGGTGATACCTGTGCTACATGGATCAAATGGTGAAGATGGTATCTTTGAAGGAGTTCTTGAAACAATAGGAATTCCTTATGCCGGTTGTAATACGTTGTCGAGTGCAAATGGAATGGATAAAATCACTATGAAGATGATACTTCAAGCGTGTGAAATTCCTGTAGTGGATTATGTGTGGTTTACAGATAAGCAATGGTTTTCTCAACGAGAAGAACTTATCAATAAAATTGAAGAAAAAATTGGTTATCCGGTGATTGTGAAACCAGCAAATCTTGGTTCAAGTGTTGGAATAGGTTGTGCATATAACAGAGAAGAACTTATCGAAAAGATAGATGGAGCAGAAATCTATTCTACGCGCATCATTGTAGAAGATATGGTTGAGGAATTGCAAGAAATAAATTGCTCTGTACTGGGTGATTGCGATGAGTATCAAATGTCGGTACTTGAAGAACCAATAAAGACTTGTGATTTCTTGACATATGAAGATAAATATATGGGTGGAAGCAAAGGTGCAAAAGGAATGCAAGCATCACAAAAGGAGATTCCTGCGAATCTGCCAGAAGAAGAAACCCGCCGTATTCAACATCTTGCAGGCGAAACATTCCGAGTACTCTCGTGCCACGGAGTGAGTAGAGTAGATGTGATTGTAGATCGCAAGACTCGTGAAATATATGTGAATGAAATAAATACGATACCGGGTTCATTGTCATTTTATTTGTGGGAAGCTACAGGAATCCGTTTTGATCAATTGATGGACCGCCTTGTACAACTTGCATTGAAACGCAAGCGAGAAATGGGGAAGAAGACCGTTTCATATGACCAAAATATCTTTAGCCTCGGTGGTGGAGTTAAAGGAGGAGTTAAAGGTGGCAAATTAGGTGTTAAATAACGCCAATTGTGATGAAATTTTATTATTTTTGCAAATTAGAAATTTTATAAGAGGTTATTCCAATAAGTTATATGGAAAATAAATTTAAAGAATATAGCAAATTCAACCTTTCGGAGGTAAATAAAGAAGTACTTGATAAATGGAATCAAGAAGATGTGTTTGCTCAAAGCATAAAAGTGCGTGAAGGTGCACCATCTTTTGTGTTTTATGAAGGCCCGCCATCGGCAAATGGTATGCCCGGTATCCATCACGTAATGGCACGTACGATAAAAGATATTATTTGCCGTTTCAAGACAATGAAAGGCTATCAAGTTATGCGAAAAGCAGGTTGGGATACACACGGCTTGCCAGTGGAACTTGGTGTGGAAAAAGCATTGGGAATAACAAAAGAGGATATTGGAAAGAAGATCACAGTAGATGAGTATAATGCAGCTTGCCGAAAGGAAGTGATGAAGTATACAAAGGAATGGACCGACCTTACTCATAAAATGGGTTATTGGGTGGATACAGATAATCCTTATATAACCTATGAAAACAGCTATATTGAGACTCTTTGGTGGTTGTTGAAACAACTTTATAATAAGGGATTACTTTACAAAGGATATACCATTCAGCCATATTCACCTGCAGCTGGAACAGGATTGAGTTCGCATGAACTTAATCAGCCCGGCTGTTATCGTGACGTAAAAGATACTACAGTAACTGCGATCTTCAAGGTTGTAGAAGATGATAATGCAATACTTTTAGATATAAAGAAAAAGGCTGATGCTAAATTTGCTGCTAATGTGAATATTATCGGTTGGACAACAACACCATGGACATTACCATCAAATACAGCACTATGTGTGGGGCCGAAGATTGAATATGTGGCAGTGGAAACATACAACCCATACAATGCAGTTCCAATGGTAGTGCTTATGGCTAAGGCTCGCTTGAATGCATATCTTGATGCTAAGGGTGCTGAGTTGTCGCTTGATGAATACAAGCAAGGCGAAAAGGTGGTTCCTTATCGCGTGATAGCCGAATACACCGGTGCTGAACTTGTGGGAATGAAATATGAACAATTGTTCCCTTGGGTTAAGCCTGTAGATATGGTTGATGGTAAGCCTGTAGTGAATGAAAATGGTTTCAGAGTAATTCCAGGGGATTATGTGACAACAGATGATGGTACAGGTATCGTACACATCGCACCTACATTTGGTGCTGACGACGCATTTGTCGCTAAAGCTGCCGGTATTCCTTCATTGTTTATGGTTAACAAGAAGGGTGAAACTCGACCAATGGTAGATTTCACAGGTAAATACTGGAATCTTGACGAACTTGATGAAGAATTTGTTGCGAATTGTGTAACAGAAGAATATCGTGAGTATGCCGGAGCATATGTCAAGAATGCATACGATCCACAATATAACCAAGGAGGAAAATTTGACGAGGCCGCAGCTGCAAAGGCAGAGGACCTGAATATTGTTCTATGTATGAAGATGAAACAAGCAGGAACAGCATTCAAGATAGAAAAGCACGTGCATAATTATCCTCACTGTTGGCGTACAGACAAGCCTGTGCTTTATTATCCACTTGACAGTTGGTTTATCAAGTCGACAGCATGTAAAGAGCGTATGTTTGAACTAAATAAGTCTATTTATTGGAAACCAGAACATACCGGAACAGGTCGATTTGGTAAGTGGCTTGAAAACTTGAACGATTGGAACTTGAGCCGTAGCCGTTATTGGGGTACACCACTTCCAATTTGGCGTAGTGAAGATGGCGAGGAAATATGTATCGGTAGCATTCAAGAATTATATGATGAAATAGAAAAGTCGGTTGCTGCCGGAGTGATGAAGAGCAATCCATACAAGGATAAGGGCTTCGTTCCAGGAGATTATAGCAAGGCTAACTATGATAAGATAGACATACACCGTCCATACGTTGATGACATTGTGTTGGTATCAGAAAGTGGAAAGCCAATGAAGCGAGAGCTTGATTTGATAGATGTGTGGTTTGATTCGGGTGCTATGCCGTATGCTCAAATTCACTATCCATTTGAAAACAAGGAGGTTTTGGATAATGGTATAGTGTTCCCTGCCGACTTTATCGCTGAAGGTGTGGACCAAACTCGTGGATGGTTCTTTACACTACATGCTATTGGTACAATGGTATTTGATAGTGTTGCTTATAAGTCGGTGATTTCAAATGGTTTGGTTCTTGATAAGAATGGAAACAAGATGAGTAAGCGCCTGGGTAATGCTGTTGACCCGTTTGAAACTATCGAAAAGTTTGGTACTGACCCATTGCGTTGGTATATGATTTCAAACTCATCTCCATGGGATAACTTGAAATTTGACACTAATGGTGTGGCTGAAGTGAGCCGTAAGTTCTTCGGTACGCTTTACAATACATATTCATTCTTTGCATTGTATGCAAATGTTGATGGATTTGATAATTCCGCAGCACAAGTAGAATTTGCAAAACGTCCGGAAATAGACCGTTGGATTCTATCATTGCTAAATTCTCTTGTAGCAGAAGTAACAAAGCAACTTGAAGATTATGAGCCAACAAAGGCAGCTCGTGCAATTAGCGATTTTGTTGGAGATAACTTAAGTAACTGGTATGTACGCTTGAATCGTAAACGCTTCTGGGGTGGTGAAATGACAGAGGACAAGTTGTCGGCTTATCAAACATTGTATACTTGCCTTGAAACAATCTCATTGTTGATAGCACCAATTTCACCATTTTATGCAGATCAATTATATCGCGACCTGACTGCAGTAACTAAGGGTGATGCTAAGTCGGTACACTTGGCAGACTTCCCGATGGTAGATGAAAGTGTGATTAACAAGGAACTTGAAGCGCAAATGAAGAGCGCTCAAGACATTACTTCAATGGTGCTTTCTTTGCGTCGTAAGGCTAACTTGAAGGTTCGTCAACCGCTTACTTCAATTATGGTGCCAGTGGTAGATGAAAAGCAAAAGGCTGAGGTTGAAGCAATGAGTACACTTGTTCTTAATGAAGTGAATGTGAAGGAACTTAAGTTTGTAGGTAACGAAGAAGGTGTACTTGTGAAGCGAGTTAAGCCGGATTTCAAGAAACTAGGTCCAAAATATGGAAAGATAATGAAATCACTTGCTGCGCAAGTGGTGGAGATGTCGCAAAAGGATATTATTGAATTTGAAAAGAATGGTAAGTTTACGTTTAATGTCGAAGGAACTCAAGCAGTAGTGGAACTTGCTGACGTTGAGGTAATCTCGGAAGATATTCCAGGTTGGCTTGTAGCAAATGAGGGAAATTTGACAGTAGCTCTTGATATTACAGTGACAGAGGACTTGAAACGAGAAGGTATTGCACGTGAACTTGTGAATCGTATTCAAAATATTCGTAAAGACAAGGATTTCAATATTACTGATAAAATAGCTGTGAAAGTGTCGGCAAATGAAAATACTGACGCTGCAGTGGAAGAGTATAAAGATTACATATCAAAACAAGTGTTGGCCTCTTCAATCGATATTGCATGTGTGGAATCATGTGAAGACAAGATAGAACTTGATATGGACGATTACACATTGTATGTAGTGGTTGAAAAGGTGTAATTAATGTTTAATAATTAATAGAAATTGAATATGACCGAGAAAACGCGCTATAGTGATGAAGAATTGCAAGAATTTAAAGAATTGATTCTAGCAAAGTTGGAAAAAGCAAGTTTGGAATATGATAGATTGCGAGAAAATCTGACCAATCTTGAAGGCAATGATATTGCAGATACGTCACCAACATTTAAAGTGCTGGAAGAAGGTGCAAATACGTTGAATAAGGAAGCTGCCGGTCAATTGGCACAACGCCAAATGAAATTTATTCAAAACTTACAAGCCGCACTTGTAAGAATAGAAAACAAAACTTATGGAGTGTGTCGTAAGACCGGAAAGTTGATACCGAAAGAACGTCTTCGCGCAGTGCCTCATGCTACATTGAGCATTGAGGCAAAGATGGAAGATAAAAAGAAATAACGGCTAAAGAATTGATGAAAATACATAAAGGCTGGCTCGCTACGATAATTATCGTGTGCGTTGTATTACTCGACCAATTTACGAAGATATGGGTGAAAACCCATTTCTTCTATGGCGAGGAATATATGATAACAGAATGGTTCCGTTTATATTTTATTGAAAATAACGGAATGGCATTTGGTATGGAATTCGGTAGCAAATTGTTGCTTACTTTGTTTCGTATCATTGCTGTGATATTGTTTATTTACTATTTGTATAGGATAAGAAATAGCGAGATATTACAGAAAGGGTATGTGGCGTGCGTTTCATTAATTACTGCCGGTGCGCTTGGAAATGTTATAGATTGCATATTTTATGGTGTGATTTTTGATAATCCAATGCCTCCTTTTACAGCAACATTATTCCCCGAAAGTGGGGGATATGGGACTTTGTTTCATGGTAAGGTGGTAGATATGTTGTACTTTCCATTAATGGAATGGAATTGGCCGGACTGGTTGCCTTGGATAGGAGGTGAGCATTTTATATTCTTCCAACCGATATTCAATGTGGCAGATGCGGCATTGAGTGTAGGTGTTGTAGTGCTTATACTTTTTTACACAAAGAACTTATATGCACAGGAAGTTGATGAAACGATGAGTCTTCCTAAGAAGGAATGTGATAGTGATGATTAGATTTTGATTGTTTTATGAGGAATTTAGCTGTAATATTTTCATTTTTTGTAATAATTTTAGTTGGCTGTAGTAAAGCGCCAAAATATGTTATTGCAGAAGATGATATGGTGGATTTGTTGTCGGATTTGTATAAAGCTGAGGCTATAATGGAAGATGATAACAACCGATTTAATAATGATTCCTTGAAAATGGTTATGCGTCAGTCAGTGTTTTTGAAACATAATGTGTCGCAGGAGCAATTTGATACATCTCTAATATGGTATGCACATAATCTTGATGTGTATGGAAAAGTGTATGTGGACGTAATTGAACGTTTGGAAGAAGAAAAGCGTGAGCTGACAAAAGGAGATTTTACGAATGTATCATCGGCTGGTACTGCGGGTGATGTACAGCCATCAATACCACGTTACAGAATGGTTGGTGATACGGCTGATATATGGGGAAATGTCAGAACATGGTTGCTGTTGCCGGGTTTTAATAGGAATAGAATTACATTTGATTTAAAGCCTGATAAAGAAAATATGCGTGGTGATGTGTATGAACTTGCATTTAAAATGTGTAATACGAGAAAGCTAGTCAAGGTGTATATGGGTGTTGATTACAAGGATGGTTCGACAACATACCAACAAAAGAATTATAATACAGAGGGATGGCATAAGTGTAAGATTCAGAGTGATTCGGTAAGAGATGTAATTCGCATCTATGGTTATATTGTATATACACCGACACCATATATGATATCATATCTTGATAGTGTGGAATTGTTGCGTACTCACTTGGAACGTAGTACGTATACAACATTGTTGCGACAGCAAAAATTTATCATGGATAAGGCATTGGTAAAAGAAGAAAAAAAGATAACCGAAACACTTAAGGATGAGCAGAAAGTGCTCGATAAGAATTGATAGATTCGTAACTGACGAAAAATTGCGTGCTTGATAAAAAATCATTTATAAAATAGATCCAAAAATGACTCCGGAGCTGATACGCTATATAGAAGAAAAAATAATTTCTCAATATTCGGCATTTGATTTAGCACATCAGGAGGGGCATGTTAGAGCTGTGTTGAGCGAAAGTATGCGACTGGCTCAATTTTATGATGTGAATGAAGATATGGTATATGTAGTAGCAGCTTATCATGATGTGGGATTATGTGAGGGTAGGGAATTTCATCACATTACATCGGGCAGAATGCTTATGAATGATATATCATTGCGCCAGTGGTTCGACGAAAAACGATTGTCAATTATGCGTGATGCGGTGGAGGATCATCGAGCATCAAATTCTTATGAACCTCGTACAATTTATGGAAAAATAGTGGCAGAGGCTGATAGACAGATAGATTGTGATACTACATTGCGACGTACGATTCAATATGGATTGAAAAACTATACGAATTTAGATAAAGAAGGTCAGTTTGCACGTGCATTAGAACATATTAGCAAGAAATATGCTGAAGGCGGATATTTAAAGCTATATATTCCTGAATCGACAAATTCAAAAGGATTGGAGCAGTTTAGGACGCTGATATCTTCTCCGAAGCTATTTAGAGAAGCTTTTGATGCGATATATGATGAAGAAATTAGCAAAAAGGAATATTGATGTCTTAAAATTTGGGAGTTTCGTCAAAAATGACTAATTTTGCATTCGATTCAGAATAATTTGTTTTTGAATTGGATAAATAATGATGGTCTGGTAGCTCAGCTGGATAGAGCAACAGCCTTCTAAGCTGTGGGTCTTGGGTTCGAATCCCAACCGGATCAC
>SUXH01000046.1 GCA_015061055.1 Bacteroidales bacterium
TAACATTCAAGAAAATCAAAAATTTTGCAGTAAATGTGGAAATAAAATAGAACCTTATGTGTCAAAAGAAATTGTTAATGAAGATGCACCCCAAACGCATCAAGTTGAGGATGCCCCTCAACAAACAAACAAGAAAAACAAAAAACATAAGAAATGGTTAATTATAATTGGTTTGATTTTTTCTGCCGTTATAATAATTATTGTTGGTTGTTATTTTGCTTTAAATAACGATACACCAAGTGCCAAAGATGATTCGGATGACAATGCATCCTATAGTAGTGATAATAGCTCTGTTATAGAAACGGGTGACAAGGCATTTATCACATCAATTTCTGACATTTCAGGAGGCATTGCAAAGGCTACATTGGAAACAGACAAGGGCGTAAGTTATAATGCAATAATCGATACTAAAGGTAATGTTAAATACATTTGTACGGAATCCGAGCATTTTATTTATGTTCCAACTACACCAAATGATATTGGTTGTGTTGGCACAAAAGATGAATCTACATACAAACTAATAAATGGTGAAGGTGAAGTTATTAAAAATTGCGATGGCAGTGAGTTTGACGAACTTCTTACAATTGGTGATGGCTACGCTCTTGTATATAAGTATCAAGCTACAATTGATAGCGAGACTCACTTGTACGGTGTTATAAACAATAAAGGTGAGTGGGCTATAGCGTTAACGGATTTCGGACAGGAACCTTTTAGAGGATATGAAAACCATTATTCCAGCAATAGTGAAATTTGGGCTGACTATGTTGGATCAAATGTTTTTGATGTTCGAGTAGGCTTTTCCGGCGGAGAACATATGTTGATTAACGCAAATACGGGAAAAGTTTTTTGGGTATATCTTGGATGGAGCGGCTATAATGACTATAACAAAGAAATTTCATTTGAAGAGGGTGTCCATTATGTGGTTTGCAATTATAGCGGTTCTTACTATCATGCTTTTGTAAGTGATATTCCGTTACGTACAAATGGCGAAATTGATGGAGATTCTCTTGAGCAAAAAGACCGTTATCGTACACCTCACGATTTCAAACTGTATCCTGATGGAACTTGTAAAATATTGACAAAGCAATCTGAAGATGGTTATCAAAATATAACACTTGATTATCCGGCAATGAATGGTTATGAAAAAGCCGGCGATAAATGGGTAAAAACATCAGGCGATTATATTGCAATATATGATCAAGACAAAAAGACTATTGCACCATTTGCTGAGTATAAAAGCTCAATGATAAGTGGAATTAAATTCAATGGTGATTACAGCATTGTAAAAATTACCGGAACAGATCGAAAGTCATATTTCACGGTTATTAATTCAATAGGCGAAATGCAGTTTGAACCGATAGTATACAGTGGTTCAACACCTACTTGTAGCTCGGAGAAAGTTGTTTATACTAATTCAAGCGGAAAGTATATAATCGCCGATACATCTGGTAATGTTATAGCTAAAGACCTTGATTTTGAATATATTTACGAGTTTTACGGAGATATTGCTAAGGCGTCTAAGGATGGTAAAATGTATTTGATTAATTCTAAAGGAGCAATTTTAGTTGATGATGTAAATATACCTATGAAATAAAATAGTTAAAGTTAAACATATTACTTCCTTTTTGAAGGTACTCCTTGCAATATTTTATGGGTACCTTTTGTGTGTTAAAAGCAACTTACAGCTTATTCCTGTAATTATACTTATTTAACACTTGCTTTTTTCGTTTGGTAGTTACTTCAGTATATATTTCAGTAGTTGCAACACTACTATGTCCAAGTATCTCCTGAACAGAACGGAGATCTGCTCCATTTGATAAAAGATTAGTTGCAAAAGTGTGTCTTAGGTAATGCGGTGTGGAATTTGAGTTTATACCGGATTCTTTTTTAATTGTGTTATAGATATACTCGATTCCATGTATGCTGATAGGATCACCATAACGATTTACAAAAACATTATTGGTACTGGCATGGCGTGTTTTTCTAATCTTTAACCAGTGAATCAAATTAGACCAGGTTTGCGGACAAGATATGTAGATCAGACGTTGTTTTCGTCCTTTTCCGTGAATTAATATAATGTGTTCGGCTGTAATTATATCGTTCGTTGTTATTGCTGCAGCTTCAGCAATACGTATCCCGGTGCTGATAAGTATATCAATTAACGCAAGATTACGTGCTGATTTCCAAATTTCATAATCACTATTAGCGGCCATACTTTGATTTGTCACACAAGTCAAAAGTTTGGCTGTTTCTTTTACGGCTAATGTTTTTGGGAGCCTCTTTTCTTTCTTGAATTTAAAGGTGTGAAATTTGAAATAATTATGTTCTATATATTCTTTTGAATGCAAAAATTCAAAGAACATTTTTAAGACAATTATTTTGCGATTTATTGTGGTGTCTTTCAGTTTGCGAATATGCGAAAGCTCATTAATATAATCTAATATTTGCTTTTCTCCTAATTCATCACTGTTTATGAAATTACAAAAATCTCGCAAGTCAGACTCATATGCAATAATTGTTTTTGGTGACAAATTCTTTGTTGACTGGGATAACGCTAAAAATTCTGGAATGATAAAGTTTAATTCTTTCATAATGCACCTCATATTTTGATAATCTATTGAATATTTTACCAAAATATGATAAGATATTTATAACAATGAGCTTACAATAACTATAAATTATTGTAAGATG
>SUXH01000033.1 GCA_015061055.1 Bacteroidales bacterium
AAATGGATTCAATAAAAGGAAAAACAACCCTTGACCGCTTATCGGGTCGCCAATGGCGATTTGCGAAGAAACCAAATCCACGAATGTCGAAATGGCAAAGGTGGTATTTTACCGATAGCTTATGGGCAACTGTTAATTTTGTGTACGATGAGTTCAAGAGAGTGTGGAATGCGAGTATCAAAACGCATCCATATTATCTGTCGGACTTTGAGCACAAAAATTTCAGCACAAGTCATTTGGATAAGAAATATGAAGGCGGTAGATTTATTAATTTCTATCGTGATGTGAAAAGAAAAATAAAAATGCCAAACCCAAGAGTTAGTCTTGGTGGCAGAAGAATTTATACTCCACGATCTGTATATATGACTGTTCCGGAACGACTCAGTTTTGCTTATGAGATATGTTTCTTAACCGAATGGGTATTGGTGTATTCACCTACTGGAGGAAGTAGAGTGTATAGGTATACTATGGTGAGTGATTAACGTCGGATATGTTTTATTAGCGCAACATATTATGTATTTAATTTATTTATCAGAAAGTGGACGAAAAACATCGATGAAATCGGCGTTTTTGAATTTGCGTACTGTTTTTCTTGGATTTTGGTATTATAAGTGATTAAATTTGCTGATACTTGGGGATTTTATATTACCTTTGATTTAACAAATTTATCCCAATCCTGGATAAATGTATTTAGAAGTGTGCTAAACACTGAATTACAACATCCAAAATTACTTTATGGAGAAGTAAGAGCAGCAGGATGTATTTATAATACTTGGGGTGGAATGACTTTAATTAAATATTGGTAATAATATATCTTTTTTATGAAAAAAATCGGTTTGTTTTTTATGCTTGCGATTGTAATGTTATCTGTAAAAGCTCAATCTTCAGAAAATCAATATTATCGTTATAATGTAGATTTAGGTTTGGCTTATGGAGTTACAACTGCAAATGATGGAGGTAAATTCAATAAAGATAATGCATATATTCCATCGATAGGATTAAATTATAGGATTAATAAAAGTTTCTCAGCGGGTCTGTATTTTGATTTCAGCGAATTTGATCGTACATATTCATTTTGGACCGACGAAACCACATTATGTGTAGGTGGCTTTAAGCAACAATTATTCAGTGCTATGGTGGTAGGTGATTATAACTATTATTTAAATCCTAAAATATCTTTATTTGGAGGTTTAGGTATAGGACTTGCACACAATAGATTTGACACAGATACATTTGTGAATGGAATGGTGTCGGATGAAAGTAAAATGAAAATGGTGATTATGCCACGTGTAGGGGTAGTATTAGGAAAACACTTGAAATTAACTGTAGGTTATAAGTATCAAGATGACGTAAACAGTTATGTTTATGGTGGATTGGCTTTTACATTCGGCTTTTGTAAAAAATAGTTCTGTGCAGAATAATAAAGCAATATATTGGGGTTGAAAAAGGTGATGCGGAGTGTGGAGGAAATCCACGCTTCGCGTCGTTTTATGAGGATATGGATATTGAGTGTTGATTAAAAAATGATATTTTGGAGTTGTGGGAAGAAAAAGTGTGTGAATAGTTGCATAAACGGAGAATTAAGGCTATTTTTGTAAAAGAATTTAAATAAAATCAAATAACTAATCAAATTAATAATTAAATTCAGAACTACTATGTGGTTAACTAAATCATCTGTAGGAAGAAAGGTTGTAATGTCGTTGACAGGACTTTTCTTGATCCTATTTATTACATTCCACGTACTTATGAATGCAGTGGCTCTTGTGTCGATGGACGCATACGAAGCTATTTGTCATTTCTTGGGTGCGAATTGGTATGCGTTGGCCGGAACTGCAGTAATTGCTGCCGGTGTAGTGCTTCACATTGTTTATGCGTTGTGGTTGACAATCCAGAACCGTAAGGCTCGTGGTAACGACCGCTATGCAGTAAGCAGTCGTCCAAAATCGGTAGAATGGGCATCGCAGAATATGCTTGCACTGGGTATTTTTGTGTTGGCATTTATGGTGTTGCACCTTGTACAATTCTGGGCTGAAATGCAGTTGCCTGAAATCCAAGAACGTTATCTTGGTGATTACACAGTAGATGTGTTGGGCGGAAAAGAAGCAATTTTTGCTGCATTTAGTTGTCCATGGACATTGCCTATCTATCTAATAGGTTTTGCAGCACTATGGTTCCACTTGACTCACGGTATATGGAGTGCATTCCATTCAGTGGGAACAAGCAACAACGTGTGGCTTCCTCGCTGGAAGGCAATCTCTTGGTGGTGGGCTACAATTGTGTGCGGTCTGTTTGCTGTTGAAGCTATCGTATTCACTGTAATGGCTTGCGGCTGCTGTTAAGTAATTGTTTAACTCATTAAATCTTTAAATCAATTATGGAAGAAATTAAAAAAGCTGCTCAGCCTGTAGTGGACTCAAAGATTCCTGAAGGTCCTGTTGCTGAGAAGTGGACTAACTATAAGGCTCATCAAAAACTTGTGAATCCTGCAAACAAGCGTCGTCTTGACGTGATTGTGGTTGGTACCGGTCTTGCCGGTGCGTCGGCTGCATCTACTCTTGCTGAAATGGGATTCAATGTGTTGAATTTCTGTATTCAAGACTCTCCACGCCGCGCTCACTCTATTGCTGCTCAAGGTGGTATCAATGCTGCCAAGAACTATAAGAACGACGGCGACTCTATCTATCGTTTGTTCTACGACACAGTGAAGGGTGGAGACTACCGCGCTCGCGAAGCAAACGTGTATCGTCTTGCTGAAGTGTCAAACGATATTATCGACCAATGTGTGGCTCAAGGTGTTCCTTTCGCTCGCGAATATGGAGGTCTTCTTGACAACCGTTCATTCGGTGGTGCTCAAGTAAGCCGTACTTTCTATGCTAAGGGTCAAACAGGTCAACAACTACTTCTTGGTGCTTATTCATCACTTAACCGCCAAATCCAACTTGGCAAGGTGAAAAGCTACAACCGCTACGAAATGCACGATGTAGTGCTTATCGATGGTCGCGCTCGTGGTATTATCGCTAAGAATCTTGTAACAGGTAAGTTTGAGCGTTTCGCTGCTCACGCAGTAGTAATCGCTACCGGTGGTTATGGTAATGCATATTTCTTGTCGACTAACGCTATGGCTTGTAACTGTAGTGCTGCAGTTGCTTGTTACCGTAAGGGTGCTTGGTTTGCTAACCCTGCTTACGTGCAAATTCACCCAACATGTATCCCTGTAAAGGGTGGCGGTAACCAGTCAAAGCTAACTCTTATGAGTGAATCATTGCGTAATGATGGTCGTATTTGGGTTCCTAAGAGCCTTGAAACAGCTCAAAAGCTACAAAAGGGCGAAATCAAGGGTTCTCAAGTGCCAGAATCAGACCGCGATTACTATCTTGAACGCCGTTATCCTGCATTCGGTAACTTGGTGCCACGTGACGTTGCTTCTCGTGCTGCTAAGGAACGTTGCGATAAGGGATTTGGTGTGAACGATTCAGGAAAAGCTGTATTCCTTGACTTTAGCGATGCTATCAATCGTCTTGGTAAGGATGTAGTGGCTCAACGCTATGGTAATCTATTTGATATGTACGAAGAAATTACCGACGTATCTCCTTACGAAGAACCAATGATGATTTATCCTGCTATTCACTACACAATGGGTGGTATCTGGGTAGACTATGAATTGCAAACTTCAGTTAAGGGATTGTTTGCAATCGGTGAATGTAACTTCTCTGACCATGGTGCTAACCGTCTTGGTGCATCGGCTCTTATGCAAGGTCTTGCTGATGGTTACTTCGTGCTTCCTTACACTATCCAAAACTACTTGAGCGACCAAATCACTGTTCCTCGTTTCTCAACTGATGCTCCTGAATTTGAAGAAGCTGAAAAGAAATGTGTTGAAGCTCACAAGGCTCTATTGAACATCAAGGGTAAGCGTTCTGTAGACTCTATCCACAAGGAACTTGGTAACATTATGTGGGACAACGTAGGTATGGCTCGTACAAAGGCATCTCTTGAAGAAGCTCTTGTGAAATTGAAGGCTCTACGCAAGGAATTTGAAACTAACTTGTTCGTTCCTGGTGAATTGGAAGGTATGAATGTCGAACTTGACAAGGCTTTCCGTTTGAAAGACTTTATCACAATGGGTGAACTTGTAGCTTACGATGCTCTTAACCGTAACGAAAGTTGTGGTGGTCACTTCCGCGAAGAATATCAAACTGAAGAAGGCGAAGCTAAGCGTGACGACGAAAACTACTTCTATGTAGCTTGTTGGGATTATGCTGGCGACGACAACGCCGCTCCTACACTAATCAAGGAACCTCTTGAATATGAAGCAATCAAGGTTCAAACTCGTAACTATAAGGCATAATAATTAAGGAAAGGATTAAAAATGGCAAAATATATATTGAAAGTTTGGCGTCAAGCAAATCCTAAGGCGCAAGGAAGTTTCAAGACTTATGAAGTGGAGTCAACTCCTGATACTTCTTTCCTTGAAACATTGGATATTCTTAACGAGTCTCTTGTAGAAAAGGGAGAAGAACCGGTAGCATTCGACCATGACTGTCGTGAAGGTATCTGCGGTATGTGTTCTCTTTATGTAAACGGACACCCACATGGACCTGCAACAGGTGCAACTACTTGTCAGTTATATATGCGTCGTTTCACTCCGGGTGAAACTATCACAGTAGAACCATGGCGTTCGGCTGCGTTCCCAGTAATCAAGGACTTGATTGTTGACCGTAACGCATTCGATAAGATCCAACAAGCCGGTGGTTATGTGTCATTCAACTGTGGTGGAGCGCAAGATGCTAACGCACTTCCTATCTCTAAGGTAGCTGCCGACGAAGCTATGGACTCAGCTTCTTGTATCGGTTGTGGTGCTTGTGTAGCTGCATGTAAGAACGGTTCTGCAATGTTGTTCGTATCGGCAAAGGTGAGCCAATTCGCACTTCTTCCTCAAGGTCAAGTTGAGGCTAAGGCTCGTGTTAAGGCTATGGTTGCTAAGATGGACGAACTAGGATTCGGTAACTGTACAAACACCGGTGCTTGTGCAGCAGAATGTCCTAAGAACATCAAGCTAAGCAACATCGCTCGCTTGAACCGCGAATATCTTTGTGCAAAGGTTTCTGACTAATCTCAGAATATTATAGCATAAAATTAAGTGCTGCAAGGTTTTCTTTGCAGCACTTTTTCTTATACCAAAATCTTCGATCGTTCTCCTTCGAGCATTTTATCGGGCAGCAATATTTTTAAAATTAGGGTGATGATTTTTCTTTAAAAAAATAGTGCTAAATTTGTATTATAAATTTGATGATATTATGGAAAAGAGATTGAATCTTATAGCAACGATGAATTTATTGAGCTATTTGCTTTTAGGACTGACTCATGTATTTAAGTGGTCGCCTGTGGTGGCTCTAGTGGCGTTTATATTGTCGGTAGCTGTGCTTGGTTTGAGCCTTGTGAATATGTTTTTGGCTTGCAAAGAAGGTCCGGTGTCAAGAAAATTCCACCTCAAACGCATAATTTACCAAATGGTTATCGCTATCATTCTCGTTGTTATCTATATAGGACGTTTTAATTAATGCTTTACTAAGGAGGATAAATATGGAAAGTTGAATTAGTTTGATATCTGATTTTATCCTTATAGGGTATGTACCGGAGGGTGTGAGGTACGTTTTCGACTGGTCGGTGGTGCTTGTGTGGATAGCATTGAGTGTGGCGTTAATTGCGTTTGTGGTGAGTGTGATAAATGCTTTTAAGATCAGATATGAGACTGAAACTCGTGGTAAATGGTTGAGGAAATCGATATATTACATAATCCTTTCGGTACTACTTATAATTATATGTTTGTATAGAGGGGTAATCGTGTGAATATAGACTTAGAGAATAGCTCGATAGTAAATGCTATCGGGCTGTTTTTTGTTCTAAATTTGGTGGAAACCGGCAAAAGTGGTGTTTAAAATTTGGTGGAAATCGGCATTTCCTGAAAAAAAGATTTGGAATAAAAGCCGAAGATGGTTATTTTTGTGTGAAATAAAAGGTGTAAAAATGAAAGAATTGGTTTTGGGATTGGCTTTGCCAGTGCTTGGTACTGCGATAGGTGCTGCATTCGTGTTTTTTGTGAAAGATAAAATTCCGTCTTATGTGCAAAAAGCATTGCTCGGATTTGCGTCGGGGGTGATGATTGCAGCTTCGGTGTGGTCGCTACTTATTCCGAGTATGGATATGACCGGCGATGACGGAATAATGAGTGTAGTGCCGGCTGCAGTGGGCTTTTTACTTGGTATGGGTTTCTTGCTTGTGCTTGATATGGTGACTCCACACTTACACTTAGGCAGTAAGTCGCCCGAAGGTCCTCGCTCAAAGTTGTCGCGTACAACAATGCTCACTTTTGCTGTGGCTCTACACAATCTGCCTGAAGGTATGGCAGTGGGTGTGGTGTATGCAGGTACATTAGCTGCCGGAGGCGATGTTACTATTAGCGCAGCATTAGCGCTGTCGCTTGGTATAGCCATTCAAAATATCCCCGAAGGAGCTATCGTGTCGATGCCTCTTTATACCGAGAATCACAGTAAGTGGAAGTCGTTTGGGATAGGTGCTCTCACAGGTCTTGTGGAGCCTATAGGTGCAGTGGTGGTGATACTGCTTGCATCATTTGTAACATGGGTGCTTCCATATCTGCTTGCATTTGCTGCCGGCGCTATGATATATGTGGTAATAGAAGAACTGATACCGGAAGCGTCACAAGGCGAGCATTCCAATATTAGCACTATAGGATTTGCATTAGGGTTTACCCTAATGATGGTTCTCGATGTCGTGTTGGGATAGATTTTGCTATTTCACTTTTCAAGTCCCTCTTTGATTATTTTTAGAAATTGTATTCTTTTAGTAATTTTACGTCATAATCAAAAACTTTTATTTCTCTATGGAAATTACCACGACAAACAAGTCGGATTTACAAACATCAGAACATCTGTTCTCCGAAATACGCCATATACTTGTAAATGCAAGAAAAACAGCTTATAAAGCAATTAATTTCGCAATGGTAACAGCCTATTGTAATATAGGAAGGCTTATTGTGGAAGATGAACAACAAGGACATATTAGAGCTGAATATGGAAAAATCTGTATTATCAGATTTGTCTAAACGTTTAACTGAGGAGTTTGGGAAAGGGTTTACTGAAGCAAATTTGCGTAATATGCGCCAATTTTATCTTTGTTTCCCAAATTGCTACGCACTGCGTAGCGAATTAACATGGACACATTATCGTTTACTTATAAGAGTACAAAATGAAAAGGCTCGATTGTGGTATATGAATGAAGCTGCAGAACAAACATGGTCTTCTCGTCAACTTGACCGACAAATATCCGTATTGTACTATGAACGATTGCTTAATAGCACTGATACAGTTTCGGTGAAAGTAGAAGCTGAACAAAATCTAAAACAAATCGAGCCTCAAGAATTTATACACGATCCTTATGTGTTGGAGTTTCTTAATCTTAAAGACTATCCGGCATTACGAGAATAAAATATAGAGAAAGCTTTAATTAGTAATCTGCAGGAATTTTTATTGGAATTAGGTAAAGGGTTCTGTTTTGTAGCTCGTCAGAAATTAATGCGTTACGAAGACGAAGATTTTTATGTAGATTTGGTTTTTTATCATTCTATATTAAAATGTTATGTATTGATTGACCTGAAATTAGGTAAATTGACACATCAAGATGTAGGACAAATGGATAGTTATATTCGCATGTTTGACGATCTGTATAAGCATACCGACGATAACCCTACATTAGGGTTAATACTTTGTTCGGATAAAAATGAGGCTGTTGTTAAATATTCCGTTTTATCAGAGCATCGCCAAATATTTGCATCAAAATATTTGCTCGAACTGCCCACTCCTGAAGTTCTTCAGCAAGAAATAATACGTGAACGTAAGCAGTTAGAAGCTATTGATTAATCTCTATTACCACCTTTATAAAGGCAATAGGGCACTTCTCTAATTCGAGAAATGCCCTATTACATAACTGCCAATGTGGCAATGATATAATTAATTTTCCTTTGCGATATTGTTGGCAAGTTCCACTGCGATAGTAATGTTGTCGCAGATGTGGTCTTCACCGATAATGCGGTCGATGTGTGCGTGTAGCAACACTTCTTTTACACTTGGAACAACGCCCGAAAGTACTACGTGAATACCCTCGTTTTTCGAAGCGTGGATAAGAGTTTCGAGGTTGTGAATACCCGTAGAATCGATAAATGGTACGCGACGCATACGAATGATACGAACGAGCGGTTTGTCTGCCATAGATCGCATCATATCATCAAATTTATTGGCAACCCCGAAGAAGAATGGGCCGTCGATTTCGTAGATTTCTACGCCTTTGCTCACTTGAAGTATCTCGTGAGTAGTGTTTTCGGTTCCTTCTGCAAGGTCGATTTGGTCGCTGAATACCTTGATTTGAGTGTTCTCCATCACACGTCTTAGGAACAATAGCAATGCAAGAAGCAATCCGATTTCGATAGCGATTGTGAGGTCGAAGACTACAGTTAATATGAATGTTACGATAAGTACAGCAATGTCCGACTTAGGATTTTGGAAGATTCCTATTACGGTGCGCCAGCCACTCATATTGTAGGCAACCATCACAAGTACTCCTGCAAGACAAGCCATAGGAACATAGTTGATAAGTGGCATCAGGAACAAGAATATGAGCAATAGTACTACTGCGTGTACGATGCCGGCTATCGGAGTGCGTCCGCCATTGGTGATATTGGTCATTGTACGTGCAATAGCACCTGTTACTGGTATTCCGCCGAAGAATGGTACTACTACGTTGGCTACTCCTTGACCAATAAGTTCGGTATTGTTACGTGTGCGATTGCCAGTAGCACCATCGGCAACTGTAGCCGACAAAAGCGATTCAATGGCACCAAGAATAGCAATGGTGAATGCCGAAGGCAACAGCAGATTGATTGTAGTCATATTTATGCCGAGCCAATGAGGGGTAGGGATTTCGGCAGGCAGATTGCCAAAGCGGTCGCCAATGGTTTCGATACCCGATAGACCGAAAAATGTTTTTGCCACGAACACAGCCATTGTCATTATGATAATAGCAAGGAGTGCTCCCGGTAATTTCTTCGATATGTAAGGTGTAGAGGCTATAATTATGATTGTGAGAAGTCCCACAATAAGTGTTGGGAAACTGATAGTGTCGAAATGTTGGAAGTATACTCCCCATTTGCTTATGAAGTCGCCCGGAACTTTATCGATTTGAAGTCCGAAGAGGTCCACAATCTGTGTGGAGAATATTGTCAAGGCGATACCGCTTGTGAAACCTACCACGATGGGATAAGGAATAAACTTGATGATAGTACCCAATTTGAATACGCCTAAAAGGATAAGAATCAAGCCTGCCATAAAAGTGGCAATGGCAAGTCCTTGTAGTCCGTAAAGTTGGATGATGTTGTAAACGATTACAATAAATGCTCCTGTAGGTCCGCCAATCTGTACACTATTGCCACCGAGGGCCGATACAAGAAATCCTCCGATAATAGCAGTAATAAGACCTACTGATGGAGTAACGCCACTTGCGATACCGAAAGCAATTGCTAAGGGTAGGGCAACAATACCTACTACGATTCCTGCGACAAGGTCGCTACGAAACTTAGCCCAAGAATAATTCTTTAATTCACTGATGGCTTTGGGCTTAAATTCAACTTTTCTGCTGAAATTCATATAACTAAAAATTAAATCATAAAGATTATCACTTTTTGCTTTGAAGAAAGCTGTGATAGCTGATAATTGTTATTGTTGCAATGAAGAAATTCTCATCTCCTCAAAATTGTGGGTGCAAAGTTAAGGATTGTTTACAAGTTTTCCAAGATTTTTAGAAATTAATGCGTTTATAAAAAATAAGCCCCGTTAGTTGGTGACTAAAAGGGCTTAATCTTGATTATTTTCGTTTCTTTTTAGATTTTTCTTTTCGGGTTGACTTTTTTTCTTTGTGTTTACGTTGTTTATCGGAACGTTCACGACGACGATCGGCTTTTTCGCGTGTTTTTTGCATACTTGTCTGCTTTTTTTCTTGCATCATACCAAGTTTTGAACGCGACACAGTGATAGGTGCCTTGTCAATTTTGTGAGAGCCGGCAGGATTGTCTTCATCGACAAGAACGAAGTCGAGTTGTTTCTTGGTGAGGTCGGCACGCGCTATTTGAATTGTAACTTTGTCGCCAAGTTGGTAACGCTTATTTGTACGTCTTCCGATTAAGCAATAATTTTTTTCGTCAAATTCATAGTAGTCGCCTTCAAGGTCGCGGATAGGGACAAGACCTTCGCATTTATTCTCATCAAGTTCAACATAGAATCCCCATTCGGTCACGCCTGATATTACTCCATCGTACACGTTGCCGAGCCTTTCGCCGAGATATTCCACTTGTTTGTATTTGATGGATGCGCGTTCGGCGTTGGCAGCGAGTTGCTCCATACTGCTTGAGTGTTCGCATTCATCTTCGAGCTTGGCTTCGTTGACAGCACGCCCACCGGCAATGTAACGGTCGAGCAATCGGTGTACCATCATATCGGGGTAGCGACGAATAGGCGAGGTGAAGTGGGTATAATAGTCGAACGCAAGTCCGTAGTGTCCTATATTGGTTGTGGTGTACACTGCTTTTGCCATCGAACGAATGGCAAGAGTGGAAAGTAGGTTTTCTTCGGGACGATTCTTGACGTCTTTAAGCATTTTGTTGAGCGACTTATTCGACTCGTTGGAGTTAGTATTCATTTTTAGCTTATAGCCAAATCGGTGTGCTATCTCCATAAGGTTGCCCATCTTTTCTTGATCGGGAGTGTCGTGAATTCGATAAACGAAAGGTTTCGGTTTCTTTTTGCCTACAGGTTTGCCAATAAATTCGGCAACCTTCTTGTTGGCAAGCAGCATAAACTCCTCAATCAACTTGTTGGCGTCTTTTGAACGTTTGAAATACACACTCACAGGTCGTCCTGTTTCATCGATGTCGAAACGAACTTCGGTGCGGTCGAAGTCAACAGAGCCGTTTTCGTAGCGAGCTTTTCGTAAAGCTTTTGCCAATCGGTCAAGGGTGAGTATTTCATCTTTGAAATCCCCTTCTCCGGTTTCGATGATTGTTTGAGCTTCTTCGTAGGTGAAACGGCGGTCGCTGTTGATAACAGTGTGGCATATATTGTAGTTTATCACATTGGCATTATCGTCCATTTCGAGAATACATGCATAAGCGAGTTTATCTTCGTTGGGACGGAGTGAACAGATATTGTTGCACAATCGTTCGGGTAACATCGGGATAGTGCGGTCTACAAGATATATTGATGTAGCACGATTTTGTGCTTCCTTGTCTATTAAAGAACCCGGAGTAACGTAGTGAGTCACGTCGGCAATGTGTACCCCCACTTCCCAATGTCCGTTGTCGAGTCGACGAATTGAAAGAGCGTCATCGAAGTCCTTCGCATCTTTGGGGTCGATGGTGAAAGTGGTGATATTGCGATAGTCTTTGCGTTGAGCAAGGATTTCGGGAGTGATGCGATCGTCAATTTCATTGGCGGCTTTTTCAACTTCTTCAGGATAGTTGTAAGGTAACCCGTATTCGGCGAGAATGGCGTGGATTTCGGCATTATTGTCGCCTGTTTGCCCCAAAACGTCTACTATCTTGCCTATAGGAGTGTTGGTGTCCTCGTGCCATTCGATGATGCGTGCAGTAACTTTGTCGCCTGCTTTGGCTGAACCTATCATATCCAGCGGAATCACAATGTCGGTTGCAAGGAATTTGCTATCGGTGATGAGATGAGCAAAATAGCGATCGATTTTCAGAGTGCCGACAAACACTTGTTCTTTGTGCTCGATGATGCGTGTAACGATAGCTTCGGGTTCGTGGTTACCACGTTGTGCGCTGATATGCACCTCTACTTTGTCGCCATTGAGAGCATGCATAGAGTTGCGTTCGGCAACAAATATACCTTCGCGGTCTTTATCATCGTCAAGAATCACTGAGTTTTTTCCATTGCTTCGGCGACAGAAAGTTCCTGTAGCGTAATTGAGACGGTTCTTTTGTTTTTTCGCTTTGAATTTACCCGGAGTGGTCTCGGTAAGAACGCCTGCGAGAGCTAATTCTTCAAGTATTTCTACTGTGAGAGCAAAATCGTGAGGTGTGAAAATGCCAATTGATGCAGATATTTGTTTGTAATTGTAGGGAATAATTTCTTCTGTTTCAAAGAAATCAAGTATTCTTTTTTGCAACTCTTCTTTGGAGAGAATTGTGTTTTGATTCTTTTTTGCCATACGCATTTTGGTATTTAATATGATATTAGTACAAATATAACATTAAAAAATAGAATTTTCGGGAAATTGTTCTTTAAAAAATGTGATAAGTGATAATTGATGAAAAAAATGAATCCAGCTACACATCACGCGCCACTGGATTCCTAACCTATGATTCACTTATTTGTTGTTGCTTTTATCCTAAAAATGTTCACTATGAATAGTGATGAAAAATATGTTATTGTTGTTAATTTTTGCAAAGGTAAGTAATGTTTTTTAAATTTAATGCAGATTGAGTGATTTCTTAACGAAATTTATATATTGAGGTGTGTTTTGGATAGAGACATATAGCCTATTATAAATAATGAATAATATGAGGGATATATTTATGATAACTGTAATAGTTATACTGAATATGTAAAAAAAAAATATTATATTTGCAAGAAAGAGATATAAGGTGTTGTGTCGCAATACTATTAAATAAAACAGAATGGATAACCACCTAAATTATTATTACTTATGAAGTCGTTTTTAACAGTTGAGGAAAGTACAGGCCCTTTTAGTCTTAATCCCTATGAATGGTCGAAAGATTATGAGTTGACAGATAGAAAAGGATGTATAGATACATCGGGGTGTTGTATTGAATATGAATTGATTGCCGATGATACTATTCAAATGAGTATTAAATTGGATAATCCTTGTGATTGTTCGGTACGCGAAGAATACGTAACGTTGAAGATTAATAGAACAAAGATGATAACTCATAGAGAGATGTTTTATACATTTGGTTTCGTGAGAAAATAAAATAAATCAGGTTATGTTTGAAGATTTTGTATTGAGAGTAGAGAAATGTTACCACACGATGGATATGTCTGTGAGTAATAGTGGTAGTTATGCCGAATTGTATTGCTTGGATGAACTGAAAAAAGATTTCAAGATAAAATCAGTTGATTTTTCTCCTATTGTTGTGGTAGGAGCCGATGAGAATAGTGTCACATTGCGTTGGAATAGAGTTGACTACGAAGTGCCTTTTAATAAGAAAGTGACTACTGAATGGGTGCAGCGCAATAATCCTTATCTCAGTGTTGATGAAATGTGCTATAATTTCCATTTTTCTAAGATAAATCTGGACGAAAAAGCCATAGAGTATGCCACAAGAGTAGGAGAAATACACGAAGAATATGGTACATACAATACTTCTCTATATCGCGAAAAAAAGGAAATGGCTTTGTGGTGCTTCAAGCGACTACTTGATTTGGGTTGGGTGAGTTATTATCCGTTATATGCAATATATAAAACTGCCGATAACTGGAGTGAAGGGACAATTAATAGGTTTGATGAGTACTTCTCCATAATGGATGAAGGTATAAAAGGCGGATGTTTATCGGTCGAAGATCCTTTGGGGTGGAGCTATTTCTCGATTATTGTGTATCATAATGAAGATTTGGCTTGGGGAGGACACTGTAGACGATATACTGATTTGGTAAAAGCGGCAGTTGAAGCAGGTATAGAAGAAGCGGTAGAAATATGGGAACAGTATGGCAGGGGTGACTTGTTGTATGAACGACCTGTATGGACTCCTACCGAAAAGGACTATATACTACATATCAGAAGTTGTGAGGATACTTTGCATTTTGACGGCGATGATTTAGGCTATAAATATGAATCTCATTATTATACTCTTGCCGACTTAAAACCGGGAATGATTATTCAGGATAATAAAAAATATCCTCCTGTCGAAGTTGTTAAAGCGGACAAAACGGGAGTGAAGTTGAAATATAATGGAATAGAATATAAAGTTCCTTTGAATCAGTATAATTACACAAAGGAGGCTTACTCGGAAGATAACAATTATGTGAGTCTTGCACTAAACTATAGAGTGAAAAAAGAGGATGAAGTCATTGAAGATGATGAAGACGAAGTTAATGAAGACTATGACGATGAAGAAGATTGGGATTATGAAGATTGATATGATATATCTTTAAAAAAAGAACAACTGCGATGTTAGAAGTCTAATATCGCAGTCGTTTTTATGTTTAAGAGGAGTTTTAGTTGAGCATTGCTTTTTCATATTTATAACCCATAGAGTATAGAGCAAGCGACACACCAAGAAGGAAGAATTGGCGAACCACCTTGGCGAAAATAAGATATGCTTGTTTTGTGCCCGGTTCAATACCCTGATGTGTAACAGCATTGAGAGCATATTCGGCACATTCTTGAATAGTGGAAATCCATTTTTTTGCTTCGGCTGCCTCTTTTTCTTTAGGCGATTCTTGGTTGAGTCCCATCATTGTTTCGAGTACATAGTCATCCATATAGTCGAATCCTCGTTTGTCGCGTATTTCAACATAAAGGTCGGGTATGTTCTTAACCTTTTCCCAGCAAGAGTCCCAATATACTGCCGCCCCGATACCATAATAACAAGCCCATGCAATCGAAACCATAGGGTATCGAGTAAATTCAGGTACGACATCAGCCATATATTGAGGTGCACTTTGATGCCATTTTTCCATTAACTCTTCGATATCGTAAAGCTGTTTGTTGAGAAGTTGATGGTCGGTGCAAATCTTTACTAAAGTTTTTTGAAGGTTTGAGATAAAAAGCTCATCTCCGAAATTATTGTCAAGCATAAAAAAGTGATTGATATTATTTCTTGCAAAGTTACATATTAATAGTATAAAGCACAAAAATAACAGACAAATGTGAAACTCATAATGATGAGTGGCAGTTGTTTCGGGGGTTAAGAATTATAAAAATATATCTGTATCTCGAAAAATATAGGTAACTTTGTGGGTATATTTAAAGAATTGGTATATGGAACAGAAAACTCTGAAGAATATCAAGATAAGCTATAGTGAAGGAGAATTCTCTAAGAAGTTGTATATAGAGACTTATGGTTGTCAAATGAATGTGGCCGATAGTGAAGTGGTAGCTTCGGTGATGAAACTTGCAGGCTATGGCGTAACCGAGAATATAGATGAATGTGATGCTATATTGATTAATACATGTTCGATTCGAGATAATGCGGAGCAGAAGATTTTCTCACGTCTGCAACAACTTGCTGCATTGAAGAAGAAAAAAGGTGGTCGAATGATAGTGGGTATCATTGGCTGTATGGCAGAAAGAATGAAAGATGAGCTGATTAAAAATCATGGTGTAGACCTTGTGGCCGGTCCTGATGCTTATCTTGACCTGCCAAACCTAATTACTGCTGTTGAAAATGGCGAAAACGCAATCAATATAGAACTTTCTACAACTGAAACTTAT
This sequence comes from Bacteroidales bacterium, assembly GCA_015061055.1. GTDB lineage: Bacteria > Bacteroidota > Bacteroidia > Bacteroidales > Muribaculaceae > RGIG4576. Next base: position 15,541 of record SUXH01000033.1, read on the forward strand.
CGTGATATTATTCCGTCGCGAATAGGAGGAAATAAAATAAGTGGTTACATTAGCATTATGCGTGGATGTAATAATTTCTGCTCATATTGCATTGTGCCTTATACTCGAGGTCGTGAACGTAGTCGTGAGCCGGGAAGTATTCTTAACGAGCTACGTGATTTGCAAGCAAAGGGTTTTAAGGAAGTGATTTTGCTTGGTCAAAATGTGAATTCATATAATTATGTCGGTGCTGATGGTTCGGTGGTTGACTTTGCACGATTGCTTGAGATAGTTGCTGATGCTGCACCTGAAATGCGTGTGCGCTTTACCACATCGCACCCTAAGGATATGACCGACGAGATTATTGCGATGATGGCAGGTAAGAAAAATGTGTGCAAGCACATTCACTTGCCGGTGCAAAGTGGTAGCAATTCGGTGTTAAAGGCGATGAATAGAAAATACACTCGTGAGTGGTATCTCGATCGTATTGCCGCTATTCGCAATGCAATGCCCGATTGTGGTATCTCAACCGATATGTTTACAGGATTCCACAATGAAAGCGAAGAAGACTTCCAAGAGACGCTCAGTTTGATGCGCGAAGTGGGATTCGATTCATCGTTTATGTTCAAATATTCGGAACGCCCGGGTACATTTGCATCGAAGAATTTGCCCGATAATGTGAGCGAAGAAGTGAAAATCGATCGCTTGAACCGAATGATTGCTCTTCAAAATGAACTTTCGCACGAAAGCAATCTTCGCGATGTGGGTAAGACTTTTGAAATACTTGTGGAAGGCTATTCAAAGCGCTCGCGTGATGATATGTTTGGTCGCTCGGAACAAAATAAGGTTATAGTGTTCCCTGCTCACGAAACTAAGGTGGGAGATTATGTGAAGGTGAAGGTAAATAGTGCTACCTCGGCAACACTTATAGGAGAGTTGGTTGTGGAAGACTGAGAATAATTATCACTTATGGAAAGGCTTTGGAATAGTAATTTTGTAAAGGCGATGCTTGGCAACTTCTTGTTGTTCTTTGCCTTTTATCTTACAATGCCTCTATTGCCATTGTATCTGAAAGATGCTTTTGATGCAAATAAGGATACGATTGGCGTGGTACTAAGTGGATTTGTTGTGGCTGCATTACTTGTGCGTCCGTTCAGTGGATTTATTGTGGATAATTTCCCTCGCAAAAAAGTGCTGATGCTGTGCTATTTTTTGTTTTTTATCTTTTTTGGAGGATATTTGGTGGCAGGAACATTGCTGTTGTTTTTTATAGTACGCACAGCACATGGTTTCGCACTAGGTTCGGCTACTGTAGCCAATAGCACCATAGCTATCGATGTATTGCATCCTCAACGACGTGCCGAGGGTATTGGATTCTATGGACTTAGCAATAATTTAGCTATGGCCTTAGGCCCAAGTGTGGCATTATGGGTATATCATATCTATCCCGATTTCAATTTGTTGTTCATATTGTCGCTTATCTCTGCAGGGATAGGATTCGGTGTGATTTCTACGATAAAAAATCGTCAGCCGGCAATACCTAAGCGCAAAGATCCATTAAGTTTCGACCGCTTTTTCTTGGTAAAAGGTTGGCGTGCTGGGTTATCAATAGCATGTTTTGCCTTTGCTTATGGTATTTTATCCACCTATTTAGCAATTTATGGCAAAGAAACACTCGGAATTACGGGTGGAACAGGTGCTTACTTTATGTTGCTTGCTGTCGGGCTTATGGCATCTCGTTTGATTGGAAGTAGAACGTTACGACAAGGGAAAATAGTATATAATGCATCGATAGGAGTCGTGGTGTCGCTTGTGGGGTATGTTTTATTTGCAGGGGTGAGTGAAATGTGGGCTTATTATGCGTCGGCACTTGTTATCGGGCTTGGGAATGGGCATTTCTTCCCTGCTTATCAGACAATGTTTATTAATCTTGCTCCACATACACTACGAGGAACAGCCAATTCCACTTTGCTTATTTCTTGGGACTTAGGAATTGGAATAGGGGTGCTTCTTGGTGGTGTTGTAGCCGAATCGTTCGGTTATCATTCGGCATTTTGGGCATCGGTGATAGGAGAGTTGGCAGGGGTGTTGATTTTCTTCTTCCTTGTACGCGAGCACTTCCTGAGAAATAAAGTGCGATAACGATGCTATTTCTTGATGCCTCGTCGATTCAGTTCTCGTTGGTAACGGCGAGCATTGTTTTTATGCTCGGCATAGCTTGCCGTAAAATTGTGATATCCTGAGAAATCTTCTTTAGCACACATATATATGTAAGGGTGTGAAGGTGCATTGAGGACTGCATCGAGAGTACGCTTCTCAACAAAGCGGATAGGACCCGGGGGTAGTCCTTTATATCGGTATGTGTTGTAGGGAGAATCGATTGAGAGCATACTGCTCCAGATACGACGTAACTTGAAATCTCCAAGTGCAAATTTTACAGTTGGATCGGCTTGTAGTAACATCCCTTTTTGGATGCGGTTGATATATAATCGAGCCACTTTGCCGGCTTCTTCACGTTTTGCAATTTCTTCTTCCACGATAGAACCGATGGTAACAACTTCATCGGGAGTAAATCCGAGTGCTTTAGCTTTGGCTAATCGTTCTTCGTTCCAGAACAGATTGTAATACCTGAACATATTGTCAACAAAAGCTTTTGGAGAAACAGTCCAGAAGAAGTCGTAAGTGTCGGGTTGGAAGATAGACACTATGGTTTCGGGTGTTTTTCCGTATTTCTTGCAGAATTCAGCATCGGTGAGCAGTGTGAGCAGGTCCTCTTTATCCATAAGTAGGCGTTGGCTCACACGTTCGGCAAATTGGTCGACGGTGCGGACGTAGTTGAACGAGAAACGAATGCTTGTTTGTGCGCCTCGTTGCAAAAGCCGTGCTGCGTGGTAGGGCGATGAGCCTTTAGGTATCTTGTACGCACCCACACGTTGAGTGATGTCGGATTTGAGCAAGTTGAGAGTGGTGATGGTGTGATCGCCAAATTCGTTGCCAAGTCGCGATTTTAGAGTGTCGGCGAGTTGATCGTTAGTCATATTAGGGTATATGAATATCATAGTGTCGTCGTCGCACTTGCTGAAGGCAAGAGGATAGATATAGATGCCTAAGGCAAGAGCTATTATTGCTATGATACCAATGATTGATAAAATTATTTTTTTCATACAAAATGATGGTTGTTGTTTTTGAAAAACAGGTGATTGCCTTTAATGTTTGGCAAAGATAGCGATTCTTTAGAGAATAAAAAAACTCCCCGAAGGGAGTTCTATGAGTTTGTTTTGCTATGAGGTTATTTATCGCATTTGTCGTTGCAACAGCAACCGCCTATTGCACACCATGCAAGCGATGCCAAAACAGCACCGGCAAACGGACCTACGATAAAAATCCATAATTGTTCAAGAGCTACACCTCCTTGGAATAGAGCAGGACCTATTGAACGTGCAGGGTTAACTGATGTTCCTGTGTAAGCGATACATACAAGGTGTACAAGGACAAGAGCAAGACCGATAGCAAGACCGGCGAAGTTGCCTGCACCCTTCTTAGCATCAGTAGTACCAAGAACCACAAGAACAAATACAAAAGTAAAGATAATCTCAGCTATAAGTCCTCCTATGACACTCACACCTTCTTGACAAGTGTTGGCTCCGGTTCCGTTTAATCCTGTTGCGTTGTCAACAGCAAGCCATAGTAGGGCAGAACCTGCGATTGCTCCAAGAACCTGTGCTATCATATACATAATAGCATCCTTGCTTTCTATGCGCTTAGATATCCATGCGCCAAGTGTAATTGCCGGATTGATGTGACAACCGGAAACGCCTCCAATAGTATATGCCATAGCTACAACGGCAAGACCAAATGCAAGAGCAGTTCCTACCACCGAAGCAGTGTCAATACCACAATTTAAACTTACTGCAGTTCCGCAGCCCATAAGAACAAGTACCATTGTTCCGAAAAATTCAGCAATGTATTTTTTCATAATTGATTAAATTTAAATTTGCTTTAGGCAAATTTGGTTAATACTATATAACTATCATTGCAAAATTAAAGAATACTTTTGAAAAAATCAATAAAAAAATAATGGATAGTAAAAAACTTTGTTTTTTTTGATGCGTGAGTGAAAATATTTCTGTTAAAGTTTTGTGGATTCAATAAAAGTGTATATCTTTGCACTCGCTAAATGAAAATTTCGGCAATCGCTTGGAAAGGTGGGTGAGTGGCTGAAACCAACAGTTTGCTAAACTGTCGTAGGAGTAATCCTACCACGAGTTCGAATCTCGTCCTTTCCGCAAAAAGAGCTTGAAGACATCTTCAAGCTCTTTTTGTGTTTACATTATTCGGCATATTAGACGCTGGTGAATACTTTTTCAGCCGTCTAATATGCAAAAAGTAGGCTATTAGCCCGATTAATTGGGCTAATAGTGTCGTGCAATGTACTCTTGAATCAGAGCCATTCTGCGATATTTAGATATACCACTATGTACTCTCAACTTTGTCTT
>SUXH01000034.1 GCA_015061055.1 Bacteroidales bacterium
CAGAATGGCTCTGATTCAAGAGTACATTGCACGACACTATTAGCCCAATTAATCGGGCTAATAGCCTACTTTTTGCATATTAGACGATGGTGAATACTTTTTCAGCCTACTTTTTGCATATTAAGCCAAGATGTGCTTGCCAAAGAGATTGATACTGTTATTCACACTCACGATGGTAAAGGTACATTTTTGGATATCCACAAGATTTCTTCCAAGACGGAGTTCCAAATAAAAGATTTTTGGTCGTTGAATGATCGGGATTCATTTTTTGAACGCCACAAAGCTCAACTATTGGAGTTGCCTCAATTTCGTTTTGCCAAAATCAATTATCGCATAGAGGACGGCAAATTGATTCAAGCATCAAAGTATTCTTCCGACCGTGATTTGTGGATTATAGGTAGTAATGATAAAGGCCGTAAGACTGTCGAATTTGATTATATAGAAGCCTTGCAATTCATTTCAGCCAACGGATTTTATCGCATTCATACTTCAGACTTAGAGGTGGATCAATATAAGTTCGTGAGAATCGATGACGGCGTGGTCTCATTCTCAGGACCAACGGAAATTCGTGATTTTGTTTATCACTATGCGTTGCAAGCTTGCAAAGATCGAGATGTTCATTCGATGCTTGCTTCTCGTCTCGGCACGTTGCTTGGATCTGACAAGTTGGAACGTTTGGCAAAAATCGATGATTCATTTGATAAATTTGAACCTCATATACAGCGTATGTTCTACCGTAATGGCCAATTGCAAATCACATCGAGAGGTATTGAATTTGGCGATATTCTTGGTCAAGTGTGGCAAGATAAGGTTATCCGTCGTAAATTCAAACGTATTCCTATAATCGACCATATCGAGCAAAATCCGGAAACGGGCTTTGTGGTTCACCCAACCGAGAACGGTATGAACTGCGAGTTTTTTAAATTTCTGCTCAATGTTTCTAATTTTTGGAATATTCCCGGATATACTCCATCGGTGGCAGACGAAAAGGAATATCAACAGCATATCGTCAATAAAATTACATCGATAGGCTTCCTTCTTTGTGATTATAAATATCAAACAGAGTTAAAGGCTATCGTTGCTATGGATGGGCAAATGGGTGAGGTGTCGCAGTCGAATGGTCGTACAGGTAAATCGCTTGTAGGGGTGGCAGTAAAAATGATGCTGGAGCAAACTACGATTGACGGCAAAACATTGAAAAACGATGATGATTACATTTATTCAAATGTTACGCTTCGCACTCGCAACGTATTTATCGACGACGTGCGTGTGAATTTCGATTTTGAACGATTCTTTGCTGCCGTTACCGGTGACCTTGCTGTGAACCCAAAAACGAAGGCTCGTTTCATTATACCTAACGAAAAATCGCCTAAATTCTATATCACCACAAATCATGCTATCAATGCCAACAATCGTTCAGCTCTTGAACGTATAACGTTTATGGCTTTCAGCGATTGGTACAACGACAATCACCGTCCGATTGATGATTTTGGTCATCAATTCTTTGCCGATTGGGATGATGAACAATGGTGTCTGTTTGACAACTTCATGGCGGAATGTGTGATGTATTACCTCAAATCTTTGTCGGAGGGGTGGTATCGCACAGGGCAGGGTGCTGTTCCGCCACCAATGAGGGATATTACAATGCGAACCTTGAAGCAACAAATGGGTGAGGCCTTTTATCAATGGGCTGAAGTTTACTATGATGAAAACGGTACGAATCTTAACGATCGCCAAGTGCGTAAAAGCATATATGATGCATTTCATAGTCAGTTCCCTGATTCAAAATTCGGCGTAACGCCTTCAAACTTCCGTACTAAATTGGTCCTTTATTGCCAATTTAAGGGTTATCACTTCAACGTGAATAAAGCAAACAAAGCCGGAGTGGTGTTCAGCGATTGGTGTAAAGTTCACCCTGATGAGAGTTTTATCGGAGAAAGCGATAAATCGGGAGGGGTTGAATATTTTTCTGTTTTTTCAACTGCGAAAGCTCAAAATGAACCGTTCTGATATGATTAATTTAGATACTATTCTTCAAGTGGCTTGCTCTGTTACTCGTTGCAGTGTACTGCAAGCCTTGGGGCTAAACAGACAGCGAAAATGTATGTTTGCCCGGTTTATCTTCTTTGCTCTCGCCACTGAGAAGGGTATTCGTGATTATGTCGTTGTTTGGCACATAAGGCGTGAACGTTCTACTGCTTATTATTATAAGAAGCAAGTAGAAGATTTATCGCAGTTTGATAAGGAATTTAATGTTTTACTTTTTAAAGCTCGAGAAAAGTATGCAAGACTCAGTGAATCCGTTTGAACATCTTCGTTGTCCCGGTATTTCCGATAGCGATGTTATAAGAGAGGACTTTGATACTGTAGTGGTCTATGATGACCGAAAGGAAATCGTGAAAATACTTGTGGCTGATGCCGGCAATGGTCGATATGCTTTTGGGTACGACATATATTTTATCAATGGCAGACACGCCCATAGGCTCCCATCACTTGAAAATGGGTATTGTACAACTGCAAATAATGCTGTGTTATATTTCCTTGGTTACATCAAGAAATACGCCTCACGCTTTTCCTACAATGTAATAACGGAAGTAAATCGCCTTATAGGGCAATATTCACAACCAAGACTTTTTTAACATTTAATTTCCAATTTTACCAATGAAAGAATTGACTATTGCACGCATCAATAATGTTGATGTCGTTTCCGTTGTCAAAGACGGTGAAATGTTGGTGCCTATCAAACCGATTTGTACTGCTATCGGTATTGCATTTGAACGCCAATACACAAAACTTAAAGAAGATGAAACTTTTAACTCAGTTATTACCCTAACGGTAACAACTGGAGCCGACGGCAAACAATATGAAATGGTGTGTTTGCCACTGATGTACGTTTATTTATGGCTCGGTTCGATTAATCCGAAAAATGTGTCGGATGAAGCTCGTCCATTTGTGAGTAAGTATCGGATTGAATGTGCCGAAGCTCTTTATGCTCATTTTGCCGGGACTTCTAAACGAGAACGAGAGCAGAACCAAATAGAAATCCGTTTGCTCGAAGAAATCAATGGTCTTACCGAGGATATGCAACGAACAAAAAATGAGCTTCGGCAGAAGAAAGAATCGCTTGCTAAGCTCAGAACAGAACGACTAAATCCACAACTGAGATTTTTTTGATAAAAATAAATGTAAATTATTTTGATATTAATATTAATATCATTATCTTTGTGTTGGAAATCAAACAGAGAACTTATGAAATATAGTGAATTACATCGTCTCCTCCGTAAAAATGGGTGTTACTCTACAGGAGAAACGCAAGCAGGACATCCGCTGTGGTTTAGTCCTAAAACCGGGAAAGAGTTTACAACAAGCCACCACGAAAAGCAAGAGGTTGCAACCGGAACTCTTAAAAGTATAAAAAGAATGGCAGGGATAAATTAATCCCTCCATTCAATTAGATTGTTAATAATAAAAATGATATTGATATGAAAAATGTTAGAATTTTTATTGAAAGAGCTTCTGATGGTACTTATAGTGCTTATATGCCGGATGACGACGGTTTGGATTACGGAGTTTGTGGTACAGGTTCTTCAGCTGATGAAGCTATTGCTGATATAAAAGCTGCATATCAAGGAATGAAAGAACACTATGAAGCAAAAGGAAAGGCTTTTGAGGAGATAAATATGCTATTCAGTTATGATGTATCTTCATTCCTTGCTTATTATAGTAGTAAGCTTTCTCTTGCCGGGTTGGAAAAGATTACCGGTGTAGCTCAAGGACAGTTGTCGCATTATGTTACAGGTCGTCGAAATCCAAGTGCAAAAACTCGTGCTAAAATTGAAGCAGCATTGCATAATTTTGCTAAAGATTTAAGCCAAGTCCATCTCGTTTGATTTCCAATATAACGATGTATTTAAGGACTTGCCGGGCGTGCCGAATGGTACGCCTTTTTTCGTGCTTCGGAACTTTTTGTTTGTTGGCAATAGTGGAACTTTTTCTATTATTTTATTGTTTATAATGGAAGTATTTCCTATTTTTGCATCATAAAATAAAAAAACAAAGATATGAAGTATAAAGAATTTCATCGGCAAATCACCAAAAATGGTTGGAAATTCAGTCACGCAGAAGGAAGTCATTATTTTTACCAGAAAGATGACATTCTATCGGAACCCGTTCCCTACCATGGGGCAAAAGAAATCCCGGAACCTTTAAGAAAGAAAATCGCAAGAAACATGGGGCTTAAATAAACTTCAGTTTCTATTATAGACATACTCACAAAAAATAATATTACTAACAATTAACTACTAAATTATGGATAATAAATTAATTATAACTATCTGTGCAAGTGAAGAAAGCTTTGGTGCTTATTCTGAAAATTGTGAGGGAATCTATGCTGCTGGTGATACGGTAGCTGATACAAAGGCTGATGTATTGGAAGCAATTCGTCTTATTAAAGAAAATCTTCCTGAAGAAAGATGGCCTGAAATTATAAAGGGCAAATATACTATTGAATGGCATTACGATGTTCAATCTCTATTACAATATTATCAAGGAATTTTTACTAATGCTGCACTTGAACGATTAACAGGTATAAATCAAAAACAGCTTTGGAACTATGCTAACGGAGTGTCTAAACCACGCCCTGCAGCTCGTCAAAAAATACAAAATGCGCTACATTCATTAGGTGCAGAACTTATGGCTCTATCTTTATAGTTTTAATTTGACACTGAAACTTGATAGCCGTCCCTGAAGCTTTATGCTTCGGGGCTTTTTATTTGTTGGCTACACAGCAAAATATACTTATTAGCCTTTAAATTATTGAAATTCTGTTGATTGAATTTACTTTTTTTAACAAATATAATAATATGAATATTTCTGAAAATATAATCAAAACATTAATTTTGCAATAAATTTTTAAGAGTACTTAATTAATATGTATATCTCTTTTGTTTCTAATATTGTAAAAACGAATGCAGAAGGGTATGAGCATTTAATTTCCTTGTATCAGGATTTGTTAAAATCTGATGATAATGTCGTTCAATGTAATTTCTATAATTGCGTTGATTTTGATGCTAATTTAGCCTCAGTACTTGGTGTTTTATTGGATTTGTTGGTAGAGAAAGGTAAAGCCGTTTATATAACAAGACCCAAAGGTAAACACGTTCGTCGCTGTTTAGCTCGAAATAAATTTTTAAAAGCATTTGATATTGAAACAGATACAGAAGACAAAGAACGCTACATTCAATATAACAAATTTTCCACCTCTGATTCAACTGATTTTAAAGAATATATTAAAATCGGTTTAATTGACAAACAAAAATTCCCAATGCATACAGAACAAGCAGGTAAATATATTGTAGAGAATATTTTTGAAATATTTGCCAATGCTACAACTCATGGTGATTGTGAATATGTTTATTGTTGTGGTGAATATAAAGACAACTGCAATCCTCCGGTACTTGATATGACAATCGTAGATTGTGGCAATACAATTTATAAGAATGTCAACACTTTTTTGAGAAATAGACAGAACTTCTCTCCTTGTGAGGCTATTAGATGGGCATTGAAAGAAGGTAATACCACAAAAAGCAATACAGGAGGTTTAGGCTTGGCACAAATAGAATCTTTTATACGTCAAAACAAAGGAGAGTTGCAAATTGTTTCAGATAGAGGAATGTGTGAGCTAAAGAATGGTGTATGGAATGACATTACTTTGGAGAATCGTTTTCCTGGAACAATTGTTAATATGAAATTTAATTTTGAAGATACAAAATTATACTATTTAAAAACGGAAGTAGATTTTAATAATTTATTATGACAACTATATTAATTACTGATTTCGTAACACTTAATCAAGGCGTAACCCCAGACGAAGGGACTCCTATTTATGAAAGAATTGTAGAATCGTTAAATCAAGGAGAATGTGTCTGTCTTGATTTTACAGGAATAACATTAATGACTACGGCGTTCCTGAATGTTGTTATCGGCACTTTGTATAAAGATTACAAAAGTGAACAATTGAAAGACCTATTATCGTTTAAAGGTCTTAATGATGATATAGCTATTAGAATAAAAAAGGTAACTGATACAGCGAAACTTTTCTACGCTGACACACAAAAGTTTGAATCTGAAATTGATGAGATAATAAATGGCTAAAGTTGAAGATGTAAGGAATTTCATCGCCCATTCAGGCGATGAGTTTTTTTTTGATACGAATATTTGGTTCTTTTTATTTGGACCTATTGCTAATTATCAAAGGCCTAAACAAAAAGTGTATTCAAATTTTTTAAGGAATATTCAATCGTCAAGAGCTACGATTTATATAAACTCAATGGTTGTATCTGAATATATTAATACTTGCTTGAGAATAAACTTCAAGGTCTGGGAAAGAACGGAGCATCCTATTCCTCAATCTCCTTATACAAAAATTGACTTTAAAAGGGACTATAGAGGAACCAAGCACTGCAAAGATGCTTTAAAAGATATTAAATTTCAAGTTGAAGATATTTTGCGTTTCACAGAGAAAAGACCAGATGACTTTAATGCAATAGATATTTCTTCCTTAGTAGAAAATACAGCATCAGATTTCAATGATTCATATCATGTGGAATTTTGTAAGTTGAATAACTTCAAAATAGTAACAGATGATAAAGATATTATTGAGACTAAAACTGATATTGTTGTCATTACTGCTAATATGTAAATAAAAACCAATTATTTTTACCAATCTAAGGCGAAAATTTATTTTTCGCCTTGAATATTTATAAGACTATGTGATAGGATGAATAAATGTTATCAGCCTTTAATTTGTTGATTTTTTTATATCTTTGCCACAAATAAACATTCAAGTAATCTATAGTTATGGTACCGTTAATTATTTTTTTAATTTGCGTTTTAATTGTATTATTTGTTTTATACTGTAAATGCAAAAAAGAATTTAAACATTGTTTAGAGGAACTATCTTCCTTAAAAAAAGAAAATGAAGAATTAGTAAAGCGAAATCAAAATTTAGCCAAATTTGAATGTTGTGAAAACGCTGAAACAGAAGCCTCGCAAATTATATTAAAGGCAAAAACGGAGTCTTCTCAAATTAGAGAAAAAGCCTCTAAAGAAGCTGCTAAATTAGAAAATGAAGCACAAATGATACTTTCAGAAGCGCGATTAATGGCCTCAAATATTTCAACAAATGCTACAGATGAAGCAAAAAGAATTAGAGAAGAAGCCTCTAAAGAAGCTGCTAAATTAGAAAATGAAGCACAAATGATACTTTCAGAAGCGCGATTAATGGCATCAAATATTTCAACAAATGCTACAGATGAAGCAAAAAAAATTAGAGAAGAAGCATTGGCTAAGGCAAATGCCTTATTAGAAACATCTAAAAATACGCAGGAAACTGCAGTAAGGCAAGCTTCTGAAATTATTGCTAATGCAGAACAACGAGCAAGGGATATTGCTGGTGAAGCATATGATATCGCAAAAGATGCCGAACATTTTCAAAGTGTAGCAAAAGCAATGAAGAATATTATTGATGGTTACGGAGATGAATACCTTAAGCCGACAAATAGCGCACTTGATGATCTCGCTATAGAATTTGGATTTGATGACGCAGGGGTGAAATTAAAGGATGCTCGTGAGGTATCTAAAATGCTTGCTAATAATGGAAGTGCTGCGACTTGTGAGTATGTTGAAAAAAATCGACGGGACACGGCAGTTGCATTTGTCCTTGATGCGTTTAATGGAAAAGTTGATTCTATTTTGTCTCGCATTAAAAAGGATAATTACGGCGTTCTTGAGCAAAAAATTAAAGATGCCTATGCTGTTGTAAATAATTTAGGAAGAGCCTTTAGAGATGCTCGTATTACTAAAGATTATTTAGATGCAAGACTTCAAGAATTGCGTTGGGGTGTGGCTGTAATTGCGTTGAGAGAAAAAGAGAAAGAAGAACAACGACGTATAAAAGAACAAATTAGAGAAGAAGAAAGAGCCCAAAGAGAATTTGAAAAAGCTATTCGGGAGGCAGCAAAAGAAGAAGAAACTATTCGTAAGGCCATGGAAAGAGCTAAAGCTGAAATAGCGAAAGCAACTGAAGAACAAAAAAATAAATATGAATTAAAATTACAAGAGCTTACAATTAAATTATCTGAAGCTGAAGCTAAGAATCAAAGAGCATTATCGATGGCTCAACAAACTCGTAGCGGTCATGTTTATATTATTTCGAATGTCGGTTCTTTTGGTGAAGATGTTTTTAAAATTGGTATGACTCGACGATTAGAGCCAACAGATCGTGTTAGAGAACTGGGTGATGCAAGTGTGCCATTTCCATTTGATGTTCATGCTATGATTTATAGTGAAGATGCACCGACTTTAGAAAATGAGTTACATAAATTTTTTGCCCTTAATCAAATGAATAAAGTTAACCCAAGAAAAGAATTTTTTAAAGTCCCTATTTCAGAAATTAAAACTGAAATAGAGAATAGAGGATTAAATGTTAAGTGGACTATCACTGCTGAGGCAACAGAATATCGAGAATCATTAGCGATAGATCGTAGTATCGCTAACAATATAGAATCTCAAAAAAAATGGATAGACAAGCAAGAACAGCAAATCCAGGATGGAAATTTCATTAACGAGTAGTTTTTAAAAAAAGGTTTTATTTGATAATTCAAATATTATATCTATATTTGCATTGTCAAATCCATAAGTGAAGGTTTCACTTCCGTTGAGCAATCGGTTATTTGCTCGGACTTTCGGGCTTTTTTTTATGCCTATACATATTTGGTAAGGAAGTTTACTTCCCTATCATCATAAGCCAAAATAATACGGCTGTGTATCCAACAATTTTTGCTCTGCGGAGTGATCACTTGTGGGTTTGACGACGGGATATACAGCCGTTTTTCTGTATGTATTATTATTTTATTTTTTAACGTCAAACCCACAAAGCAATGAAAGAAACAATTTCATTCCTGGCACAAGCCGGCACGCTTCAATCCACAATCGATTGGAAGCGAGTAATCAATTTTTTTTGCAATGGTATTGCACATTCAAAAAAATCTCCCTACATTTGCAATGTCTACCATATGAATCAGGCGAGTGTATCGCCAACTACAGCCGTTGGCATTTTTTATGTCGTGGCTGAGGATAATAACAGTTCCGTCCCGTGTGGAGTGTTAATGCACCCACAGCCTGATTCAGGTGGTAGACAACGGGGAGCGGAACTTTTTTCGTTCCCAGTGATAAAAAATATTAATGTTTCATTTAAATGTCTACCAAAATGAAAGAAGCTACTTTGACATCGGCACACGTTGCCGAATCTTTCCAACCTGTAATAGATTGGAAAGCCTTGAAATCTAACGTGAACATCATCGTTCGCAAGTCTTTAACCATTCTTCGGAATAGCTCTACGCCATGGGTGCTTACAGCTATTGCTACCATAGTAATGTTGTATGGTTACGCAATCGGCAGTGATATGCTCCACAAATGGAGTGCTGTCGCTAGCATTTTCCCTTTCTCTTGGGCTTTGTTTCGTGAATTTAAGAACACTAATACCGATGAACTATGATTAAAGTTAGAATATCTCCAGATTATGTGTATTCTGGTGGTGAATCACAAGTTAAAACCTGCTCGATTTGTGTTTTCGATGACATTAACCTTAATGAGAATATGGATATTGAAGATATTTCGGATTTAATTGTGCTACGTGATGCACTCTCGGCTTTCATTGACAAAAATCTTATTCTCGATCCTACCTCTAAAATAGTGAAGCAGATTAAACAGAAAGGCAAATGTTATCTTGTAACTAAAAATAATAGACGTTATGTAGAAGTGAAAGGAGGTCAAGATGAATAAGATAATAACAGAATCACCCAACGGGCTGAAAGTGGCTATAACTGCATATCGTGATGGTGAGGGTGAAATAGAGACAACCAACAATATTGGTATGAAATGGCATTTGTGGTTTGACCACATTGAAGATATCACATTTCTTGCTGATGTGATTAATGATTATATTGCAGAACTTAACTTAAGAAAGGATACTGACAATGGCGAAGAATAAAGAAATAAAGGGCTTGGCTCTTATTGTGGCTCAATACTTGGTAAACTATGAGCCAGCTGAATTTCCCGCTGATATGGGGACTGTGATACGTTCGACTGAGGAGATCATCACCGACCTTGCCGATATGGCAGACCTTAACGCAAATACGGTGGCAAGTGTAATGCTCGATATGGGTTATACTGTGGTGTTCTTGCGTGATGGGCGTCATGGTTGGGCAATGAAGCCACGATAACCGGACTATTCAAACCAATAATTAATACATTTTCCGGGTTCAATCGCTTGTGAAAGCCGTTGAACTCGGTTTTTTATATTAAAATAACGCTAAAAATGCAATTATCTTATAATTAAACGGTTATTCGGATTGCTTGAAAATTGGGTAACGAGATAGCAACCGTTCGTATTTCTGAGTTCTTCATTGTTATGCTACAATGTGATAACTCTTGATGCTACAAAGGTACAAAAAGAAATGCAGACGAGAAGAGAATGATAATAATTTTCTTTCGCCTGCATTTCAATTATAGCAATTTTTTCAGTTCTTCAATATCGGGCAATGCTTGTTTCAATTTCTCAGGCATTTCGTCCGAAGTTTTGTATGTTGCAACGCCTAATGGCTTGTCGTAGTCTTGGATTACATACTCAACATACTTTTTATCGGCACTCTTGCATAGAACTATACCGATTGATGGATTTTCATGTGGCTTACGCATTTGGTCGTCCACTAAACGAAGATAGGTGCATAATTGCCCTAAATAAGAAGATTTAAACGCTCCTTTCTTTAATTCAATCACCACGAGTGCGTTCAGCTCTCGGTTAAAGAAAATCAAGTCAGGGAAATGTTCCACCCCGTACACCTCCAATTTGTACTGATTGCCGACAAAAGCAAAGTCTCGTCCAAAAGTGAGAATAAACTTCTTAATGTTGTGTATGATTTTCTGCTCTATGACTCGTTCGTCAATATCTTCTTTGTCTCGCTCTCCAAGTTCCTCTACATTGATAAAATCCAAAAGATATTCATCTTTGAACATTCCAATGGCTTTCAATGACTGTCGGGCATCTGGTATCTTCTGTATGAAGTTATTTGCAATCTCTCCTTGATGATTAAACAAATCATCCTCGATTCTTGCTGACAATACCTCTTTGCTCCATTTATTCGCAAGAGCTTGACGAATGTAGAACAGACGCTCTGCAAGTGTTTTGGTCTTACGAACAATAATCATATGATGTGTGAATCCCAATCCCAAGAATGAAGCAACATCAAAATTCTCTTTTTGAGGGCTTTCGCAAGGAATCAATAACTGCGTATCTATTTCGCTAACCGCAGTTAGCGATTTATCATCCCCTAATCCGCTAACCACAGTTAGCGATTTCAAGTCCTCGCACCAAGTCTCATAGAATTGACGCATAAATTTGATGTTCGCAGCAGAGAATCCACGAAGTCCCGGTAATTCTTTCTGTAATCGTTCGCTAATGGTTTCTATTGCACCTTTGCCCCAAAAACCATTACGGGAGTTTTCTGATACATATTTGCCAATGCCATAATATAGCGATAATTGTTCTTTGTTAGCAATGGAAACTGCACGATATTGGCTTTGTAATATCGCCTCTTTGATAATCCTTACGGCTTCGGTATATGCTTGTATATTGTTCATATGCATAGATTTATATGATCAGTTCTTTTTTTATACAATCACGAAAAATTGTGTATGTTCTTAGCACATTATCAGACACTTCTCTAATCTCTCTTTCATCATTATCGATAACATCGTAATATTTACGAATTTCATCAGAATTATTGTTATCAGGATATGGTATTTCACGTTTTCTATATTCTTGAGTCATTAAAATATCTCTTAATTCTTCTTGAGTGTATTCATTTTCAGGTTCTTCATATTCCCAATATTTTGTGTTGTAAGCACGACATATTTGGCAAGTTAATGATTTTAAATCATCTAATGCTTTTGATAACTTGGTATAACTATCGTTAAGATAGGAATTGATAAATCTGTTTTGAGGATAATCTTGAAAATATTGAACATAGTCCCAACACTTTTCATACCATTTAAAGAATCGTCCAGAAGAACGAAAATCTGTGATACTATTGATAAATTCTTCCTCAGACACAAAGGACATCATTTTTTCAAAAATTTCAATATCGTGTCTCTTGTAATCAAATTCATTTTCCTTAGCGACAATATCATTGTAATTAAATATAATATCAGACAATAGTTTTGTTAGACACAATGATTTGACAGATTTTTTGTCAGTATCTTTTTTCCTGTATGTGATAATTCGATGTGCGGATATATCAAAAGGTAAGTATTCGACACTACCATATTCTTCATTACATATGCAAATAATTCTTTCCCAACCTAAAGAACGCACTGCAAACCCTAATTCAAACATTACATTAGGATTGGGCAAAGCTCGTTGTTTTACATTATCTACTACAAGAGTATATGCAGGTGTTACGTCACATATAAAAATATCAGACTTACCTATTTTTGTTAATATGGCGTTGGGGATGTCTGGTGCTCCTGTGGAACCTCTCGAATCTTCAAGAAGCTCTATACTAATTGATAGTTCATTAAAGGCGGATATTATTTTGTCTTTAATATAACTTTTGTTTGCGTAACCTCCAATATAAGATTGCCATGAATAAAAAACAGAAAATATATGTTCTTCCATACCACAAATATCAAAACTCATTAACATTTAGCTCTATATAAAGAAGGCTGATTAGTTAGTACACTTATTAAGTCTTTCTTGTGCATCTTTTATATCTTCAATGTTGCACACTTCGAGATATTGACTCCAAGAATAGTAATCATTCTTTATTTCTGCCATTTTATAAGATAGTTCTTTTAATTTCTTACCAACTTCCAAAGATGCATAACGGACACCCAATTTATATGTCCTCTTAATATCTCCATCTTTCTTCATTTTTGATATTAGTATATTCGAGACATCTTTTGCATATTCTCCTTTAGGATATTTATCAAGGTATTTCATGCATTCATAGTCAACTTCGTAGTCTTTCGCATTTTTTACATTAGAATATATAGACCTTTCTGCTCCGTTATACGCATCAACAAACGGAAGGCACAAACCAATTAAGCATAATACAGCTAATATGGCACATCCATTTTTTTGTAATATTTTTATTTTCATAAATTGCAATTATTATATTATTTTCATTTTTTAAATATCAGAGAATTCAGTTTATCATTTAATTTGAATGTAAATTGTGATATATTATCCCAATAAAAACTATAATCACTATTCCATGACATTGAACTTCTTATGTATTCTCTGTTTTTGTTTAGAATATTAACAGCGTCTAAAACTTCTTGATAAATATTCGTTCTACGATAGAGATATCTTATATATGCATCTATTAGCGAGGTTATGTGTTCTTCTTTAGAATATTGGTGCAAGGCCTCAAATTTCACAGTATTTTCTTTGTCTTTATAAGTTTCCTTTTCTTTATCTGTCATATACGAAAATGTACAATACCCACTTTCTCTTGTTTTTTTAGAATATGATGGCAGTAATTTCCCTAAATATACATCAGACGGATTAGCATTGCTATATGCAAACTCATTTAATGTATAGGTATCATCATCTCCTATTTTTGTACGAATATGCTCATCTATAGAAACCGTATAAGATTCTATTATTTCTTTAATATTTAATGAATCAATATAATTTAGAACAGTCTCTTTCATAGCATTAATTTTCTTGATATAGGAGAAACAACCATTTATATATGCTTTAGCATCATCAATATTTATGAATTTATCAACATCTTCATCACTTGCCAAAGATATGTTATCAACAAAATTTCGTTCGATATTCAATGAAGCATTGTTTGTATCAAATATCATTGAGTATTTGTATAAAAACTCAACATAACTATATAATGGAATATCTGAGTGAATTACTGCATAAACATATTTTTTTGCAGTAATATTCCATATTAAATATTCGTTATTTTGTTTATGTAATACATAACCATATTGTTTGTCATTCATTGAATAGCTATTGCAAAAATCTGTAATTCTTAACTCACGAACGATCTTTAAATTGTATTCTTTGGAAAATCTATCGTAAGCCCAGTAACCAATTTTAGGTATAAAATCAAGATGATGAAGTTGCGAACAGTTCTCAAATGTATTATAACTAACAACTTTTACATTACGACCACCCAAAACTGCTTTCAAGTTTTTACAGCCAAAACAGAAATATTCTGGCAAAAAGGTAATATCATCTGGTAAAGTAATTGTTTCAACAATATTATTATATTGAAACATCCTTTCAGATAATTTTGTCCCTTCTGGTATAATCACATGTTTATTGACTTTCCAATCCATTTTTCAAGCTTGTTATTTATTCTGCAAAATTACTCAAAAGTCGTAATAATAAGCACTCTACGGGCGAATTATTACGACTTAGGGGTGTGTTTTATAGTTTCAGCCCTCGATTTTGGTTTCTTCTGCTTGTCGGCAGTCCTAACGCTTCCATAAACTCATCTTTCTTGCGTCTGAACCACGAATGGCGTGAAACTCCATCGATATTAAGGTCAAAATGTCCCTCTCTATCTTGTTTAAGAGAGCAAATAGCACCATTAGCTGAAAACGATTGGTTATGTTCCGATGAGTAGAGTTTACCTGTAACAGATACATCTTTGAATGTGCATAATTTCCGTATAAGGTCGTCCGTAAAGCCCATCTTTTCGCTGAGGTATTTAATCATCGGCATCAGTTTCTCCACATACGGGAAGTAACGCAAAATCTTGTCGATATATTCCGATTGTTTGCGGTTCTCTTCTTCGTAAGACCTCTTAACCTCCTGCATCTGCTTTTGATGCTCCACCTGCATTTGCTTGATATCGGATTGCAGTTGCTTGATGGTCTCATCTCGGATGGCTATCTCATCTCTCAAATCCTCATTCTTGCGTTCCAATGATTTCATCTTACCGCTGCCGAAAAGAGAACTCACACCGCTTGCAAGGGCTGTGGCTGCATCGGTGGCTACGCTTTTTAGTTTGTCGGTGCGTATCTCCGATTTCACCTGTTTGAGTTTTTGCTCGGCAAGATCTATCTGGTGTTCCTTGTGCTGCCGTTCAACTTCTATGCGTTCCAGCTCTGCACGCTGCTTCTCGATGATAAAGTCGTTTCGTTCCAAATGCTCCTTGCCTGTCTCGGCTTTGGATTGCCCTCGCTCCATTGATAGGATTTCAGATAACAATGTCTGCATCTGTGTCATATCATCATCGTTGAGTTTGTAACTCTTCCCCGTTTCGTGATTCATCCAATCGAATACGATATGTGCGTGGTAGTTCGGCTTAAACCATCTGCTACCGATTTGAAAGCTCTCCATATCGTCTGCATTGGGCTTTCCACTCAGCCAATGCCCCTCGTCTTTGTGCAGGAATATTTGAAGCGGTGTGATACCCCAACGCTCCTGGCACTCCTCGCCAAATCTGCGAACATCCTCCAATGTTGTATCGGACTTGATGAGTAACACGCCCTCACGAATTGGAGAACATCCTGCCACTTTGATAATCTTGCCACTCTTGGTTTTGCGTTCTCGCTCTTTTTCTTGCATTGCTCGCCCCGTCTTTGCTTTAACCATCTGCTTGATGTTGTCGTAATGCGTCTGCAAATCGTAGTCGGCAATGCGAGGGTCTATCCAATGCTCGTTGTCGGCAACAAGTTCGGGAATGAGGTATATTTTCGACTCTCCGATGTTACGCATATATTCGGGAGTTCTGAGGTTGTGAGCCTCGCTTGATGATATATTGCAAGGCTTGATATGTATGCTGCTTTTTATTGCCATAGTTCTTTGATTTTATTGGTTACAATTAGGCTGTTTGTTTGCTAGTTTCCGCTTACGGGGTCCTTAGGGGCAACGCCCATAAGCGGAGTGCAGAGAGGTCACTCTGCCCCACAACTACACATCGGCGAAGCGTGTAGTTATAGTGGGCTATAACCTGAAGCCTCGTTTCTTCTTTGGCTGCGGTTGTGGCATCCGTCTTACGGATTGAACTTGCGATTTCTTTACTGCTTGTTTCGCTTGTATTCTGTGGCGTAAGTAGTCGTTCAAATCCTTATGCTCGGCATAGTGTTTCGACATATCCCTAAGCCTATCTCCGAACATCTTTTTCAGACTCTCTACTGCCGTTTGCCCTACTTGGTCGTTGTCGAGAAAACAGCCGATTCTGCTGTATGGTTGTAGCAGTCGTTCCGCTTTTGAGAGGTTGGTGACGGAGTTGAGTACCATATAATCCTGCGCCTCGATGCGTGGCTCTTCGGGGTGGTCGTTTACACGAATGGTGAGATACGAGAGGTAATCCATAAACCCCTCGAAGAGATAACACGCTGCTCGTGGCTCGCCCTGCTGTCGGATATGTGTAATATCCTTTGGAGCAAGACAACCCTTGAAGTAGCGGTTACGGAGTTCATAGCCTCCTGCCATATTCGGAAAGCCGATGGCGAAGTATGGCTTACCGTTATACTCAAATCGCAACTCCTTACATTCTCTTTTGGCGAGTTCGATGTTTATGCCTCGCTCCTGAAAGTAGGCGATTAGTGCAGGCGAGGATAACTCGCCAACCTGTATGTCCTCGAAACTATGATTAGAGGTTTGTTGCTCGCCAAAAGAAAAGGTGGCAGGGCGTATGTATGGAGTCCGCTCCGCTATGCGAGCCAACAGATAGGCTACATTCTCGCTATGGTACAGCTCGGCTGCCAATGCGATGATGTTGCCACCCTTGCCTATACCGAAGTCATACCATTGGTTAAGTTCGGTATTTACCTTGAATGAAGCATCGGTTTCGTTTCTCAGTGGTGATTTATACCATAGGCTTTTGCCCTGCTGCTTGATAGGCGTATAGCCCAAACTTTGCAGATAATCTGCCAACTTGATTTGTTTTGCATCGTTGATTGTCATATTACTACGATTTTGAGGTTAATGAAATTTTGTTGATTTGATGAACCGTTGATGTAATATGCTTATATACAACCTTGTAACCTCTCAACATCTTCTCAACAAACCGCTCACCAAAAGAGAAATTCACAAACGGTGGTTGTCGGTCTCTCAACTTCTCTTTTGGATTGTTGAGATTTTGTTGAGAATGTATATTGCTTGTTATCAGTGTGTTTATACTCATATTCAACAATTCAACAGAAAAAGATAATGTTACAAGGATTCGAGTTGCTCCCTTGTGATGGTGTAGAAGCGTCCCACTCTCCTTATCGGCTCATAGTGGCAACTTTGGTTGTAGTTGCCTTGATAGGTGGTATAGGTAAGTCCGTTGGGTGCAGGTGTCAGTTTCCAACACTCTTGCACCACCTTACGCACTTGGTGTTTCTCTACCTTTACCTGAGAGTGCATCAACAGCACGATAAAGTCGTTAAGGCAGAATGAAACGCTATCCACATTCATAGTTGCCATAATATCGAGCAACAGCTCCGACATCTCTATCTCCAATCGGTTGCGGTTGCTGCGGATAATCCTCTGCAATGCTTCGGTATGCAGCAATGAGGGGTTGAACCACATTCGGCTCTCCCTCTCGGTGGATAACTTTCGATTGGTGAGGAAATGAAGAAATGCGGGTATTTCTGCTTTTAGTCGTTGCAGGAAGTTGGTATCATCGGACTGCAAGCGGTTTATCTTGCGTACCCAATAGCGTGTTTCTCCTGCATCGATGATTACGGGCAGATACTCGTTGTTGGAGCATAGCACGAATTTGGCAAAGAACGCTATTTCGTCACGGTCTTTGCCTTTGGCTTCCACCTTGTAGGATAATGTGGTACTAAGATTCT
>SUXH01000009.1 GCA_015061055.1 Bacteroidales bacterium
AGTTGTACATCAATGCAAATCATGCAAGTATGTAGAAATCAGAACAGTTGCCAACTCATTACCTCGTTCTTGAACTTTCCGCATAAACTTTTTATTCTTAGCGGATTATGAGATTATTCCAAATATACTGTTTATTTCAGATTATCCAAAACTTTACGGATAGCAGCAGTAGCCAATTCAGGTGTTACACTGATATAATTATATAGGCTCGTACTGTTCCTATCAAGCCTATGCCCTAAAATATAGTCTATGGTACTTGTCGAAATACCGAGATTAAATGCGTGTTGGCTAAATGATTTGCGAGCCGAATAGTAAATAAGCCTTTTTATACCGAGTTCCTTTTGCAAGATAGGCATATTGTATGTGAAAAAGTGATGCATATAACTTTCATTTTGAGTTCGTGTAAACTCAATATGGCCACTTTTACCTTTGTACTTGTTGATGATGACCATAGCCTCATCAGGAATATCAAACTCTACAAACTTGTTGATTTTAGGGCGGTGTTCAGTTTTAGCTCGGACATAATGAATAGTGTTACCACATTCGTTAAAGTTGATGTGTAACAAGTCTTTCATATTAATACCCCCAAGATAGTATGAGAGCATAAATATATCCCGGCACTTGATTAGATTTTGTCGTGTAGTTTGGTAATCTCTGATACTTTTAATCTCATCGACAGATAGCCATACTTGGCGTACAGTCATTTCGGGCAATTCATAACCTTTGAATGGGTCCACCTTAAATACTGCGTATTGGCATCGTCGGGCATAGTTCAGAAGAACCATGAGAAATACAAGACGATCCCGAATCGTACATTGTGAAAGATTGCGTTTTTCTCGCAAAAACTTATCGTAACCGATAACAGTTGCGTGGTTCACATTCTCAATAAGCATATTTTCACCGGTGAACTCCATTAACGAATTATATTTAGTGTTGTAGTTGAGAATGGTGTTAGGTTTCAATCTCATCAATTCGATATATTCTTTGAATACAGATGAGATAGTTCGGTGTTTGTATTGTTCTGCATGCTGAATGTGGTAAACGAGTTCCGGGCAAGTTAGACCGTCAATATAGCCAAGCTCGTCTATTGCTGTTTGGTACTTTTGTAACAATGCTCTAATCTTCGTGTTCTTGATAGAAGCATCAGGACGTTTAATCACTTGCCCATTCTTAAATTCTTTTGCAGAATCGATGATGATGTCTGTAACGATGTAGCGAGTTTCTCCGTTGTGTGCTACACTGATTCTTACTTTGTGCCGACCTCCTTTGAGGACTTTAGCAGGCACAATAACTGAGTTCAAAGTTGCCATTTTTTCGGACAATTTTTAGGAAATGTTTTGCACCAAAACGACAATATTTCGATTGTCGAAAACCGTCATAAGTGGTGCGATTTTAAGTTTATTACTCACAAATCCTATTGAAGTTCAGTTATTTCAGTCAATTAGGCTTTATTTTCTTGGAAACATAGCTTAAATCCCCTCAATTACAAAAATAATATATCTCTTTTTAAAAGATAAAGTGGTAAAAAGTGAGAAATTATATAAATAATCGAAGAGAAAATAGTATATAAATATATGCTATCCATTTTGGATAGTTAAAAAATAAATCAAAGAACATATCTTTGTTGCGTAAAATATTTAAAACTTAAAAAATATGGAAAAGAAAATATTAGGACAGATTATTAAAGATGAGGTAAAGAGACAAGGTTTAAAAGGTATTGATTTTGCAGAATTAATACCTTGTTCTGAGAATCATATTTATAAAATTTATAAAAGCACAAGTCTTGATACTTTTTTATTAGAAAGGATATCAAAAGTGTTGAATCATAATTTTTTTGAGGATATTATAAATGGGAATGTAGATATGGAAAATCCTGAGGTGATAAAAGAATTTAATAATAGACGTGCGGTTTCTCAATTTATGGAAATTGTACCGGAGGTGTTGGAGGAATTAAAAAGAAGTCCTATTATTTCTTTTGGAAGACCTATCGAATTGCAAAAAGGAATTCAAACTCCGGATTTTATTATAACTGACTATTGGATATCGTTTACTATTGGAGAAACTTTTATGGAACGTAGTCCGGTACATTGTAATCAGTCTTGTATAAGATATGAAAAGATACAGAATAAAGAGAATGCTGAAATTGAGGTTTTAATAAATGAGTATGTCTTACAAACAAGACCTAATAGCAATCCAATTCAAATAAATATAAAACTTGATTATAAAACAAAAGACGAATGGTTGAAGATAATGAAATATGCCTTTGAATTATATGATTATTTTCAAAAACGCTATAGAATACGCTTATGATAGTCCCCAAAATGTCGATTTATCAGATTTATGAAAAAATAGAAGCTGATAAGGTTAAAATAGGGTACCAAGCACAAAAATTGATGCCTAAAATAATTAAGGAAATAAAGCAACACAATAAATTTCCTTTTTATAAATGTGTTGAATATAAACCAAGTAGCAATAATACGCATATTATATATTTTTATGCTGAAAATAAACAGGATGTAGAAAAACCTATGTGGGATTTCTTTACAATTTTATTTAATGGAAGACAAAGATTTGTATTAAAACAGCGATGTGAATTTTATAATGGAATAGGAACAAGAGCCATTAAAATATACACAAGTCACTTTTTTCAAAGATATAAAGAACGAAAATATCATAATCTTGATTTAAGTAAAAATGAATTAGTATGTAGATTCTTTTCTAAAAATCTATGTTTTGAAAAAAGAACCATAGAAACACCTATCATTATAAATGAAGATATTAACAAAAACTTTCAACATTATGGATCATCAAATCGTTGGGTAATGTTTGTAACTGAGGGTTTATGTTTTACACGTTTTTGTCAATATGATAAAACATGGAAAATTAGTGAACTTAAAGATACGGAAGCAATTCTTTTTATATATACAACATTTGTTACAGAATCAGAATTAACTGCATCTCAAAAAATAGCACTTGAAAAAGAATATAGAAAAGTTTATAAAGACTTATATGAAGAATGTCTACTAAATGAAGAACAAGAAAAAATAAATAAATTACGAGAGTTATCAAGAAAAGATTCGTAACTTTGTAAAAACTTAATATCTATAGTATTATGAGAAAACGAGTATTTATATGGTTGTTTTTTGTTCCGTTTCTTGTTTGGGGGCAAAGTAATGAAGAACTTGATAGTACAAAAGTGAACAATGATTCTACTTCTTGGAATGAATTCCAAGAAAGAATGAACAGAATAACAGTTAGTGAAATTTGTAATGTTCCTTTTGGTTGTTCTTATGAAAAAGCAGAGAGTATTTTAAGAAATAAATATGGAGATTCAAGTTCCGAATCAGATAGGACAAAAATTATTTATAGAAATAAAGTTTATGCTGGAATTTCGTTTGATATGATTTATTTTTTATTTCAATCAGATGGTGTAAATAGCTATATGAATGGTTGTATATTTATAATAGAAACTAAATCTCTAAAAGAAGCAAGAGATAAACAAGAAGAATTAAGGAGGGTTGTTTCATATAAATATGAATTATCAGAATATAAAGATGATAATGGCGAAAAGTATTATGTAGGAGGTATTCCTCCTAAAGATAGTTATGATTGGTTGAGACCAGCATTTACTATTGATATATTAAAATATGATGTAAAAGAAATTTTCAAGGGATATGTTAATGGTTATGCGACTCGATTGTTTTATGGGCGATATAATTATATAAAAGAAGAGTTTTAATAAGATTATGAAAAAACGGAAATCACAATGGTTTCCGTTTTAGTTTTATTACTTTTGGGATGGGTAGTCGATGGTGTAGTGTAAGCCACGAGATTCGTGGCGTTCTTTGGCTTGTCGCATAATAAGATAGCCTACGTTGATAATGTTACGCAATTCGCATATCTCTCTTGACACTTTGCTCGACTTGAATAGTTTTTCGGTTTCTTCGTATAGGATGTCGAGACGATTCCACGCGCGATCGAGTCGCAGATTGCTACGCACAATACCCACATAGGTACCCATAATATCTCCCACTTCCTTGGCGCTTTGAGTGATAAGTACCATTTCTTCGAGGTGTTGAGTTCCGTCGTTGTTCCACTCAGGTATATCTTCGCGATAGGTGTAGTCCTTGAGGTGATTCATAGAGTGTTTTGCGGCGGCATCGGCATATACCACAGCCTCTATCAAAGAGTTGGATGCTAATCGGTTGCCACCGTGCAGTCCTGTACACGAGCATTCGCCTACGGCATATAATCGGTTGATTGAGGAGCAAGCATTCAAGTCCACCTTTATCCCTCCACACATATAGTGAGCAGCCGGAGCCACAGGGATATAATCCTTCGTGATGTCGATACCCAAACTCAAGCATTTCTTGTAGATATTTGGGAAGTGGTGTTTAGTTTCTTCGGCATCTTTATGTGTTACGTCGAGATACACGTGGTCCTCACCTCGAGTTTTCATTTCGTTATCGATGGCACGTGCCACTATGTCGCGAGGAGCGAGTGATAGTCGTTCGTCATATTTGTGCATAAATTCCTTTCCGTCGAGAGTGCGAAGCACTGCACCATAACCACGCATTGCTTCGGTGATAAGGAAAGATGGGCGGTCGCCCGGGTGATAAAGAGCTGTGGGATGAAACTGCACAAATTCGAGGTCTTGCACAGTACCTTTAGCTCGATACACCATAGCTATGCCATCGCCTGTTGCTACAAGTGGGTTGGTGGTAGTGCGATACACTGCCCCACAGCCACCTGTAGCCATAAGAGTTACTTTTGAAAGGAATGTGTCGACATTTCCTGTGTTTTCATTGAGAACGTATGCACCATAGCAGGTGATGTCCTGTGTGCGTCGGGTAACGATTTTGCCGAGATGATGTTGGGTGCATATTTCTACAGCAAAATGATTTTCGAAAATATCGATATTGGGGTTGTTTTTTACGGCTTTGATAAGACTTTCTTGAATTTCATATCCAGTGTTGTCTTGGTGGTGCAGTATACGGAATTCGGAATGTCCGCCTTCGCGATGAAGATCGAATTCTCCGTTTTCGTTTTTGTCGAAGTCGACCCCCCACCCTATAAGTTCTTTTATTTGTGTAGGAGCTTCGGTTACCACTTTTTTTACTGCTTCGGGGTTGCTGAGCCAATCGCCTGCAATCATAGTGTCTTCGATGTGTTTGTCGAAGTTGTCGACGAGAATGTTAGTAACAGCTGCTACGCCACCTTGAGCCAATGCAGTGTTGGCTTCGTCAAGGGTGGATTTGCACACAAGAGCCACTTTTCCTGTTTTTGCTACTTTCAAGGCAAAACTCATACCGGCAATGCCCGAACCTATAACAAGATAGTCGTATTTGTAAATCATAAATTCCGATTTAAAAAAGATAGTACAAACATAGCTAAAAAAGCTGAAAAATAACCATAAATAAAAAAAATTAATAGCTTAATACAAATTTTATGCAACTATTCACTACCTTTGTGCCTTATTTAAGGTAAAAAAGATTATGGATGATAAAAAAAACAGGGTTTATCAACTTGGCAATGAGTCGGTAGGCAAATTGTTGTGGCAATATAGCATACCAGCCATTGTTGGTATTGTTGTGATGCAGCTCTATAATATAGTTGACCGTATTTTTATCGGACAGGGTGTCGGTAGCGAGGCTATTGCGGGCTTGGCAATCACCTTTCCTGTTATGAACCTGTCGGCTGCAGTCGGAACACTTATCGGAGCCGGAGCCGGAGCCAGAATTTCAATTGTACTTGGGCAGAATGATAAGCGCAAAGCCGAGTTAATTCTCGGAAACAGTTTGGTGCTTACGTTGTTGTTTGGAGTCATCTATATCAGCATATTTGCTATTTTCCTTGATGAAATTCTAATGTTATTTGGCGCAAGTGAGATTACCTTGCCTTATGCTCACGACTTTATGGCATATATCCTACCGGGTATGTTGCTTATGAATTTGTGTTTCTCGTTCAATAACATAATGCGTGCGTCGGGCTACCCTACTCGTGCCATGGTAACAATGTTCATAGGAGCCGGGTTGAATGTGATATTGGCACCGTTATTCATCTTTGTGTTTGAACTTGGGATAAAGGGTGCAGCCATTGCCACCGATATAGCTATGGCAATATCAATGACATTTGTAATGTCGCATTTTTTCTCTAAGAAGAGCGAACTTCATTTTAAGCCTGGTATATATAAATTAAGGTGGAATATTTTTACTGCGATTACAGCCATTGGATCTGCTCCATTTGTGGTAAATATGGCCGGTAGTGCACTTAATGCTATTGTAAACAATCTGCTTCACCAATATGGTGGAGATGATGCAGTGGGTGCTTTAGGAATATTGATGACTTATGCACAACTGCTTGTAATGGTGGTTATAGGTATCACGCAAGGTATGCAACCGATAATAGGATTTAACTATGGAGCTCGCAAATTCCATCGATTAAAACGTGCTTTTTGGCTTTCGGTTGCTGCTGCTTCTGTCGTAACTTGTTTAGGTACACTTGGCGCACAATTCTTCCCGGAATATATAGCTCGTGCCTTTACGACCGATAGCGATCTGATTGCAAAAACTTCGCAAGCATTACGTATGACTACTATGGCATTTTGGGCTGTAGGTTTCCAAATCGTTTCAACAAGTTTGTTCCAATCACTTGGTCTTGCCGGAAAATCAATTTTCTTAAGTCTTATCAGACAAATTTTATTCTTGCTTCCGATGATATATACTTTCTCTCACATTTGGGGGCTTCAAGGTATCTGGATGGCTTATTCAACATCGGATATTTTGGCAACAATGGTGACTTTAGTAATGATTATAATACAAATTCGCAAGATAAATCAACTGATAAATCAAAAATAAAAGTAAAAAACAAATTCAATTTTTCCCGATTTCATCGAGGAATTTTGGCATTGAATGAATTTGCGTACTTTTTGCGTACTATTTTTCTTGGTTTAAGAGCGCGTAATGGGTAATTTTGCGTAAAGAAATCAAAAAAAATAGTTTTATGAGAGTAAAAGTTTTTCTTTTTGTTGTAGTTTGCGTGCTATGTTGCGTACCGGCTATTGTTGCCGATGATATATATTATCGTGTGGATCGTTCTTCAAAAAAGGAAAAAAAGCACGAAGAAAAAGTATCGACCGAGAAAACTTATTCTTATGATTGTAATAATATGTCGCCTGAAGAATTTAAGAATGAGTTGGTCGAATTTGGGAAAAAATCGCTTGATTATGAATTGGAGAATCTAAGTAAAAACACAGTCATCGGTAAACTCATACAGAAAAAGTGGTATGAGTTAAATCCGTCAACAATGCAGATGCTAAGAAAATACTATGTCGAATACACGTTTACCGATCGTATACTTGTAGTAATCGATGAAAAAGGCAATCTGACAGAACGTTTTCAGCCATTTTATCTATCAAACAAATATGAAACCGTATTTGATAGCACTAAGGTGGGTAAAAACGATAATGGAAAATATATGGTGGTTCGAAGCTATGAGAATCCGGATCGAGCTATTTGTTTTGTCATAGAAAGTGTTAGCGAGAATAGAATGAATATCATCGAGGATCAACAAGGTAAAGATTTACACAAATATTACTTAGCTGATACAGATATATTTGCCGAAACTCCTATTGAACTTTCTCCTTCGGAGACACTTATTAACAGAACGTGGTTGCAGGTTGATGAAAATACCGGAGTCGGGATGCGCTATGAATATCGTTATGAACCTTATGGGTATATGGAAAAGTGTGTTATGGGTGAGAATAGGCGCACTGAATTTCCGCGTTGGTTGATTGGAGAGTACTATTTCAGTAATGAACCTGACACAGTTTTCTTATACTCAAAGAAAGGTATTCTGGAAAAAGGTCGATATATAGTGAATCATATAAAGGGTGAAAATAGTACCGAAAGTTTTAGAACCTACGAAGTGAAATCATTGTCGGCCGATACTATCTTGCTTGAATGTGTTTATCCTGAAAACGGAGAGAATCTTAAACTCGCATCAATCGTAAAGCACAACACCGACAGCACAACTGTGCTCGACAAACTTGCGGGTAAGCAGTGGCGAATCCAGCAAGACCGTTATGACAGGGTTACGAGATACAGACGGTCGTATAGCGGTGCATTGTATTTTACTGAAAATCAATTTGTGGGACCTTGGATTAAAACTACTGACAATAAGGTTATCGATGATAAAATTTTTGTTGTTCACGATTTCTTCCTTTCAGATGTGGAGAATAACACATTCTTGTTTGAAAACATAAAGAAGAACCGCAAGAATGGTAAATATATTGTCTTTTCGCATAATGGAAGACAAGGTGCGGGATATGGACAATGTTTGGAGATATTGTATTTATCGGAAAATATGTTGGTTGTGAGAAATATACGCTCTACCCATAATATAATATATATGTGTGAATGATGCCGTAAGTAGAACCTTGAAATTTTTAGAGATATGAAACGACTTTTAAGTGCAATAATATTATCGATGCCGTTTGTATTGTCGGCACAAAGTGCAATAGATGTTTTCTCGGTGTCGCAAACCGATTTGAAGGGAACTGCAAGATTTGTGTCGATGGCAGGAGCTTTTGGCGCGTTAGGAGGCGATTTGTCGGCAGTGCAACAAAATCCGGGTGGAATCGGAGTGTATCGCCGATCGGATGTAGGATTGACGTTTAATGTAGATATGCAATCCACCGAAAGTGTTGCTCGTGAAATATCACCTAAAATAAGCCAAACAAAATGTAATATCAGCAATATCGGTTACGTAGGCACTATTGAACGCAATTCGGGATTTC
The DNA here is from genome assembly GCA_015061055.1 of Bacteroidales bacterium. Taxonomy (GTDB): domain Bacteria; phylum Bacteroidota; class Bacteroidia; order Bacteroidales; family Muribaculaceae; genus RGIG4576. Next base: position 8,798 of record SUXH01000009.1, read on the forward strand.
TCCCATTTTTAAATTTCGGAGTGTCGTATAATCGTCCTGTATCATATAATCGTCACTATGGAGGAAAGATAAATGATTTAAAGAGTTCGCTTTCCAATTATATTGCCGATGTAACCAATCGAGATGGTTATATGACTAAGGACTTGATCAATAACAGGTTTAACCCTTATAAAAACTCGGATGCAAGTTGGCTGAGCATTATGGCTTGCAATTCGCATATTATAAACCCTAAGGACTTTGATAACAAAGGAATAGGTTATAATTTTAAGGGATTGCTGAACGCAAGGTCTACAGGGTTTAGTGAGTATGAAGTGATTGAGGAAGGCGGTATCAATGAGTTTGATGTCAATATAGGTGGAAACATTTCAAATGTCATATATTGTGGATTTGGAGTGGGGTTTAGTGATGTCAACTTCAGTAAATACACTTATTATGGTGAGGCTATCAACAATGCTACCGTAAAGGATAATGATGGACTTGACAAGAAAGGAACTGCTTCGTGGCAACTTGAGAATTGGTTGAAAACAAGCGGATCCGGATGGAATTTCAAAATGGGTGTCATAGCTCGTCCTTGCAATGAAATACGTCTTGGTCTAGCATTTCATTTGCCCACCCATTATTCGTTGAAAGATGAAATCCGTTCCACCATTCATTATGAGACTATTAATTCGACAGGGAATAATATGCATAGAGGATATGTGAATGCCAACAATGGCAATACCGACGAAGTGAAGTATAAGATTAAAACACCCTGGCGGTTAAACCTTAGTGCTGCCGCTGTGTTGAGCGATAAGGCAATTATAAGCACTTCTTACGAGCGTGTGGCTTACAATATTATGTCGTTGAGCTATAGAAATGAAAATGGAGATTATGTGAAAGACATTCAATTGTCGAAGGAAGTGAGCGCGTATTACGAAGGAATGAATATTTTTCGTGTAGGAGGAGAGTACAGGCTTCTACCTACAATGAGTTTGCGCTTGGGATATGCTTATTATAATTCACCTGTGAGAAAAGATGCTATGGAAGATCGTTTGATTATCTCAACATCGGGAACCAATCCTGCCTATACGTTAGATAAAGCCACTCAATATGTAACAGGAGGTGTAGGTATAGTGGTAAAAAATATTTATGTTGATTTTGCTTATGTTTTGAAGATGCGCGAAAGCGAATACCGCGCATTCACTCCTTACAATATAGGACCATCATACGAATCCTCTTATAAACTTACGCCGGCCCCGTCAGCCACCGTAAAGGATTATAATAATCAAATGGTGTGTACTATAGGATACAGATTTTGAAATAAAAACGATATTCGCATAAGATTTATATAGAATCATAAAACAGAAAATAAAGTTTCGGATATGATAAGAAAATTAAATATAGTTCTATTATGTTGTGTTGTGGTGGCAGTGCAATCCTGCATGAACCATGGCACGATGGATAGACGTCTTTTCTATGCCGACAGCCTTGCCAACGAGGAAAAGGCTGACTATGCTATGTCGATGCTTATGGGGGTTGACTATGATAATTTGGATGAATGGAATCGACACTATTACGACTTGTTGATAGTAAAAATAAATGATAAAACAGATAATGCTCACAAATCGGATAGTTTGATATTGGATGTGGTCAATTATTTTAAAGATACTGATAGTTATGCCGAACTTACTGCTGCCTACTATTATGGCGGACGAGTGTATAGTGTGATTGGAAATACTCCTCAAGCACTTGATTTTTATCGTAAGGCTTATAATCGCCTCGATGACAGTCCGTCAAGTCTTAAGGGACGAATTGCCTATCAGATGGGGCGTATAAATCTTGACCTCTACCAATTTGAAGAAGCAAAAATTAAGTTTAAGGAAGCTATCGGTTACCACGAAACGATGGGGGGTATATCCGAATTGGTATATAGTTATCGCCGGTTGGGCGAAACATTTGAACAAATTGGTGATATAGATTCGGCATATATGTATATGAAAAAAGCAAAAACCATAGCATACGAAAATGAACCATTCGGGAAAGACAATATAGGTGTAAGTGCACAAATTTCCAATTTCCACCTCAACAACTATAATGTCAAAGCTGCTGTAGTTGAATATGACTCGATATTGCCTTATTTATCGAAAGATAATACTTCAAATTATTCTATAATAGCAGGTATTAATGTGTATATGGCAAATGGCAATTTTAATCGTGCTGAAATATTTGCAAAGCAACTTCTTAAAACCAAATCTATTCAAAACGACAAAATAGCGTATGCAACGTTGCTTGATATTGCTCGCAACAGAAACAATTTGGACGATGTGGCTCTATATACCATAAAATATAAGAATTGTACGGACTCTCTCGCTAAACTTTATTCATATGAAACGAAGAAACTGCGTAATACGCTATACAACTATTCAATTCGTGCCGAAGAGCATGAGATAGACTCCGATAGGCGTGTTCGTCAGAACAATATATTTATTGTTATTGTACTCCTGGTGGGTATAGGAATGGTGAGCATTGTGGGTTGGGTTATAAATCACAATCGTAAACTGAAAAGGCAATCAATAATACAGCTCAAGAGGATAGAAGAGCTTATTGCCAACTCCACCACCATTGTGATGCCTGTCGCAGAAAATGAAGAGAATCTATCGGCTACTGAACAACTGCAGGCTCGTTTTAAAGAAATTATTTCACAAGTAAATCCTAAAGAGATAAAAGTGGCTGATACTATTCTTAATTCTGAAGTATATGCAAAATTAAAACATAGCTTATACACCGATATGGAAGTGAAACCTACCGACGAAGATTGGGTGATGCTTGATGAGGTGGTAAACCAGGCATATCCCGAATTTAAGAATAAGCTATTTGCATTAGCAAAATTGAGCGATTATGAATATAAAGTGTGTTTGCTTGTGAAATGTAAGTTCTCACCATCTGAAATGGCGGCTATTACATTCCACTCAAAGACAAGTGTGGCATCTACAAGAAGTAGATTCTGTGGTAAGTTCTTTTGCTACAATGGTGTAGCTTCTGATGCCGATAAATTCATATTATCATTATAAAATTAGAACAATATTCTTACAACTAAAATAAAACAATATAATTATGAAGGCCCCGGTTAAGATTATATTTCTATTAGCAAGTCTTCTTTGTGTGATGAATATAAATGCCAAAAACATCACATATGTGAAAGAATGTGAGAAGATGGATAAAGAGCAAGTGGCTGTGTATGAGTACGCAAAAAAGTTACTGCAAGATAATGGAGGTGTTGTGCTTCTACCCAATGAGATTTTTTCTATCATTGGAGATACAGCTCAATATGAAAATCCTGAAGGAAAAGTGCTGTGGGACAAGGCATATTTTAAGAGGGGACCCAATTGGAAGTGTACCCTCATAATTCCACTAAGGGCAAGAACTCCTATAGGTGTGATGAATTCATTCCTCTATGTGCGCTCAAACAATCGCAATGTATATCATCGTTCGGTAGTAACCACCCTACCATCAAAAGATTATCTTGCAAGTAAAAGCAAAATTGACCCCGATGATAGTAAATATAGCGGGTATGCTATACACTCTAATATCGAAGGTGTATTTTTAAGAGCATTTTATTATGTAAATGGCAAGTGTAAAACCCAGATAGAAGGAGTTATGGGCAATGAAGGTGTTGTTGATTCTAAAACACAATACAACCAATCTTATAAAGTTGAATATTAGAAAAACTTAATAGAAAGAATTCTTATAGAAGATATGATTTGCGTATTAATAAAAAGATGTCTCAACTACTGTTGTTATGTGGTTGAGACATCTTTTACTATTGATATTGTTGTTTATCGGGTAGCAATAAAATATAAAGACACTTATATTAGAATTTTACTCCGGTAAGTTTTGCTATTTTCTTTGGGAGGTCGATATTGTTGTTGAGTCCGTTGAATATTTCGGCACCTGCACCAATAGCGTAAACAGGGGTGAAATCTCCTGAGTGTCCTGTTGTGGTCCACCCGATTCCTGTGTATCGATTGAATATCACGAATACGATTTCGGCAAACTTATTATAAGAAAGGTAAAGGGTTTCCACCTCTTCAGTTTCTTTAGTCTTGAAAGTCTTATTGAATGCCTCTTGAATAGCTTTATCATCTTTCTCTTCAACATCAATAGGTCCATAGAAACCAAGATTAGCTTTTAGGTATTCTTTCATTTCGTTCCATTCAATAGCCTTTTCGCTATTTTGTAATTTCTTGCAATAATCTTGGAACATAGAGATTGATACTTTTTGATAATCAAGGTTCTTAAGGGTAACGCGCTTGTTGCCACGTACACCAAAAGTCATACCACCTGTGTTGTGGTCGGCAGTAACGATGATAAGAGTTTCATCGGGGTGTTGTAGGTAGAAATCGTAAGCAATTTTGATGCCTTCATCAAAATTAAGAACCGATTTAACAGTACCCGGGTCGTTGGCATGAGCAATCCAATCGATGTTGCCTCCTTCAATCATCATAAAGAATTTTTCGGGAGAATTTTTCTTCAAGTGGTTCAAGCAAGTGCGAGTGAGATAAGGTACATCAAAATTTTCGTCGCCGAGAGAGTCGACAGTGAAGCCACAATGTCCTGCACGATTAGGTTTATTGAGCATAATAATTTTGTCTTGATTTTTTACGCTTTCATAACCATCTTTACCCCACACTATTTTGTAACCTGCTTTTTTAATGAGGTCATAAAGGTCGGTTTCTTCACCTTTATTGTTGTTTCTGCTTAGTAAATTGTAACCTGCGAAAAAATTATACTCACTATCAATAATACCCTTACCTATATCGTAGTAGTGCTTGCGAGATGGTGCGTGACCGTAGAATGCACTTGGAGTAGCATCGTTAAGAGTAACGGTGGTGGCAATAGCCACGCCGTATCCGGCTTCTTTAAGTGATTTTGCGATGCTATACACAGGAACAGTATCGGGATTCATTCCCAGCATATAGTTGTTGGTTTTATGACCGGTAGAAAGTGCTGTGCCTGCTGCAGAAGAATCGGTAATGTGTCGGTTGGCTGAATAGGAAGTAGCCACTCCTACAACAGGGAATTGTAACATAGTAAGATGTTGGTCATTGCCAAGAATAGTGCGGTTGTAGGCCTCGGTAATCATAACAGAGCCAAGTCCCATACCATCTCCGATAAAGTAGAAGATATACTTGGGTGTGCCTGCTTGCATACAAATAGCAGCAGAGATACATAGTAAAAATGAAAATAATCTTGCGAACATTGTAGTTTAATAAGTTTAAATTAGTGTTTAAGTATTTGCAAAGGTAGTGTTTAAAAACAAAAAAATGCCAAATTATTGGCATTTTTTGTATCTGAAAACGAATTATTTGTTTTTCAATAAGTCGCGAATTTCAGTAAGAAGTTTTTCTTCTGCACTTGGTTCCGGTGTAGGTGCAGGAGGAGCAGGAACTTCCTCTTTTTTGCGGCTAAGTTTGCCGATAAGGCGGATAAACAAGAAGATGCAGAATGCAATGATGATAAAGTCAACAGTAGTCTGGATAAAGTTACCATAATTAAGAGTTGCTTCAGGTGAAATTACTGCCCCTGCAGCATCTTTAACTTCAGGTTTAATAACCCATTTAAGTTCTTTGAAATTTATACCTCCCATAAGAAGACCTACAGCCGGCATAAATACATCATTAACAAGCGAAGTAACGATTTTACCGAAAGCACCACCAATGATAACACCGACAGCCATATCGATGACGTTACCCTTCATAGCGAAGTTTTTGAAATCAGTTAAAAAATTGCTCATAACTATAAAATTATTATTGATTTATATTTGTATAATATTCAATGTGTTAGTGCGGGGACAAAAATAAAGAAAAAATTCCATTATTTATGCTTGTGTAGCTGATTTTTCAAAAAAAAAGTATTACTTTTGCAAAGAAAAAGAGATTATATCGAAAAACAATCGCTAATTTTCAGTGTTTTAGGTAAGAACAAGATAAAAAAGGAAACCCTATAAAAATAGGAACTTATACTTTAACTAAATAAATTTATTTTAGAAAAATGACAAAAGTAGGTATTAATGGCTTCGGACGTATCGGTAGATTCGTGTTCCGTGCAGCTCAAACAAGAAACGACATTGAAATCGTAGGTATCAACGACTTGTGTCCAGTAGATTACTTGGCATATATGCTTAAGTATGACACAATGCACGGTCAATTCGAAGGCACCATCGACTATGATTTGGAAAAGAGCCTTCTTATCGTAAATGGCAAGAACATTCGTGTAACTGCTGAACGTAACCCAGCTGACCTTAAGTGGAACGAAGTAGAAGCTGAATATGTAGTAGAATCTACAGGTCTATTCTTGACTCAAGAAAAGGCTCAAGCTCACATCGAAGCGGGTGCTAAGTATGTAGTTATGTCTGCTCCTTCTAAGGACGCTACTCCAATGTTCGTTTGCGGTGTAAACTTCGACAAGTATGAAAAGGGTACTCAATTCGTATCAAACGCATCTTGTACTACTAACTGTCTTGCTCCTATCGCTAAGGTTCTTAACGATAAGTGGGGTATCGCTGATGGTTTGATGACAACAGTTCACTCTACTACTGCAACACAAAAGACTGTTGACGGTCCATCATTGAAGGACTGGCGTGGTGGTCGTGCTGCTGCCGGCAACATCATCCCATCTTCTACAGGTGCTGCTAAGGCTGTAGGTAAGGTAATTCCTGAACTTAACGGTAAGTTGACAGGTATGGCATTCCGCGTTCCTACTCTTGACGTATCGGTTGTTGACTTGACAGTTAACTTGGCTAAGCCAGCTACTTATGCTGAAATCTGCGCTGCTATGAAGGAAGCTTCTGAAGGCGAATTGAAGGGAGTACTTGGTTATGTTGACGAAGACGTAGTTTCTTCTGACTTCCTTGGCGACGCTCGCACTTCTATCTTCGATGCTAAGGCTGGTATCGCTTTGACTGACACTTTCGTTAAGGTTGTATCTTGGTATGACAACGAAATCGGTTATTCAAACAAGGTTCTTGAACTTATCGCTCACATGAAGAAGGTTAACGGTTAATTCTTTACGAATTACTTAAGAACTTAAATAAACTATTGGCTCGGAGCAATCACTGCTTCGAGCCTTTTTTTGTGCTTAAATCTTAGCCAAAAGCACAAAAAAACAGCCAATTCTCTCACCCAGAGAATTGGCAATGTAATATCAATGAGTTTAACCTTAGAATTTCTTTGCGCCAAATGTGTAACCCACCGAAATAAATGCGTGTCGATTAGCCTTTTCTTGCCATTTATATCCTAAAGAGAATTTTACATGGCTACGAACTTTAACACTTATGCGAGGCATTACTACTAAAGAGTTGCAAGATTTAGCATAGTCAGCGTCCTTTTCTGCATACATCCAACCTAAGCCTAATCCTACAGAGAGTTCTACATATCGGCTTGTGCGATAATTGTAATTTGCAGTAGCAAGCAAGTTAGTCGACATAAAATCTTCGGTTGCATTAATTTTAAGATTTTCAAAGTTTAAAGCCTCATAGCAACGATCAAATGCAGATATACTACCATACATACCAACCTCAAGGTTCTTATTTAGTCGATAAGAAACATCAAGCGAGAACCCTCCTCCGATATCATTATGATTGAAACCTTTAAGATTAGAAGCACCGAATGTCAGCATATAGCTTGGAGTGATATTCCATTTATAATCGGCAGGTTCAAAAGCATATACCTTTGCCGAACACAATAACACTAATGCTGCTAAAATAAATCTTGTCACATTCTTCATAATGTCTTATGAATTGAGTTAATATTATATGTTGTCGGTTGTGAAATTACAAAGAATAAAGATGTTTGCCAAGAAATCCTTCCTATTTAACTATAGAATTTAGGACTTTTTGCCTAAAAAATAATAAATTTGCATTACATAAACTTCATAGTGATGAAAAAGACATTGACAGCTGAAGAAATAGAAGAGCGTGTGGCGCGCGGAGTAGAGCTTTTTAAGAGTGGATATAACTGCGCACAAGCAGTTGTGGGAGCATTTGCCGACCTATATGAAGTGCCACAAGACCTTGCACTAAGAATGAGTGCTTCGTTTGGTGGAGGAATGGGAAGAATGCGTCTCACTTGTGGTGCGGCGAGCGGAATGTTTATGCTTGCAGGACTTGAAAACGGCTGTTCAACAACCGAAAGTCCGGAAAAGCGTGCTGAGAACTATGCTCTCGTACAAGAACTTGCTGCAATGTTCAAGGAAGAAAATGGTTCGCTAACTTGTGCCGAGTTGTTGGGTTTGCGTAGTGGAAAGGCAGAGGTTCCTGTGCCAAGCGAACGCACGAAGGAGTATTACAAGGCTCGTCCTTGTGCTATGATGGTGGAAAGTGCATGTCGCATCTTTGCCGAAAAGGTTCTCAAGAGATAAATCGGCTCAGTCGAATCAATATTCACTGAACCACTTAGGCTTGATAACGAAGCCCAAACGAATGCGAGAATGATATTGGTTGTAATCGATAAGACTTTCGCCATATCCATTGTAGTATTGCAAGAATAGATATTGGTTCTCTTGCTTGAACATACGGAAATTAAGTTCGATGATAGTGTTGAAGTTCAGATTCCACCCTTTTCGTTTCACTACGGTTACCGCCATTCCGTAGCGTTTGTCGCGACTCATTACTTGTATACCATTTTGGTATATACCACAGTACTTAAGTATATCCTTGTTGTGTTTTCCGTCGATGATAGGAATCCAATATTTTGCGTGAATCATAAATTGCGGACTGATGTAGAACGAACCACATAGTGATATGCGATTCCAACTGCGAGAGTAGATAGAATCTTTACCATTACTTTCGTGTTCAAGCAGTAATGATGCCTTGCCCACTATCCTATCTTTTGCTATCAATAATTTACTAAATCCTACTCCGGGATTGAAATTGAAGTCGTGAACTGGCATAGAATTTTCAAATACGTTCCAGAACACCTTTTGATTGTAGAATATAAAGAAATAAGAGTTGAATGGCAACTTACTCTTTGTAAGGCGTTGTGCTATGCTCACTTGAAATTTTATATCGCTATTTGTAGTCGAAGGTCGACTGCCCAAAGTAGTACCTGCTATGAAATAGTTGTCTTTGTACAAAGAAAAATATGATCCGCGGTCGAATTCGTTACGTACGCTATCTTCATTGAAATTATTATCAGAGGTTTTAACAATCTGAGCTTGAATGGAATAAGCGCTGATTGCCAAAATAACGAATAATATGTAACGATATATAATGTGACTCATATTTATGGTAAATATGGATTTATCATAGAGTTGCAAAATTATAAACAATATTTGATAAATAAAATTTCAATATCACCCTATTTTTTGTAAAAATAAGACCAGATAAAGAGATTTTGTGAGTTTTAAACAAATAGATTAATATCCCTTTCAAGGAAAACAATTGGGAGTAGACGGTGATAATTTTGCAGGTGGAATCGGGACCGATATAGAAATTATTGTTTAACTTTCAAAATTATGGAAAACACAAATGAACGTGAAGAATTGGTTACACTGGATTCAGTGGGTGATTGCTCTGTTGAGCAAGGTGAAGGAACTTGTGGGACTTGCGAAGCCGGAGAAGCAATCTCCGCAAGAGAACGAGTCGACTACGACGGAGAAACCTCCACAAGAATAGACTGTGATGTTGCCTCCGAAAAAGAGGCAGATGAAAATGCTACTCCTGACGAGGGGAATGAAGATGTTACGATGAGAGTGTTACGACTTTATCCTAAGGTGTGTGCTCGTATTTCGGAGTTGATGTGTGAACAGACTGAGGCTATGGCTCTTGAACTGATAGAGAAAGGTATTGGCTACGACGATGCTATAGCAGAGGCTGACAAAGGTGGCTACTTGCGTGGTAAAAACGAGAAAATAGAGCTGATGAAAGGTCATCGTATGCCTCAATCAGATGTGTCAAGTAGCAAGAAAGATGCAGAGGAAAGCTGTCGAGACGTTTTTCCTCGCTACGTGAAAAGAAATTTTTGGGAGGATTAATTTTAAATCGTGAATACTATGAAAGAATTGAAAAAGTTTATTGTGGAAATGTTTGTGAAGGTGTTAACATCAAAGGGCGTGTGGGCGGCACTTGCATTCTTGGCTCTGGTGTATATGCTTCTCACAGGGAATGATGAAGGGGGACTGCTTGCAATGGCACTTGTTACTGGTGTTGAAGGTGGAAAGCACGTAGTAAATGGACCTCTGACACTTGATGCCGTGCAAGAATCGGGCAGTGGATTATTACTTAATGAAATCGACAAGCAAATAGTAAAAATACGTCCAATGGCAACACCAATCGACCAATTGTCGCGTTGTGCAGGGGCAAAAGCTTCGGGAAGTATGGTGGTGGACTATTACAATGTAGATACCAAAGAGACTTCAACCGAACTTACCGACGATTATGAGGAACCTGATAGCAGTGTTGTAACCGAAAATGCAATAAGAGTGACGATAAACACCGAAAACAATGATGTGTTTGATGTGTCGGATACTATTTTGATTCCCGATGTGTATGGATATGATGAGCGTGGAGAGAATGAAACCGAAAACAGTTTGGTGCTATATGTAGTGTCTAAAACTGAAGATGGAGAGCTTGTGGTAATGGCTGTGAATGGCAAAAAGATTGGAGATGTGGAGGGCTGTGTGCCTTCACTTCCTGCCGGCTCGAAGTTGATAAGAATGGGACGTGCTGCCACCGAACTCGATGTGCAAAGTCCGCAATTTGAGGCTATGCCTAAAAAAGCGCAAAATAATTGCCAAATCTTCAAGATGCAAATCGAGCAGAGCACATTGCAGAAGATTGCAAATAAGGAGGTGGGTTGGACTATGAGCGACCAAGAAGAGGCTGCTATATATGATATGCGTCTTGGAATGGAAAAAAGTTTCTTGTTTGGAGTGAAACGTAAGATTTATGACTTCAAGAAGAAAGAATGGGTGCTTCTCACAGGAGGAGTGTGGCATCAAGCCGGTAAGGATTTTGTACTCGATATATCAAGGAAAGAAGATGGAGTGATAGATATGATGCGTAATGCATTCACAGGAAATGCCGGCTCGAAACGAAAAATTCTTGTGGGAGGCTCAAGATTGATAGGTGAACTGAACAAACTTACATTTACTCGAGTGGTGAGCAATACCGAAACCACAACAAAATGGGGTATCGATTTCTCGGAAATCAGTTCTAAATTCGGTCGATTATATGTGTTGCTTAGTGAGGTATTTGATGATTGTGGAATGGATGGTTATGGGTTGATAATCGATCCGGAGTATATCCAAAAGTACAGCCATCTGCCATTTGGAACCGAAGCACTCGACTTGAAGAGTGCGGGAGTTCGCAATACCGATGCACTTGTGATAACTGAAGCATCGTGCCTTGTGCTTCGTTATCCTAAAGCGCATATGAGAGTGAAGTTGAGTTAAGACCCGGAAATGAGTTGTTTTGCAAGATTTTCGGTGGATTCGGCTACTTGTGAAGAATCTTCAAGATAGCTTGAATCGAATATCAAAGATGCTTTAGTGTAGTGAGGAACTCGTTGTTTCATTGCTTCGGTGATGAATTGCGACAGCTCCTCATTGCTTTTTTGTGCAATAATAGGCCGTTTTGCTTTGGCCGTAGGTATGGAAAGGCGTCGCAAAAGAGCTTCGTGTGAAGCATTGAGAAAAACGGTGGTTCCTCTACTATTCATATATTCCATATTGTCGTAGTGACAAGGAGTTCCTCCACCACAAGAAATAATTACATCTTCAAACTCGCCTACTTCACGTAATACATTGTATTCAATTTGACGGAAACCGTTCTCTCCCCTTTCGTTGAAAATGTCTTTGACACTACGACGAAATCGAGCTTCAATAAACAGGTCGAGGTCGATAAAACTAATGTTTAAGTATTTGGATAGAGAGCGTCCCATTGTGGTTTTTCCGCACCCCATATATCCTACTAAAAATATTGGTTTCATAAGTCATTGCGAACTAATGACACAAAAGTAAAGAAAAAATTGTAACTTTACTGCGAAAACAAGATTATTTATGTCGAAAAAATATAAATGGTATGTAGTTTGGGAAGGAACAATCCCCGGAATATGCGAATCTTGGGAGGAATGTAAACTCCGAGTAGAGAATTATCCCAATGCTAAATATAAGAGCTATAATACTCAGGAAGAAGCTATTCGCGCTTATCGGGGTAATCCTGCCGATGAGATGGGAGTGCTTCGTGCTATTGCGAATGCATCGGTGAAGCATATTAACTATGAATCAATCCCTGAGATTATTACCGATAGCTTAGCGGTAGATGCGGCGTGCAGTGGTAATCCCGGAATTATGGAATATAGAGGTGTTGATGTAAAAAGTGGCGCCGAATTGTTTCATCTCGGGCCGTTTCCGAAGGCAAGCAACAATATAGGCGAATTCCTTGCACTCGTTCATGGGCTTGCAATGCTCAAAAAGCAAGAGAGTCCTATCCACACCATTTATAGTGATAGTGTTACGGCAATGGCTTGGGTGAGAGATAGAAAGTGTAAAAGTAAGATAGACGAATGTGCCGAGAATGCTTATTTGTTCTCTCTTGTGCGACGTGCCGAGAAGTGGCTCCGCGAAAATACTTACACCACCCGAATACTTAAGTGGAAAACCGACGAATGGGGCGAAATACCCGCCGATTTCGGTAGAAAATAAGAGTAAAATAATATAAACAATATGAAAGGATTTCACATAATTACTCCTGTAAAGGACTCGATAGAACTGACGTTGCAGACTGCAGAGGCTATAATGGCTTCGGAAATTACTGTCCCATTCAAATATACGATATATAATGATTTCAGTACCGAAGAAAATACTCATAAGTTGAAAGAGGCTTCGGAGCGATTGGGCTTTGAACTGGTAAACTTAAGTGATATTACCGACCATCCTTCGCCCAACTATCTGCTTGTGCTTCAAATGTCGCAGAAGAAAGCTATTGAGGCTGAATCCGGTTTGCTCATAGTAGAGTCGGACGTGATAGTGCGTCCTCACACTTTGCAAACACTTTTCGATAAGGCCTCACAAAATTCTGATTGTGGAATGGCAGCCGCAGTTACTGTAGATGAGCAGGGTGTTATTAATTTCCCGTATTTATATGCTAAGGGAAAAGAGAATCGTGAGTTTACTACACGTAAGCGATTTAGCTTTTGTTGCACGTTGCTTACACTTGATTATTTGAAAGCATTCGATTTTCATCAACTGAATCCCGAAAAGCACTGGCATGATGTAACGATTTCGCATCAGTCGTTGAAATGTGGTTTTAAGAATTATCTTTTTACTAATAATCCTGTGTGGCATCGTCCTCACGGAAGCCGTCCTTGGAAACAGTTGAAATACACCAATCCGTTGAAATATTATTGGCTTAAGTTTACGAAAGGATTGGATAAGATTTAGAGGCGTTGTGAAGAAATAAGAACTTGGTTAAGTAAAAACTTAACCAAGTTTGTTTTAAAATAGGGTTGAAAAACGATAAAATGTGCTGATAATGGGCGTAATGTGTGTGTTTTTTTGTAATTTTGCAAGATAATGGCTACAAGTGCCTTTTTGAGAAGAAAATAATAATAAAAAACAGATATAGATATGAGCTTATTGGATTTGAGCGAACAAGAAATCGTGAGACGCAACAGTCTTGCCGAAATGCGCAATATGGGAATCGAACCATATCCTGCTGCCGAATATGAAGTGAATGCTTACACTACCGATATCAAGGAAGATTTCAAAGATGAAGAACCTGTACGTGAGGTGTCGATAGCCGGTCGTGTGATGACTCGCCGCATCATGGGAAAAGCTTCGTTTATGGAGCTTCAAGATTCAAAAGGTCGAATTCAGGTGTATATCAGTCGTGACGATATTTGTCCTGATGAAAACAAAGATATGTACAATGTGGTGTTCAAGAAACTCCTTGATATAGGCGACTTTGTTGGCATCAAGGGTTTTGTGTTCCGTACTCAAATGGGTGAAATCACAGTACATGCCAAAGAACTTACTGTGCTTAGCAAGTCGCTTCGTCCACTACCTATAGTGAAGATGAAAGACGGCGTGGTATATGATGCTTTTGATGACCCCGAACTTCGCTACCGCCAACGTTATGTTGACCTTGTGGTGAACGAAGGAGTGAAAGATATCTTTATTAAGCGTACTAAGGTGTATAGCTCAATGCGCGAATATTTCAATAGTAAGGGTTATCTTGAAGTGGAAACCCCAATACTTCAATCTATCCCCGGAGGTGCAGCCGCTCGTCCATTTATCACTCACCACAATGCGCTTGATATTCCATTGTACTTGCGTATTGCCGATGAACTTTATTTGAAACGTCTTATTGTGGGAGGCTTTGAAGGTGTGTATGAATTCAGTAAGAACTTCCGTAACGAAGGTATGGACCGTACTCACAATCCTGAATTCACTTGTATGGAAATCTATGTATCTTACAAGGATTACAATTGGATGATGGATTTCACCGAAAAGATGATTGAAAAAGTGTGTATGGACGTGAATGGCACTTATGAAGTAAAAGTTGGCGACAATGTGATTAACTTCAAAGCTCCATTTAAGCGTGTTACAATGCTTGATAGTATCAAAGAATTTACCGGATATGATCTTGCCGGAAAGAGCGAAGATGAGATACGCGCTATCTGTAAGGAATTGAAGATGGACGTAGATGAAACAATGGGTAAGGGCAAACTTATCGATGAAATCTTCGGTGAATTCTGTGAAGGAAATTATATACAACCTACATTCATCACTGACTATCCGGTAGAAATGTCGCCACTTACAAAACGTCATCGTTCAAATCCTGACCTTACAGAGCGTTTCGAACTTATGGTGAATGGTAAGGAGTTGTGTAATGCTTATTCTGAGCTTAATGACCCAATCGACCAAGCTGATCGCTTCAAAGAACAACTTCGTTTGTCGGAAAAGGGAGATGATGAAGCAATGTTTATCGACCACGACTTTATTCGTGCGCTTGAATATGGTATGCCTCCTACATCGGGTATGGGTATTGGTATGGACCGTCTTGTAATGCTTATGACCGGTCAAACAGCAATTCAAGAAGTGCTCCTATTCCCACAAATGCGTCCTGAAAAAGTAGCGAAGCGTGATGCTGCCGATAAATACACTGCTATCGGAGTTCCCGAAGAATGGGTTGAAGTAATCCAAAAAGCGGGTTTCTTGACCGTAGAGTCAATGAAGGGTGCTAATCCGGGCAAGATGATGCAAGAAATATGCGGATTGAACAAGAAACACAAACTTGGATTGAAGAACCCAAGCAACGAAGAAGTAGCTGCATGGATTGAAGCGGCAGGAGAATAAATAAACACTACAATATAATGGAAAAGATTCAAGTTATCAATCAGAATGTGCTTGGCACAGTGAATGAAGAAGCTATTAAGGCATTTTATCCTGCTGCTGCCGATGCTATTGAGAAGTTGGATAAAGGTACCGGAGCGGGAAACGATTTCCTTGGTTGGGTAAAACTTCCTACCGAAACACCCGAAGCATTGCTTGACGAAATCAACGATGCTGCTCGTGCTTTCGATGGTTGCGAATATGTGGTTGCTATCGGTATTGGTGGTAGCTATCTTGGAGCAAAGGCTGTAATTTCGGCTTTGAGCGATTCTTTTGCTGAATTTAAGCCGGCTAAAGGTCCTCGAGTGCTATTTGCCGGTCAAAATATCGGAGAAGATTATACCTATGAGCTTGTTGAACTTTTGAAGGGTAAGAAGTTTGGTATCATCGTTATCTCTAAGTCGGGAACCACTACCGAACCAGCTATCGCATTCCGTATCTTGAAAGAATTGCTTGAAACACAAGCAGGCAAGGCTGAAGCCGCAAAACTTATCGTGGCTATCACCGATGAAAAGAAGGGTGCGCTTCGCAAACTTGCTACCGAAGAAGGTTATAAGACTTTTGTTATTGCCGACAACGTAGGCGGTCGTTTCTCAGTGCTTACTCCTGTGGGACTTCTTCCTATCGCTGTGGCAGGTTATGATATTAAGGCACTTGTGGCAGGTGCGCGCGAAATGCAAGCATCTACAGCCGAAGCCGGCGAAGAAAATATTGCAGTGAAATATGCTGCTACTCGCAATGCTCTATATCAAGCCGGTAAGAAGATTGAGATTTTGGTGAATTACAATCCTAAATTGCATTATTTCGCTGAATGGTGGAAGCAACTTTACGGCGAAAGCGAAGGTAAGGATTTGAAGGGTATCTTCCCTGCATCGGTTGACTTTACTACCGATCTTCACTCTATGGGTCAATGGATTCAAGATGGCGAACGCACTATTTTCGAAACTGTGATTACAGTGGGCGAACAAGCTCACAAGATGGAAATCCCTGCCGATGCCGACAACCTTGATGGATTAAATTACATTGCCGGTAAGCGCATCGATGAAGTGAACAAGATGGCCGAACTTGGTACTCGTATCGCTCACGTTGATGGAGGTGTGCCTAATATGATTATCACCCTACCCCGTCTTGACGAGAAGTGTCTTGGAGGATTGATTTATTTCTTTGAAATAGCTTGCGGTATCAGTGGTTATATACTTGGAGTGAATCCTTTCAATCAACCTGGAGTGGAAGATTATAAGCGCAATATGTTTGCCCTTCTCAATAAGCCGGGTTACGAAGAAGAAAGTAAAGCTATCCAAGCAAAATTGAAATAAAGGTTGAAAAAACAATAACTTATGATAACGAAAGGGCCGGATTCCGTAGGAATTCAGCCCTTTTTTCGTTGTGAGGCAAAATAAAGTGGGTGAGAGAGGTAAGATTGTTTAAAAAGTGGAGTAGAAAATGATGAAATAGTTGCTTGAAAATATAGAATATGTTAGATTTGTAAAAAATAAGATCTATAATAGAAAATTACTGTTTTGAAATGAAGTTGGATATTATATATTATCGATAATGTTGATTAATGTAAAAAAATAATGATATGAAAAAAAATGTAATGATAATTGGAGCTATTATAATGATGTTATGTAATGTTTCCAATATATTCGCACAAGAGAACCGTAGTATGCGAAGTGTGCTGATGAGTGTAGATAAATGGTATTATGTGTGTGGAGATAGTACGACCTATTTAGGTGAGTTCTATAAAGAGTCAGGAATAGGTGTTTTTGTGTTTAATAAAGGAGAGTTGATAGTAAGTGATCGATGTGTTCCATATTATTTGTCAAATGAAGCAGATTCTACATTTGATGAAAGCAAAGTTGGTAAAAATGAAAACGGAAAATACCTGATAAAACGAACATTAGGAACAAAAATAGTATATGTATATGAGGTGTTGAAATTAGATAGTGATTCTTTGATTATGGCTGACACCAAGAAAAAAGGAAGGATACTAAAATATGTTTCGAAGAAACGATAAATGATAAGTTGGGTGGCTGTGTCGAAATTATTTTGGCGCAGCTACTTTTTTGTTTTTTGTGTGACGCGTTGGGTGCAACATCTTCAAAGTTGGATGGGGATTTATTGGGTTAATATTTAAGGAATTAAAAAGATTTTGCTATCTTTGCTACCTAAACACATTATTTAATATGATGAAAAAACAACTCTTAACTGCTATTATGGTGGTGATGTTGGTGGGAAGTGCTTATGCGGCAAATCCTAAGCGAGAGATGCGCTCTACATGGCTAACCACAGTGTGGGGAATCGATTGGCCTTCTACCACAGGTACATCTACAGCAAAACAAACAGCTCAAAAAAATGAGATGTTGACCTATCTGGATAATCTTGAAGACTTGAACATGACGGGTACTTGTTTTCAAGTGCGTTCGATGGGTGATGCTATGTATCCATCAGAATATGCTCCATGGTCAAGTTATGTGTCGGGTACTCGTGGTGTAAGTCCGGGTTGGGACCCTCTTGCATTCTTTGTGGAAGAAGCTCACAAGCGTGGTCTTGAAGCTTATGTGTGGCTGAATCCTTATCGTTGGACTACTGGAACATCTTGGTCAACATCTTATGACCAAGAATGGCAGAATAACAATATGTTTATCTCCGGAACCACCAACACAAATTATATCACATTTAATCCTGCTCTACCCGAAACACGTCAACTTATTGTTAATATCATCAAAGAGATATTGAATAATTACGCGATTGATGGAATTTTGTTTGATGATTATTTTTATCCAAGTGGTGGAACAACAGAATCTTCTTCAGCTCCCGACTACAGCCACTATAAAGCAAGTGGAACAACGATGTCGATAGGAGACTGGCGTCGTCGCAATGTGAATGATATGGTAGCAGATGTATATAATGCAATCCAAGAGTTACGACCCGACGTGCGTTTTGGTATAAGTCCAGCGGGTGTATCCGCTATGTCAGCAAGTAAATATGGTTTAAATTCTCCTTCTTCTTATGGTGTGACATCAAGCGACTGGCAATATTCAGAAATATATTCAGATCCATTAACATGGATGGCAGAAGGAACAGTGGATTTTATATCTCCACAATGTTATTGGTTGACAACTCACCCTTCGGCACCTTTTGGACCATTGACAAAGTGGTGGAGTTATGCTGCGAAAGAATTAGACGTTCATTATTATGCAAGCCACTCTGTGTCTTACATAGGTGACAATGATACACAATCAAATTGGGAGGAACTTGCAAATCAAGTGCTATTAAATCGTCAATATGTAGAAAATAATGCGCAAGGTAGTATATACTATAACACAAAGAATCTTACTGCAGGAACAAGGGCATATTTAAAGAGTAATATATATTCCTCGCCATCACTTACCCCCGAGATTACTTGTAAATCGGGTGCAAGTTATGATAAGGTTTCAAATCTTGCTTATAGTAATGGCACACTTACTTGGGATGCGACTACAAATGGTAATTCGATTATTCGTTACACAGTATATGCAATACCGATGTCGGTAACATATAATAATGCTTTGTCTTCCGATGGAGATGGATTTGATGTTAAGTATTTACAAAAAGTGGTGTACGGAACATCTTATACACTTGATGCCGACAAGCAAACCGACTATTGGTATGCAGTGTGTGTGTTTGATGGTTATGGAAAAGAACATACTGCTGCTCTGTTGAATTATACTACATCAGATCCCGTTACATTGCAGTCTCCAGTGAAAGGAGATATTACATCGTGGACGCAGACGTTCACTTGGAGTAATATAGAAGGGGCTGCTTATAGAATAGAAATAGCTGAAGATATCGCTTTTTCTTCAATAAAATATAGCTCAGTAGTATCTACTAATTCCACTTCAATTGATTTATCAATTTTGGAAGATTCAAAGAACTATTATTGGCGTGTGGTTACGATAGAAAGTGAGAAAGCAGAAGCCGTAAGTGAAGTGGCCACATTTACAAGTCCTACTCGCACAGCTGCACCCAAAGCAACTCTTTCCTCACCATCAAATGGAGTGGAAGTAGAAGAAGATTTTAATATGGTATGGAATACTGTCTCAAATGTGGAAACTTATACACTACAAGTTTCTCCTACGAACACTTTTACAACCATAAATTATAGTAAAGATTTCGCATCTACGGGTTCGGGCCAAATGTCGCATACTATGTCAATATCAAATTTTAGTAAAGGAACATATTATTGGCGTGTGGTGACCGGAGGAAAATATTATAATTCAACTGCATCTGATTGCCGTAAGTTTGTTGTAACAAAATCAAGTGTTGGAAATTATGAAAGCGGTTATATAGTTAAGTTAGATGCTGCGAGCTATGCGAATATAGGTTCGGTTAAATTAACTAATATGTGGATGCGTTCGGTGAAAGATGATTATAATAATATCTCGTTTGAAGAGAGTGGTAAATTAAATCGTAGTTTCTGTGTTACAAAGGATGGTGTTTATGTGTCTGGTCGTGATGAAAATACTTCTACTGCAAATATTTATTTAAGCAAATATGATATCTATACCGGAGAGCATTTATGTGATATCATTTTGGGAGATAATGGAAAGATAGGTTATTATCCTTGTAATGATGTTGTTAAGGATAATAATGGAAATGTGTGTATTTCCAATTTATCGCTTAATGTGGCATTAACTCCATTGGTTTTATTTAAAGTAAATGTAAATACAGGTGAGTTAACACAAATAGCATCGGTTACAACAACGAAACTATCAAGCGGTAGAGTGGATCATATAGCATTGTTAGGCGATGTTACAAGTGGCACATTTTCTATTTATGCGCCAATATCAAATTCCACAAACATATTACGTTGGAATTATTCTAATGGAACGTTAGAAAATGAAGAATTATGCACAGTAACTTCATTTTATCCTACATCAGTAAGTAACTTTGGTATGGCTCCTCGAGTGGTTCCTGTCAAGATTCCGTCATCAAGCACATATTCATTTTTTATAGATGGTGGCAATACCTCATTCTCAAGATATGTATTTGGAACAGGAACACTTCTTGATTCTTTCTCTGAAAATCCTACGTTAGTTCCAACTTCAAATGGAGGTAATGGAGGAACGGCATTTGAACTTAATGGCAAATACTATATAGCATACAACTATAGTTCAGATGATTATAAATTTAAGGTTACATCATCATCGTCATATGCAATGGGATTTGATTCATTGCAAGATATGTGGACTTTACCCCAAAATGGATTAGGAACAGTAAATAGTGACACAGGTCAGGCTTCTATCGACTTTGTGAAGTTGTCGGATAATTCAGTTGGTTTATTCTATTATGTTCCGGGTAATGGCTTATGCGCTTATGAATTGAGTGTTTTGCTTGGTGATGTTAATAATGATGGCACAGTAGATGTAAGTGACGTAATGTCGTTGGCAAATTATATACTTGGAAAAACGGTAGATAATTTTGATGTTTCAGTAGCTGACATCAATAATGATGGTACTATTGATGTGAGTGATGTTATGTCGTTAGCAAATACTATATTGGGTAAGTAATAAATCTTAAAACTAAAAATATGAATAGAAAATGTTTTTTTTCGGCATTATTGGCTATGATAATGCTTGTGGGAAGTGCTTATGCGGCAAACCCTAAACGTGAGATGCGCTCGACGTGGCTTACCTTGGTTAAAAACATCGATTGGCCTTCTACAAAAGGTACGTCAGCTTCGGCTCAAGCTGCTCAAAAGAAAGAAATGCTTGCGTATTTGGATAACCTTGAAGCATTGAATATGACAACAACATGCTTGCATATACGCACAATGGGCGATGCTGCATATCCATCTCAATATGCTCCTTGGTCAAGTTATATCAGTGGTACTCGTGGCAAAGATCCGGGTTGGGATCCATTAGCGTTCTTTGTTGAGGAATGTCACAAACGTGGTATCGAAGCTTATGTGTGGCTGAATCCATACCGTTGGAGTTCTGATGGTATTAATTCATGGTCAACAGAACAAGACAAAGAATGGAAAAACAAGGATATGCTTATCGTGGGTGATAATGGAACTTATGTAACATTCAATCCCGCTCTACCCGAAACACGTGAACTTATTGTGAACGTGATAAAGGAAATAGTTACTAATTATGCTATCGATGGTATGCTGTTCGATGACTATTTCTATCCAAGTGGAGGAACAACAGAATCTTCTTCGGCTCCCGATTACAGCCACTATAAAGCAAGTGGCACCACAATGTCGATAGGTGATTGGCGCCGTCGCAACGTAAATGATATGGTTGCCGATTGTTATAATACCATTAAGGAGTTGCGTCCTGATGTGCGTTTTGGTATCGGCCCTGCCGGAGTATCTCACAAATCGGCAAGTAAATACGGTCTTCCATCGGTTTCTTCTTATGGTTCATCGGCAAGCGATTGGCAGTATGCTCAAATATATTGTGATCCATTGGCATGGATGGCAGAAGGAACTATTGATTTCATCTCTCCACAGCTTTATTGGGAAACAACACACTCAACAAATGGATATGAAGAATTAACCCACTGGTGGAGCGATGCTGCCGATAAATTAAATTGCCACTATTATGCAAGTCAGGCATCTTATAAAGTAAGTAATTCCGGTTGGGGAGTAAGTGAAATTGTGAAGCAAATAAAGCACAATCGTACATACGTAAAAAACAATAATTGTGGTAGTATCTTCTACAACACCAATACATTTAAGAGTGGTTTAAGCAGTCTTGTTAATGATGTGTATTCTACTCCATGTCTTTCTCCTGAGATTACATGGAAGTCGGGCAAATCATACGGCAAAGTTGAGAATCTTATTTATAACAATGGCACTCTTACCTGGAGTCCAACGGTCAATGATAATGCTATAATACGTTACACAGTGTATGCTATACCTAACTCTGTTAGCATAGATAAGGCAAAAGCAGCCGATGGCGATGGTATCGACGTTCAATACTTGCAAAAGGTGGTGTATGGTACATCTTACACTGTTGCCGAAGATAAGCAGGCGAACTACTATTATGCAGTGTGCGTGTTCGACGGATATAGTAAAGAGCATGAAATAACAGTAGCAGGTTATCCTGAGGGAGATTCAGAAAAAGCAACATTGAACTCGCCTATTGGTGGAGCTACCACAACATGGGATATGACTTTCTCGTGGAGTGATGTTGAAAATGCAACATTCAATCTCGATATTGCAAGCGATGCATCTTTTGAAAACATTGTATTACAAGAGTTAAACATCTCTACCAATTCTGCAACTGTGGATTTAGGTTCACTTGAAAGCACTAAAACATATTATTGGAGAATACGCGCTTCTCAACCAAAGAAATTGGAATCGGTGAGCGAGTATGCCACATTCACCACTCCTGAACGTACAGTAGGACCGAGTCAACAACTTGTTACCCCTGAAAACGGTGCAGAAATAGAAGATGAATGTAATTTCAGTTGGAATTCAAATAATGGTGATTTTGACTATTACACAATTGAAGTATCAAAAGAACACAACTTCTCTTCGATTGCTTATTCTGCCGATATAGAATATAATCCGTCGACTGAAACTGTTTCTCACACAATCAATGCATCTTTGTTGGGGAAAGGTACTTTCTATTGGAGAGTACTATCTAAAGGCACGCACATCACTCCGGGATATTCTGAGGTTCGTTCATTTACGATTACAAAAATCTCGGTAGGAGCTTTTGAACCCGGATATTCTATTAAAAAAGATAACAATAGTTATGACAACGTGGGAGATATAAGTGTGGAAAGTGTGTGGATGCGTTCTATTTTAGAGGATTACGACAATATCTCTTTTGAAAATTCCGGTTCGTATAATCGTGGTATGTGTGCAACCAATGATTATGTGTATCTATCGGGACGTAGCGACAACTCATCGGGAGCAGATAGCTACTTGCGTCGTTATAATATAAATACAGGTGAACACATGGGCGACATCCTTCTCAGCGATGATGTGAAAACGGGATACTACCCATGTAACGATGTAATCAAGGATAGCGAGGGTAATATTTGTATAACAAATCTTACGCTTAATGCATCTTCTACTCCACTTAAAGTGTTTATGGTAGATACCGAAACAGGTGCTGTGACTCAAGTAGCAAAGATTTCCACTTCAAAGTCTTATCGTATCGACCATATAGCTTTATGGGGTGATGTTACCACCGGCAATTTCAAAATATATGCGGCAATACGTAACGAAAACAAGATAATGCGTTGGACTTTCACCAATGGAAATCAAACCAAAGAAGAAATTAAAACCGTTAGTGAAATATATCAAGGCTCTAACTTCGGCACAGCCCCTACAATTACTATGATTGACGAAAATTCTATATTAGTTGATGGAGGAACGACATCTGTGATTCGTTATAATTTTGCCACAGGAGCAATGGAAGATTCATTTAAGAACAATATGGTTTTTGCTCCTACAAACACCAAAGGTAACGGCTGTACGTTCTTCTCTTTAAATGGTGAGAAATATGTTGTGTATTCTTACGGAGATGAGAGTTCAACCATTCCTTGGACTTTCAATGTGGTGTCGGCAGATGAAAATATGTCGTTCTCTTCTATGAAATTACTATGGAATTTGCCAAAAGATGGACTTGGATATTCTTCCAACGGCAGTATGCATGCTCCGGTTGACTATGTGAAGATAAACGATAATACAGTGAGAATCTTCTTGTATGTATCGGGTAGCGGACTTTGTGCATACGACATCAAGGATACAAGTATTAGCGGTGTTGACAATCTTTTTAACGAGGAACGCCGTTTGTCAATCAAGGTGTATGGAAACTATGTTGCTTTGTCGGAACAAGCTCAATCGGCAGCAGTTTACAATATGACAGGCTCACAAGTTGCTTTTGACAAGAATACATCAAGTGTTAAAACCGATAATTTATCGGCTGGTTTGTATGTTGTGAAAGTGGTGGCTAACGGAAAATTATATACCCAAAAAGTCATCATAAAATAATAGTAATAAACTAAATTTTTACAGGGCGTAGCGAATAGGATAAAAAGTATTCGCTACGCTTTTTTATAAGTGTGAAGTGTGCTTTTATCAAAGTACTAAGATTTACAAAGTTGAAAATGTGCTGAATATAATCATAAATAATTAGCAAAGTTTTAAATTTCTCTTGAATTATACTAAATTTGCAAGCAAACTAACAACAAATAACACAAAAATGTCAAAACAACGTATTTTTTCTGCTCTATTGGCTACTGTAGTTGTAGCAGGAACATTATTTGCTGCAAACCCAAAACGTGAAATGCGCTCTTCGTGGTTTACTACTGTGTGGGGTATTGATTGGCCTTCTACCACAGGTACATCTGAATCAACCCAAACAACTCAAAAGAATCAAATGATTTCTTATCTTGATAAGCTTGAAGACTTGAACATGACGGGTACTTGTTTTCAAGTGCGTTCGATGGGTGATGCTATGTATCCATCAGAATATGCTCCATGGTCAAGTTACGTATCGGGTACTCGTGGTGTAAGCCCGGGCTGGGACCCTCTTGCATTCTTTGTGGAAGAAGCTCACAAGCGAGGTCTTGAGGCTTATGTGTGGCTGAATCCTTATCGTTGGAGTTCTGGTTCTACTTGGAATACCGATATGGATAAAGATTGGCAAGAAAAAGGTATGTTAATAGCCGGAACCAACAGTCCTGAATATATCACATTCAATCCTGGCCTTCCCGAAACACGTCAACTTATCGTTAATGTCATAAAGGAAATATTGAACAACTACAATATAGATGGTATCTTGTTTGACGACTACTTCTATGCGAGCGGTGGTACTACCGAAAGCAGTTCTGCCCCCGACTATAGCCTTTACAAAGCGAGTGGCACAACGATGTCGATAGGAGATTGGCGTCGTCGCAACGTGAACGATATGGTGGCCGACTGTTATAATGCTATCAAGGAGCTTCGTCCTGATGTGCGTTTCGGTATTTCTCCGGCAGGAGTATCAAGTAAATCCGTAAGCCGTTACAGTGGGCTTAAAACACCTTCTTCTTATGGTGTAACATCAAGCGATTGGCAATATGCGCAAATCTATTCAGACCCATTAGCATGGCTTGAAGAGGGAACTATCGACTTCATTTCTCCACAATGTTATTGGTTGACTACTCACTCATCGGCTCCTTTTGGCCCGTTGACAAAATGGTGGAGCTATGCAGCCGATTACTTTGGATTGCACTATTATGCAAGTCACTCAGTATCGTACATAGCGAGCAGTGATACTCAATCAAGCTGGACCGAATTGGCAAAGCAAGTATCATTCAATCGTCAATATGTAGAAAACAATGCATGTGGTAGTGTGTATTATAGTACTAAGAACCTTACAGCAGGTACGCGTTCTCACTTGAAGAGCGATGTGTATTCTACTCCATGTCTTTCTCCTGAAATCACTTGGAAGTCGGGAGCGAAATACGATAAAGTGTCAAATCTAGCATACAGCAATGGTACACTTACTTGGGATGCAACCAAGAATGGTAATTCGATTATTCGTTACACTGTGTATGCTGTACCAATGTCGGTAACATATAACGAAGCTATGGCAGCAGATGGTGATGGCATTGATGTTAAGTATTTGCAAAAGGTGGTTTATGGCACATCATATCCTGTTGCAACCGAAAGGCAAGCTAATTATTGGTATGCTGTATGTGTATTAGATGGTTATAGCAAGGAGCACACAGTGGCTGTGGTAAATTATCCTGAAGGAGAATCCGATAAGGTTACTCTTGTGTCTCCGATAAATGGAGCCACAACAACTTGGGACACAGAATTCTCTTGGGGTGCTATTGCCGATGGAACTTACACACTTGAAATCGGTGCAGACGCTCAAATGAGTGACGTTATTTATAGTCAAAATAATATTAAGACTAATTCTGTAACAATAGATTTAAGTGTTCTTGAAGACGCTAAGACTTATTATTGGCGCATTCGTTCTATACAACCAAAGAAACTTGAAACTGTAAGTGATGTAGCATCATTTATAGCTCCAACACGTGTAGCAGGTCCTGTAGCAGTTCTTTCTTCTCCGGATAATGGTGCCTCTATTGAAGAAGAATGTACTTTTGTGTGGAAGAACGTATCAGGTGATGTGGAAAGCTATACTCTTGAAGTGTCAACATCAAGCGATTTCTCAAATGTAAAATATAGCACCGATTTGAGCTATAATAAATCGGCAGAAAATGTGTCGATAAAGGTGAATGCTTCAATGTTTGGTATGGGTACTTCATATTGGAGAGTGCTTGTGAAAGGTAGCCGAATAAAAACAAGTGTTTCAGAGGTTCGTTCATTTAATGTTACAAAGATTACAGTAGGAAATGATGAACCTGGTTATCAAATTATGACTGATAACGACACATATAGTAATGTGGGTGAAATGAGTGTGGAAAGTGTTTGGTTCCGCTCTATTCGTGAAGGTTACGAAAATATCACTTTTGGCAGCAATGGAGGATTTAATCGTGGTATGTGTGTGGCAGGTGAATACGTTTATTTGTCAGGTCGTGATGAAAATTCTTCGGGTTCAAAAACGTATCTTCGCAAATATAACATTCACACAGGTGAACATACAGGCGACTTAGTGCTTGGGGACGAAGCAAGTATGGGTTACTATCCATGTAATGATGTAATCAAGGATAGCAAGGGTAATGTGTGCATCACAAATCTTTCGCTGAACATCAGTGGAACTCCTTTGGTGGTTATGTTGGTGGACTTGGAAACAGGTGCGGTGACTAAGGTTGCTTCTTTATCTACAAGTAAATCCTATCGTATTGACCACGTGGCACTATGGGGAGATGTAACCACAGGAAACTTTAAGGTATATGCTGCAATAAGAGAGTCTAAAAACATTATGCGTTGGACATTTGAAAATGGCAATCAAACTAAGGAAGAAACTTGTACACTTGCATCGGTATATACAGGCTCTCATTTAGGAACAGCTCCTCGCATAACTATGATTGACGAAAACTCAATGTTTGTTGATGGAGGAAACCAACCTGTAACTCGTTTTAATTTTGCTACCGGAGCTATGGAAGGCTCTTTCAGTGAAAATAAGGCACTCGTTCCAGAAGGTTATGAAGCTAATGGTAGCACATTCTTCACACTTAATGGAAAGAAATATGTACTTTACTCAAATGGTGATGACGGAAACGATACCGATATCACTCCATTTACATTCAATTTAGTGTCGACCGACGATAATATGTCGTTCTCATCTATGAAACTATTGTGGACACTGCCACAAGGAGGTCTTGGCGATGTATACAGCGGAACAATGCAAGCACCGGTAGACTATAAGTTGATTGACGACAACACAGTCAGAGTGGTAATGTATGTCCCCGGTTGTGGCTTGTGTGCTTATGATGTTATCGACTCAAGTGTATCGGGTATTGAAGATGCAGTAAGTTCTATATTTAACATTAATGTTAATGGCAATCGCATTGTGATGAGCAACAAGGCTCAAAAGGTATCTGTATATGATATTGCAGGTGTATTGGTTGCTCAAGCAAACAATGTAGCCGAAATAGACGTTAATATAGTTTCTGGTGTGTATATTGTAACAGCCACATTCAATGGTGCGACTCACACACAAAAGATTTTAATCAAGTAATATTACGTTTGATATCAGATAAGCGAGGAGGTGTTCTATAATGGAGCATCTTCTCGCTTGTTTTACATAGAGCTATAAAGTGAAAATCTTGGAGAGGTTTTGATGTACTGCTTTGAGAAGGTTTTCAGTAGATTCTCCTCGAATGATAGCAATGTTGGTTGCAATTTTTTCAATTGAGAGTGTCGACTCGTCGGTTTCGATAAGCAAGCGATCGTGAGGGATTGATTTAACCGTTTCTTCGTTGAACTTCTCCCCTATCGATATGTAAATTCCCGATTGTGCAAGTAGTGGACGAAGAACGTTGCTATTAGATCGAAATCCGTGAATTATCCACGCCTGTTGTGGCTTGTGCTTGCGATGTAGGCGTAAAATCTCGTTACTGCGAAGAACACAATGTATGATAAGAGGTTTTCTTAACTCCTCCGAAAGTTTTATGTGTTTCTCAAAGACTACAATCTGTTCGTGTTCCGGAGTGTTTGAAAATGGGTCGAGTCCACATTCTCCTATAGCAACAATGTGCGCATTATCCTTTGCAATAGAATAAATTGATTTTAATGCCTTTTCACTGTCAATATCTCCGATATGCCATGGATGTATGCCTACAGAGTAAAAGTTCCCTTCAGAGGGTTTAAAATGGCTGACAGATGCATTTATGATAGCATTTGTGCGATTGGTGTGATGTGTGTGAGTGTCAAGAACCATAATAGGTGGTGATAGGTGTTATGGAACCGGGTCATATCCACTGCCTCCCCAGGGGTGGCAACGGCAGATACGTTTGATAGCAAGCCAAAGTCCTTTCAGTGGGCCATGTTTGCGTAGGGCTTGTATGGCGTATTCGCTACAAGAGGGAGTGAATCGGCATGTAGGAGGAAACAATGGAGAAATGCAACACTGATAGAATCTAATCGGGAATATTAGGATTGTCGAGAAGAATCGTTTCATAGTTGTTCCTCCTGCTTGTTATTTTCCTTCTCCACAATAGCAATTATTTTATCCATCAAAGCCTGCATTTTGGTGTTGATGGTATCGTAGTCGGCTATTTCATCGCTTAGGTATACAAAAGCCACTTTAATTGATTTACCCTGTTTGTTGAGGATAGGAGTAAGTCGGTTTCTATTGAGGCGATAAGCCTCACGCACTCTGCGTCGCAAGAGGACGCGTTTCACCGCTTTGCGTATTTTCTTTTTTGGGATAGTGATAAGAAATTGAGTTGGAGCGTTTTCAGCCGAAATGGTGAAGGCAGCTCTCAGCGGATAGCATATAGCCGACTTTCCGCCCTGAAAAATATTGTTGATTGCAGTGCGGCTACAAAGTTTTTCGTATTTATAAAGTCGGTTACCTGTCATTATGTATGAATGATTTTCTTTTGCAAAAGTAAGAAAAGAAACAGAGATGGAGAAATCTCCATCTCTGTTTTATGCTGATTTTAGGTAAAAACGTGTTAATCTTGTACTTGTTTTTTCAAGAAAGCATCGAGCGCATCGGTCATCGAGCGATATTCGGCAGTCGGAGCTTCGAGATCGAGACGTAATCCGGCGTCTTTTACCGATTTGGCTGTTGATGGTCCGAATGCACTGATTGTAATGTCGCCTTGTTCGAAATCAGGGAAATTCTTCTTTAGCGATTCAATACCGGCTGGGCTGAAGAACATAAGCATATCGTAGTCGAATGCTTCGTCTTCGGTAAAATCGTTGCTCACTGTGCGATACATCACAGCCGGAGTGTAAGGAACGTTAGCTTCGTCCATAGCTGCAAAATTGTTCATATTAGCATCGGCAGCAATAGGAAGTAGGAACTTTTCCTTTATATGCTTTGTAATAGCAGGCATAACGTCTTCTATTTTGCCCGATTTGCCAAAGAAGATTTTGCGTTTGCGATATACTATGTATTTTTGCAGATAGAGTGCTATTGCCTCAGTAGTGCAAAAGTACTTTGTTGTGTCAGGAATCGATACACGAGTTTCTTCGCAAAGGCGGAAAAAGTGGTCGATAGCAGTTCTTGCTGTGAAGATTATTGCTGAAAAATCGGCAATAGATATTTTCTGTTGGCGGAATTCTTTCGAGCACAAACCTTCCACTTTTATGAAAGGACGGAATACAATATCAACTCCGTATTTGGCTGCGATGTCATAGTATGGCGATTTTTCAGATGAAGGTTTCGGTTGGGAAACCAGTATTTTCTTAATACTCACGATAATACTGTTTTGCTTCTAAATTGTTTTACACAAATTAAATGCTCCGGCACATATTAAAAATACCGGAACAATTTCAACGGTGCAAAGGTACAAAATAAAATAGATATACGAATCAAAATTATTAAAAAAAATCCTAAAACCTTTGATAATGAATATAATTCGTGTGATGAAATAGGCTATAATGGACAAAATAATCATTATGAAAATTATAGAGGGATACAACAGACTGATGAATACAGCGGGCGAAAGTAATAACCCGAGAATAGCTTGTGAGGACTTGAATCCGTCGAGCCACAGGCGTGTATCTTCGTTGCTCCGGGCAAAAGTGAATCCCAATATATGAAACAGTAATAGTTGCGCCAGGAAAAACACACCATAAAGCAATGTAAGGAATGCCACTGCTTTAAACACGTGATGCGATATTTGCAATTCAGGATGCCAATAATCTATACCCAAATACAGCGCTAATCCACTCATAATGCAGGTGTTGGCTATCAGTGCTATCATCAAGAAAGTTTCTGATGTGGTGTGTATTTCAAATGCATTTTGTCGTTTTCTTATGGAAAACAAGTGGTTAGCTATGTCGGTGATATATTTGTATCCTCCTTTGAATGCAATAGCAATAAAAAAGAACACAAGCAACACCAATCCCACTGTTCCTGTGTCGTCGAGCGGATTGTTTTTGAATGGCTTACACTCTTTTCCTTGAGGTAATGCCACGATTGGGGTAGTGTGTGTGTGTTGCTGTTGTGTCATTATAGGTAGCTCAATATTTCGATTCTATCTTGATGGTGATGTCGTGATTGAGTAGTTGCTCGATGGCTTCTTCGGGAGTGTTGGCAACAATCCACAGCGAAGCGTGTGATTCTTTCATAAATTGCTCATCTATACAGTGTTGTAGCATCGCCAATAAGTGGTTGTAATAGCCGTTGGTGTTAAGAACTACAATAGGCTTGTCGAATATGCCAAGTTGTCGCCAAGTGATGATTTCGAGAAGTTCCTCAAGTGTTCCACAGCCACCGGGAAGAGCGATAATAGCATCGGCAAGGTGATTCATAGTTTCTTTTCGTTCGTGCATATCTTCGGTAACTATGGTCTGTGTGAGTTGAGAGTGGCACCACCCATTATCGACCATAAAACGAGGTATCACCCCTATCACACTGCCATTGTTGTCAAGGCAACCATCGGCTACCGAGCGCATAAGTCCGCAATTACCGGCTCCACACACGCAAGCAATGTCGTGGTGAGCAAGAAGTGTTCCCAAACGATAGGCGGCATCGTTGTAAACCTTGTCGATGCGTGCGCTCGAAGCGCAAAACACTGTTATATGATTGTATTTTTTTTCGTTCATTAAGTCGGTTTGTCGTTTTCTAATTGCAAAGTTAAGGAGAAAATTTTGTATTGCTCACAAGTTGAGTTATCTTTGTAAGAAATTTATGTATTAAGAATTTTTTCTTATGAAAAATTATATTGTATCGGCACGAAAATACCGTCCAAGCACGTTTCGCAGCGTAGTGGGGCAACAGGCTCTCACACACACGCTCAAAGCGGCTATCGACTCGGGGCGATTGGCTCACGCCTATTTGTTCTGTGGTCCGCGAGGTGTGGGAAAGACATCGTGTGCGCGTATTTTTGCCAAAACCATCAATTGCTTAAACCCCACCCCCGAAGGTGAGGCGTGCAATCAATGTGAGTCTTGTGAGGCTCTCAACGAGCAACGTTCTTACAATATTGTGGAGCTTGATGCGGCGTCTAACAATTCGGTCGACGACATTCGTGCTCTTACCGAGCAAGTGCGCATACCGCCACAAATAGGAAAGTATCGTGTGTTTATCATCGACGAGGTGCATATGCTTTCGTCGCAGGCATTCAATGCATTCTTGAAGACCCTCGAAGAACCTCCTGCACACGCAATATTCATCCTTGCTACTACCGAGAAGCATAAAGTTATTCCTACAATCTTGTCGCGTTGTCAAATCTATGATTTCTCGCGTATTACAGTGCAGGATATTGTGGAACAATTACAATATATAGCTTCACAAGAAGGGATAACAGCCGAACCTACAGCACTAAATGTGATAGCTCAGAAAGCCGATGGAGCAATGCGTGATGCTTTGTCGATTTTCGACCAAGTGGCGGCATCTTCACAAGGTAATATCACTTATCAGTCCACTATCGACAACCTTAACGTACTCGATCACGACTATTATTTTAAGCTCGTTGATGCATTTATGGCTGTAGATGTGCCACAAGCATTGCTTATCTATAAAGATATCCGAGATAAAGGGTTTGATTCGTTGTTTTTCATAAATGGTCTTGGCGAGCATATCCGTAATCTTATGGTAGCTGCTACTCCTGCCACAAAATGCCTTCTCGAAACGACCGAAGAAGTGGCTAACCAATTTGTTGTGCAAGGGACAAAACTTACACCGCAATTTTTCTATCGTGCCCTCGATTTGTGTAACAAGTGCGACCTCGACTATCGTACTGCTACCAACAAGCAATTGCTTGTAGAACTCACTTTGATAAAACTTTGTCAGCTTTTTGATAAAGATACCCCATTGCCTGCTGGCGGTGATGGTGGTACAGATACATTGCGTAAAGTTGAACCTGTGAAACGACAAGGTTCAGTGGCTAAGGCACAATCAGTTCAAACTCCTGTGGCTGCATCACAGCCCGTAGCGACTACGGTTGCACCTATAGCGTCAGCAACCCCTACTCCTACTCAACAGCCGGTATCGGCTCCCACGATATCACACGTGCCTGTTATCGAGACTGAAACCAAGCGCGTTGTGAATAGAGTTCCTCGCATACTTATCAATGCTCGAAATGCAAGGGGAGGTAATACATCGGAAACAACAAATAAGATTATACAACAACGTACCAAAGCTTACACAGAAGAGGCTTTATATGAAGCATGGCATAAATTTATAGAGTTGCATCCGCGTGAGCAGATTATAATCAATACTATGCGCTGTTCGTTGCCACGTAGGATTTCGGACGATATGTATGAGATCGAGGTGGAAAATCAAGTGCAAGTAGAGTCGTTCAATGCACATAAGACCAATATTATGACATTTTTGCGCGATAGCATTGAGAACGATATGCTTGTTATCAATGTAAAAATTAATCCGTATATTGAGCGCCCTAAATTTTGGACTCCTCAAGAGATTTTCGCCTCAATCAAGGAGTATAATCCTTACTTAGAGAAATTTATTGATGATTTCGACCTTGCTTTAGGATAAGCAATCGTATTGTTGAATGCGATATATATAACAGCCCGGCGCAGAGCAAAGCGACACGCCGACGTAGAGATGTCGGATAAGCGCACGCCCGCAGGGCATCATCTGTGGTAACCGGGTGCTTCAGCGCCCGGAGAGGAGCATAAACACAAGAGAGTGTGCCGTTTAGGTACACCGCTTATACACCCCTACAAAAAACCTTCTGCGTAGATTATTCCGTTGGTATCCTATCTAATAAATACCAAAGGCATTCCACTGCATATTAACCGAGCTACCACACCTCGCCAACAGCATCACGACACCCAATATTATTCCCACAAGTCCTTTCATAAACACAAAGGTAAGAAATGTTCTCAACTATGAATTAATTTTCAATTTGTTGTGGTTCATTCGTTGCATATATTGCTGAATGATGGCTTGCAAAAGGTGTTCCATTGCAGGTTGTTCGGAACGTGTGTCTATGATATTGTTGCGTAGCAGAGGGTCATTTCGATAATCGTATACTGCACGAGTATTTTTTCCGTCGAACTGCAATAATAAGTCACCTTGAACAAGTTGGTAGATGCCATTGATATAGTTCACAGCAAAAGTTTTGTGTGCAGGAGTTGTGAAAAGGTCGTTACCAAAAGCGAGATATGGTTCATTCTTTCCAAGATAGCTCAAAATGGTAGGGTAGATGTCGATTTGTTGTGCAACTACGTCGGTACGCAACGATGGTGCAAGTGAGCCGTCGGGAGTATAGAATATTATAGGCACTTCAAATAGTCCGAGGTCGGTTTTGTATTTGTCGGTTACCGATAGGTTGGTGTGGTCGGCAGTGATAACGAAAAGAGTGTTGCGATACCAAGGCATAGTCTTTACGCGATTGAAAAATTGGCGCAACGAATAATCGGTGTAGCGTACACATTTATGCATAGGATTGTTGTTGTCCTCAGGGAATGTGTCGACATACTGTTCCGGAATCTTGTAGGGATGGTGTGATGATGCAGTGAAGAGTGTGGCAAGGAAAGGTTGCTTAGACACTTCGAGATTGTCGGCAAAAAATTGCATAAACTCTTCGTCCCAGATAGCCCATTTGCCATCGAAATCGTCCATACCATTGTATTTGTCCGATTTGCAGTATTCATCAAGTCCGTAATAGCTATCATATCCGGTAGCGTGTGTGAATGCTTTAAACCCAAGAGTGATGTTGTGCCCGCCATGGAAATAGGTTGAGAAATAGTTGTCTTTACCGAGCTCATAAGCTATACCTCCGAGTTCGTTGAGCGAGGCGGGTGTAAGGAAGAATGTTTCGACAAAATGTGGTATTCCCGAAAGTATTGAAGGCATAGCGTCCATACTCTTGCGTCCGTTGGCAAAAGAGTATTTGAATGTGAGCGATTGCCCTGCTATCGAGTCGAGGAAAGGTGTATATCCTTTACCTTCGTTGTAGTAACCAATATATTCTTTCCCGATGCTTTCAAGAATGATTATTACCACGTTTTTATTAGAGTTTTTTCCAAGAGAATCGGCTACGACGGTAGGGCGATGTTCCGGTGTGTAGGTGAGATTCATTTCCTCGTCGGTCATATAGTTAGGAATTTCAAATACCTTTTTGCCGAGTGTACGAATTACCGAAAACGGTGTGTTGAGAACCAAGGCTGTTTCGATAGGGCGGTTCACATATTCGTTGGCATTGCTGATAGTGATAGGGCGAGTACCGGCTGTGATACTGCCACGCACTCCCACAATAGCGATAGGGATGAGCAGAATGAGCGAAACTCCTTGTGTGGTGTAATATCTCCACTTGGTGGTAGAAACGCTTGCAGATGGCTTTAAAAACGCTTTCCACATAAGTGCTATTATTATGATAAATGCTGCTGTGAGATACCAATGTGTAATCAACTCGCTACCGACGATTGAGAGTAGGTTGCCTTCGTTGGCAAATTCGCTGAACACAGTGGCAGTGGAGCGTCGACCTGTGTAGGTGAAATACACAGCGTCGGCAAGGTTTGAGGCGATTGCAATGCCATTAGGCACAATATACACCCATTTGAGGAATTTGTGGAATCTTTCATTCTCTTTCAAGTGGAAAGGTAATAGCAGTAACACAAGATACAGAGCATTAACATAGATAATTGTGCTTGTGTCGAATACTAACGAGCCTCGCAACATATTTGTCGCCAACTCCCATGACATATAAGGGGCAAAACTGCTCCAATTCTCAATAAAATATATAACTCTTGTGAGCATCATTGCAATAAATGCAATAGCAATGTTCACTGCCCCTACAAAGAGAGGAGATTTAAATAGATTCTTCGAATTCATAAAGAGTGAATTATTCTTTTACTACAAGGTTGTCGGTGTTCATTCGTTGCATATAGCTTTGAATGATTGCTTGCAATTTGTGTTCCATTGTCGATTGTTCGGGACGTGTGCCGAGAAGGTTGTTGCGAAGCAAGCGGTCGGTTGTGATGTCGTACACCCCGATAGCCTTAGTGCCGTCGTGTTGTAATAACAATCCGTCGTTCACATACTGATACACACCATTGATATAGTTTACAGCAAAGTCTTTGCCTTCGGGGTTGTTGAAAAGGTCTATACCAAACGAAATATAAGGTTTATCGTAACCAAGATAATTAAGTACAGTAGGCATTATGTCGATTTGCTGTGCAATAATGTTGTCATAATAAGCCGGTGTGAGGGTAGTGTCACCCGGAGCATAAAATATTATCGGCACTTCGAATAATCCGAGTTCGGTGAGATATTCGGGGTGATGTGCTTCATTGGTGTGGTCGGCTGTGATAACAAACAGTGTATTGTTGTACCAAGGTTGAGTTTTAATGTTGTCGAAGAATCGACGCAACGACATATCGCTGTAAGCAACGCACTTCTCAATAAGTACTTTTCCTTCGGGGAATTGTTCTTTGTATCGTTCGGGGACTACATAAGGGTGATGTGATGAAGCAGTGAAAACCGATGTCATAAAAGGAGTGGTGAAAGTGTTCATTTTATCGGCATAGAATTGCAGAAACTCTTCGTCCCATAAAGCCCAAGTGCCGTCGTAGTGCTCCGGTTGATAATATCCGTCGGCACGATATTCGTCCATTCCGTAGTAGTCCTTGAATCCGGCAGCGCGAGCATAGGCCTCAAAACCCATTGATCCGTTGGGAGCACCATGGAAGAATGCTGTATAATATCCCTTATTGTTAAGCTCTCCGGCAATACTGCTCACCTTGTTGAGCGAAGCCGGAGTGAGGAAGAATGGTTCGATAAACATAGGTATCCCTGAAAGCACCGATGGCATACCGTCGATGCTCTTGCGCCCATTGCTGAATGAGTAGCGATAGGTAATACCTTGTTGTGCGATGGAGTCGAGGAATGGCATATATCCGGGGTATTCTTCGGGGCGTTCGTGGCGGTTGAGCCATGCGCTATATTCCTTGCCGAAACTTTCCATTATCAGCACTACAACGTTACGAGGAGAGAACTGTGTGCTGTCGCCGGGAAGGTGTAGAGGGGAGAATGTGGCATTCATTTCCTCGTCGGGCATATAGGAGGGAATCTCAAATGCTTTTTTGTCGATTGTGCGAATGATAGAGAACGGAGTGTTGAGCACAACCGCTGTTTCGATAGGGCGGTTTACATATTGATTGGCATTGCTGAGGGTGATAGGGCGTACTGCTTTCCCTACACCGCCACGAATACCTATTACACTCAGTGCTATTGCTATTATAAAAGTAATGGTTTGGGTGATATAATAAGCTGTTTTGCTTGACGAAGATTGTTCTTTTGGTGTGCGGTATAACTTCCACATACCCCAAATTATCAATGCAAATATAACGATGAGATACCAATGATTGAGTGTTTCTTTTAGAAAAATTCCGGCTAAGTTGCTCTCGTTGGAAAATTCGCTAAACACAGTGGCTGTGGAGCGTCGACCTGTAAATTGGAAGTACACAGAATCGGCTAAGTTGGAAGCAAGTGCTATGGCATTGAGTGTGATATATGTGATTTTGGTGGCTTTATAGTATCCTTGTCGTTCTTTTATGTGTAAGGGGAGTAAAGCCATTAGGATGTAGAGGCCATTGATATAAAGTAGTGCTGTAGTGTCAAACTTCATACCACCCTGCAACATATCGCAGGCAAGACCGCTATCCATATAGGGAGCAAAATAGCTGTAGTTGACAAAATAGAATATCACCCTTGCGAGCATAAACACGATAAAAGCAATGGCAACATTACACAACGTACTGCCTATAATGGTTCTAGTGAATTTTTGTATCATAATTGGTAAACGTTTGTTTCGCAGATGCAAAATTAAAGTAAATCTTGAGAATAGACATCTATTTCACTTTTTTTATTGCTAAATAGTGTTTGCGTTCTTGGTCGGGGAGTTTCTCAATGGCATATCGAAGTGCGGTACGTGGCATAAATTGTGCATAAGTGTCGAGAAACTTGTGTAAAATAGAAACATCGCGTTTTCCTACTTCACGCAACATCCATCCGGTAGCTTTGTGTATGAGGTCGTGAGGGTGAGTGAGCAACATCTTGGATAGTGCAAGCGTGGTGTCGAACCGGTGGTTGCGAATGAGCGTGAGTGTGCTAACGATTGCAATACGCTGTTCCCACATATTTGTACTCTTTACAAGCGTGAATAGTATGTCGTGGCTATGTGTGAGAAGCCATTCACCGAGAATGTAAGGACAACTGAGGTCGACAAGATCCCAATTGTTGATAAATCGAGAATGTGAAAGATAGAAATTGATTATTTCGAGGCGCGACACATCATCTTTGTTTTTCTTGAATCGTAGAACAAGAGCAATAAGTGCCGATAGTCGAAACTCGTGTATCTGTGATGAGAGCATAGTGGATATGTCGGCAAAAGAGGCGTTGATATATTTTTTTGCCACATTCCGATTTTGAGGTACTGTAAGCCCAATGAAAATATCTCCTTCACCATATTGGTTTTTTCCTGTTTTGAAAAAACTTGATAGTATTTTTACTTTATTAGGGTTGGCTATTGCGTAAAGTTCGTTTTGCCACGTTTCAACTTGTTCCATCTTATGCACCATTTAGTTGATGTCAAAATTACTAAAATAGATTGAAAACTTCGACCAAATTCCCGAAAAGAAAAATTTTATTGAAATCTCAGCGACTTATAAATGTGGTAATATGCTGTGGTACAGGTGGGTAGGTTTGTGTTTCTCTTGCGCAAGAATGTGTCTGAAAATTCGAAAATAGTATATAAAATGGCCTTAGTGTGAATTTTTGTTAATAAAATATGTTCATAGTCAATTCTATGTTATCTTTGTGTGTAATTTAGGAGAATTATGTCGACAATAAATTTTTTATCGAAAAAAATTGAAATGCCCAAGTTCGATGAAGAGAAAGTGAGAACTTGGATAGAGGAAGTGGCTCGACGACACGATCGTCGTGTGGGCGACTTAAATTATATATTTTGTAACGATGAGAAGATTCTCGAAGTGAATATTGAGTTTCTTCAACACGACTACTACACCGACATAATAACTTTTGATTATTCTACCAAGCGCAAAATAAGTGGTGACATATTTATTTCACTCGATACTGTGGCAAGCAATGCAGGGTTGTTTGCAAAGGATTACGACGAAGAATTTATGCGTGTGGTGATACATGGTGTGCTACATCTTTGTGGTATAAATGACAAGGGTGAAGGAGAACGCGAAATAATGGAACAACATGAAAATGATGCACTTGCATTGTGGACAAATGATATTTCAAAAATATGAGATTTGAATATGATGTTATAGTGATAGGTGGAGGACATGCAGGTTGTGAAGCAGCTTGCGCAGCCGCTAATTTAGGCTCAAGTACTCTGCTTATTACTTTGGATATGAACAAAATAGCCCAAATGAGTTGTAATCCTGCCGTAGGAGGTATAGCTAAAGGTCAGATTGTGAGGGAGATAGATGCTCTTGGGGGCTTTATGGGTATTGTTACCGACCGCTCGGCAATCCAATTCCGTATGCTAAATCGTTCAAAAGGTCCGGCGATGTGGAGTCCAAGGGCACAGAGCGACAGAATGCGTTTTATGGCAGAATGGCGTAATGTTATTGAGAATACACCCAATCTGTATATATGGCAGGATGATGCTATCGGTTTTGTGATTGAAAATGATATAGTAATGGGCGTGAAAACGGCATTTGGGGTGGAATTTAAAGCAAAAGCTGTAGTGCTCACAGCGGGGACATTCCTTAACGGACTTATGCACGTGGGGCGCGTACAGATAAAAGGCGGTCGCGTGTCGGAACCGGCATCACATGGTATTACCGAGCAGTTGAGAGATCTTGGATTTGTAACCGAGCGAATGAAAACCGGTACGCCTGTGCGAATTGATGCGCGTTCAATAAATTTTGATCTTGCCGAAATGCAAGAAGGAGATAATGATTATCACAAATTCTCATATATGCCCGATGTGAAACGAGAGTTGAAGCAACGTCCTTGTTGGATTGTGAACACTAACTCTGAAGTTCACGAGATATTGCGAGAAGGATTGCCTGAATCACCTCTTTACAATGGGCAGATTCAGAGTATAGGACCTCGTTATTGCCCGAGTATAGAAACGAAGATTGTGACATTTGCCGATAAGGATTCACATCAGCTATTCCTTGAACCCGAAGGCGAAACCACCAACGAGTATTATGTTAACGGATTTTCATCGTCATTGCCTCTTGAAGTGCAATTTAATGCGCTCAAGAAAGTGCCTGCGCTTGAAAATGTACAAATTTATCGTCCCGGATATGCTATTGAATACGACTTTTTCGATCCTACTCAATTAAAGCATACACTTGAAACCAAAAAGGTGCAAAACTTATTCTTTGCAGGTCAGGTAAATGGCACTACGGGGTATGAAGAAGCTGCCGGACAAGGGTTGATAGCTGGTATTAATGCTCACCAAAATGTGGTGGGAGGCGAGCCTTTTGTGCTTGGTAGAGATGAGGCATATATCGGTGTGCTTATTGATGATTTGGTCACTAAGGGAGTAGATGAGCCTTATCGTATGTTTACTTCGCGAGCTGAATATCGTATATTGTTACGCCAAGATGATGCCGATATGCGTCTGACCGAGAAGTCGTACAAATTAGGTCTTGCAAGCAATCAACGATATGAATTAATGGTATCGAAGCGTGAACAGCGTGACGCATTGGTTGATTTCTGTAAGGAATTTTCTATTAAGCCGGCATTGATTAATGCCGATTTGGAACGTATGGGAACATCTCCATTGAAGGAGGGGTGTAAGCTTTACTCATTGGTACTTCGCCCACAACTCGATATCAATAAGCTTGCAGAAGTGATACAGCCATTAAAAAACTTTATCGACAAATTGGAAGAGGCACGTAGAGAGGAAATAATCGAAGCGGCAGAAATTCTAATAAAATATCAAGGGTATATTGACCGAGAAAAAATGATAGCTGAAAAAGTGATGCGTCTTGAGCATATAAAATTGCGAGGCAAATTAAAATATAGCGATATACAAGCTATTTCAACCGAAGCCCGCCAAAAACTCGAAAAAATAGACCCTGAAACGGTGGCGCAAGCGGCACGAATACCTGGTATTTCGCCAAGCGACATAAATATATTGCTCTTATTATTAGGGCGATAAATGTAAATTGTTTCACGTGGAACATTAATTTAAATAAATATATTTATTATGGAAGAAAACAAAATGGAAAGAGTGAAAAGTCTTATTCGTGATATACCTGATTTTCCTCAAAAAGGTATTTTATTCCGCGATTTGACAACTGCGCTTAAAGATGGTCAAGCATTACACGAAATAGGTGAAACATTGCGTGATATGTATAAAGATCTGGGTGTTACAAAGGTTGTGGGTATCGAAGCTCGTGGCTTTATCGGGGCATCGATTCTTGCGTATGAATTGAATGCCGGATTTGTTCCTTTGCG
The DNA here is from genome assembly GCA_015061055.1 of Bacteroidales bacterium. Taxonomy (GTDB): domain Bacteria; phylum Bacteroidota; class Bacteroidia; order Bacteroidales; family Muribaculaceae; genus RGIG4576. The sequence goes on from SUXH01000009.1 coordinate 50,173, forward strand.
TAAGCCTGGAAAACTTCCAGCTATCACGATCAACAAGACATATGCTAAGGAATATGGCACCGACACAATCGAAATACATCGTGATGCAATCGATGAAAATGATATTGTGGTGATTCATGATGACCTTCTTGCTACAGGAGGAACGATGGCTGCTGCCTACGAACTTGTAAAAAGTCTTAATCCTAAGAAAGTATATATCAATTTTGTGGTGGAATTATCGGTGCTTAATGGCCGTGCCGCATTCCCTGCCGATGCTGAAATTACTTCGTTGATAACTTATTAATATATTATTTGGGGTGGGCTATCGTGAGGACTTGATGTTGAAAGTGGGATTGTTGCCTGATTCTCCAGGCGTATATATCTATCTCGATGGTGATGGGGAAATAATCTATGTAGGCAAAGCGAAACGCTTAAAACGACGTGTAAGTTCCTATTTCAATCGTGTGCATAGTGTGGCACGCACGAATATTCTTGTGAAAAACATTCGTGATTTGAAATATATTGTAGTAGATAGCGAAGAAGATGCCTTGCATCTTGAAAACAGTCTTATAAAAGAGCATAAACCCCGTTATAATGTATTATTGAAAGATGATAAGTCATACCCGTGGATATGTGTAACCAATGAACTATATCCACAGGTATTTCTTATTAGAGAGACTCCAAAAAAAGGCGGTAAATACTATGGCCCATATTCAAATGTGAATGTGGCGCGTACGGTGATTTCTCTTATCAGAGAATTGTATCCTATTCGCACTTGTCGACACGTATTTACTAAGGAGATGGTGGAACGTAAAAAGATAGGATTGTGCTTGCAGTATCATATAAAGAATTGTTTGGGGTGTTGTATTGGAGAAATATCACCCGAAGAATACCGAAAATTCATCGATGAAATCAAACAAATTCTAAATGGTAATACTCAACAGCTGTGTGATTATCTTATGGCTGAGATGCAGAGTTTGGCAAGTGAATTAAAGTTTGAAGAGGCTCAATTGGTAAAATTGAAATATGACTTGGTGGAGAAATATCGTGCGAAATCGGTAATTGTGAGTTCACACATCTCCGATGTTGATGTGTATGCTATCGTACGCGATGAGTCGTGTGCTTATATTAACTATTTACACTTGCGTAATGGCTCAATAGTGCAGTGCTTGACGCTTGAATATACTGTGAAAATGCAGGAAGCGGATGAGGAATTGTTGTCGATGGCTATTGCTGAGATTATTGCAAAGTTTGGCCGAAAATCTCGTGAAATCATTGTTCCTGTTATACCGGAAACCGAAATGGACGGAGTTCAGTTTGTTGTTCCTAAAATAGGAGACAAGAAAAAACTACTTGATATAGCTTTAAAAAACGCACAACAATATAGACTTGATAAATTAGCACATTCCGAAAAGCTCAATCCTCAGCAGCGCACAATGCGCGTTTTAAAGACGATGCAGCGTGATTTTCGCCTTGAAGTATTGCCACGACATATAGAGTGTTTCGATAATTCCAACACACAAGGAACTAATCCTGTGGCTTCGTGTGTGGTGTTTAAAGATGCAGTGCCTTCCAAGCGAGATTATCGACATTTTAATATCAAAACGGTTGAAGGACCCGATGATTTTGCTTCGATGAAAGAAGTGCTTACTCGTCGTTATACCCGACTTATTCAAGAGGGAGGAGACTTGCCTCAATTGGTGATTGTAGATGGAGGGAAAGGACAGTTGAGCGCAGCAGTAGAGGTGTTTGATGCTATAGGATTAAGAGGGCAGATCGCACTTGTGGGAATAGCTAAACGACTTGAGGAAATCTATTTTCCTGGCGACAGTGTGCCACTTTATATTGATAAGAACAGTGAATCGTTGCGAGTGGTACAGCGATTGCGCGATGAGGCTCACCGATTTGGTATAACGCATCATCGTAATCGTCGCAGTAAAGGGCAGATTGTGTCGGTTCTCGATGGTATAAAAGGTGTGGGAACAGTAACACGTGAAACTCTATTAAAACATTTTAAAAGTGTTAAGAGACTTCGTGAAGCAACTGAAGAAGATATTGCCGCAGTGGTGGGAGTTGCAAAAGCAAGAATTGTTGTTGAAGGATTAAAAAAAGAAGAATAGATATGAGAATTGTAATCCAAAGAGTGCTAAACGCTTCAGTATCAATAGGCGGTAAATTGTATAGCTCTGTAAATCAAGGGCTTATGATACTTGTTGGTGTAGTAGAGGGTGATACAGAGCAAGATGTGGAATGGTTGGCAGCAAAAGCCGCAAATATGCGTATTTTCGATGACGAAAATGGTGTGATGAATCGTAGTGTAATAGATGTGAATGGTGAGGTACTTGCTGTGAGTCAGTTTACTTTAAATGCGTCGACAAAGAAAGGTAATCGTCCTTCTTATATTCATGCAGCCGGGCATGAAACCGCTATCCCCCTTTATGAGAAATTTTGTGAACGGGTGCAAGAGTTTGTTGGTCGTGAAGTGAAACGCGGAGTGTTTGGAGCCGATATGCAAGTATCGCTTATCAATGATGGTCCAGTTACAATTATTGTAGATTCAAAATTAAAAGAGTAACTTTGAAGATTGATTGTTGAGAATTGAATATATCGACCCGATGGTCGGTGTTTTAAGAAATTTTGAAAGGAAAATGACTTTAAAAGAGGCTCAAAAGTGTGTTGATGATTGGATTTGTACTTATGGAGTGCAGTATTTCAGTGAGTTAACTAATATGGCTATCCTCACAGAGGAAGTTGGAGAAGTGGCACGAATTATCTCCAGAAAATATGGAGATCAGTCTTTTAAGGATTCTGATGAGGGAAAAGACCTTGCCGATGAGCTCGCCGATGTGATGTGGGTGGTGATGTGCCTTGCCAATCAAACCGGCATCGATCTCACTGAAGCACTCGAACGCAATTTTCAAAAAAAGACCGTTCGTGATGCTGAGCGTCATAAAAACAATGAGAAATTAATTAATAATAAAAAATAAACGATTATGGGAGAATGTAATTGTAATCACGAACACCACAATAAATATGAAGAAGCTATTTGCCATAGCCAGGTGTGTGTTGATGACGAAAAGGTAAAAGCTGCTGTTGCTGAAATTATAGCAAAGCATACCGAAGAGAATATGAATGTTGATGTGTATAAATTTTTGCTCAATACAATAGACCTTACAACATTGAGTTCGGAAGATTCGGAAAGCTCGGTAGCAGCATTTGTGCAAAAGGTGAACGACTTTGAGTCTAACTATCCTATGTATAAGAATGTGGCTGCTATCTGCGTTTATTCTCGTTTCGCCGAAGTGGTTCGTTCGGTACTTGAAGTGTCGGAAGTGAATGTGACAGTATGTTCGGCTAATTTCCCTTCTTCACAATCTCGTCTTGAAGTAAAGACTACCGAAACAGCTCTTGCTGTGCTTGATGGAGCAAATGAAGTAGATATTGTGTTCAATCTTGGTTTATATCGTGATGAAGCATACGAAGATCTGTGTGACGAAATATCAGAAATCAAAACATCTTGCAAAGACGCACATCTTAAGGTTATACTTGAAACAGGTGCATTGAAGACTGCCAAACACATTCGAAATGCTTCAATCTTATCGATGTATTCGGGTGCTGATTTCATCAAGACATCAACAGGAAAGATGTATCCGGGCGCATCGCTTGAGGCTGCATACGTGATGTGTAAGTGTATCAAGGAATACTACGACAAGCATGGTGTTATGAAAGGCTTTAAAGCATCGGGAGGAATACGTACCACCGAAGATGCAGTGAAGTATTACACTATCGTAAAAGAAGTTCTTGGTGAAAAGTGGTTGACCAACGAGTACTTCCGTATAGGAGCGTCTAGTCTCGCTAATAGTTTGTTTGCCGATATCTCCGGTACCGATGTAGCTCCATTCTAAAAAGGATGTGTATATATTAATTATCACATAGATAGAATGTAACTCACATTCTTAAAGAAAATAAAAAAACGCCATTGGCGTTTTTTTATTTTCTTAATCATCATCCCATATATATCCACATTTAGGACATTTTGGTAGCCATACGTTATATTCATTTTGTCCGTAACTTGTTTGTGGGGTTCCGCATCTATAACAACGAGGAATTTCGCCATATATGCCTAATCGTTTACATGAATTACAATATCTCATTTGGAATGAGAATGTTTTGTGATGCAAATCATCGTTCAAGGAGCGATTACCGCAAAATTTACATTTATCTCCTAAAAAAAGGTCAGAAAAGAATCCCATATTAGTGTATTGATATTAAAAGTTATTTAATAATTGCTTTAATTGTTTTATTTGACTCGTGTGCTGTGATGAGGTAAATACCGGTAGGAAGTTCCACAGCAAGGTCATTTTCTACTGTTTGGAATTGCTTTATCATTACACCTTGTGTGTTGTAGATACATACATTGGAAAGAGGTTCGTTACAGATGAAACGTATACCTCCCGGATGAGTGGCAACGGCCAGAATGTGGTCGGCTTCGATACCTTCAATTCCACTACCCTCGGCTACGGTAATAGTGTTTGATGCAGGCGAAGTGTATCCAAGTCGGCTACTTTGTACGTAATACGTTTCACTTGTTCCAATTTCACGAGTGAAATCATAATAAGTTTCTTCGGTATCTACTTGTTCTGTTGTAATTAGAACACCATCTTTGTAGATTGAGCGAGTGATGATATAGAAGTCCACTTCTTCATCGACAGCTTGCCATACAGCTCGATATCCTTCGGTAGTAACATTCTCGGCAGGGAGTGCTACCGGAGAAGATAACGTAGGAACCTCAAGACATTCTCCATTAATATACACCCCTGTTACACTGCCGGTAATTCCACCATCATAGAAATACAAACATGTAGAGTGTTTACCTGTTTTTGTTGGTTTGTAGGTTATTGTAAGTTTGTAACCATTGGTCGAATTCATTGCACTTGCCGAAATCCTTTCGGTAGAAAGTGAGAACATTTGGTGGTGGCTGTTATCGTCGAAAAGCACCAATGTGATGCCCGAGCCTGTGATATTTTGCCCCTTAACATATAATTCAAGGTTAATGGTTTTTCCTAAACCTATTTGTCCGAAATCGATAGAACTGCCAAGTTGAGGATATAAGATTTCGGCAGGTCCTGTTACATTTCCATTGCCTCCTCCGTTATAGGATTCTCCCATTTTGTTCCCCCAAATGTATTCGGCAAGATTTGGGTCGTCGACAAATGGATTACGGTTGCCTTGAATAGTGTATACAGCATCATTGCGGTCGCGTTCTTTTTGGCTTACGGGGTCATTACGATGCCACTCAAGTAGAATATTACGAGCATATTGGTTCAATGTAAGATAACTTGAGTTATTGAACATATATGTGTATTTCCATGTATAGTCTTGATAACAAGTTGCCATATAGAAGTATACACGAGCAAAGTCTCCTTTGTACTCGTCGTCGGGTTCAAACACATAATTTGTGCCACTGCCCGAGATGGAAGGATAACCCACAGTAGAAACTCCGTTGTTAAATTTTACACTTAATGATGTGTTTACTTCGCCTAACGGGTAGTTGCTTTTAGCGGAGTTAGCATCGCCGTCGCTTGGGAATAGGTGAATAATATCGGTGCCGGCTTCGTAGGCCTCAACGTTGCTTGGAGAGTTCCACCAGCTTTTAGGAACGGAGTGTTCGCGATTAAGTCCATGAGTTCCTCCATAATACCAATACTCACGTGTGTTCCAATTGTCGGAATACATATCCCACACAATATGTTTGCCGTTTACTGTTTCGGGGTAAACATCGGTTGTAGGGAAGTAGTTCCATAGGCTTGAATAAGATAGTTTTGTGTGTGGTCGTATGATAGAATGGATAGCATTCTTTAAAGTTTCGCCCGATTTACCATTTAAAGAGGAGTAATAACCATTTGGTGCCGATGCATAAGCAAAACAAAAAGCACATAAGTTCACTAATAAGATGATTGCTTTATGTCGTTTCATATATTTTATACTAAAATTATAAATGTTAAATAAAATGAGGTGTAAAGTTAGTATAACTTTTTGGAAAAGTCTTTGTCGGACCACTAAATTTAACTAATTTTGCCGAAAGTTTCTTGTTTTCAATAGATTAATCAAAAAAATAATAAATATATGAGAAAGAAAATGCATTTTTCGATGATTGTAATAGTGCTGATTACATTATGTGCTGGCTTTTCAGCTAAGGCTGCAAGCAAGCAAATTAAATCGTTTGGCACAAATTCATCAATAATGGTTCCTGGAAACCATCAATGGAAGAAAAAGGTTACATCTATTAAAGATTTTAAGAACGAAAAAATTGGAACTCGAGGTGTCACATTAGGTCCAACTCAAGATTATTCTTTTTTAGATGGACCCGATGGCTCTCAGTGGTATGCTACTCAAAACAACACGATTGAGAATTACTATTATAAGTCGTCTGAAATCACATTGTATAATAACAAAGGAGTAAAACAAAGCACAATTACAGTTGAGTTACCTGATACGGTGAATTGTAATCAAGTGTTAGTCGGAGATGTGGTTACTAACAATCTTTTTGATAGAAATAACAATACTAATGAGTTGGCAGTGGTGGTTCACTTTATTCATTCTCCGGGTGTAACATCGTATGTTACTTATGTTTATGACATTGCTACTGGGGAATTGAAGCAAACTTACGATGGCTTTTTCTCTGTAGTGAAATATTTCACCGGCTATAACTATGATGCTGTGGGTGTGCTTAGCTATACAGTAGAAGAGGGTGGACAAACGATATCTAAATATGATATTTATACAAAACCCGGTTATAGTAAAACTTCTGCTGAATTGAAACATTCATTTTCTGTACCCAATAAACTTGCTGAATATCAGGTGGGTAGTGTCTTTAATGTGTTTGAAATAGACAACAATTTATATTATGTACTTTCTCAGTACGAAAAAGAATATCTTGACCCTGCATCTTATAAAGAACCTTGGGATATGATTCCTACTCCAGATAATAACTTTGTATCGATAATTTATAATAAGAATTTCGTTGAAGTGGGTAGGGTGACAATCCCTGTAACATCTACAAAGCAATATCTGGTACAATATGGTGTGGGATTGTTCGGATATAAAGACCTTTCTAATAATTTCTGGGACGAATCGGGCGAAATGCGTCTTGTGGTGGCTACAGCAGGGTTTGAAATACAGACCGAGAATGAAGCAATATCATTCGATGTGTACGATATAGCAGGAAATAAGGTGAAAGCAATTGCAAGCAATGTGAGCGATTGGATGAATATGTATGATATCCCGGGCGAATCGGCTCAAATTGCGTTTTTGGCTACCGATGGAATGACAATGTCAATGGTAAATATACCTTCTTGTGAAACTGAGGTAACTTTTGAAAGCGAAATTGATGGTAATGTGATTTCGACAAGTGTTGACCGTTGTCCTGTGGGAGATAGCTACCAATATGTAATGGGACTTGCTGCACCTGAAGTTGATAGTGAAGGTAATGTGCATCAGCGTTATGCTTGGATTAATCGCAATGCTACAATCGACCGTATTGTGAAGTTCAATTTGGGAGATGTCAATGCTAATTGGGTTCCTTTGGTAATAGGTGAGGTGTTGAATCCGTATTTGTTTGATACCGACAGCCAACGTGAATATATATTTATAGCAAACCAACGCGAAACACCTACATCATCAAAAATGATTGATGAGATTCGCATCGTGAAGGAAGATGGAACAATTGTGCGCGTGTTCCAAGAAGAACCTAATGGAAAGGGTGATCTTGGTATTTGTTCATTGCTCGGATTAGATAGCGATACACCTACAATGTTTATCCCATATTATAATTCAAACGCAGATGCTATAACAATTGAAATGGAATTCCTTCCATTGGCTAAATTGAGTGCCGGTGGTGAAGGTACTCTTGAAAAGCCTTATCTGATTACAAGTGCCGGTGATATGTCAATGATTTCACAAGATTTGTCGGCTCATTACAAGATTATTAATGATTTTGATGCAGGTGATTTTGGTGCTTGGAAGGCTATTTCCGGCTTTACCGGTTCGTTAGATGGTGGTAATCACACTGTGAGCAATCTAAAACTTAATGGTAAAGATAATATGTGCGGGTTGTTTACTTCTGCCGAAGGTTCAATCATCAAGAATCTTGTGCTTGAATCGCCATTAGTGGAAATATCAAGCAATGCTTATACGGTAGGTTTTGTGGTAGCTGAAGCTATGTCGGATACGATAAGCAACGTTCACGTAAAGAATGCTGTGGTAACAGCAAGTGATGCGTCAGCAGTAGTGGGTGGTGTTGTTGGAGATGCTACATTATACACTGAAATCTATAATTGTTCGGCTACAGGATTGGATTTTGATGCAGCATCGTCATCTATTGGTGGTATAGCAGGAAAAATCCAAACAAGCTCAAATGTGCGAGTTTGTTCAGTAAGTGGTGTTATTAACGGAGGTAAAGAAGTAGGCGGTGTTGTAGGATATGCATCATCGGGTTGTGTAGTGAAAGATTGCCATGTGAATGCTTCAATTACGGGCGAAAACACTATTGGTGGTGTAGTCGGAAACGCAGAGCGTGGAGGAATCTTTAACTGCTTTATCGAAGGTGACTTGACTGCAATAAAGGCCAATAATCAAGGTTATGGTAAGGTAGGTGGTGTAGTTGGAATATTATCGCCCGATTGGTCTACAACAGCCGACTCTAAGGTTGATTCAATTATTGCCGGCAATGTGGTTAAGATTTCTACTATCACAGCTTCAGAAATGAAGGGGGTGCATCGTGTAGTAGGTTACTCTCGTTATGATTCTGATATTGAATCGATGGTATGGGACCCAACTTTAGTCCCTGTTAAGGAAGTTGCTCTTGCCAACAATTATGTAATGTCGGATCTTTCTGTAATTGATAGTACAATTGAAGCTGATGCAACGAGTACAGAAGGAGCTACAATTGAGGAAACTGAGCTTACTGAGTCGTTCCTTAGTTCAATAGGATATAGGTTTGGCGAGGAAGTTGACAATCCTTGGGCGATTGACTCGGAAAATACACTATATTTGTATTTTGAAAAAAATCAATCTTCGGCTGTCGAGTCGGTAATAATTGGTAAGTCTTCGATTCTATTTGATGGTCAAAGCATAATGATTGCCGGTGCTGTAGCAGTAGAATTATATAACATTGCCGGTGTGAAGATTGCTTCGGTGAGTGATGGATTGTTGCAAGTATCCGATGTGGCAGCTGGTGTTTATGTAGTAGTGGCTACCGATGCTATAGGAGCGAAAACTACTGCTAAGATTGTCGTGAAATAAAGTTCAATATTCTTTTAAAGATTAAGAACGGGCTGCCTCGATTGAGGTAGTCCGTTCGGCTTATATATATATTGTAATTTAAGAAATAGAGTTTTGACGGGGAATATTTTTTAATATGCTGCTAACTGTAGTTGTGATTGTGTGGCGTTTTGCGCCCGATCGGCTACTTATTTCATCAAAAGAGTACCCTTTTATGTATAGAATGAAAATTTTACGATTATGAGGGTTTAATTTGTTGCACGATTTGTGAAGATGCTCTATCTTTACGATTGAGTTGGCTCGGGGAGATATTGCAAAGGCAATATTGTTCTTTAGCTGTGACGTTTTGGCTATGATGTAGGATAATGCGCTATTGCATCGGTCAACGAAATGCTCTATGCATTCGCTAATCTTGTCGATTGTAATATTCTGATTCAAAGAATGTCGTGTAAAGCTTTCCATTGTATTATGTTTTATTTGTGTAACATTATTGTAACATATATAACACATAATATCAAGAAAATATCACCCTTAGACTAAGAAAATCAAAATTTTTATAATAATTAACAATATCGGAAGAACCTTTAAAGAGAAAAGTGAAGTTTCACTTCATCTTTTGATATGTTGAGGGTAGCTTTAGCTCCTTCAATTATAGGCTGATTGCCTTCGATGTGTCCCACCGGGAAATTAAAGCACACAGGATAGTTGTAAGGCTCAATCATTCGGTGTATCATTCCGTACATAGTGTCGCCGTTTGCATCGGGTTCACGATAATCGGTAAATTGCCCTACAATAAGACCTTTAAGGCGTTGTAGTACTCCACTTAGGCGCAGGTTGTAAAGAATACGTTCCACTTTATAGATTGGTTCGGCTATATCTTCAATGAAAAGAATCTTATCGGGTAGCAGAAGATCATATTTTGTGCCAATGAGTCCGCTTAGAACAGCAAGGTTTCCTCCAATAATTTCGGCAATTGCAGTTCCGGTGCGGTTGAGCGAGTGAGATGGAACAATGTAAGTGGGTAGATGTCCTAACAAAATATTATATAGATTGTTATTGCAGTAATTTTGTGGGCCGAATAAGGCAAGATGCTTTGCCATTGAGCTATGAATGCTTGTAATCCCGGCATTATAGCACATAGCATGCAGCACCGAAATGTCACTAAAGCCTATAATCCATTTTGGATTGTCTTTTAATTCATCTATTGTGACAAAATCGGTGAGATGAATTGTCCCATATCCTCCTCTTCCACATAGTATAGCTTTTATCTCTGGGTTAAGAAGGGCTTCCCGGAAATCGCACAAGCGTTGCTCGACAGATGCGCTATAGTAGCCTGCATTGTTGCGACAATGCTTACTTGGCACAGGGGTGAATCCCCATTGTTCAAGCACATGGCAAGCCCCGTCGATAAATTCAGGCTTTACGGCACTTGCAGGTGATACAACAGCCACTTGGTCGCCTCTTTTAAGAAACTCGGGTAAAATCATTTTCGTTAGGAATGAGGAGTTATGAGAGGCGGGTTAGCTCACAATTACTTTAATTCCAGCCGCTTCTATTCGTTTGCCTATTGCTTCAAGTTCATCTTTTTCTATTTTTGTGAGATTTTCTTCGGGTGTTTTGCGGTCGATAGAGTAAATCATTACTTCTTTTGGAGCAATTTTCTTATATGCATCGATAAGTGCATTTATTTCAGTGTCGGTAGTATTATCTATTTTGATGCCGTTGTGTTCGCCTCGTAAAAACATAGTTTGTACGATACATTTCCCGTTGAATTGCATAAGATGCGCTATGATACCTTCGGGAATCACATCATTTGATGTGGGTTGATTGATAGTTCTGAAGGTTGGGGCTATTGCCGAGTCAAGTTTTAGTATGTTATTGTCGACTTTCTTGAGAGCATCGATTACCGATTCTTTTTTGAGCATAGTGCTATTGCTTAGTACACTTACTTTGGCATTAGGGAAGTGTCGGTCGCGAAGTTTTATCACATCAAGCACTATATCTTTGAATTGAGGGTGTAGGGTGGGTTCTCCATTGCCCGAGAATGTGATTACGTCAAGCGATTCACCTGCTTCCACCATAGCTTTTAGTTTGTTGTTAAGCATTTTCTTTACGGTGTCGCGTGATGGTATTCCGCTTTTGCCTGCACCTTGTGCATTATAACCGGCTTCGCAATACACACAGTCGAAAGAACAAATTTTTCCATCGTTGGGCATAAGATTTATGCCAAGCGATACCCCAAGTCGGCGACTGTGAATAGGACCAAATATGGTTTGATGAAATAAAACGGTCTGCATATATGATTATTCTTTAACTTTGTTCAACAAAGATAAGTATTTTTCCACAACTGAAGAAGGTGAGAATCGTGTTTCCATTTCGTTGTGGAGGAACTTTCGGTCAAGATTGGCATTGATTGCCCATTCTATACCATACGCTAGATCTTCATGGCTCTTGTACATCGCAATATATCCGGTGCGAAGGTGGTCTACTATATCACTTTGTCCTCCATTACCAAATGTGACAGGAGTGCAACCGGCAGCCATACCCTCGATTAGAGTGCCGGGTAGGGTTTCGTAGAGCGATGATGAAATAACGATATCGCTATGAGCAAACAATTCTTTTACCTTAGCCGAATTGATGCGTCCCAAATAAGTGTATGGTATATCAATCTCTTGAAGTAAAGAAGCATCTCGAATGTCGCCAAATAGCACTAAATGAATCTTTTGTGCTACACTTGGTTTGTGTGCTTTAAGCCATTTGAGCGAACTGAGCAAGATTGGGAATCCTTTTATAGGATCATCAAGACGTGCCGCACCCATAACTAAAATCTTATGCCCTTCCGGCACAGCAAGATTAGCATTAGCAAGTCTTTGGCAGGAGAAACTATCTATTTCGTTAGTGTTTGGAATAACGTGAATGGTTTTGTTTGAAAGTAATCGGCTTTCTTTGCATTTATTTGCGAGCCAATTACTCACTGCCACGAAATGCAGGTTTGGAGCGGAGAAAAGATTTTTTTTCTTCATCCAAGAGCGATGCGACAAGTCGTTTTGATTTCTTGAATTGAGATATTGGCACATACCGCATTCTTGCTTGTAGCGAGTACACTCGTAGGCATGGTGGCATATTCCCGTACACTCCCACATATCGTGCATAGTCCATATTATAGGTTTCCCTGTGTCGCATAACTTCTCTATGCAGTCGAGCGAAAGCGCTCCTTGATTTATCCAATTTAGCATTATTACGTCGGCATTCTTCACCATAGGGTGATTAGAGATGTCGCGTCCCCAGTCGGCAGTGTCTACTTTGAATAGGTTTTCACGAGAATATCCATTTTGCAAGAATATTTGCAAGCGTTCGGCAAGGAAGTGATATTTGTCGGTGAATTTTTGAGCATAAGAAATCACATTATTATTGGTTCCTAATTGTTCGATAACAAGCATCTTAGCATCTTCTCCTGCTTTGCGCAGAGCATTCATAAGCCGATACGATACGATAGCTGCACCTCCATTAAGATCACTTCTGTTGATTATCGTTATTTTCATTCTCAATTCTCAATTTTCAGTTCAATCATTTTCACTTCCGAGCGCACTTTGAGGTATTCGGTAAGTTTTTTCTTTTCGGTGTTGCTCATCATACCGTTCAATCTGACAATAGCGAGATTCACTGTATCGGTTTTCCCGCTTTTTATCGTACAAAACACGTTTCGACTCAGTGCAATATCCTTCACTTTAGGGAATAGTATTTTAATTTCGGGAGCAAGTTGTGTCGATAGTTGTTCAAACTCGGATTCTCTTGCCAACACTGCTTTCAATGAGTCGATTTGTTCGCCTTGTTGTGCTATTCGCTTTTGGTTATCGGCATAAATCTCATTAAACATCGATGAAGAAATCTCTTTTGAGTTGAGTCGGTTATCTTCATTGATAGCTATTCCTTGTTGTATAATCAGTTGCGTACCTCTGAGCCATCGATTTTCGTCGAGCCGTTTAGTCATCGCGATTCGCAGAGAGTCGGTATTGATTTTTCTGCCTATAAGAGTAATCTTAATGTATTTCTTGCCATGTCGCACTCCTGCGTCTTTTTTCAGCACTTGAGCATTAGGGAAAACAAATTCGTTATTAATGAAATTGTTTGCGCTATTCACGAAGTAACTGTCGCGTACCATTGTGAACGTGAGCCACACACTCGGCAACAAAGTTACAACAATAATGGCAGTAACGTATCGTTTTACCTTAATTTTTATTGCATCATTCACGAAAGTTCTCTCCTTGAAACGCAAAAATTTCACACCCACAGTAGTGGCAAAACCTATAAAAATAGAATTTATAAGGAAAAGATAAAATGCTCCCACAAAATATTGAAGTTGCCACGTTGCAAGACCATACCCGGCAGTACATAGAGGAGGCATAAGAGCAGTGGCTATTGCCACACCGGGTATTACATTCCCTTTCTTTTTGCAAGCAAGAGCAATGATACCCGCAAGCCCGCCGAAAAAGCCTATCATAACATCGTAGATAGTGGGCGAGGTGCGAGCCAACAGTTCGGAACGACCTTCGCTCACCGGTGAAATAAGAAAATACACTGTAGAAGCAAGAACACTGAATAGTGCCGCCATAGCAATATTGCGAAATGAGCGTTTGATGAGGTCGAAATCGTAGGTGCCAAGTCCGAACCCCATTCCGATGATGGGACCCATGAGAGGCGATATTAACATCGCACCGATGATAACAGCTGCCGAATTGGTGTTTAGTCCCAAAGAAGCTATGAAAATAGCAATAATAAGAATGATAATGTTGGAGCCTTTGAACGACACACCATCCATTACTGCCTGCACAGCTGTTTGCTCGTCGTCGAGTTCGGCTTTAAGGTCGAAATATCCTTTGATATACTTTTTAGCTTGAATAATCAAATTGTCAGTAGTCATATCCAATAGATTTTATTCTATATAAACAATAAAAAGGGGTATTTGGTTAATTTTTACTATCTTCAACTGATATGCATTTTTTGTGTAGAGTCCAACAGCAAATGCAAAATTAGTTTAAGTTTGCGAAAAATATTGATTTTGGTGACTCAAAGTTTAATTTTTCTCTTGGACGCCGGTTAAGTTTCTTCTGTATTTCCATGATTTTCTTGTCTGAAAAGTTGTTGAAATTGGCTTTTTTAGGGATGCATTTTTGTTTGTCTATGATTTTAATGAGGAATATTTGGTTATTTGCGAAAGTCTTGCGATTTTTGCAAAGTTTTTTGATTATGAGAAAGAATTATTTAGAATTTTGGCTGATATTACTGGTGTCGTTTGTGCTGTTTTTTGCACTTTCGGCTTTTGATACTTTTAAGATTGGCAACTTTGAGTTGAAGACATCGGGTATGCTTGACCGTTTGTTGCGTGTTCCCGAGAATTTGAAAGCTGTAGAGGACTCAGCTATTGCGGTACAAGCTGATACTGTTGATGTGAAGCCCAAAGTGATAGATGAAACTCCCCAAATTATACTTTTTGTGGGTGACTCTATGCTTGAAGGATTGTCTCCTCGTTTGGCTGCCTATGCTGCCGAGAATGGGCACACTCTGTATTCGGTGATATGGTATAGTTCTACTTCGGAGGTGTGGGGAAACTCGACAAAGTTGGCTGATTACATCACAAAGTATAAGCCTACGTATGTGTTTGTATCGCTTGGTGCAAATGAATTATTTGTGAGAGATATAGCGAATAAACGCGATAAATATGTAAAGAATATATTATCACAGATTGGGGATATTCCTTTTGTGTGGATAGGCCCTCCAAACTGGAAACCCGACACCGGAATCAATGATCTTGTAGCTAAAAATGTGTTGCGATGCAAGAATGGTTCGTTCTTCTTGTCGAATGGTATGCAATTCGATCGCGCCAAAGATGGAGCACACCCTACTCGAAAGTCGGCACGTGCCTGGATGGATAGTGTGGCACGTTGGATGCCGGAGAATGCAGCTCATCCTATCAAGATGAGTAAACCTGAGGCACAGACAGCTAAGCCGGCGCGCGTGTTTATGCATCAACCTAATGAAAAATAGCATAGAATAGTTGTTGAGAGAAATGGAGTATTTGTGGCATAATATATGTGAGTTGTTCACCTATCAGAAAGATGCGCCAATGATTTTTTCTTCGGGCATCTTTTGGGTTATCTTTTTGATGTTTCTGCCTGTGTATGCGGCATTGAAAGATAAGCGCAAGCAGATGATTGTGTTTGTGGTGGCATTCAGTTTGTATTTCTATTATAAGTCGAGCGGTTTGTTCTTTTTGCTTCTTGTGGGTACATCGTTGCTCGATTGGACATTGTCTCGGTTGCTTGTGAAGCAAAAGAGTGAGTTGCGTCGTCGCTTATGTGTGGTAGTGTCGGTGGTGGCTTCTTTGAGTATATTGGGCTATTTTAAGTATGCTAATTTCTTTTTGTGGAATTGGAATCAGATGGTGGGTGGAAATTTTCAGCCACTCGACATTATTCTGCCTGTGGGAATCTCATTCTACACTTTCCAATCGATAAGCTATATTGTCGATGTGTATAAGGGTAGAGTGCAACCCACTGCCACATGGCTTGAATATGCTTTCTTCTTGTCGTTTTTCCCGGCGCTTGTAGCGGGTCCTATTGTACGTGCCGACTATTTTATTCCTCAAATAAAAGAAAATCATAAGGCTACTCGTGATGAGGTGTATCTCGGATTTTGGCTTATAATTCTTGGAGTGATAAAAAAGTCGCTGATAGCCGACTATATTTCACAATACAACGATTTGATATTTTCATCGCCTACGGGCTATACCGGCTTTGAAAGTCTTATGGGTGTGGTGGGATATACGATGCAGATATATTGCGACTTTTCGGGTTACTCTGATATGGCAATAGGTATAGCTTTGATAATGGGATTCAAGTTGAGTGCCAACTTTGATTTTCCGTATAAGTCGACCAATGTTACCGAATTCTGGCACAGATGGCACATATCGCTATCGTCGTGGCTAAGAGATTATGTATATATCCCTCTTGGAGGTAATCGAAAAGGAACAGTACGCACTTATGTCAATAATTTCTTGACGATGCTCATTGGTGGATTGTGGCATGGCGCTGCGTGGAAATTTGTGTTCTGGGGTGCTATGCATGGTGTGGGATTGGCTATACATAAAGCATCGAAACCTTGGCTCTCGCGTATTCCCGATAATTGGATTGTACGTGCGTTGTCGTGGATGTTTACAATCACATTTGTGTCGTTCTTGTGGGTGTTCTTTCGAGCCGATTCGTGGACCGATTCGTGGTTGATAATAAAGAATATATTTACCAATTTTCACGTCGATTATATTCCTGTGTTTGTGGAAGTGCGTTATGTGTGGTGTATTATGATGGCAGTGATAATAACGGCTCACGCAGTGCCTTCACGTTGGTGGAACACGTTGAGTTGCTTGTTTGTGCGTTCTCATTGGGCGGTGAAATTTATTGTGTTCATCGTGGTAGTTCAATTTGTAATACAATTTATGAGTGAAGACGTGTCTCCATTTATTTATTTCCAATTTTAATCATTCTCAAAAGAACCTATGAATTATGGATAAACATAAATATGACAAGATATATATTGCTCTCACAGTGATTATAATAGTTGCAGTGGTGATACTTATTTGCAATAATAATTAAAATTAAGTAAATTTGTGAATTGAATTTTGCTTTAGAGCAAAAAGCCTAATTCCTAAGTATATAAATATATGGCACTTGTAGTAAAAGAAATTTCAGCTAAAAAGAAGGAACTTGAAAAGTTTGTCGATTTTGGGATTAACCTTTATAAAGGAAACGAATACTATGTACCATCACTTGTGTTGGATGAGATAGAGACTCTTTCGCCCGAAAAGAATCCGGCGTTTGACTTTTGTGAATCGGTGTACTTTATGGCCTTTGATGAGGCTACCGGAAAACCTCTTGGACGCATTGCCGGTATTATTAACAATGTTACCAATGAAAAATACAACGAACGTAATGTGCGTTTCGGATTTATTGATTTTGTTGATGATAAAGAAGTGAGTAGTGCGCTAATCGGAGCTGTAGAGAAATGGGGAAAGGCAAGAGGAATGGATACTATTGTAGGTCCTCTTGGTTTCACTGATATGGACCCGGAAGGAATGCTTGTGGAAGGTTTCGACCAGATTGGCACAATGGCAACTATTTATAATTATCCTTATTATGAACAACATCTTAAGGAGCTTGGCTTTGAAACCGAAATTGACTGGGTGGAATTCAAGATTATGATTCCCGATGTCATTCCTGAAAAGATGGCGCGTATTGCCGATATTATCCGCAAGAAATACAATCTTTCCACTCCAAAATATAAAAGTGCCAAGAAACTGATAGCCGACTATGGCGATGCGATATTCAAACTTATTAACGAGGCTTACGACCCTCTATATGGATATTCTCCACTCACACAGAAACAAATAGATCATTACATTAAGATGTATGTACCTATTTTGCGCCTTGAAAATGTGTGCTTGATTACAGAAGAAAGTGGTGAACTCGTGGGGGTTGGTATCACATTGCCTTCTATGTCAAAGGCTTTGCAAAAGACGCGCGGACGATTGTTCCCATTCGGTTGGTGGCATATGCTTAAGGCATTACGAGGTAAGAATGATGTTGTGGACTTGATGCTTGTGGCTATCAAACCGGAATATCAAAGCAAGGGCGTGAATGCATTATTGTTTACAGAGCTTATACCTGCATTTCAAGGTAATGGTTATGTATATGCCGAAAGTAATCCGGAACTTGAACTAAACCAAAAAGTTCAATCGCAGTGGCAATACTTCGACACCACTCAACACAAACGCCGTCGCGCCTTCAAGAAGAAGATTTGAAAATATTGATATAAACAACTAAACGAGCAATCCGCTGTGGATTGCTCGTGCTTTTTAAAATTCTTCGAAACTGAGGGGGAGCAAACTTCGTATACCTTGTAATTTGTACACCTTATTGCGACCTGCAAGGAGGATTTCTATTGGCTGACCTCCGAGTTTCTCATATTCGAGAATTGCTTGACGGCAAGCTCCACAAGGCGAAATAGGTTCATCTATAAATTCACCTTCGGTGAAAGCTGCAATTGCCAATTTGCAGAATCTTACTCCGGGAAAGCGTGCGCCGGCATAGAATATGGTAGTTCGTTCGGCACAAGTTCCACTTGGGAAGGCTGCATTTTCTTGGTTGGAGCCTGATATGATTTCCCCATTCTCGAGTAACACAGCTGCTCCTACGTTGAACTTGCTATAAGGGGCATAAGATGTCTCGGTCGCTTTTTTTGCTCTCTCAACGAGATTTTTATCGGTATCGTTCAGTTCATTATAAGAATAAACCTCTATCTTTGTCGAAATGATTTTATTTTCCATATATGCAAAAGAGTTTACGCAAATTTATTGATATTTTTTCAAAAAACAATCGAGAATGTGTTTTTTGTGCGTTTTTAGCGATTTTATTTATAAGTGGAGGGATTTTTGAGGCCGATGCCCGGAAACGTTCTCGTAGCTATGAAAACTATGTTGAACGTTATCGAAAGCTTGCGGTAGAACAAAGAAAAAAATATGGCATACCGGCGAGCATCACTTTAGCTCAAGGATTATTAGAGAGTGGTGCCGGGCAAAGTCGTCTTGCGCGCGAGGCAAACAACCATTTCGGTATAAAGTGTGGGGGTACTTGGAAAGGCAAGACCATAAAGCACGATGACGATAAAAAGAAGGAATGTTTCCGTAAGTATAAGAAAGTGGAAGATTCTTATGAAGACCACTCTCGTTTTCTCAAAAGAAAACGCTATGAGCCTTTGTTTGAATATAAGATTACCGATTATAAGAATTGGGCAAAGGGTTTGCGCAAATGTGGTTATGCTACCGACCGAAAGTACCCTGAAAAACTCATTTCCATTATTGAGTTATATGGTCTTGCACGTTACGACAAAGACGGTTTTGAGAATGATGATAAATTGGTGAATGATGCCGAAATGCGTGTTGAGGTGCGAGTAGAATTCGGACGAGAAGTGCATCTTTGTGGAAAGTTGAAATATGTTATAGCTACTGAAGGTGATAGTTATGAAAAAATAGCCCGACAATGTGGGTTGAAAAGCGATAAACTACGTTCGATAAATGATGTTGAAGATACTTGTGATGAGTTGGTTGTCGGTGAGATTGTGCATTTGAAAAAGAAAAATAAGAAATATGCCGGAAAGGGTAAATATTATGAGGTGAAGAAGGGCGAAACACTCTATTCCATATCACAAAAACTCGGAGTGCAATTGAAGCAACTGCAAAAACGTAACAATCTCGATAAAACATCGGTGATAATGCCTGGTGACCGATTAAAGGTGAAATAACATTAGGGCATAGTGGAAAAAATTGAAGATGCGAATAGAAATCACTTCTGTCGCATCTTCTCCATAAAACTTCAAATTATGAATGTACTATTATGTATTATTGTGTTGTTTTAGAATCTTATCTTCTGCCCTGACCCGGCATACCCGGACGAGGTCCAAATCCGCTATAGTCGCGTGCGCCTGCAGGAAGGTCTTTATTTGATCCGAATGTATTGAAACGGTAAGCAAAAGTAAACATTACGTAGCGTGTAAGTGTGTTATATTCGCTATCTTGAATATAGTTGGCATTTACTGTACGAGAGATACTCTTTGTTTGTCCCAAGATATCGTAGACGCGTGCAGTGATTGAAGCTTGTCGTCCTTTAAGGAATTCATAAGAGAGCGACGCATTCCACAACCATTGCTCAGTGTTATATCCATCGGTATAGCCCTCAGATGCACTGAAATTGAGGTCGGTGTTGAGTGTTACACCAAAAGGTAGAGTCAAATTACCATTCACCATAGCTCCATAACGGTGTATTGTACGATTGTTTTGCGATTGTACAGTATTGTGAGTTGTTTGAATATTATAGTTCGGTCTTAGTTGAATTTCTACCAAATCTGAGCGGAAAGTCATTCCGGGAGAGGCATTTATTGAGAGGGAACCACTTCGATTGTATTCCTTATTGTTGTAACCCACAGTGTTTGAGTAGCGAGTATTTAAGTGAGCAGAGAAATAGAATTTTTTATTTCTCAAAGGTACGCTTATCATACCCATTGCAAAGGCGTTCCATACACCATTGACGTTGCCATAAGTAGTAATTTGTCCCCCTGTTTCGCTATTGAAATCGGTCATTGAAATGATGCTGTTCAGAGTGTATTGGGCATTGATCATTGCCATAATACTGCGTTGAGCATCTTGATTGAAATCGTTGTAGCGGAAGTTTATTCGTTGAGTGAACGATGGTTTCAAGTCGGGGTTACCTTGTACGATGCGAAGTGGGTTCGACATATCGGCTACCGGTTGTAATTGAGTCATCGAAGGTTGGCTTGTGCTTGCTCGATAATTAAGTTGCAAAGAGCGTGTCTTTGACATCTTGAAACGCACGCGAGCATAAGGAGCGAAGTTCCACACCCAACGAGTCGGAATACTCTTTTCTTCGTTGGTAAGATTCTTGCTGCTCGACATAGATGGATTTATTGATACCCCTGCCGAAGCATTAAGATCCTTGGTCACTTTACGCACCCCCACTTCTACCGATTGTGAGAAGAAATTATTACGGAAACGATTGCTGTCGTCTTCGTTAAGCACAGGATTACCTATAGCCAATTCATCATCAAGCAATTGCTTCAGCAAAGTAGGATTTGTGAGCGCAAAAGAAGTGTAAGTTTCCTTAATATAGTTGATTACAGCATCGTTGCCGAGTAAAGAATTGTAGCGATACATACGTCGTGTTGCATCAACCTCAGTAGTGTTGTTGGTGTAAGGCACGTCATACACGAGTTTGTCGGCATTATTAAATCGATAGTTAGCTCGATAAGCCACGTCGAGGAATAAAGCATTCTTCACGTTTCCAATAGGTTCAGTCCACGTTAAGCGTCCTTGAATGTTGTTGTTCCAACGTCGGTTGTCATCGATTTGGCTGATTATCTGCGTAGAGTCGTCGATGAGATAGTATCGGTTCTGGGTAAGAGATGAACCATCTTCGTACACATCGCTGAAACTATATCTTACTTGCACACTGAAACTGCGTCCCGGATGAGATTTTACTTTGTGGTTGTACACTAATTGACCTCCAAATTCATAGCTTTTACCTGTTGATTCATCAAGATTAAAACTTCTATTCACGTCGCGCATATTACCATCGTAGGTGTGTGTAGAGTCAATCTTGTTTGATTCATTAAAGTTTAATGAGAAGTTAGGACGGAATTCAATAGTATTGAATGAGTCGAGTTCCCATTTCAATCGGAAACGTCCGTTGAAATTATGGCTGTCATCACGATTGATGGTGTGTGAATTACTGTATGATGTAGAATCTACAAACAGATATTGCTTGTTGTTGCGGTTGCGAGAGTTTCTGTCGCTATGTGAGTACATCACGTGACCTCCGGCGCGGAATTTTTCGCTGTCCTTACTTCCTACATTGAAATTGAAACCTATGTTTTGGGTGGTGTTGATGCCTTGATTTCCTCCATATCGTGTAAATCGGCCTGCTGCACCATTGGTGAATCCCATATTATTGGTGTTGTTTGCACCCCCAAGAATTGTGAATTGGTTACCATCGCTGAAGCGGTTTATCATAAAATTGGCTTCGTAGCGGTCGTTTGTACCATAACCTGCCGATACGTTGCCAAACCAACCATTGTTCATACCCTTTTTAACCGATAAATTGATGACTGTTTCATCTTCACCATCATCAACGCCGGTGAGACGTGCAAGGTCCGACTTTCGGTCCACTACTTGCACCTTATCCACAATGTTCACAGGAAGGTTTTTTGTGCCTACTTTAGTGTCGTCGGAGAAGAATTCTTTTCCGTCAACGAGAATTTTGGTAACTTCTTTACCGTTAGCTGTTATTTTTCCTTCGCTATCCACTTCTACGCCGGGCAATCGTTTCAAGAGGTCTTCTACTACAGCATTGGGTTGTGTCTTGTAAGAGTCGGCATTGTATTCCACTGTGTCCTCTTTAACCACAATTTCGGTTTTTACGCCTGTGACGACAGCCTCTTTAAGCATAATAGAACTTGGTTGAATCTCAATCTCGCCAAGCCTCATATTACGGCTGCCTTTCTCGACAGTTATTTTCTTGTTATAACTTTTGTAACCTATATATGAAACACTTACAATATATTTACCTTGCCCTACATCGGAAAGCCTGAAATAACCATCAGTGTTAGTGCTCACACCTTTTACGAGCGAACTATCTCGACTGTCTTTAAGAAGTTTTACTGTAGCTCCTACCAACCCCGATTTGTCTCCGGCATCAATAATACGACCGCTGATGTTGATTGCTGATGCTGTAGAAAGGGCAAAAGCCATTATAGCACACACTAATACACTTATTATTTTGTTATTTGTAGTCATTTTTTTATTAAAAATTTTAGTTTGTACACTTTTTTTTGTTAAAAATTTTAGTTTGTACACTTTTTTCGATGCAAAGTAAGCTATAAAGTTTAAAAGTTTTATCTTTGTACATTAATTTTTTTTAATCAAATTATATAATGAAAGATTTTTTTAGAATACTTAAGAGATTTATACCCCCTTATAAGAGATTTTTAGCCCTAAATATATTCTTTAATCTTCTTACTGCGTTCCTCACATTGTTCTCGTTTGCGCTTATTATTCCTATTTTGCAAATGTTGTTCAAAATCAATGAAGCAAGCTATGTGTTTATGGAATGGGGAAGCGGGTCGCTCAAAGATGTAGCGGTAAATAATTTTTATTATTATGTTCAAGTGGTTATCGACACTTGGGGGCAATCGGCTGCATTGGCTGCATTGGGCATTGCTCTTGTGGTAATGACCGGATTGAAGGTTGGTGCTGCTTACCTTAGCTCATATTTCTTGATTCCTATACGTTCGGGTGTGGTACGCGATATTCGCAATATGATTTACGACAAGATTGTGAATCTTCCCATAGGATTTTTTACTACCGAGCGCAAAGGAGATGTGATGGCACGAATGAGTGGTGATGTTACCGAAGTTGAGAATTCTGTGATGTCGTCGCTCGATATGATGTTCAAGAATCCGGTGATGATTATAGCTTGTTTGAGTATGATGATAGCTGTGAGCTGGGAACTTACGGTGTTTGTCCTCGTACTGTTGCCCATAGCAGGATATATTATGGGTAAAGTGGGTAAATCGCTAAAGCGTGTATCGCTCGACGGACAGATACAATGGGGTGTTATGCTTTCAACAATCGAAGAAACTCTCGGTGGCTTGCGAATCATCAAGGCATTCAATGCCGAGCAAAAACTCAAAAAGCGTTTTCACGATGAAAATGAAGTGTTCTTTGAACTTTCCAACAAGCGTAATCGTCGATACGACCTTGCTCACCCGATGAGCGAATTTCTGGGAACCGCCACTATTGCTGTTGTATTGTGGTTTGGTGGTACACTGATTCTTTCCGGACAATCATCGATTACAGCGGCATCATTTATCTATTATATGGTGATTTTTTATAGTATCATCAATCCTGCTAAGGACTTGTCGAAGGCTGCTTATTCTATTCAGAAAGGTGTTGCATCGATGGAACGTATCGATGTGATTCTTAATGCCGACAATCCTATAAAGAACCCTGTTGCGCCTGTGGCATTAAGCAACACAAAAGCCAGCATATCATATAAAAATGTGCGATTCCGCTACCAAAACGATTGGGTTATTGACAATGTTAGCCTCGATATTGAATATGGTAAGACTGTGGCACTTGTAGGGCAATCGGGTTCGGGAAAATCAACTCTTGCCGACCTTCTGCCTCGTTTCTATGACGTTAACGAAGGTTGTATCACGATAGGAGGCGTAGATATTCGTGACGTGAATATTGCCGATTTGCGTGGTCTTATGGGTAATGTGAATCAAGAAGCAATTCTATTTAACGATTCTTTCTACAACAATATCACATTTGGCGTGGAAAGTGCTACAATGGAGCAGGTGATTGATGCTGCCAAGGTGGCTAATGCCTATGATTTTATTATGGCATCGGAAAATGGATTCGAAACCAATATCGGCGACCGAGGTTGTAAACTTTCGGGCGGACAGCGTCAGCGATTGAGCATAGCGCGCGCCATACTGAAGAATCCTCCTATTCTAATTCTTGATGAAGCTACCTCAGCACTCGACACCGAGAGCGAACGCCTTGTGCAAGAAGCACTTGACCGATTGATGAAGAATCGCACAACGATAGTGATTGCTCACCGATTGTCGACTATCAAGAATGCCGATTTGATATGTGTGATGCACGAAGGTAAGATTGTGGAGCGAGGCACACACGACGAACTTATCGCTCTCAATCACTATTATAAACGCCTTGTCGATATGCAAACATTCTGATTAGAGCCTTTGTGGAGAACGAAAACTTTTGTTTTAATTTTGTTCTTCTCTTGGCTTGCACTATCTTTGCACTATTAAACAAATTATAGAATAAATTATGGAAGTAAAAGAGTCGATGAAGCAAATACTTGAGGCAGAAGCTCAGGCTATTCTTAACATACCGATAACCGATAATTATGGAAGAGCTGTTGAATTGATTGTGGAACAGGTGCATAATAAGGGAGGGAAGCTTGTTACATCGGGTATGGGCAAGGCAGGTCAGATAGCTATGAACATAGCCACAACATTTTCTTCTACCGGTACTCCTGCTGTGTGTCTGCACCCAAGCGAGGCGCAACATGGCGATCTCGGAGTGTTGCAAAAGAATGATGTTATGCTTTTACTATCCAATTCGGGTAAGACTCGCGAGATTCTCGAACTCGTAACATTGGCCAAGCGTCTTAATCCCGAAGTGAAATTTATTGTAATTACAGGAAACGATAAGAGCGCACTTGCCGAGATGGCAGATGTGTGCTTGTTTACCGGCGGAACTCCTGAGGTGTGCCCATTGGGGCTCACTCCTACTACGTCGACTACTATGATGACAGTGATGGGCGATGTGCTTGTTGTGAACACGATGAATGCTATCGGATTCACTAAGCAAGAATATGCTAAGCGTCATCATGGAGGGTATCTTGGAGAGCAAAGCCGAAAATAATAACTTTCATTAATTTCTAAAGAGCGAATGAAACCATTGTCGCTTGATATGGCTTTTCCTGAATTGCAAAACGATATTAAGCAATGGCAGGAACAAGTAGAAGAAACAGGTGTTCTTCCTACCGAACTTATGAGCGAGGAAGAAAGCCTTGATGTGCATCGTTGGTATGTGCTGTATCTTATCAACAATGGTTTGGCTGAAAAGGCTGAAAAGGAACTTGCCGGAATAAATCGTGATGCGTATGCCGAAACTCTTGGTGGGGCGTGGTTGTACCTTGCCGATATGGCATTGTTGATTGAACAGAATAGCTTTGCTGAAGCACTTGAGGCGGGCGAACAATCGTTGCGCGTATTGGCGTCGATGGATACCGACCGCTCTCACATCGATTATGTAGCACTTGTGGCAGGTGTGGTGTATTGCTTGGCTGTGTTGCACCACAAGGTAGGCGAGAATGTGCGGGCTGAAAAAGAACTTGTAAAGGCTCAAAAGTTGTTGGAAAAACTTGCCAAGAAAAACAAGGCGCGTTTTGGAGCTGCAATAGTGAATGCAATTGAAGCATCAACTACAATATTCAATTCACGCTTGAAGCAGATGAATATTTTGGCTCATTATCAATTATCGACCGATTTGTATCTCGATAAAGCCAATAAAGGGGTTACACAAGCTATTTATGACCTTGTTAAATCGCTCCAAAATGAAGGTGATTTGCATCTGAAGATAGGAAATTATCGCGATGCAGTGAAATATTACACCAAAGCTTTGCGCTATCAGAAGAAAGTTACTCCGAAAATGGGGGAAAACGAATTACGTATCTCTATTAATTTGGGACGCGCGTTACTTCACATAATTCCCCGACAAAGTACGGGAGAGCAACTCTTGCGTTCACTTATACCTCTTGCTGAGAGTCTTGATGCCATCAGCGAAAAAAATGAGATACAAGCTATACTCGAACATAAAGGTAAAGCATTCGACTTTATGTCGTTCTTAAAGAAGGTTTTCTAAACCACTGATACACAGTTTTGTGAATGTGTGTTGGTGTGATTTACCAATAAATATTTGTGATTTACGAAAAATATTTGTACCTTTGCATCGCATTTATGCAAGGGTAGGTAGGTAAGTGGTTAAAACGGGCAGACTGTAAATCTGTTGGCTTGCGCCTTCGGCGGTTCGAATCCGTCCCTGCCCACTGCTTTTTGCGGAAGTAGCTCAGTTGATAGAGCATCAGCCTTCCAAGCTGAGGGTCGCGAGTTTGAGCCTCGTCTTCCGCTCAATTTCAGACAAACGATGTGCAATAGCGCATCGTTTTTTTTTATGTGTCTATGCCACTGCTTTAAGATATTGGCTCAACGGATTTATCCGCTGAGCCAATAAAAACGAACAAGCGAGGTGCCGAACTTAACACCTCGCTTGTTGTGATATGGATTATAATGTTATTCGTTGTTTGTTTGATCCTCGGGGACGTAAGTGTATATTCCTCCTTGTGTGTCGTTTAGGCGCAATGTTTCTCCTATTACGTTATAATATGTAGATAAATCATATTTACTGCCTTCAAGACGGATAGTAAGCATATGCATAGAAGAAGAACCTATGTTGTAGGATTTCCATGTGAATAATTTTCTTGTTAGTTCATCTTCTTCGGTAGCTTTTTCTTCGCTGTAACCTGTTCCGTTAAGTTCGAAATAATAAGCAGAATAATTTGTTGTTTCTCCTCCGCTAACACTTTTAAGCACCCATTTAACTCCGCAAAGTCCTGTTGATGCAGGGTTGTCCTCAGGGTAGTCAAATTCTTCTCCTCCGGTAGCACAAGCACTGAAAGCAATGGTTACAATTATTGTTGCGATTGCCAATAAAGATTTCTTTAAGTTCATTATCGTTTTCATAAAAATTGGATTTAGTGTTCACTTTGAATATGTCGCAAAGATATGTAAAAATCGTCGGTATAGGTTACAAATTATATTAGAAATGCAAGAATTTATATATTTTTGAAGATATTTAAGAGAATATTTCGTTGCAATCCTTCAAGTTTGACACGTTTTACCGCACTCTTGCCGAAAACACTTTTGAATGATTCGGGTGTCATTGTGGCTATGCTGTCGTGAGTGAGATTTAAGAAATCGGTCGAAGGTTGAAACTCCTCGATATGTGTGGGTGATGCTTGCGAATTGTGCGGACAACAGAGTTGGCACGTGTCGCATCCATAGACGCGGTTTCCGACCTTTTCGGCCACCCATTGGGGTAATTCCCCTCGACGCTCGATAAGTTGGCAGGATAGGCATTTACGTGCATCAAGACTGTTGTGGTAGAGCAGAGCATTTCCCGGGCAGGCATCGACACATCGATTACAGTTGCCACACGACAGGGTACAAGGCTTGTCGGGTGTGAGTTCTAATGTTGTGATTAGTTCGCCAAGAAAGAAAAAAGAGCCTTTACCGGGTATTATAAGAAGATTGTTGCGTCCAATGAAACCAATACCGGCCTCTCTTGCCCAATATTTTTCCATTATGGGTGCTGTGTCGACACAAACACGCGATTCAGCCCCCCAATTGTCGGCAATAAATTGTTCGAGAGTCTTGAGCTTATTACGCACGATGTCGTGATAATCCTGTCCGTAAGCATACAAGGCGAATTGTGGTGAGTGGGCGTCTTGTCGTATGGAGGGAAGATAGTTGGCGGCTACGCTTATTATTGTTTTTGCGCCGGGAAATAATTCGCAAGGATCATTTCTTAGGTTTTGATAGCGAGTGGCATAGTCCATACAATCATTTTTGCCGTCGGCAAGCCATTCGGAATATTTAGATATAGCCTTATCATCCACTTTGTGTGCGTGTGCAAATCCGCAGGCATCAAATCCTAATTCAAGAGCCTTCTTTCGTATTATTTCTGTTATTCCTTCCATGCGAGTCTTTTTTGTCACTTCCGATTACACAAAACAGTGTTATTCTTGAGGTTTTATGCGTTCGAATGAATAACCTTTACTTTGCAACCACTCAATGGCTCGAGGTAGAGCATATTTCATATTCTTTTCGGCTTTTAGGGAGTCGTGGAATACGATTATCGAACCCTTACGAGTGTATCGTTTCACGTTTTTCAGCACTTGTTCGCCGGTAAGTTTGTTGCTGTAATCGCGAGTAACGAGGTCGTACATTACAATAGTGAAATGCTCGCGTAACACGCTGGCTTGTGCCCAACGTAAAAGCCCATGCGGAGGACGAAACAAAGGAGACTTGATGTAACGATGTGCTTCAAGGACATTGCGCAGATATCTGCGTGAAGTAACCTTGATTCCTTGTAAATGATTCATCGTGTGATTGCCTACGTTGTGACCTCGACGTTTGATTTCTTCAAACAATTCGGGATATTTACGCACATTATCGCCCACGCAGAAGAATGTAGCTTTCACTCCGTAATGGTCGAGAGTGTCAAGTACCCAAGGTGTGATTTCGGGTATAGGTCCGTCGTCGAAGGTGAGATATACACACTTGCGCTTGCGGTGCAATCTCCACACACATTCGGGAAACAGTACTCTATAAAAAAGAGGCGGTTGTTCTATAAACATGGGTTTGATGTTGGGTTTAATAAAAGCAGGCGATGTATCGTTGCCGACACATCGCCTTGTGATATTTGGTTATGCCTTTTTGCCGGAAATGTTGATGCGATCGAGATTGACTCCCATATTTTCAATCTTTATCAGCATATTGGTCATCTTTTCTTCGTCTACAATCTGATTGTAAGAGCGCAAACAAGATGCAAACAAATCGCGGTCGATGTACATATCATATCTTGTGAGAAGATTATACTTGTTTGGACTTAGCGATTGATAGTAGCGCACATACTCGGCATACTTCAAGATTTCACGCTCAAGAATTGCTTCTGCCTTCTTCAAATCCTCTTGATTGTCGGTTGCTTCACCTAAAGTAGCATAAAGAGTGGCTATGTCCACACCCATTGTGAGTGAATAAGAGCACGCCTCTTCGGGCAACTTAGTGATTATGAGATCGAGAATTTCGCGACATTTGTTTTCGCGGTCGGTAGCCAATGCCATCTTTTCGACATATTCGGGTGAATCGGAATTGAATTTGCCGGCTTCGATTTCATACAAATAAGATTCTTGTATAAGCGCTGTAGCAAGGTCGAGCAGTGTAGAACGAGTGGTCGATACCATACGTCGAACAGTCTCGTCGAGATACAAGCTACCCGGTTCGGCAGTGTCAAGACCTCCCCAAGCAAACTTCTTGGTTACATTCTCATACATCTTTTCGGTGTTTACGCCTGCTTCTCCTGAAGCGTTATATGAGACAGGAGTTACTTGGTATGCCATACCTGTGTTTAACATATAAGGAGTGAGACCTACATAGTATTTTTCGGGTACAGTCATTGCAAAATACACAGGACGTTTCCATCCTTCAGCAATAGAAGAAGCTATAATGTCGATACTTGCCACTTTGCTTGTACTCATAGCTCCGTCCACTTTTGTGTGACGCTCGTTGAGCATATCGAGTGCAATATAAGGGTTGATATAGTCCTTATATTGTTCGGGAACAACGTTTTGTTCTATGGCTGCGTCGGCATCAACAGGGATATACATTCTTGGCGACTTGAACTCGTGTAGATTGTATTTCACATTCTTACTATCGCCATAGAATTGTTCCAATGCTTTGAGTGCGGGTGTCATAGTAGAATCTGGATCTATAAAGTATCCGAATTGACGTTGTTCGTAAGCAAATGTCTTGTCGTCGGCAAGCATAGGAACAGGTGCTGAGTCGTAAGCAGGACGACGCATCTGTTGGATGTACCAATCGGTCGATAAGTAACTCAAATTGATTACGCGCACATCGGTGCGATAATCTTCCACTTCTTGTGCATACCATAAAGGGAATGTATCGTTGTCGCCATTAGTGAAAATAATACCATTTTGGTCGACACTTGAAAGATAATTTTTACCGAAATCGCGTGCGCAATAGCGTCTTGAGCGGTCGTGGTCGTCCCATGTTTGGCTCACCATTTGTAATGGGACCAAAAGACCTGCTACTGCAGCCACCCAAGCTGCAATACGGCTTTGCTTTTCTTTTTTCAATACATAGTGGCGAAGAATCTGCCATAATCCGGCAACTCCCATACCCACCCATATTGCAAAGGCATAGAAAGATCCTGCAAAGGCATAATCGCGTTCGCGTGGCTGGTTAGGATATTGGTTGAGGTAAACGACTATCGCCACACCGGTCATCAAGAACAGGAATGTAACCACCCAGAATTGCTCAATGCCTCGCTTGCTCACGAAAGCTTGCCATAATAGACCGATGATACCGAGCAAAAGAGGTAGCATAAAAAACACGTTGTGTCCCTTGTTGTCGGTAGTAAGGTCGGCAGGCATTAAACTTTGGTCGCCAAGTCTCCAATTGTCGATAAATGGAATACCGCTAATCCAGTTACCTTGTGTTATTTCGCCATTGCCTTGAATATCGTTTTGGCGACCGGCAAAGTTCCACATAAAATAGCGCCAATACATATGGTTCATCTGATAAGAGATGAAGAATTGCAAGTTTTCGGCGAATGTAGGCTTTAGCTTAGGTTCGGTGGCAAGGCTGTTGCCGTTGCTGTCTACATAGGTGGTAGCATTTACCATTTTGCCTTTTAAACCTGTCCATTCCTTGTATTGTTGAATATGTGCTCCGCTATACATACGTGGGAAAAGCATATTCAATTCGGGATTCATCTTGTATTCTTTTGTTTTGCCGATAACGACATATTCATCGGCTTCATCCGGATTGGTTTTTACCTTCTTGGCATAAAGGTTTTTACCTTCGGAAACTATAGGTTTTGGAATTCCTGCGCTGTTCACTTCGTATACTATACCCGATTGGAATGTCTCTCCATAGAGAAGGGGACGGTCGCCGTATTGCTCGCGGTTGAGGTAGCTTGCAAGAGCAAATACATTATCGGGAGAGTTTTGATCCATCGGAGTCTGTGCATTTGAGCGAATAAGGATGACTGCATAAGATGAGTATCCCACGAAAATCACAAAAATACTTGTTGCTACAATGGTGAACCAACGTACAGGAATATTCTTGCAGAATTTCCACAAATACACTATAAATGCAATTGTAAGAGTCAATGGTAGCCATACACTATTGCCTATAAGCAGTGTTCCCGAGAAGAATACTGCACAGAAGAACGATATCTTGATGCGAGTGGCACTATGTTGCTTATATAATTCATATACACACCACACGAAGATTGCAAATACTGCGATAGCATAGAACAATGTTCCACTGTTGAAACCAAATCCTAATGTGTTTACGAAGAACAGTTCAAAGTATTGAGCCATTTCCACAAATCCGGGTACAAGGCCGTAAAGAATAGCCACGATAATGACAAACGACACAAGTAATGCTGCGATAGAGCCTTTAGCCGAAGTGTGCGAGAATTTCTTATAGTAATACACGAGTACGATAGCAGGGATGCAAAGCAAGTTGAGCAAGTGAACTGCCACCGAAACGCCGATTACATAGGCTATAAGTATCAAATAACGATCGCTATGTTCTTCGTCGGCATGGTCTTCCCACTTGAGAATGAGCCAGAATACCAGAGCTGTACAGAACGAAGAGAAAGCATATACTTCGGCCTCTACTGCAGAGAACCAGAATGTGTCGCTCCAAGTGTAGGCAAGCGCTCCACAAATACCGCTACCGAAGATAATAATCATTTGGGTGAGTGAAATAGAATCTTCTTCGCTGTCTTTCACAACAAGTCGACGCACGAGGTGTGTGATGGTCCAGAACAAGAGCAATATAGTTCCCGCACTGAGCAATGCACTCATTATATTCACTGCCAATGCGATATTAGCGGTATCGCCTCCTACGAAATTGATGAAGAAACGGGCTGCAAGAATGAATATTGGGTTGCCCGGTGGGTGTCCCACTTCGAGTTTGTAACCTTGTGCGATAAATTCACCGCAATCCCAAAAACTTGCAGTTGGCTCAAGTGTAAGCATATATGTTATAGCTGCCACAGCAAACATAAGCCAACCAAGCGATGTGTTAATTAAGTTGTATTTTCTCATTTCAATTGATGAGTATATAGTGTTTGTAATTTATAAATTCACAATTTAACAAGCAAAGATAATATAACGTAATTAATAATCGTGTAATTTTTTTGAAAAATAACACAATGTTATGTATTTTTGTGAGTTATATACATAAAAGGTTATTATTGATATATGGCTTTAAATGATATATATAGCTCGCGTAGAGTATTGAAGTGGGGACTTGTGGTGGTATCTGCTCTGCTTGTGGGATACTTCTTGTATTTCTCCAATAATCTTGTTAAAGACTTGTCGGAACAAGAACGTGGACGTATGCAGATATGGGCCGATGCTACGAAAGAACTTGTGTCGATGAGCGTGGCATCTGAATCTTCGCCTGCTAATGTGAATTTCTTATTGAGTATTATTGAGGCTAATGATAATATTCCTGTACTTCTTGTAGATGAGAATGGAAGTATTCTTGATCATCGCAATTTCCAATTACCCGATGCAAGCGATAGTGTAAGTTATTATGGGATGCTGTCGCCGGTGAACAAAGCTTTTCTCGATGAGAAACTCGAAACTCTTAAAAGCTCCTCTAACCGCATTGAAATTCAGATAGATGAGGATATTACCCACAATCTATATTATGAGGACTCAACGTTGTTGCGACGTTTACTGTTTTATCCTTATGTGCTTCTTGGGGTACTCGTGGTGTTTATTTTTGTAGTATATTTTGCGCTAATGAGTATCAAGAAAGCCGAGCAAAACAAGGTGTGGGTGGGGTTGTCGAAAGAGACGGCTCATCAACTTGGGACACCAATATCATCGCTTATGGCGTGGATGCAAATGCTCGAAACCACTAATCTGGACCCATCTATTGTAGTTGATATGAATAAGGACGTAAATCGCTTGTCTATTATAGCCGATCGCTTTTCTAAAATAGGTTCTAAGCCTGAAATGGAACTTGCATTTATAAATGAATCGGTTGTGAGAAGCTTGGAATATATGCGAACTCGCATTTCTCAACGTGTTCAGCTAAATATTCACACCAACAAGAATGAGTGTGGAGTTCTGTTGTGTATGTCTTTGTTTGAATGGGTGATGGAAAACCTAACGAAGAATGCAGTAGATGCTATGCAAGGTGAAGGAAAAATAGATATTACGGTGTCAAATAATACAAGCACAATTTTCATCGATGTAGCCGATACAGGAAAGGGTATTGCTCGCAAAAATTATGGTGCGGTGTTTAATCCCGGTTATACCACCAAAAAACGAGGTTGGGGACTTGGGTTGACTTTGGTGAAACGTATTATAGAAGAATATCATGGAGGTCGCATCTATGTAAAGGAATCTGAATTAGGCAAAGGAACTACTTTCCGCATTGAATTGCCAAAGAAATAATATTTGAAACTACTTAGAAATATTTGGTGGTTGCATTTTTAAGGTGCAAAAAAAGAGACCGCTCTTCACAGATGAGTCTCCCATTTATAACCAAAATTCAAGTATATTTCTTATTTAATAAGATTTATCTTTATGCGACTATTTCTACTGCAAAGATAAAATAT
Organism: Bacteroidales bacterium; assembly: GCA_015061055.1. Taxonomy (GTDB): domain Bacteria; phylum Bacteroidota; class Bacteroidia; order Bacteroidales; family Muribaculaceae; genus RGIG4576. Next base: position 84,101 of record SUXH01000009.1, read on the forward strand.
TATTGCTATATTAGCAAAAAAACATTACAAGTAAATTTGTAATGTTTTTTAATGGATTTATTTTTCTCTCATAAATACATTTATAGGAGTGCCGGAGAATTCCCAATTTTCGCGTATCTTGTTTTCGAGATAACGGCGATAGGGTTCTTTCACCCATTGTGGAAGGTTGCAGAAGAAAATGAATGTTGGAACTGCTGCTCCCTTCAGCATTGTAATGTATTTTATTTTTACGTATTTTCCCTTAGTTGCCGGTGGTGGATATGCCGCAATAGCTTCTTGCATCACTTCGTTAAGTTTTGATGTAGGTAATATGCGTTGGCGGTTTTCGTACACCTTAACGGCTTCTTCAAGCACTTTGTGAATACGTTGTTTGGTAATGGCCGAACCGAATATGATAGGGAAGTCGGTGAACGGAGCAAAACGTTTGCGGATTGTGTCTTCAAAGTGCTTTATTGCTGTCTGACTCTTGTCCTCCACAAGATCCCATTTGTTTACGCACACTACAAGTCCTTTTTTGTTACGATTCACAAGCGAGAAGATGTTTACGTCTTGGCTTTCTATGCCTCGAGTAGCGTCAATCATAAGGATACACACATCGCTGTTTTCAATGGCACGTATACTACGTATCACAGAGTAGTATTCGATGTCCTCATTAACTTTTCCTTTCTTGCGAATACCTGCAGTATCGACAAGGTAGAAGTCGAATCCAAATTTATTGTAATGTGTGTATATACTATCTCGAGTGGTTCCGGCAATTTCGGTTACGATGTTGCGTTCTTCTCCGATAAAAGAGTTGATAATTGACGATTTCCCTGCGTTAGGACGACCTACGATTGCAAAACGAGGCAATTTCTCAAGTTCGTTGTCGTTCTTGATATCTTCGGGCATACGTTTTACGATTTCGTCGAGCAAATCTCCTGTACCACTGCCTGTCATCGCCGAAATCGAGAAAGGGTCGCCAAGTCCGAGTGAATAGAATTCAGCTTCGGCATAGATTGAATCGCCTTTTTCGGCTTTATTTGTAACAAGAATTACAGGTTTCTTTGAGCGACGCAGAATAGTTGCTACGTGGTCGTCGAGGTCGGTAACTCCGTTGGTGATGTCGACCATAAAGAGTATGATGTCGGCTTCTTCGATAGCAATGGCTACCTGCTTGTTGATTTCTTCTTCAAAAATGTCTTCGGAATTAACAACCCACCCTCCTGTATCGACAACAGAGAATTCGCGTCCACACCAATCGAATTTACCATATTGGCGGTCGCGTGTAGTACCCGAAGTATCATCTACGATTGCGCTTCGAGTTTGTGTCAATCGGTTGAATAGTGTGGATTTTCCTACATTAGGACGTCCTACGATTGCTACTAAGTTTCCCATAATATTTTTGTATCGTTATGTTCTGTTTTATATTGCAAATATACGCTGTTTATTCGATGTATCCGAATGAGCGTAGAATATTTTCTCTGTTTCTCCAGTCTTTTTCTACTTTTACAAACATTTCCAAGTAGACACGTTTCTGAAAAAATGCCTCAATGTCTTTGCGTGCTTCAATACCCACTCGTTTGAGTTTTGTCCCCCCTTTGCCTATTAGGATAGCCTTTTGGCTGTCGCGCTCGGCGTAGATTACAGCCATAATGTGGATTGAGTCGTTGGTTTCGTCAAATTTCTCTACAATTACCTGTACGGCATAAGGAATTTCTTGGTCGTAATCGAGTAGAATTTTTTCTCGAATGATTTCGGTGACGAAAAATCGCGCCGGCTTGTCGGTTAAAGCATCTTTGCCGAAGAAAGGAGGTGAGTCAGGGAGCAGACTCACGATACGCTTCATAAGAGTATCTACGTTGAAATGTTCTTTTGCCGAAGTAGGATAAATCTCGGCGTTAGGAATAAGTTTTTTCCATTGTTCCACCTTCTGCACAAGTTCATCTTGACCTTTTAGAAGGTCTATTTTATTTATGACAAGCAGTGTTGGCACATTACACTTTACAACCGATTCCACAAATTCAATATTTTTTTCGGGGGATTCGATTACGTCGGTTACATACACAATGATGTCAGCATCGGTGAGAGCTCCTTTTGAGAATTCAAGCATACTTTCTTGTAGCTTGTATTTTGGTTTCAATACGCCGGGAGTGTCGGAGAACACAATTTGATAATCGTCGGTGTTTACGATACCCATGATTCGATGGCGTGTGGTTTGTGCTTTTGATGTAATGATAGAAATGCGTTCGCCAACGAGTTCATTCATAATTGTAGATTTTCCTACATTAGGATTTCCCACAATGTTTACGAAACCAGCCTTGTGCATAATTGTAAGTGGTTGAGTGTTAGTAATGCGCAGATTCTCTGCTTATTCTGTTTATTTTCTGTTATACAAAAAAAAGCATCAAAAGGATGATGCATTTTTGCCCGATAGTCCGCATTTATCTATTGAGGGCTATCGTGAGAGTGTGGGGATTAATTCCCCCACACGATATACATTGCGCCCCAAGTGAATCCAGCACCGAATGCAGTGAGAACCAACTTGTCGCCTTTTTTCAATTTATTTTTGTACTCGTCGAGACACAAAGGAATTGATGCCGCACTTGTGTTGCCATAGTGTTGAATGTTAACAAGCACCTTGTTTTCGTCGATACCTAAGCGTCCGCCCACTGCTTCAATGATGCGTAGATTAGCTTGATGCGGAATAAACCAATCAACGTCTTCCACAGTGATACCATTGCGAGTCATTACATCTTTAGAAGATTCTACCATATCGGTAACAGCGTGTTTGTACACGTTGCGTCCTTCTTGATATACATAGTGGTGGCGTGCATCAACTGTTTCGTGTGAAGCCGGAGAAACAGAACCACCTGCTTTCATAAGCAAGTGTTGAAGACCTTCACCATTTACGTGGAATACCCCATCGATGATACCTATATTTTCTTCTGTTGGTTCAAGAAGAACTGCTGCTGCTGCATCACCAAATAGAGGGCAAGTGTTACGGTCTTGATAGTCGGTCATACTTGACATCATTTCGGCTGCCACGATTACGACTTTTTTATAAATACCGGATTTAATATATGCGTTACCTGATTGTAATGCCACGATAAAACCGGCACAAGCAGCTTGAATGTCGTAGGCATAGCAGTTGTTCAACCCACATCCATGAGCTATTATCGAAGCTGTGCTTGGGAAACGGTAGTCGGGATTTGATGTTGCGCATATTACAAGGTCGATGTCTTCGGCATTAGTTCCGGTTTCGTTAAGAAGTTTGCTTACGGCTTTGATGCCCATAAACGAAGATCCGGCTCCCGGTTCTTTTAATATGCGACGCTCTTTAATTCCCACGCGAGTGGTGATCCACTCATCGTTGGTGTCTACCATCTTAGCCAAGTCATCGTTAGTGAGCTTGAATTCTGGTACGAATGAAGCAATTCCTGTTATTTTTGCATTAATCATAATATCTTTTTCAAATGAATGAATATGAAAAATTTATCCTAAATAATCACTTGTTATTTAGGATAATATCACATTCTTTGTTGGGGAATCGAGTTAATCAAAATGTGTGATTAAACAGCTGCCGATTTCTCGATAGCGATTCTTCCACGATAGTAGCCACATTCAGGGCATACAGTGTGGCATACGTGCCAAGCACCACAATTTGAACAAAGTGACAAAGTTGGAGCTACAGCCTTATCATGAGTTCTTCTTTTAGCTGTACGAGTCTTAGATTGTTTTCTTTTAGGATGTGCCATCTTTACTTATTTGTTTTTAATTATTTTCTGTTAATTTCTTCAAGGCTTCCCATCGAGGGTCAACTTGTGTATTGTTATCTATCTCTTCGTTGTCGAATTCTTGATCGTCGAGATTATCATTGCTTAAATCATCTTCGTAGCCTTCAACAGCGTTATTTTTTAAATATTTTGTCATTCCCTTATTACATTTCCCTATCGGGTGAACGTGCTTTAAAGGAATGGTAAGAGCCACTGTATCATATAGCATATAAGCTACATTTAAGTAAGCATCGCTTTCGGGGATTATCAGCAACTCATCGTTCTCGTCGTTGTAGGTGTCGCCATATTTCACACATAAGTGATAATCGGTGTCTACAATATGTTCCATCTCATCAAGGCAACGATCACAAGGGATAAAAACCGTTCCTGCAAGTGTAAAGTCAAGCTCATAATAATCACTTTTGCAATTAACTGTGAGGTGCGTTTTTACATTACCTTTGATGATGTCCTCGCTTTCCATATTTCTGAAAAACTCGGTATCCAACGTGTACTCAAATTCTTGAGTGCCACGAGCCATTCCTCGTAACGGCAATTTAAAAGCTGTAAACTTTCCCAAAATATTTTTTTCGTTAATCGGTGCAAAGGTATAAACATTTTGAATAATAATCAACTTATTAAGGCTAAAAAACGATTTTTTCGGCAAAAATGTGTTGAAAATAGATGTTTTTAACCCTTTTACACTATGGTTTTACATTATATTTTTTGGATTTAATAACAAAATTATGTGTGTTTTGTTCTTTGTTGTCTCTTTTTGTATTTTTGTGTCATAAAAGAAAAAAGTGCTGTGTGATGAAAAAAACGTTATATGTGAGCGACCTTGATGGTACTTTGCTTGATAAAGATTCGCAGTTAAGCTGGGAGAGTGTAGAGATACTCAATCGAGTTATTGAGGAATGTGGAGTGAACTTTACTATTGCCACAGCTCGCACACCTGCTACGGTGATGCATATTATGGAACGTGTGCACACTCGATTACCTTATGTGGTGATGAATGGCGCTGCTATGTGGGACAAGGAAAGTCAACACTTTCTGAATATTGTTCCTATCGCTTGTGCTGATGTGACACGTGTGTGCGATATCTATGAATCGTATGGTCTTTATCCGATGATATATAGAGTAAAAGGCGAAAAGTTGGAAGTGCGCAGCTATGGCCCTATTTCTGAGGAAGAAAAATATTTTGTGGAGCAACGGCGCTATCTTGAATTGAAAAAATTCTATCTTGACGACAAAAACTATAAGGTTAATGATTGCGATACGCTTCTTATCTTTGCTATGAATCGTTATGATACACTTCGTCCTATATATAACACAATCCTTACCGATACTGATTGTGCATCGGTGATATATCATGATATTTTCGATGAGTCGGCAGGATTGGTAGAAACTTATGCTCCCGGAGTGTCGAAAGCCGAAGCGGTGCGTCGTCTTGCACAAGAGGTGAGTGCCGAACGCTTGGTCGTGTTTGGCGATAATCGAAACGATATACCTATGATGCAGATTGCCGACTTGGCTGTTGCTCCCGAAAATGCCGTCGACGAAGTGAAAGCCATAGCCGATATAGTGATAGAACCTAATTATATGAATTCGGTTGCAAGATTCATTCTTGAAGAAAATTCAAACCCCAAAATTTGAGAATTAAGAATTGTCTATAACTAAGACTTTTGGGACTAAAATTAAGAGTTAAAATAAATTCTTTATGAATGTCTAAAAGAAAAAAATATGGCACTTATATTTTGTTACGAGTGTGGTTCGCAAATTTTAGATAAGGCTGTGTCTTGTCCGAAATGTGGAGCGCCAATGCCGGTTAAAAAAGAGGAAGAAAAATCAGAAGATACAACAAAGACCTATCATTATTCTCTTTCTCCTTATAGTTATGATTATGATGACGACGATGATGAACTCAGTTTTGCATATAAGCTAATTTGTTAATGCTTTCGTAAATAGTTATACGAATATCTTATATAAAGGGGCTGTGTTAAAACTAAAATGACTACACCCAAAAGTTACAGATTGTAGCTATAACACTTAAAAGGGTCGCATCAAACTCTGTATTGAGTAATGATATGACCCTTTTTCAGTCTTTTTAGGATGCTCAAATTTCAAATAATAAGTTCATCTTTTTAGAAAACGAATTTTGACACCCCCTCTTGATTTTTTATTAAATAATGTTTGTATATAATATTTTGTTGTTTTAAAGAACAAAATATTAGAGTTCCTTTAGTAGCCAATCTATAGCTGAAACTATGTGAATTGTTTTACCTTGTAATTCAATGTTCTTGGTGTCAGTAAAAGCAATCAATGTGAGGTTGTTACAGCTTAGTGCTGATGAAGCGTTTATAAGAGAACTGACTTCTCGATTAAATGTCTTTTCATTTTCTATATCATAAGCAACTTGTATAAGTTCTATTGCTTTGTTTTGACTGCACACGACAAAATCCACTTCTTTTGCTCTTGAAGAAGATTTGTAATAATATATATCAAGAAAATTATTAGCACAACGGCGAAGTAATTCTATGTATACGACATTCTCTAATCTCCAACCGATGTTCTCAGCGGCAAAAGCATTATCTCGATTGTTCTGAATACCGGGGTCTATTATATAAGCTTTAGTGTTTCGAAGTCTTTTTTTACTTTTGAAAGAGTGTTTTGTTAGTAGTTGAAATAGAAAAGCTTGTCGTAAGTAATCTATATATTTTCTTGTTGTGTTGTCGGTTATATTTAAGAATTCGGCTATCTTGTCATAGTTTAATTCTTGGCAAGCATTGTTGATGAGATGATGTGCTGTTTTGCGTAAAGCATCTACATTCTTAACGTTAAAACGTTTTTGAATATCTTTTGTTACTATAGCTTCTATCAAACTTTGTACATATGCTCGTTTGTTTTTTATGCTTTGTATCTCTGGAAATCCCCCAATGTTAATATAATCCATAAACGCAAGTTTTCGTTCTGCATCGGCTTTGGTTGTTATAGAATGTTTGTTGATTCCATGAAAGTCACAATATTCAGCAAAAGAGAATGGATAGAGATGAATCTCATTATATCTTCCGGTGAGGTGTGTGGCTAATTCGCCACTAAGTAGTTTTGCATTACTTCCTGTTATGAATAAGTGTAATCCTGTGCGTAATAGGCGATTTACAAATAGATACCACCCATCTACATTTTGTATTTCGTCAAGAAAAAGATATTGAATGTCGGTGCTATATATTTGGTATATACATGACAGAATTGTATTTAAATCCTCTGTTTTTATGTTTGCTAAACGGTCGTCGTCAAAGTTTACATATCCGTACTTTATATCATGTTCAAGCAATACCTTGTGGCATAGTGTAGATTTACCACTTCTTCTTACCCCTATTACAACTTGAGCAAGCGAACTATTGAATTCAAAAAGCGTTTCTTCCTTTCGGCTTATCCATTTTGAGTGGTTGCTGCTTGTAGTATAATCTTGTTGTTCAGTTAGAGTTTGTAGTATTATTTTTTCGTTTATCAAGGGTTTGTGTTTAAGTTGTTGATTATTATGATACAAAGTTAATGCTAATTCGCTAAAATGCAAAAAATGAGGCTCCCTAATTCGCTAAAGTGTCTAAAAAATGTTAAACCAATTCGCTAAAATGGGCTTAATATGCAAAAAGTAGGCTGAAAAAGTATTCACCATCGTCTAATATGCAAAAAGTAGGCTATTAGCCCGATTAATTGGGCTAATAGTGTCGTGCAATGTACTCTTGAATCAGAGCCATTCT
>SUXH01000010.1 GCA_015061055.1 Bacteroidales bacterium
TAATCATTAAAATTTAACATTATGAAGAAATTTTTACTATCAATGATTTCTATGTTTGCAATTGTTTTTATTGCAAATGCTGGTAAAACTTTAACAGAAGATTTTACAACCAATACAAACAATTGGTTGCCAACATCTCAAGTTACAACAGAAGCAACTTACACATCTCCAACAACAGGGTTGACTTGGAAGATGACACAAATTAAATCAAATAGTGGTTATTTGATGGTATATGGAAAAAATGCAACCCCTAAGGGTTGTATTGAATTTCCGGCATTAGATTTTAATGTAGGTTCTATAACAGTAAAAACAGGTAAAAGTGCATCAACAAATGTTCAAGTCGCATTATATGCAGGAGAAACATTAATTGAAACAAAAAAATTAAATGTAACCAATTCTGACTTTACATATACTGTGCCAGTTGCAAATCAAACTGCAGGAACAATTTTTAGCTTGAAGGTTGCAAATAATTATAATGCACAATTCCAAAATATTGTTATTACTGAGGCAAGTGCAAATCCTACTGTATCATTTAAAGAAACAGCTGATTTGACATTCGGTATCGGTTTGAATGGTAGTCATACTCAAACTATAGAGGTTTTGAGTAGCAATTTAACAGAGGATATTGCTATTACTCTTTCTGGTGATAATGCTTCAAAGTTCACACTTTCAACAGCTACACTTAGTGTTGATGGAGGTAGTGTTGATGTAACATACAATGGTGGTGAAACAGTTGGTTCAGCATCTGCTATTCTTACTATATCTTCTGGTTCAGCAACTGCTAAAAGAAATCTTATTGCTTATACAGCATCTCATGCCGGAACGAAGGAAGACCCTCTTACTGTGACAGATGTTGTTAATCTAAATAATGCCAATCAAACAACTGAAATGTGGGTTAAAGGTGTTATTGCCAATGGCTGTGCTTCAAATGATGGTATTACAGAAGATATTACATATACTAATATTGTCTTAACAGAAGAAGGAGAAGAATCAATAGTACCAGTACAATTACAAGGAGATATTCGTTCGGCTTTAAATATTCAAGATAATCCCGATAATATCGGAGCTACAGTGAAAGTTTGCGGATTATTGCAAGCCTATTACTCTCGTCCTGGAGTTAAATCAGTAACTGATTATGATATTGATGAAACAACTACAGGTGTTGAAGAAATTGTTATTGAAAATGCGCCTGTGGAATATTATAACTTGCAAGGTGTGAAGGTGGCTCGTCCTGAAAATGGTATCTTCATCAAGAAGCAAGGCAGCAAGACTACTAAGGTTGTGCTATAATACACTGCCTTCGGGCTTGATAATACAAAATGAGAGACTGTGTCAACGTGCGTTGACATAGTCTCTTTCATTTTCGTAAGAGTGGGGTTCAACCCTCCATTACGTTCTCTCTTTTTCCGGGAGCTTCAGCGCCCGGTTACCATAGATGATGCCATAATTCAGATTTACACTGTTCTATTTCCCCTAATTACTATTAATTAACTTACCAATCGTATTTATCCGCTGAGCCAAAAAAAATCGAAAGTCATTACGACCTTCGATTTCTTATTATATTCTGCAAGCTGTTACTTGGCTTGGTTAATTTCCCAGAAAAGGTTTTTACCTTTCACACCTGTGAGGTCGATAACTTGCGACACCTGTCCTTTTGTCTTGGCTTCAAGTGCAAATTCTTTCAAAGTATCTTTTCCGTTGGTGATGGTTATCACTCCATTTTCGATATCTTTGAGCAATTCGAAATCCAATCGATATTTATAACCTTCGAGATGGTTTGTTTTCAATGAAACAGCATTACGATTGAACATACCCGTAGCCAATTTAGGTTCAATGTAATCGGGGTTGTAGAGCATTTGCACGAAATCGCACATCTTAGCCGCTTCCACTTTCACTGATTTTCTTTCGGTTTCATAGCCATCGGCTTCCATCTTCACTGTGTACTTTCCGGGCTTCACATTCCAGAACACAAACACGCCGTTGTAGTTGTCGTCGGTGATGTAGGAGTCCACAATATTACCGTCGTTATCAATCAAGGTGATTGTTGCACCATTTATCGGGGTGTACATATCGTGCGACCCTTTTATCCAATTGTGATAGCGCAGATGGTCCATAATGCGACGACTATCTTTCACTGCACCCGACACCACACCTGTAGCGGGTTGATCGGCGCCAAAATAATCGCAATAGAAACGATACATATTCCACGCACTTAGTTTCACATAGTCGACATTGAGCAATCGATGTGTTTCGGGACGATAATCGTGGAAAGTGCCTTCAACCAAGAATCCGGGAACATCGAGATGACGCAACACGCCGAGCGAATACCCAAGGAATGGTTTGTCTTCGGAAACTATGATTCGAGGCGACCACACAGTGATATCGTTATCCATAAGGTAAGAAATCGACATTGTAGCTTGGTGTCGACCGAAAGCCATATTTACCTCGTTTTTACCTAATCCACTTGCATCGTGGTTGTAAAGGTTCAAGAAGTAGTTTACTCTTGCCCTTTCACCTGCAGCATTGGAGTGAACCGATATAAAGGCATCAGCGCCAAAGGCATTGGCTTCCTCACCTATCACACGCAAAGGCTTGTCGTCCTCTTCACGATTCAGCACACGCGAGATAGCCACAGTGGCACCTGCATTCTCGAGCAATCTTTTCAGTTCAAGACTCTTTATGAGATTGGCGCGCGATTCCCAAAAGCCATTGGTGTCGAGTGGTTCGAAATTGATGGTTGGCACATTTCGGTCGTTGCCCTTTACGAGATACACCGAACCATCGGCATTATACACAGTGTCGGCTCCACCATTGTGAAAACCACCATGACCCGGATTGATGTAAATTTTTATCCCTGACAAATCTTTTGCAACAGAAATGTTCCCAAATACAAGAGCAAAGATTATTATAGCTACAAGTTTTTTCATATCTATGAGTTTTAGAATTATTCTTTAGCGCAAATTTAATGAGAATTATGATATTTTACAGCAAAAACTTATTGCTATCTTTCTTGAATTACAAGAAATTTAATTCTAAAGAATCGTTATGAAAAAAGAAATGACATTTAAAGAACTTTCTGTCCTGTGGATAGAAGAAAAAAGACAGTTTGTGAAACGTTCCACTATCTCTACTTACTCTGTTACTTTGGAGAAACATATCAATCCTCATTTTGGAGATTACACAACGGTGATAACCGAAGAAGACATACAAACCTTTGTCCTCGATAAGATTTCGGCAGGGCTGAAACTCAAGAGTGTTAAAGACATCTTGGTTGTCATCAAAATGGTGTATCGGTATGGAGTTAAATGCGGAGTAATGGAAAATATAATGTGGGATATAAAGTTTCCCACATCGCAAAATCAACGCCAACAGATAGAAGTTCTCAGTATAACCAACGAAAAACGTCTTATCGGCTATCTAAACAACAATTTTTCATTTCGCAACCTCGGCATACTGTTATGTCTTCACACAGGAATGCGCATTGGAGAGATTTGCGCCCTTACGTGGAATGATATCGACATCGAACAAGGCTTAATCCACGTGAGAAAAACGCTTGAACGCATATATACAACCGACAACCATAAAAGACGTACAGAGATTGTAATATCGAATGCAAAAACGGTGTGTTCGGTGAGAGAAATCCCCATTTCCTCCAATCTGCTGAAGATACTTAAACCACTAAAGAAAATAGTAGCCGGCACATTCTATGTTCTTTCCAACGACGATAAACCATTAGAACCACGTACCTACCGCAACTATTACAAATCGGTCCTTACAAAACTCGATATACCTATGCTTAAATTCCATGGACTGCGACACTCCTTTGCTACGCGGTGCATTGAGAATAATTGCGATTACAAGACTGTGAGTGTGCTTTTGGGTCACTCCACCATCAACACAACTCTCAACTTATACGTCCACCCCGACAATAATCAGAAAAAACGTTGTATCGAGAAAATGCTTAAAGCGATAAAATGATAAGTGTGTAGGTGTGTGAGGGTTCAAATCTCACACACCTACCAATATGTTGCATACCTCAGTATGATTTAACGTATTATGAGAATCTTGCTTACCGCACCCGATGGTGATTCGTTTTCGTTCTGAGATGCCATGATGAAATACACACCGCTTTTAACCGGTTCGCCTTGATAGTTGCAACCGTCCCAAGTAGCCATACCTCCGACAGAATGTACCGAACGCACCACATTACCTGCCGAATCGGTAATCTTCACAAGGGAATTTTCCATAAGTCCGCGAATGGTGATGTCGCCTGTGTATTCGGGACGAACAGGATTGGGATAGGCGTAAATGTTGTATTCGGGTGCCGGCGGTTCGCTATCGCTCGAATATTCCATTAGCCCCTTATCGGTACCAATATACACCTTATTGTTTGACGGATTGCAACACACAGATAGCACTTTGTTGCTCAACATAGGACTATTGTCGGTGGTGAATTGTTGCAAAATCTCACTACCATCATCGCTCACAAGCAATACGCCCGACGATGAAGTACCTATCCACTTGCGATTACTTCCGTCGACGGCAATACAAGTGACATCAGTGTTATCAAGCAGATAATCGGCAAGGTTGGTCCCGTCGTTACGAGGTACTTTAAGGTGATTTATAGTAAATTCTCCCGACTTGAAAGCATTGTTAGGATAGAATTCCACTACACCGTTGTTGGTGCCCATCCACACTTTACCATTCTTGTCCTCGGCAAAGCAATTTATATAATGCCAAGTGTATTCCTTGCCATCCTGGTCGGTGAGCGATGAAAAGACCTTAGACTGTATGCTTGTGGAAGCCGGATTACTATCGTCATAAAATATTGTGAGCGGGTCGCCATAGTTACCTATGCCATGTAGTTTGACATCGCGCGAAGTGATGAAAAGATGACTACGGAAATCGCCTGTCACTCCTTCTACTTGTGGAGTGAGCCAATCATCTTTGCTTAAGTTTTCAAGATTCTTCTTTGCACGAGGAAGCACTGCAAATTGGTTGTTGGTATTACCCGATTGAAGAATCCATAGATTACCATTCTTGTCAAACTTTATCCCCGGAGTGGTACAAGTGTGGAAAGTAGCATCAATCTCTACTTTATCGAGGGGACTATTAGTCCAATCGTACTTAGCCACCACTTCGCCATCAGTAAGCTTATACACCCCTTCAAACCACGTGCCAATGTAACAGGTAGATGGATCTTCGGGATCGAAAACGATGTCGTAAGGTGCATTTATGCGATTGTTTTTCTGTCCATAAGGGTTGATAGTCGGAGCCGATTCAGGCATTTCGTTCTTCCATGAAATGCCGTCGAAAGAAGACAGCGAACCAATACGTGCATAGTTGTTATAATAACGGTTTGAACCGCAATTCATCACATATAGTTTGCCTAAAGCTTCATTGTAGGAGAGATAATAAGAAATATCTACAGTAGAAGCATTAGGACGGGCATAGTCCATAAGCACCGTTTCAGCTCCCGCATCACTCAACGACAGATGTCGCAATCCCATTGGACTTAGTTCCCACAATGAACTATCGGCTTCGTAAGAACTTATAAGCGACGATTTCATTGATTGAGGTAAGGTGATAGAAGCTGTTTTTTTTGCATTTTCATCAAGGATAACCAGTACCCCGTTGTTATCGACATATTGCAAACCTTGCTTTGTATATTGAAGATTATTAGCTCCGGTGGTGGAAAGATTGTCCTTATACACCAAATCATTATCAGTAACTTGGAACAAATAGAGCCAACCGGTATTAGCAAGCACATGTGTATCTTGTACATTCAACAATTTACCTCCTTGCTTGAAAGATGTTTCCTTTAATTCGTTAATACTGTTATAGTGTTTGCCAATTTCTTCGATATAAGTTTTGTTTTTGGTAGATAAGATTAATTTTTCGCCCACCACACAAGCACTTCTAATAACAGTGTTGTAAATGCGAGATTCTTTTACCTCCATTTTTTCATCGTTAATACGCACATATCCAAAATCGGTGGCAATATATGTACCTTTTGAAGAGAAAGCCACATCGTTAATAGTTTTTGAGCCTGCAATAGATGCATCATATATTTCGGGCATATTTATCACTTTTCCATCATCAAATAGCATATCAATATTACTATTGGCATAAACTACTACAAGTTTCTTTTGTGCATAATCATAGTAAATATCGCTGATTTCAACATCGTTTAAATCGCCCGACTCGGAAATACTGATTGTTTCTTGATTATTCTTGTCATAGCAATACAACCATCCGTCAACAAGCGAATACACTTTATTACCGGTATCAATTACATTCTTTACTCCATTCCCAAACACCCCATACATGCTCCAATCACCAACCGCATTCTGAGCTTGCATAGTGAAAGAAAATACTAACAACAATAAATATATCGCTTTTTTTATCATATTCTTATTTGATATAGGATTTATAATATAACGATAAATTTTGTTATATATTTTATTGCTTTATTCGCTTTATTATCAAAGAGAAATCAAGCAACCAAGGGAAATAACGATTTATCACATAGCTGATAGGGAAAAGTAATGCTAAACACAACACAGTGACAATAAAGGTCATAAAATATCCTTCAAACGGAACAAAACTTATTGCCAATTGTCCTACAACCAATGGAACACCTCCACCAAAGAAATAAAAAATTAATGTGTTTTTTCCTATATATTGCATCCAATTTATTTTAGGCAAAGCATGGCAAAGCTGAAGCATAAAAAAGATACCTAAAATATTACTCACTATTCCTAATGGTATATTATCGTATTTTACCGCCATAATGGCTTGAAAATATCCCAAACAATAATAATTATAAAGCATCAATCCAAGATATAAAACTGTGCCTATCACAAGATTTTTAGTGTTGATAAATCGACTAATAACGTGATAGTATTTTCGAGCCAATCCACCTAAAACGAGAAAGAATAATGCTATCATTCCCGATTTATAATACCATGGGAATGGCTCCGGTTGCATTTTAGCTATGGCAAATGCCGAAAGCATTGTAACCCCACCGATAACAAGCATCAGCCATAAACGATTTTTAAACAAATACACCAAAAGCAATGCCAATAATTGAGCTACTAAAAGAGTAGAAACAAACCAAGCTGCAGTGCCTCCAAAAACATCTATAAAATAGGCTGCTATACTCACTTCATTACTATGTGCAAAAGCTTTAGGAATCCATATAATCGTAGGGAATACTATCACCGGCCACAATAGTTTACATCCTAAGTTTTTTATCTTTTTTCGGAACTGGAAATTCTCCAAATCTTTAAAAAACAAGAATCCCGATATAAAAAAGAAAAAAGATAAATAAAAAGGTTTATAAACGAAATATAGAAAAGATATATGATTTTGATAATAAAAATTACAATGAGCGATATACACAAAAATCATACACAGCGCTCGCCCTGTGTTTATCCACCCTATATTTTTATTGTTCAAATCGATCATTTACTTAATCACAGTAAAACTCATCAATTTATCTTCAACAGTATCAGAATTGTGCAATTTGACAGATACTGTATAAATGCCTGTTTCGAGTGACTTATTTTCATCAGTAATACCATTCCAATATATCTTTGACTTTTTACATTGAATGGTTTTTACTATTTTATCTTCCGAATCTTTTATATATAAAGTACTATTCACAGGAACTTTATCGAACATTATTTTTCCTTTATAATCGGGAGTTATATGGTTAGGTATCATATAAACATTGTCAATATTATTTCCATTATCAGGAATATATTCTAACAAACCTCCATTAAGTCCCACAAACACTGATTGAGTGTTTGAATTCCAACACACAGCTTGAACAGTATTGTTGGGTAAACAAGCATTTGAGCTATTGAAATGTTTTAATACTTTTGTACAATCAGCATTGAGAAGATATAATCCATCATCAAGAGTACCCACCCACTTGCGATTGTAATCATCGATGTCGATCGACATTGAAAATATATTGTCCAATATATCATAATTCTTTGCATTTTTAGGACTTATAGCATATATTTTATCATTCGAAATATCTTCCTGATTTATACAAAATATCCCACAATTTGTAGTAAACCATATAAATCCATTTAAATCTTCTTTGATGTCGATAACATTCGACCATCCTATCTTTTTGTTATCTTTGTCGTAGAAATATTCGTATACTTTGTGAAGATTTACATTAAAATCATCATCATTATTGAATATATGGATTTTTCCATCCATATCGCCATCAAAAAGAATCTTATATCCATTTTTTGTAACAAAAAACTCAACCGACTTAGAGAAATTTCTTCCTAAATTAATATACTTCCAATCGCTCGCTGTTAATTCAGTTGTTGTTTTTGATAATTTATCTTTAGGAAGAATATTGATATAACCTTCGGTAGATTGTATTATCCACAAATTACCATCAGCGTCGAATTGAACACAAGGAGTGTGACAAAACCAATTGCTCAATGCGTGTAAAAGCGTACTATTAGTCCAATCATACTTGGCTAGTATTTTATTATCTTTTATCTTATACACACCTTGATACCAAGTACCGGCATAATAGGTGTTTTCTTCATTAGGATCAAATTCAAGTTGTGAAGGATCTTGAAATTTATAACCTTGCAAATCAGCAGGGACTTCATTTTTCCAAGATTTACCATCATAAGAAGATATTTGACCATTTACACCATATTTTTGTACGGTATTATTGTTTCTTGGATTGCCATTGGTAACGTACAAACGATTGTTATTCTTATTGTAAGACATTGCAATAGCTCTGCTTACTTTGTTTAATTTAGGTACTAATACTTCAGTAATATTTTTTACCGATAAATTTTTAGTATCAAGTGATATTTTGGTCAATCCAACATTATTTAATCGCCATATAGAGCCATCTTTTTCGTAAGACGAAAGTAGAGTATTTGAAAGTTCGGCAGGCAATGAAATATCAGCTGTTTTATTTCCCGAAGTATCAAATATGTATAATTTATTTGTAACAGTAAAAGATGTACCACCTACAGCTATAAATCCTTCTTTCATAGGTTGAACATCAACAACTTTTGCCGACGACACAGCAGTTTTAGTCATAACCCCATTATCGCCTACTGAAACATAATACAATAAATTACTATTTAAGAAAAAACTTTTTTCATCAATAGGTAATATTGTTCCTGTAACATTTAATGTAGAAGCAGTTGTGTTACTTAAAGATTTTATTTCAATATTATTACTTGCATAATATACATTGTTTTTGGCTGCAATAAACACTTTCTCACCTATCTCGGCTACTGATTTCACCTCTTCATTAAAAAAAGCCGATTTCTTAACTGTGAAATTTTTATCTTCAACAAAAATATAACCTATTTTTGAAGCTACATAAAAACCATTGTCTCCAAAAGTAACATCATTTATATCACGAGCTCCAATCGTTGTCAGATTTTTTATTTCGGCTATATTTTTTGTTATACCATTAGCAAGAAGAATATCTATATTATAATCTTTATATGTTACAACAACATAGTCTTTTTGGGCATTGTAATATATATTGTTTACATAAAAACTCGACAATTTGTTTAGAACTGATAATTGCTCAAATGTATCATTCTTTTTGTTATATGCATTCAAAGAATAATCAGTTACAAAATATACCTTATCTTTTGTATCTAAAACACGTGTTCTGTTTTCATTAAAAACATTATGAATTTTCCACAATCCATTGTCTGCTTTTAAAGAAATATTCACTATTAAAACTAATAATATTAAAGTAATAAGTCTTATTCTATTTTTCATATATTAATATTTTTATTATAGTTTCAATTCTTTCTGAGCAACACACTCTCCATTGTTTACAAAATCAATATTGCACCATTTTCCATTATATTCACATTCATATCTTATGGAATATACAATGTGTTTGAAGCAATCTATTTTATAAGTAACATTACTGAAAAATGTTGCTGTATCGTCAGGAATGCGTTCATATTTTTTTTCTACACACACGATGTTATCACCACACACATCAATCCTTAGATTTACATTAACATCCACCGGCAAAATTACATTGTGATGAGTTATTATCACTTTTCCATCATCAAGCGACACCAACGATATTCTTTCTATATCATCATTGTTTGATGTATCACTAAATGAAACATTGCCTTGATATATGTAAGTATACATCGACGATTCATTGCGTGACTTAGATAAAAACGCTATCACTATAATTGAAATAGCAACAGCCACAACATAAAATTCTATCGTCGAGAAAAATTCCATTTCAAAATTAATATATATTTCTCAGATAATCAAATAGTTTTTTCACTGCTCTACCACGATGACTTATATTATTTTTTTCTTCGGGTAACATTTCGGCAAAAGAACAATCGGCTTCTATAGGTTTAAATATAGGGTCATATCCAAAACCACCTTTACCTTGTCGTTCAGTAAGAATTTCTCCTCGAACCTCTCCTTCGAAAGTGTAGGTATTATCACCTATTCTCAAAGCTATTATCGTAACAAATCTTGCTGCACGATTTTCTTCGTTAGCAAGGTTTTTAAGTACTTTATCTATATTATTTTCACTATTACAATCTTCTCCGGCATATCGAGCTGAAAAAACACCCGGTTCTCCACCAAGTACATCTATTTCAAGACCTGTATCATCGGCAAAGCAATCATACCCATATTTATTCTTTATATAATTAGCTTTAATAAGTGCATTACCTTCGAGAGTATCGGCTGTTTCGGGAATTTCTTCATTACAATTTATATCTTTTAAACTCAAAATATTGAATTTATCCCCTGCAATCTCACGTAATTCACGTAATTTATGAGCATTGTTGGTAGCAAAAACTATATCTTTCATAAAACTGAAAAAGATGTGTAAGATATATATTATTCCAATACTTATATTGGTCTATACATCAATACACATCTGTTCTTAAATTATTATATACTTATATATTATAACACAATATTGACAATCTTATTAGGAACAACAATCACCTTTTTAGGAGTTTTACCTTCCAACCATTTAGCTGATGATTCGTGAGCGAGAGCCATTTTTTCTACTTCTTCTTTAGGAGTTCCATTAGGTACAGCCATATTGAAACGAGCCTTACCATTGAAAGAAATAGCATAATTTACATTGGCTTCCACAAGGTATTCTTCGTTGTACACAGGCCATTTAGCATCACACACACTTGTAGTGTTACCGAGAATGTGCCACAATTCTTCAGCAATGTGAGGAGCAAATGGAGCAAGAAGAACTACAAGTTCCTGATAAATTTCTTTACTTACACACTTCAAAGAGTTAAGTTCGTTAACACAAATCATAAATGCACTCACAGAAGTATTATAAGAGAAATGTTCAATATCAAATGTTACTTTCTTAATCAACTTATGAAGAGCTTTCAATGCTTCAGGTGATGCTTTTTCATCCTTAATAACACATTCATCACCCTTGAAGAATAGTCCCCAAAGTTTTTTCAAGAAACGATTTACACCATCAATACCATTTGTATCCCAAGGTTTACTTTGTTCAAGAGGACCTAAGAACATTTCATACAAACGAAGTGTATCAGCACCATAAATTTCAACAATGTCGTCAGGATTCACCACATTGAACATAGACTTCGACATCTTTTCTACAGCCCAACCACACACATATTTTCCATCTTCAAGGATAAATTCAGCATCATTAAATTCAGGACGCCAAGCCTTGAATTTATCTATATCAAGTACATCATTGCTCACTATGTTTACATCAACGTGAATTTGAGTAGTATCATAGTCTTTCTTCAAATTATAAGATACAAATGTGTTAGTATCTTTAATGCGATATACAAAGTTAGAACGTCCTTGAATCATACCTTGATTTATAAGTTTCTTGAATGGTTCAGGTTCGCATATATAACCAAAGTCATATAAGAATTTATTCCAGAAACGACTATAAATAAGGTGACCTGTAGCATGTTCACAACCACCTATATAAAGGTCAACATTGCGCCAGTATTCATTTGATTCTTTTGATACCAAAGCATTTTCATTCTTTGGATCCATATATCTTAAATAATAAGCAGAAGAACCAGCAAAACCCGGCATAGTATTCAATTCAAGAGGACGACCATTCTTTGCCACCCAATTTTTAGCACGACCAAGAGGTGGTTCACCTGTTTCTATTGGTAAAAACTTATCTACTTCCGGAAGAAGAAGTGGCATTTCATCAAGTTCGAGCACTTGTGGTTGGTTGTTTTCGTCATAATAAACAGGGAATGGTTCTCCCCAATAGCGTTGACGACTGAAAATAGCATCACGAAGACGATAATTTACTTTTACTTTACCTATTCCTTCTTCTTTAATAAATTCTTTAGTCTTAGCTATAGCTTCTTTTACAGTAAGACCGTTAAGTTGCAATTTATCATTTGAAGAATTAGTCATAATACCTTCTTTAGCATCAAAACTTTCTTCACTCACATCACAACCTTCAATAAGAGGAACTATATCAAGACCAAAATGCTTAGCAAAAGCATAGTCACGACTATCGTGAGCGGGAACCGCCATAATAGCACCTGTTCCATATCCTGCAAGTACATAATCACTCACATATATAGGTATATTTTTTCCTGTAACAGGATTTACTGCATAAGAACCTGTAAATACGCCCGACACTTTCTTTTCAATCATACGTTCACGTTCAGTCTTATGCTTTACTTCATCAAGATAAGTTTCAACAGCTACTTTTTGATCGGCTGTTACTACCATATCCACATATTCACTTTCAGGTGCAAGAACCATAAAAGTTACTCCAAAAATAGTATCGGCACGAGTAGTAAATATCTTAAGTTGGAAATCTTTTTCATACACAGGGAAAAGCATTTCAGCACCTTCGCTGTAACCTATCCAGTTACGTTGAGTTTCCTTTATAGAATCACTCCAATCAATAGTATCAAGATCTTTTAAAAGTCGACCTGCATAAGCACTGACACGCAAACACCATTGATACATCAATTTTTGTTCTACCGGATAACCTCCACGCAACGATACACCTTCGCTCACTTCATCGTTAGCAAGCACAGTACCAAGTTTAGGACACCAGTTAACCATAGTATTACCAAGATAAGCGATGCGATAGTTCATAAGCACATCATTCTTTTCTTTTTGGCTATAAGCATTCCATTCTTCGGCTGAAAAAGATAAATCTTCCGTACTATGAGCATTAGCACCTTCACTACCATTTACAGCAAAATATTCTTCAAGTTCGCTTATAGGACAAGCCTTATCAAGTTTAGTATTAAAATAACTCTTGAACATTTTAGTAAATGCCCATTGTGTCCACTTATAATAAGAAGGTTCACAAGTTTTTATTTCACGACTCCAATCATAGCAGAATCCTATTTTATCTAATTGTTCACGATAACGATCAATATTCTGCATTGTAGTTACTTCAGGGTGTTGACCAGTTTGAATAGCATATTGCTCGGCTGGCAATCCATAAGCATCATAACCCATTGGGTGAAGCACATTGAACCCTTGTAATCTTTTATATCTTGAGTAAATATCGGAAGCTATATATCCAAGAGGGTGACCTACGTGAAGACCTGCTCCCGATGGATAAGGAAACATATCAAGAACATAGTATTTAGGACGATTTTTATCTACTTCTGTTTTATAAGTATTGTTTTCTTTCCAATACTGTTGCCAACGCTTCTCAATATCTTTATGATTATATTCCATAATGATGTTAATTGTGTATATATTGTTATTATTTTTTTTTATCAATCCAAGTTTTTCCGAAATATCAAGCATACGTTTTATAGGAAGTACTGCCTTATCGGCTATGTCTTTCTCTACATTTATTTCAGGTAACTCATATTTCAAACTATTATAAAGTTTTTCAAGAGTAATGAGTTTCATATAAGAACATTCATTACACTCTTTATTAACTTCAGGAGGAGCAGGAATAAACTTTTTATTAGGACATTTTCTTTGCATTTCGTGAAGTATACCACTTTCAGTAGCTACAATAAAAGTGTTACAATCATCATTAATAGCAAAATTAAGCAATGCTTGAGTAGATCCTACTTTATCGGCTATATTTTGTAATGAACTTTTACACTCAGGATGTACTAATATTTTAGCATCTTTATATAGTTTCTTTAAATCTATAATTTTTTCTGTAGAAAATTTTTCGTGTACATCACAAGCTCCATCCCATAACAACATATTTCTGCCGGTAATATAATTAATATAATTACCCAAATTACGATCAGGACCAAATATTATTTTTTCATCTTTAGGTAAACTTTCTACTATCTCTTTAGCATTACTTGAAGTAACCACTATGTCAGTGTGAGCTTTTACGGCAGCACTTGTATTCACATAACTTATAACAGTGTGATTAGGATATTCAGCTACAAAAGAAGCAAATTTATCGGCTGGACAACTTTCAGCAAGACTGCATCCACCATTCAAATCGGGTACTATAACCTTTTTATCAGGACAAAGTATTTTAGCAGTTTCCCCCATAAAGTGTACCCCACACATTATAATAATATCTGCATCAACGCGAGCTGCTATTTGAGCTAAAGCTAAACTATCTCCTATATAATCTGCTATGTCTTGTATTTCGCTACGTTGATAATAATGAGCCATTATAACTACATTCTTTTCTTTTTTAAGACGCATTATTTCAGCTTTTATATCTATGCCGGTATCAATAGGCATATCTACGTAACCTTTTTCAACAGATATCATATATAAATTTATTTTTTTATTTTTATTAAAAATTTAATCTTATGTTGGTTATTATAGTCTGTTGATAAGTTTAATAACTTTTTTCGTTTTTTCTTGCATATTAAGTTATTAAACTTCTATTTGTACTTATTTATAGTTTATAAACAATCATTTGTTTTGAAAATCAATATATTGCAAACTTTATCAACAAGATGTTAATAACACGCAAAGTTAATAAATTTATATGTATTCATCTATCAAAAAGTGTAGAAAACCTTGTTAAAAGTGTATTAAAAATAAAATGTTAACTATTTTGCTTTATTTATTAAGTCGTATATAAACTATTGATTATTAATTTCAAAATAAATACTCATTAATTTACAAATAAGTTTTTAAATGCTTTTCACAGGTTATTAACAAGTTGTTGATAGTTTTTTAAAAGCATATATTTTGTAAATTTGCATCGGTATTTATTAAAATATAAAAGATGGAAAAGAAATCAATGAGCGAACTTCATCGTATAAGCTGTGAAGAATTTAAGAAAGCTCCAAAAATGCCTCTTGTAGTAATACTCGATGATGTGCGTAGTCTTAATAATATAGGATCTATATTTCGTACTGCCGATGGATTTGCTGTTGAGAGTATATATCTTTGTGGAATAACAGCTTGTCCGCCAAGCGTAGAAATACATAAAACAGCATTAGGTGCTGAAGATTCGGTAGAATGGCTCTATTATGAAGATGTGTGTGAGGCTATCAAAAAACTTAAGTGCAAAGGTTATAAAATATGTGCAATAGAGCAAGTAAAAGGTAGTATAAGTCTTGAACAATTTATTATCAACGATTGTGAAAAGTATGCTGTAATACTTGGAAATGAAGTAAAAGGAGTACAACAAAAAGCTGTAGATATGAGTAATTATTGTATTGAACTTCCTCAATATGGTACAAAACATTCGCTTAATGTGTCGATAACTGCCGGAATAGTGATGTGGGAATTTTTAAATAAATTGGGAATAAAGTAATAAAACTCATAAAAAGGAGGATTGTTAACAATGTTGTTGATAATCCTTTTTTTATTAATATTATTGTTGATAAGTATGATGATAACTATGTTAATTACATTATATTTACATATTATAAATATAAGATAATTAGAATTTTATAAAAAAATAATAGGTTATTAACACATTGTTAATAACCCATATTAATAAAAAGTATTTACTTAATTAAATAGTACCTTGTTCTACACGCACACATATACGTTCTATAATAGCATCTTTTTTATTTTTTTCCGGTTCATAACCATCTTTCATATTTACTCCAAAGAAGCGTCCGAAAGTTTGCCAAAATCCGGCTCTAAAACTACCAAGAAAAGCTTTTACTATATTATAGCTCGATTGGTTGGTTTCTCTGTTAATAAGTTTTATGAGCATTTTTCCTTGATTACGTGTCATTTTTTTCATAACAGGTTTATATTGCTCAAAAATTTCTTTTTCAAAAGTTTTCAAGTATTGTTCTTTTTCCTTCTTAGTAGGGAAAGTTTCAAGGTATTCGTAGGTTTCGAGGAGAGTGGAACATATAAGTTTGGCATAAGGGAGAGTCTTTTTCACATCTCTTACAGTTCGCCAATAAAATTCTTCTTCTTTTTTGTTTTTGAATTTTTCTTGTGGATATACTATAATGGGGCGCAACACAATCATACACACAGTGTCGCCGGTAGAATCTTCGACGAAATGATATTTACCTTCGTAAACTTTGCGAAGAGGCGAAAGTTCTTCGGGAGTGTGGTCAATATTTTGAGCCAACATAATATTTATGCTGCCCAAAATAAAAATTATATATAAAACCCACTTTTTCATTTCGCTTTTATTTATTAACGCAAAAATAGAATAAAGATTTCAAACCTCCACAATATATATTATTAATTAATGTATATAATGAAGTAAAAGCTATATAATCAGTGAAATTTCAAAAAGAAAGTAAATGATAATAAAAACAATAACTTAGAATAATTTTATAATGTATTTACTTACTTATATCAATAAATTTCACTAATATTGCATATCAATAAAAAATATGATACCTAAGATTATGAATTATGATGTATTTATAAGTTATTCAAGTAAGGATATTGAGGTAGCTTTGATTGTTTGTAAAATGCTCGAAGAACACGATATTAAGTGCTGGATGGCACCGATAAATATTCCTTCTGGAGTTGAATATGAAGATTTAGTGGTTGATGCCATTATAGCAAGCAAAGTCTTTTTGTTTATATATTCTTTTGGATCGGTATATTCTTTCGGATCAGTCAATTCAGATTGGTGTAAAATGGAATTGAAAGTTGCATTCAGCGAGAAAAAAACTATAATATCATATAATATAGATACAACTCCAATGAATAGGGATATGAAAATGATACTCAATAAGTGTCATTTGCTTGAAGCCTATCCCGATTATAAGTCACAGTTTACCTCCCTTGTTGAAACTATTAATAGCTCTTTGGGTAAATCAGTAGTTCCTTCTTCGACACCACTTAAGAGTACGCCATCCGAAGAAAAAATATATAAAATAGGCGATTTTTACGACGAAAAAGGCAAGAAAGGAGTAGTATTTGAAGTTTCGGCAGATGGCAAGCACGGTAAGATTGTAAGCCTAATAAAAAGCAGACTTATGTCTTGGAGACTTTATGATAAACCAATGGTTGGAGGTTGTGATGATAAAAGAGATGGTTATGTTAATATGCAGAAAATAAAAAAAACACCTAAATGGCAAGAAGAGTTTTTTGCGTTTGCTTGGTGTGCCAATCTGGGTGAGGAGTGGTATTTGCCGGCAACTGAGGAGTTGAAATCCATTTATATAGCAAAACCTAAAATTAATTCTACAATATCTGCCATTATTAATTCTACATTGTCTGCCAATGGTTGTAATATATTGGACGATTATGATTATTATTGGTCGTCAGTGGAGGAAAATGTATATTGTTCGTGTGTTGTTTCTATGAATGATGGTTGCATCAACGCTAACTTTGCTAAAGATGGTATCAGTTATGTGCGTGCAGTGTCCGCTTTTTAGAATTTAAGTTTAAGAGTTTAGAACTCATATCACCCACTCAAATGAAATTTAGCAGAATTTGAAAAATATTATGAGAATAAAAGTGTAGTTGATTAAGGTATATTATTATTGGTTTGTAGAATAAAAAATTACTAACATATATAAACAAATGAAAATTAAAAAGAAAATACTATTAATGTTATTAGTTAATGGTTTAGTGTTTAGTTCATGTAGTCCTCAATTATGGGAAGGTGTAGCAATGGGATTAATGGAAATGCAATCTTATGGAGGTTATAATACATATACATCTTCACCATATACTACCACATCAAATAGTTCATCTTCTTATAATTCTTCTTACTCAACAACAACATCATCATCGTCGTCACCAAGAAAATGTAGTAGATGTAATGGAACGGGAAATTGTAAAACATGTGATGGTGTAGGAAAAGTTTATGATTGGGGAAGTGCCAGTATTGTTTCGAAAGAAAAATATGTACACAAATGTGGAGTATGTAATGGGAGTGGAAAATGTGGAGTATGTGATGGGAAAGGATATATTTAGAAATACTTAATTTATATATAAGTAATATTACAATACTGCTAATAGTAGTGTGGGATGTGTTGAACCAATAGAAACCAATAAAGGTGTCAAAGGACAATATAAATAATATAAATTAATGAAAAAGTACGATATTTTTATAAGCTATCGCCGTAGCTCTTATGATACAGCGAACTTAATAGCAACAAGATTAAGATCAGCAGGTTATTCTGTGTTTTTTGATATGGAAACACTGCGTTCGGGTAAATTTAATGTTCAATTATATGAAGTAATTGATAATTGTAAAGATTTTCTTCTTGTATTGCCACCTAATGCACTTGATCGTTGTGTAAATGAAGATGATTGGGTGAGATTAGAAGTGCTTCGTGCAATGGGTGGTGATAAAAATATCATACCTATTATGCTAAATGGCTTTACTTGGCCTAATCCAATGCCTATTGGTATGGAAGAGTTATGTAATTATCAAGCAGTAACTGCAAGTTCTGTTGAATATTTCGACTTATCAATGGAAAAACTGCAAAAACGATATTTACATAGTAAAAAGCAATTACCTATAGTAAAATTACTAAAATATGTAGGTGTATTTATATTTACATTATTGGCATTATTAGGTATTGCGTGGGGTGTTTTTGTGTCGCTATCAAAAGATGTGTGCTTAAAATATGCTACAGCATTGACGAAAGATGCAAGCTATGTTCATATTATTGCCGAGGAGAATGACAAGTTGGTAAAAGATTGGGAAGAATTTAATAATGCTATGAATTATGAAACAAAACCCGAACGAATTGCTGTAATGCAAGAAAATATGGAGAAGAGAATTGATGTGGTAGAGAAGAATTTGAAACAAATGTGGAATGTAGATTCTACAAAAATGGAAATAAGTTCATATCACAGCTTCTTATTATCTATATATGGAATAAATGCAGAAGAAATATCAGTATCGCCTCAATTTGCGACTCTTTATTATAATGACTATTTAGGACAAATTGAACTCTTGAGAAATGCTGTTAGAGAGCCTAATACATTGAATAGACGTTATTCTACTGCTCTATTTGAAGTGTTTAAGCATTTTATTAATAGTTATTATGCTTCAATATTATCAGAATTGTCAAATTTCCCGGAAAGTTCATTAACTACATATAATGAAATGTCAAAGCTTTGGACTTATTTCCCTGTTATGTATAAACTTGGAGAAGATGAAAAATATTATGAGGATATCATAAATAATGAAACTAAACAGGCCGAAGATTTAATGACACGTTTTGAAAGTGTGTTGGAATATAACGATGCCAAAATGGAAGATATTGAGCGGAAAAATGATGCTTTTGAAAAGCAAATAGAAGACCTCTCAAACTTACAATCGCAAGTGGATTCAGCGGCAGAGATTGTTCGTGCTGTGACAGAAATAGAGAATATAAAAAAACAGAATGAGAGTGAATTAGCTATTCGTAAAGAAAAAGTAGCAGCTAAAAAAGTTGCACTTGATGCAACAAAAGCTGAACTTGAAGAATTGGATAAGCAATATGTTGAGGCTTATGAAAATTTGAAAAAGAAGTGTACTCTTGATGATAGTGATGACCAATGGTATAAATGGGGAAAGATTCGTCGTTGGGGCAATTTTCTGTCTATGTTGGTAGAAAGTAGAAGATCATTAAAATCACAAGGTATTTATAGCACTTCTTCTGTTACACCAGATGTTGCATATGCCGATATGAATAGTTTGCTTACTGTTTATCAGACCTATCACCCAGAAAGTAAAAGTTATGTAGCTTCGGCAAAACGATTTTATTGTGAGCTTTCAAAAGATCAACGACGATATGCCGGTGTCATTATATTTGGATTTAAAGACGATGCAATACATCCATATTTTAAGCAAGGAGATATTGTTGTGGAATATGATGGTAAGGAAGTAAAGAATTATAACTCTTTTAAGAGTGCATATAAAGCTAATAATAATGGAGAAGTGGTTTTTCTTCGTTTAAATGGTAGTGGATTTGATGAAATAAAGGAACAAATAAAAGATACCGATATTATAGGTTTCCTTGAATTGACAGAATAGCCTGTATTTTATTCGGTATAAAGTAGCGGAAAAGAAAAAATACAATTAAATTTGTATGTCGTATTTTGTGGTTTTGTTAAAAATTGCATTATCTCGTGTGTGTAAGGTATAAAACCAAGTAATGACTGAACATGATGTGTGGGCTGCAGAGCGACAAACGCAAGGTTGGACTTATGGCGCTAAACGTGATGATGCAAAGAAGGAAACTCCTTGTATGGTGTCTTATTCGCAACTATCAGACAGTGAAAAGAATTTTACCGAGACTTGGCAATAAACACAATAAAACTCCTCAAAAAACTCGGTTACGATTTAGTGAAACGCAAATGAGATAAGAAAATATTTAAGAGAAAATAATTATGAAAAAGTTATACTTAATAAGTGTTCTTGCTTTATGCTTAGGACTATTTGCAAATAAAATATCAGCTCAAACAACTCAAAAAGGTAGTGTAAAAGAATATAAAGAAACTCATGAAAAGAAACCTCTTGGTGGAGTTGAATTATTGATATCAAATGCACCTTCAACTATATCAGATAAGAAGGGTGGATTCTTATTACATTTTCAAACATTGAGACCAGGACAAAAAGTTAATATCCGACGTATTGAAAAATTAGGATATGAGATTTTTAATAAAGAAGCTTTGGAACAATGGAATATTAATCCTGATATTCCATTTACAATAGTTATGGTAAAAAGTGATAGATTCAAAAAAATACGCGATAATTATAGTATAGTTTCTTCTCAAAGTTATGCAAAACAATTTGAAAAAGAGAAAAAACGAATTGAAGAAGAATATAATGCTGGTAAATTGACAGAAGAGCAGCTTCGTGTGGAAAAAGATCGTTTACAAGAAGAGTATGATAGACAATTGAGAAATCTAGATAATTATATAGATCGTTTTGCCCGTATTGATTTGAGTGAATTATCTTCAACTGAGAAAGATATAATAGAATTAGTCCAAAAAGGAGAGATTGATTTGGCTATTAAAAAATATGAAGACCTAAATTTAATAGAAAAATATAAAACAAATAAAGAAGAAATTAAAACGCTAAAAATAGCAGAAAAGAAAATACAAGAAAGTATTAAAAATAAGGAGGGGGATGATCAAGAGATTCTTCAATCAATATATAGACAAGTGAATTTATTAAAAATTGCAGGTGGACGAGATAATTTTATAAAAATAGGAACTTTATTAAAACAATTAGCATTAGAAGATACTACGAATATAAAAGTTGTTATTGAATATGCTAATTTTATAAGAGAACAACGTCAACTAGATGAAGCTATTGTATTCTGGGGTTATGTTTACAGAAATGGTACGGAAGTTGATAAAATTGGAGCATTGTGTGAAATAGGACTAATTTCTATGGAAAAAGGTGATTATGAAAGATGTATACAATGTTTAACAGAGGCAAAGCAGTTAATAGAAGTAGTGGGTGATAAGAATCAACAAAGTCTAAAAATTATGGCTTCTATTAATATAGGTTTAGGAAATTATAATAGTAGAAGTGGAAATTTTAATGAAGCTATCAATTATTATGAAAATGCAATAAAAGATTTTAGATATATAATAGAAAATATAAATGAATATTTTCCTAAAGAAGGATTAGCTATAGCATATTTAAATATAGGAAATGCATATAGCTCAATAAATAGAATAGATGATGCTAAAAATGCGTATAATTCATCATTATCTGCATATTTAGCAATGGATTTAGATAATATCCAGAAAAATAATGAAATTATAGGATTACTCCATAGTAATTTGGGTGGGATGTATTCTGATGATTATAAAGATTTTGAACAGGCTAAATATCATTTTTTTAAAGCTGATAGTATCTTTGATAAAATGGCACAAAAAAATCCAGAAGCTAATTTGGGTAATTCTGCATTCGTTAAAACAAATATAGGAATAATGTATTTTAATATGAAAGATTATTTAAAATCAGAACATTATATTTGTCAAGCAATGAATATATATAAGTCGTTATATGCAAAAAATCCTAATATGTATTTAAGAGATTTGATTTTTGTATCACAACAATTAGCTAATGTGTATTCGGATTCTGGGAGATTATTAGAAACAGAAAATATATATAAATATTTAAGTGAATTGATTTCTAATTTAGATCAGAAGTATATTAATTTTTATAGACAAGAAATACGTAGCTTTTATCGAAATTACGGAGTGTTTTTTATACGATTGAATGAATTTGAAAAAGCTAAGAAATTCTTATTATTAGCATTAGAACAATCTGAAATTATTTATAAAGAAACACAGAATGGTAATCAATTATGTAGTGTGTTAGAATTATTAGTATATTGTAATATTCAAACACAAACTTATGAAAAAGCTTTATTGTATATAGATACAGCAATTGAGATAGAGCCAAATGTTGCAAACAATTATGATACAAAAGGAGAGATATTACTTCTGATCGGTGATTCTGAAAAAGCAAAACAAATGTGGTCTAAAGTAATAGAATTAGATTCAAGTTATTTAGAGTCTAACAAATCCACTCTTTATGAGCAACTGAAATTAAAAGGAATGGTAAAGTAAGAGGATTTCAAAATGTTTAAAAAATATGCTTTTATAAGTTACAACCATAGAGATGTAAAGATTGCGAAATGGTTGCAGAAAAAACTGGAGTCATATAAATTGCCGACCGAGATTCAAAATGAGTTTCAGTCTACTCGTTATTTACGTCCTATTTTTCGTGATCGTTCGGATTTAAATACAGGTATTTTATCAGAGGAGTTACATAATAATTTGATTTCTTCTAAATACCTAATTGTAATTTGTTCCCCAAACTCTGCTACTTCGGGGTGGGTGAGTGAGGAAGTTCGTACTTTTATTGAATGGGGTAGACTTGAATCTATAATACCATTTATTATAGATGGGACTCCTAATAGTGCTGATGAAAATGAATGTTTTCCAACTGCCCTTTGTGAATACACAAAAAACTTTCCTGAAAAAGAATTGCTAGGCATTGATATTCGAGAAGATTCAAAAGAGAAAGCATTTATTCGTGTAGTTTCTCGAATATTAGGATTGACTTTTGATGATTTATGGAAACGACATAAAAGAGAAACTCTGAAAAATCGATTAATTCAGGCAATATCTTCAGTTGTGATATTGTTTGCATTTTATTGGTTTGCAGTACCTGTATCATTAAAAATCCATATAGAAGATGAGATTCATAATTTGCCAATTCCGAATGAAATTCAAATACAAGTAGGAGATACGGATTATATAATACATGAAATAGATTCTGTATTGGATATAAAAGATATTCCTGGTATTATGAGAGGAAGAGAAATACCTGTGAGATTTTCAGCTATTTATTATGATTCAATAAATACAAAAACCAATTTACATTTAGGGATAAACAATAAAATAAGACTTAAAGTAAAAAGAGATGATTCTTTTGCACTATTTTCAGGTAGTATATATAATGAAGATGGTGATTTATTGGAAGGAGTTGAAGTAAAAATAGATGAATGGAAGACCCTAAGTGATGAGAATGGTGAGTTTTGTATTAAGTTTCCAACGGATTCACAAACTACACATAAAAAAATACAATTATTTAAAGAGGGATATATGGTATTTCAAAGAGAAGATGAATGTCCTGGGAATGATTTAAAATATATATTAAGAAGAAATTAATAGAAAATATTAAGCGATTTAAATAATTTTCAACGGGCGATGAAATTCAGTGATAGATTTCGTCGCTCGTTTCGCTCTTATATGATATAAATTAACTAACTATTAATTATAACATATAAGAAGTATGGAAAATAAAAGAAATTTGAATGCAAAGCATTCAGCTATTAAAATTGGTGTGGTAACACTAATTTCGTTATTATTGCTTATTCCACTTTCGATGATTGAAGGTGTTATTGGTGAACGAGAAGAAACCAAAAGCGTTGTTGAAAATGAAGTGGCAAATTCTTATGCCAAGGCTCAAGAGATTAATGCACCTGTTCTTAAATCTTGTGTAATGACAAAACCCGCCACAGGTTCCACATCGATGGAAACATCAGAACATATAATACAATGTACTAAGTTGGATTATAATGTAGAGGTAATAACAGATGTGTTACATAGGTCAATTTACAATGTGATTGTGTATAACTCAAAAATTGTAATTACAGGGAAATTAAAAGTAATGGAACCAGCTATTAAAGCTCTTTTTAATACGTTTAATTTTAGTGTAAGTGATTTTAAAGGCATAGACAAGCTTCCTCAACTTAGTTTTGGAGGGAAAACTTATCTCTTGGTAAAAGATAATAATACATTGACAGCAAAAGTTGAGTTACCAGAAAATGCAAAGGTTGGAGATTTTATAGATTTTTCGGTTGCTATTGATTTGAAAGGTACCGATTATATTTCTTTTCAACCTATAGCACAGGAAACTACAATGACAATGAAATCATCTTATCCTCACCCAAGTTTTCAGGGTACATTCTTGCCAAATCATCGAGAAGTGAGTGATGATGGATTTGTGGCAAAGTGGAGTGTATTAGATATGAATGTTGATTCAACTTATGAAACAATGTGCGTTAAATTTGTAGATCCGGCAAATCCTTACCAACAATCAATGCGTTCCGCAAAATATGGTATGTTGATAATTGTTCTTGTATTTGTTGCAGGGCTTTTTGTGGAGTTTTTTACTCGCAGAGAGATTAATGTGGTGCAATATGCAGTAATTGGTCTGTCGCTTGTATTGTTCTATTCATTATTGGTTGCATTTTCTGAGTTTATCTCCTTTGGTTGGGCATATATAGTTGCAACATTAATGACCATAATTGCTTTGATGCTTTATTTTAAAGCAATATTAAAAAACAATAGTGCATATATGCTTGGAGGATTTGTTACAATGGTTTATGTCGTGAATTATATGTTGCTACAAATGGAAACATTTGCATTGCTTGCAGGCTCTTTGGTGTTGTTTATTCTATTGTGTGTGGTTATGTATCTTACTTCAAATAAAAAAATCTATAGAAATTAATAACTATGAATGGATTGACTAAGATTTTTAAGGCTCTACTTGGATTTGTGGCTTTGGTGTGTGCTATTCCTGTAGCATTGGGACGTCTTGTGTGGCGTAAAATTAAGAACTGGTGGAATAAATCGGCAAAGTGGTTTAGGTGGATAATTGCTACGGATTGATGAAACGTTCAACAGGAAAACCAATAACATTGGCAATATATTCGGATATTGAAATGTTTTCAGATAACTTGTTCAAGGTTCAAAACGAAGAAACTTTAGATTGGCACTTAATAGACACTAATGGAAATCCAATTACAAAGGAATAAACTATTTAGATGAAAAAAAGCTATATATAATGTGATATTATATGTAGCTTTTTTAATAGTTATCAAGAGCTGATTTTAATTGTTCTATCACAAGAGCTTTCAGTTCGGGCGGTGAAACAACTTGAATATCTTCGCCATGCGACAAAATTTCGGACACAAGGTCGTTAGTGAGAAATAAAGTGTAATTAAACAACGAATATTGCTTGTGAACTTCTTCTTTTTGGCTGTGATGCATAGGTAAAGCTCGTAAATACTTAGCTTTTTTGGGTGAAACTCTAAGAATGACTTTTCTTGCTTTTCCTTTACTTGTCATAATGCCGAAACAATTTTTAAAAAAAGCAGATGCATCGAAATCATCGGGCATAATGAATGTATCGGGATTTATGGTAAGGTCTTTGATGCGGTCGAGCGAATACGTCTTTATCTTACGATCTTTCACGTTGTAACCAATCACATACCATAGTTGCTTGAAAAGTCGCACACAATATGGTTCTATAATAATATCAAATGTAGGGTTAACTCTATTGTGGGCACAATAAGTGAAAGTGATGCGATTGCACGATTTTAATGCCTGCATAATGGTTGGCAGGTTAATACGTGCCGATGGTATATTTTCGAGTAATATTCGGTCACTGAAATTTTGAGAACCACTCAACATATTACTCATCGACGCAGAATCAAGAAGTAAATTCAGTAATCGAGAAGCATTTTCGCTACCGTCGTTAGCTATATAATATTCAAAAGTAGACGGGTCATTTTCTATTTCTATATTAAGTAATTCGGCAATACCTTGTCTATAATTATAAAATGAGCGTCGTGAAATAGGGTTACCATCCGATAAAGAAGATTTCACCCACAAGTTATTAAGTTCCTCGCGGGTGATTCTTCCATATCTCTGAATAGTATCTGCTATCCAAATGTATTTGTTAATAATGTTTTTTGCCATAAAAGGCTTTATTACACTTCTTCAGCTTTTTCTTTTTTAGCTATTAAAGCAAGACCAACTACAGTAACTAAAGCATTCAAAAGAAGCAATTCGAAGCTCATTACATAGCCGAATTGGTTAAGTAGCCATGCTTGAACGAAATAGCACACCACAGGTGAAGCAATGCACACGAATGGAACAAGAGCATCACGTACCTTATTCTTAATGAACATACCAAATACGAATAAACCAAGAATAGGACCATAAGTGTAGCTTGCAATAGAGTAAACAGCACTGATAGCATCTTGGCTGTTTAAGTAATAGAATACAATAATTACAAGTGCCATAACCACAGCCATTGAAACGTGTACCATTTCACGTTTAGATTTTTCTTTGCTCTTGTCTTCTTTATCTTGAGTTTTAAGAATATCGACTGTGAATGATGTTGTAAGAGCTGTAAGAGCCGAGCCGGCAGCCGAATAAGCAGCTGCACAAAGTCCGAGAATAAATAGGATACCTACATAGATTGGCATTGTGCCACCGGCAGCTATCAGACCAAACAAGTCATCTGATTTATCGGCTGTGATATCCATCTTTCCGGCATATTGATAAAGAAGCACGCCAAGACATAGGAACAAGCCTACTACGAATACTTGAGTAACAGCACTTACAAGCATATTCTTTTGTGATTCCTTGAAGTTCTTACAAGCAAGGTTGCGTTGCATCATATCTTGGTCAAGACCGCAAGTAGCAATTACCATAAATATACCTGCGATGAATTGTTTCCAGAAGTAAGTACCTTCCTTAGGATTATCGAAATAGAATAACTTGCTGTGAGGATCGTCGGCAATAGCACCAAAGATGTCGCCAAAGTTGTAACCAAGGCTATTGGCGATGATGATGATACAAAGTACTACCGATGCCACAAGGCAGAACGATTTCAATGTGTCGGTCCAGATAACAGTTTTCACACCACCTTGCTTTGTGTAAAGCCAGATAAGAGCTACAGTGAAAAGTACATTCACTTCGAAAGGAATGTTAAGCGGAGCAAACACCAAAGCTTGTAGAGTCACACACACAACATAGAAACGTACAGCTGCACCGAGCATTTTCGATACGAAGAAGAACCAAGCCCCACTCTTGTGAGTGTTGGAACCGAAACGTTGCGCAAGGTAACCATAGATTGAAACAAGGTTACGCTTATAGAACATAGGCACAAGCATAAATGCTATCACTGCATATCCGATGATGAAACCGAATTGCATTTGAAGATAAGAGAAACCCTTAGCTTCTACCATACCGGGTACCGATACGAAAGTTACGCCCGAAATGGCTGCACCCAT
The DNA here is from genome assembly GCA_015061055.1 of Bacteroidales bacterium. Lineage (GTDB taxonomy): Bacteria > Bacteroidota > Bacteroidia > Bacteroidales > Muribaculaceae > RGIG4576. Next base: position 27,996 of record SUXH01000010.1, read on the forward strand.
TGTTGCAAATGATACAATCCACCAAGGAGCTTTTACACTGTCGGCATAGAATCCTGCATCTTTACTCTTGCGGTTGGCTAAGAAAGTGATGAGGAAAAGCAGGCAAAAGTAGCCTACTATTGTTGCTAATACTACCCAAGGAGTCATTTCTGTTAAGTTTTTTATTATTTATAGATTTTGTTATTATTCGGCATAAAGCAGATAAGGGCGGCGTTGTTGCTTGAAACTTTCCACATCATCGGCCCAAGTAGCTTTGATTTCGGCAGCAGTCTTGCCTTGCTTAATCATCTTGCGAATATCTCCATCGCCAATAAGAAGTTCGAAGAAACCGCGGAAGAAATGGTCGTCGAGGTTAAGATTCTTGTAAGCATCGATAACAAATTCAAGGTTTACCCCCATAGCGATAGCTTCGTCTTCAGTGATATTTGAAAGGTCGACACCATAGCATTCACGATCAAGTTGAGGAGGGAATTTGGCTCCATCAACACTGCGTGGAGTGAATTTATAGTCGTAACCCTTCATATTAGGGTGTCCGTAGCAAAGGAATGGCTTGTCGGTACCGCGTCCGAGGCTCACCGGAGTTGCTTCAAAATAGCATGTAGCGGGATACAAGTAAATTGCAAGCATATCTCTCAAGTTGGGAGAAGGTGCAATAGGCAGGCGGTAACGAGTTTGGTGAGTGTAGTTTTTGCATTTGATTACGTGAAGTTTGCCATCGGCAATTTTAAGATTATCTTTTAACCAACCTTCACCATTAGCCATTATAGCAATTTCCCCCATAGTAAGACCATGAACAACAGGGATTGGAGCATACCCTACTCCCGATTTGTATTTCATATCAAGAATAGGACCATCTACATACATACCATTAGGATTTGGTCGGTCAAGAACCATCACTTCCTTACCATAAGTAGCAGCTGCTTCCATAAGTTTCATCATTGTAACATAGTAAGTGTAGTAGCGTAAACCTACATCTTGAATGTCGACAACGAGAATATCAAATTTTGCCATAGTCTTTTTACTTGGCATAGAGCTTTTTCCATCATAAAGCGAAGCAATAGGAATTCCTGTTTGAGGATCCACACCGCTTGAAACGTGTTCGCCGGCATCGGCTTTTCCTCTAAATCCGTGTTCTGGTGAAAAGATTGTGGTTACATTTATGCCATTTTCGAGCATAATGTCGAGAGTGTGCTTATCGCCCACCATACCGGTGTGGTTGCTGAGAATAGCTACACGTTTGCCTTTCAGCAAAGGTACATATTCTTTCACTTGAGCTGCACCCACTTCAACAGTTTTTTCAGCGTATGCGCTCATTGCCACAAGTGCCATAAAAACGGCAAAAAATAGTCCTTTAAAGATTCTCATGAGATTTTTAGTTGTTAATTGTCCGTATTATACGTAATTTGTGCAAAATTAGCTTAAGTTTGCCATAATTTCAACTAACCGTCTGAAAATAATCTTATTTCAATAGGTTATATTTTTGTTCCGACAATAATTCGGAAATAAACTACTTTTTCTTTATTACCATTCCTGATAAGAATATGATATTTCTATATTGTTCTTTAGTATTAATTGGCTGTACTGTGTGATTAATTTTAAGATTGATAATACCATTACCACCCTTTGAGATTATAGAATCAACAGCAACATCTAAAGCTGAATTATATGAAGCTTTAGCCCAATATTCGTATTCTTCTGTAAGATGTCTATTTCCGTCAAGATCGACATAATTGTATTTTGAACGTCTTGTTCCTTTTTTATAGCCATCTTCAACCAATACTGAAATAGAGCCAAGCGGCTCGTATTCAAAATTGACAGAATTTGATTCAGAAATAAAAACGCCTTTACTTGCATATTGAGAATAATCTATATATCCAACCGTTTCACAATATTTAATTGAAGTTGAACAACTTGATAACACCAATAGGCTAAGTGTTAGAAATAAAAATTTCGCTTTCATATCCTTGCAATTATTTTGTAGTTCTTTGTAATCCAAATAATGTTATAGAAATATTAGCTGTTGAAAGGTTTTGTTCTATCCAAACGTTTTCCCACTGCCTGCAATAAAGACCTTTATTCAAGTTGTCTATTGAAAGACTTCCTGTTTCGTACTTAATTTTGCCGAGATTATTAGTGCAGAATTTTATGAAATCAACTAATTCGTCTGTAATAAGTTGTTTAGTGGTAGTAAATACCACATTATATTTGTTCTCATCTATTTCGATAAGTTCAATATGAGAAAATATGCCTAACTCTAATTTACTCAGTGCAAATTCATAATGTTTTACCTCTCGTCCCATTATGTTTATTTCAGTGCTAACACTACAATCATCTTGTAATGGTATGCTCCGTAAATCATAATTAAAGAAGTCTAAAATAGATTTAGGATATGATACACTCTGCTTGTTTTTATTTTTTCCTATTTGTGCTAAAACAAGAATAGCAACAATTATCAATACAATAATTAAAAAATCACTCATAACAATTATTTTTTACTTAATCTCAATACTTCTTGTTCTAATGCTTGAATACGCCCGTTGAGATTTGTAATAATCTCATTTTTCGCATTAATCGTATCTTGAAGGGTTGTGATAGTATCAACTAATTTATTCAATCGTTCAACTTCTGCTGAATTGACTTCTTTATTGATAAGCATGGAACCAATACCACGCATTAGCCATTCAGCAGAAATTTCCGGGAATGTATAAAGGACACTAATAATAGTTTCAATACTAATACCACGCAAGCCTTTTATTTGCTTGTCTAATGTTGGTTGGCTAATACCACACTTAATAGAAAATGCACGAACAGTTAAACCTGAATAAGCCAACACTTCTTTGAGTCTTTGAAGAGAATCCATAATTACAATTCTTAAAAAATGTAAAAACTAATCCAAATGGAGATTTATTGCTTGCATAATTAATCCATTTGGATTATCTTTGCAACATCAATCAAACATACAACAAAAATAATGCTTTTGGTTGATACTGCAAAATATCATAACTATAAAATTATCAACACAATGGAAAAACAATTTAATGAAGAAGCAGACATCTCCAAAATTTATGCTGCTTTCGAATCAAGTGAAACAATCTCAAATGAGGACCTAAAAAAGTTAGTAACATTTCAAGATACTTGTATAGCTACACTAAGAGAGGAGCTTAACGAGATTCATACAGCATGTTCTGGTATTGGCGAAGAAAACGAAATGCGTAAAGAGCATGAAGCTCAATTAGAAGCTGATCTACAAAAAGCAAAAGAAAGAATAAAAGACCTCGAAAAAATGAATCAATGGTATTGCCAAGATTACGAAAAGAACAAGCAACTCAAAGAAACTCTGAAAGCAGTTGCCACTCTCATCAATACCTTTCTTGCCTAAAAGTCAAACCAAATCATACCACGTCATAGAGATGACATTGTGGAGGGGATAGAGTTCTCCGATAACTCGCGGCGAGTTTAAGCCGGCTCCTAATAGCATTTGGTTGCTGTTAGGACACTCCAGAGATGAGTACCTTGACATTTTTGAAACTTCCTTTGATACCGTCGCCATTTGCTTATAATTTGTCGATAGGTCAAAGATGAGCATTACCCGGTGGAACATAGAAGCCGAAGTATTATCAGACGCACTTGATGAGAAAAAGCAGTATAGAGTTGGATTGGGAATGCGTAGGAGTTCACATCACCTATGCCGACAAATGATGTGAGCCAGCCATAGGTTAGGATATGGCGGAGTATAGAAAACAAATTAGAACCTGCGATTAATCGAAAAATGAAAAAGTAGTTATCGCAGATTACGACATATTAGAGTGGTATAGTTTAATGGTAAAACAAATCATTTTTTCACAGTTCTTGCTGATTAGTTAGCGGTTCGAGTCCGTTTACCACTCCCAACATTAAATTATAAACATATGGAAAAAGATAAATCAATAGCACAGCAATTACGAGAAATGAATGTTGGAGAAGAGATACATTTTCCACTTACTCAATATGGAAGTGTGTCAAATTCTCGGTATCGAGAACTTGTAATCGACCGAGCAAATGGGGCTAAATGGAAAATCAACCCCGATATGAAGAAGAAAGTAACCGTTGTAAGACGATTAGCCTGATTTGATTATGTCGATAGTTACTTACAACAGCCCGACCGAAATACTACTCGACAATATAATGAGAGTTATGGAGGGCGAAACCTTTTGCAAAGATAGAGCCGCTTACATTGTTGGAGGTCAAAAGAAACTTGAAAGGTTAATTGAAGCCGGAGAAATCAATGTAGATAAACCCTCTAATTCGCAAAATGGGAAATGGCATTGTAATGCTGCTCAAGTATTAAAACATTGCCGTAATATGAGACCAAAAAAGAAAGTCAAACCAATTAAAAAAAGAAACTATGATTAAAAAGACAATCACTTGGATATGGATTACAATTTTAGCCATACCTGCAATAATGGTGTTCAACGATGATTATGATATGTGGTACATTAACTTTTTCGGATTAATGTATTGCTATCTATTAATAAAGTATTGGAGCAAACTAACAACTCAATGGATGCGTGATTATTGGGATAAGTTGAGCAAAGAACCTGATGAAGATTATTACGAATAACCCAAGTTTAATTATATAATTAATGGTGGTAGCTGATGTAGTTTAACAGGTAGAACACCCGACGGGGAAGGTGTGGGTTCGACTCCCATTATCAGCACAATAGCCTGTGAAGGTCTGCAACTGAAATCAAACATAGTAATGTACCATAACAAGCTCGTGAGAGTGTATAGGTCACAGTTTTTACTCATAAAAAGCCACCTTTGGGTGGCAAACGGGATAGTGGCGGAATTGGCAGACGCGTAACACAATGGTGTTATGGCATAGGATTGAGAGTCGCGATGTTAAAATCCTTATAAGTCCGTATAGGTTCAAATCCTATCTATCCCACAAAGAAATATTTGCTGAAGAGTGGCAACCGAAAGGATAAGACTCTATGAACATCGGGTTACACATTCTGGAACTTTCGCACCGAAAATATTTCTTTTAGGCTGTTTCGTTAGAATGCGACGACCGAAAGGATAAGGCATTATGAATTGCTTGTAGCCATGAAAAATGGTACATTCTGAAATCCTGGAATGAAAACAGCCAATTTTGGGAACATGGGTGAGTGGCTTAAACCGCCTCGCCAGATGACGAGGTAAATGATTTGGCAAACATTTCGCAGGTTCAAATCCTGCTGTTCCCACAATCACATCATTACATTTATTAGAATATGGGACAATCAAAAAAAGTTAGAGCAGGTACACGAACATACTATTTTGATGAGTGTACCGACAAGAAGGGTAATAGATTTATATCTATTGCGGAAGTTCCCCACACTTCAAATCGAAACCGTCATAGGATATTCGTACATGAAGAAGATTTTGAGAAGTTTGTAGAGGGATTTAATGCAATAATTAAAGCAATTCAAAATGGCAACAAAAGTTAATTGTGGCAAATTTTTAGTAATCGAAACCTCTGTAATAGAGTGTTTGCATTGGGGTGGTGTTGGTCAGTGTGATGACTGCGGAACATTGCACCCAACCAAAGGTTATTATGTAGCAGTCTTAAATAGGTGGTTTTGCCCGAAATGCTATCAAATGTGGAAAATTAGTGCAAAATGGTATAAAGAAGATGAGCCTATTGAGATACGGAATTACAATACCTATGCTAAAATATTAGGATTGCCCCCTATATGTCAGTAAAAGTTAAGGTGTAAAAATGGTGTTCAATCTGTTTTTATACCTTGTTTTTATTTGCTAACTTTACTGTATATCAATTAATTAAAAGTCAAACTAATAAACTTATTTTTATGGAAGAAAATCCAAATGTACAACAATTTATGAGTGCTGAAATAAACGAGATTTCAGCGGCTCTGTCAGCCTTTCAAGGCTCAATCAAACAGCCAAGCCTCAACAAAGAGGTAGAAGTACAAACCAAAACAGGTAGAACATACACATTTAAGTATGCCGACCTTTCTGCTTGTATTTCAGCGGCAGCACAACCCCTAAAGGATAATGGGTTAAGCGTTGTTCAAATCATTAATGGTCAAAAACTGATAACCATTCTAACACACAAAAGTGGTCAATGGTTCCGTTCAGAAACGGATATTAGAATTGCCCCTAATGCGAATTATCAAGAATTAGGCTCTGCAATAACCTATCTAAAACGATATTCGTATTGTGCTATTCTCGGTATAGTTGCAGATATTGATGATGATGCAAATATTGCTTGTGGTAATCAAGCAAAAATTACAGAAACATCAAAGGCTAAAAAAACAAGTGCTTTAGCCTATACAGGAGAACAACTTGCACAAGCATTGAACGAATTGAAACAAGTAACCACATCACAAGAATATGGTGATTGCTGGTCAAAATGGGCAAATGAATGCCCGGCACTTTGCAAAAAAGGCACAGAGTTTTATAATGCTTGTATTGAAAAATCACAAGAATTAAACGATCTACAACAATGATACAATTAACACAGTCGCCTGTAACCTTTTCCGAAAACCCTCATGGTTACAGGCTTGGGGATAAGAGGTTGTCAGGTATAACATCTCTTATACATGAGATATTGCAATTAGGTGTTTATCCTGATGCGAGTGAATATGTAAAAACGGTTGCAATTCCACGAGCCGGTGAATATGGTTCATCAGTTCACAAAGCAATAGAAACATACGATGAGATAGGAATAAAACAGACCTATTATGAGGGCGACAAATTCGGTCCATTTGATGTTTCTTCGGAATTGGATAACTACATTAAACATCGTCAAGGTTATACACCTGTTGCTAATGAGTACACTGTTTCTGATAATGAAAAATGGGCAAGCAATATTGACAATGTATGGCAAAAAGTCGAAACTCAAGGAATTTGGCTTGTCGATACAAAAACAAACAATCTTGATTATTATCCCGGTGGACCTGACGCACTAAAAGAGTATTTGAGTTGGCAACTTTCAATCTATGCAGAATTGTTTGAACGACAAAATCCCACTCTTAAAATAGAGGGATTGGCTTGCAATTGGTTAAGAAAAGAAAATGCAGAATTTTGGGAAATAGAACGAAAACCGAGTGAGCAAGTTTTGCTATTACTTGAAGCTACCTATATGATAGATGATTTCGGCAAATTTCATTATTTCCATGCAAATGCAGATTCTCTTATTTCAACGGCATTAGTACCACAAACGAATAATAACGCATTAATCTCTCAACATCTGGTGCAACTTATAGCACAAGTTCAACGAGATTATGAAGAAAAGAAAACAATGCTTGATGAGATGAAAGCATTGTTGCGTCAAAAAATGGAAGAGAATGATATAAAAAGTTGGGAATCCAGCTTATTCAAAGCAACTATTGCAAAAGATAGTGTTTCTGTTTCATTCAATACTACTTTATTCAAAAAAGAGAATCCAGAACTATATGCAAAATACAGTGAGGAAAAAGTCAAAAAAGGTGGTTTCACAATTAAATTAAAAGACGTATGAGCATTAATAGAATTACATTGTTAGGCAATGTTGGTGGAGATCCTGATGTAAGAGTACTTGACGGAGGTGTTAAGGTTGCTTCATTCACATTAGCCACTACCGAGAAGAGTTATACAAAACGCGATGGCACAGTTATGCCGGAACGAACAGAATGGCACAATATAGTACTTTGGCGTGGTCTTGCAGATATTGCTGAAAAGTACATCAAAAAAGGGACTAAACTCTATATTGAGGGTCCATTGAGAACACGAAGTTACGAAGACCGAAATGGTGTTAAACAGCGTATTGCAGAAGTGTATGCAGATAATCTTGAGTTATTAGGTTCTCAACCTCAACAACCTCAAGCACAACAAATGGCACCTGCTCCTGTGCAACAAACGACACAAGCATATAGGCAACCGACTGCTCCGAGTTATCAGCCTGCACAACCAATATCGCAACCTCAACAGCCGAATTATGGGAATTATCCAACGGCAGATGATTTGCCACCATTCTTTAATCAATGAAAGCGATATTGACAAAAAAAGATGGCAAAGTGAGTATGAATAAATCGTTTGATTATTTATGCTCACTTTTGCGTAATGGGGTTTACATAGTTGAAATAAAGAGGAAATCAGAGCCACGAACAGTATCTCAAAACTCGTTGATGTGGATGTGGTTTACTTATCTTGAAGATGCAACAGGAACCCCTAAAAAAGATTGGCACGACTACTATTGCAGCAAGTATCTTGTGCGTGTAGTAGAAGTCAAAGGCAGAGCATTTACCATAGTAGGTGGAACCAAAGACCTCAACACAATTCAATTTACAAAGTTTATGAATCAGGTACAGGCAGATGTGGCAACTGAATTCGGTATAACTCTGCCATTGCCGGCAGATAGACATTATTCTGATTTTATAAACGAATATCTACATCAATAAATAATTTTATCATTATGGCAATTAAACTAAAAAAGGCAAAGATTAGCAAGTCTAGTTGTCTCGAAGCGTCATATATTGACGAAGATGGCAACAAGGTATCAATCGAGGGCAAAAACCCGGTACACCTTGATTTGAAAGTGAGATTAAAACAATTAGTTCCATTTCTTGCAGATTTGACCGAGCAAAAAGAAGCAAGTAAAATAGATTGGTACAATCTTGACTCTCCTGAAAATGATGAGTTGTTACGACATCTTGATGTTTCAGGTGTTTCAATCGGAGGTAGTTCAGAATCACCTGTTGCTACTCTGATAGGAAAAAGAACTTTACTAACAAGTAAGGTGCTTAATATCTGTGTCCCGGCAACAGGAATGAACATTGAAGATGAAGATTATACTCGTTGTGATGAATTTAGAGATGCTGTATATGCTTTTATGTATGAAGCAGAACTTTACATTACAGAACGAAAGTGGTCGGTACAACAAGGGGAGTTTAATTTTGATAACGAAGAGGACCCATTTGGTAACGAGGGGGTAGAACCCGAAGATGTATCGATTGAGGAGCCTGAATTTGCAGAAGCTGTATAATAATGGCACGCCCCATATATGTAACGGAAACGCCTAAAACATATCGGTTACAATTCGACTATAATCCCAAACTCGTCGAAACTATCAAAAGAATCCCAAGTAAGCCTAAATGGGATAATAGCGATAGAGTTTGGATTGTTATTAAGGATAGCATAAACTATCCTCCCGGTCGAGATGCACAATGGTATGTAGAGGCGTTTTCACAGTGGGCTGTAAATAATCGGTATTGTTCGGATATTGCTCGGAGAACTGATACACGAGACTCTGTATTTGAGTTACCCGAAATGAAAAAGTTTTCGGGAGAGCATTATATGTTGCTCAATCCATACGAGTATCAGTTAGAGGGTGTTCAATATGCACTCGACCATAAACGATGTATCTTTGGCGATCAACCTGGATTGGGTAAAACATTGCAGGCAATCTGCTCTGTCGTTAAGGCTCATAAGGAAGCTCAAAAGTATGGTGACTCGTTCCCTACTCTTGTAATTTGTCCGGCTGCACTAAAAGTCAATTGGCAACGAGAGTTTAAGAAATTTGCAGGGAAGAAAGCTATCATACTTGATGATAATAATCGTAATAGTTGGCACCGTTTTTATGAGATGAAAGATGCGTTTGGCGAAAGTCTGTGCGATGTATTTATTACCAATTACGAGAGTCTTAAAAAGTTCTTTGTAAAGACGGTAAAATCGACCTCAAGGTTTACAATGAATAGTATAATCTTTGATGAGAGGATAAACCTATTCAAATCAGTAATCATAGATGAAAGCCACAAATGTAAATCGACAAAGACACAACAGAGCAAATTTGTAGAGGGTATTTGTAAAGGTAAACGTTGGGTGTTTGCACTCACCGGTACACCTGTTGTCAATAACAATACCGATTTAATACAGCAACTTAAAATACTCGGCAGACTTGATGATTTTGGAGGATATAAACATTTCGTTGGTCGCTACTGCGATGGTCCAAAGCAATCGTCAAATCTTAAAGAGTTGAATTATCGGTTATGGTGTTGTTGCTTTTTTCGTCGTGAGAAACAAAAGGTATTGACTCAACTTCCTGATAAGACGCGTCAGTATATCCAATGTGAAATTACAAATCGCAAAGAATATGATGACGCAGAAAGGGATATTATTCAATACCTACGACAATACAATAATGCCGACGATGACAAGGTAGCACGAGCCATGCGAGGTATGGTTATGGTAAAAATGGGCAAACTCAAAGAGATTGCAGCAAGGGGCAAAATTGAAGCTGTCAGCGACTTTATTCATGATGTCATTGATGGTGGAGAGAAACTTATAATGTTTGCCTATCTCAAAGAGGTTGTTGAAGCCTTAAAGAAAAGGTTTCCTGATGCCGTAACTGTAACAGGCAGCGACAATGTTCAACAAAAACAAATGGCTGTGGATAGTTTCCAAAACGATCCCAATTGTAAGCTCATAATCTTAAACTATAAATCAGGAGGAACAGGCTTAACTCTTACAGCATCAAGTCGAGTTGGTTTTATTGAGTTCCCCTGGACCTATTCAGATTGTGAGCAAGCAGAAGATAGAGCCCACAGAAATGGGCAAAAGAACAATGTAAACTGCTACTATTTCTTGGGCGATAATACAATTGACAAGTATATGTATAGTGTCATTCAGAACAAAAAGAATATCGCCAACGAAGTAACCGGTACTACCACACAGATTGACGAGGATATATTGAACATCACTATGAATTTGTTTAAGGACAAGCTATGAAAAACAGATACAAACTCGTTGCTAAAAATGGCAAAAGTTATATCTTGAAATTTACAGTCGGCTTGTTCGGCGACCAATGGGAAACAATAGCCTCGTTTGTCGGTTGCGAAAATGAGTGTAAGCAGATAGTTCAGCAATTGAACAAATGCGATAAGTTATCACAAAAAAACGAAACGAAATGATGACAGAAGAAGAAATCATCGAGTTGGAAAAGACTTATAGCGAAAGTAAGATACAGCATATATGCGTGTGTTGGTTTCGCAATACATTTCCCCATGTGGCAAATTTATTATTTGCAGTTCCCAATGGAGGGTATAGAACACCGAAAACCGGAGCACAAATGCAATATGAGGGTGCTGTTTCTGGTGTGTCTGATTTAATATTACTATACCCTTCAGGAGGTAAAGCATCGTTGTGTTTAGAAACAAAAGTTCCTAAACGCAAAGGTAGTAGTGCCGGCACACAATCCAAAAATCAAAAAGCATGGCAAATGCTTGTCGAGCAATACGGAAGCACTTACGCAGTGTATCATGGATTGCTCGAATTTGTGAGAATAGTATGTGCCTATCTTAAAGCCAATCCTCAACCATACATTAATCGTATCCTTAAAACATACGCAATTTACCGATGATAAAATCCTTTGTATTAAATATAGACCTACTGAATGTTCTTGATTCTATGGACGACAAACAAGCGGGAAGGTTGTTCAAAGTCATCAGGGCGTATTGGTTGCGAGAAGCTGAAAGATGCCAACAAGATGCCGATACAGGATATGATGAACTGTTGAAAGACTTTGTAACCCGTCTTGCATTTGCTCCGTTTCAAGCACAATTCGACAAGGATATTCAAAGGCATAATGCAATGGTTGAACGAAATCGGGTAAATGGGCGTAAAGGAGGAGCACCAAAGGGTAATAAAAATGCTACTACAAAACAACCGACTGGGTTGAAAAACAACCAAAAACAACCCAAACAACCGACTGGGTTTTCTGGGTTGTTTGAGCATAATACGCCACCTCAAAAAGATGATGTAACTATTCAAGAAATCAACGATTTAGAGCAAAACAACCCAAACAAGCAAGTGGGTTGTTTGGAGGAAACGCAAAAATCTCCTCTCTCTAATAATATTAATAATATTATATATAATAATATATCTAAAAAGACTATCAAAGATAGTCTTAAAGAGAGTAGAGAAAATCCGTGTTTGTTTCCACCACCACCACCACCCAAAAAGAAAAGGCAGAAAGTTGAGATTATTCCTCCGACACTTGAAGAAGTGGAGCAATATTTTTTGGGACAAGGTGCTGATGTGAAATTGCAAGATTGGAAACAACAAGCCTCAATTTTTTACAATCACTACAATTCTATTGGTTGGTGTACTCCAAATGGTGCAAAAATAGTCCGTTGGGATAGTAAGGCTAACTTATGGATTTTGGAAAAGGAAAAAGAAAATGAAAAGAATCAACGAAACAATGGTAAACAAGGCTCTCCAGCCCGACAAGCGATTAATCCCGATTGTGGACTCATCGAATGAAGGAGAAGTTATCGCCTGTTGGAAACTCTTTTTAGAGACGGCTCGTGAAGTTTGCCCGGAATTTCAATTAAGAGATGATTTGAAGAAGCCGATAACCGATATTTTCTATTGGTGTATTATGGCAAACAGAAACCTCAACCCACATAAAGGGTTATGGCTGTATGGTAATATAGGGACCGGCAAAACAACAATGCTTGAAATAGTACGAAGGTTTTGTAAACTTGTACGACCATACGACAACAAAGGGTATCCTTACTCTTTCAGAACAACCAACGCATTAGAGGTGTGTGGAGAATATTCAAAGAATGGTCATGTGGGTATAGCAACATACCTAAACAGCGAAAGACAAGCCTTTGATGAATTGGGAAGCGAGAGCATACCCACAGGGTATTACGGAACACCAATGAATGTGTTTCAGTATATTCTCCAACGCAGATACGATGATCGTTATAAATCGTTTACCCATGTAACGACAAACTTGTCGATAAAGCAGATTTCGGAGTATTACGGTCCACGAATTTACGACCGCTGTAAAGAGATGTTTAATTTTGTTGAGATGGGAGGTAGAACATGGCGCAAGTGATAGTCAGGTGGATAACTCGCGACAATGAAGCGATACGCTTAATCAGAGAGAAATTTGAAATACCAACTTACACTACCGTAAACGGACTTTCACCGGCAGACATCAAAGATGATGATATGCCACTTTTTGAAGAAACAGCAAGGCGTGGTTTCTTTGATTTTTGGCTTCAAAAATGGTGTATAAATGGTGGAGTTTTAGTTTTCAAATCTCGACAATAATTATTAACTTTACTGATGTAAACAATTAAAAGTCAAACCAATAAATTAAATTTATGGAGATTAAACAAATTTCAATCGGTAAGATAAAACCCTCACCGATGAACCCTCGTAAGACTTTCAACGAGGAAGATATTAATGAACTTGCAAACAATATTGAAAGTCAAGGATTATTACAGCCGATAACAGTAAGACCTATTGAGTTCACAGATGAACTTGATGAAGATACAGGTGCAGTTGTATCTTTCCCAACGAGTTATGAACTTGTATGTGGAGAACGTCGGTTTAGAGCCGTTTCATTACTCAAAGCAAAGGAAGATGAAGCGAACATCGAAAAGGTAAAAAATCATCGTAAGAAACTTGATAAATGGCAATCAATTGCTTGCATTGTTCGAGAAATGAATGATGAAGAAGCATTTGATGCGATGATTACCGAAAACCTACAACGCAAAGATGTAGATCCTATTGAAGAAGCATTTGCTTTTGCTCAATTAATCAAGAAAGGCGATAAAGTCGAAGATATTGCTTTACGATTTGGCAAGTCTAATCGTTTTGTCCTTGACCGAGTAAAACTAAACTCACTCATTCCAGAGTTGCTTCTAATGGTCAAAGACGGTAAAATGGTAATATCTGCCGGTATGATAATTTCTAAACTTGAGGAAGAACAGCAGCAAAAATTCCTAAAAGACATTACAAACCGATATCATTATGGAAATGACATAATCGGTAAAGCAGAAGCTCAACGTTATATTGATAGGTTATTTTTATCAATTGAAAATTCTGAATGGGTTGGCGATGGTGTTGATGATTTCAAAGGCTCATGCGAATGTAGTTGTTCTGAATGTGCGTTTAATACAGCTAATCACGGTTGCTTATTCTACGAAATGAATAGTGAGAATCCCCAATGTACTAATAGAGATAAGTTTTTACACAAAGAACGAGACTATTTTATGAGTATTATCGAAAAAGAAGTTGATAATCTTATAAAATCAGGAGAAACACTTACTACAGGTAAAACTGTCGTAGCAGCACACCTTGACCAATATGCAAGTGTTGAGTATCAACCTCAATTTCATAAATTAGTAGATGAAATTAAAGCAAAAGGGATTTCAGTAATAGAGCCATTTGAGGTATTTGACCGTTATAGTTCGTATGACAAGGCAGATAAACGCTTAAAAGAAAAGTTGGCAAAAAATGAGGTTTATAGGGTATTTCACATTGAATGCAATTATTATGGAGTAAGTATGAATGAAAAATATTTTTCATTCAAAAAAGATATTGAAGCCGTATCTGATGAAACCTTAAAAGAATCCCAAGAAGTAAATACACTTGTCGCCAAATACAAACGAAACATTGAAATAGCACAAGAAAAACAAGTTGCTGAACTACGAAAAATGGCAAACGAATTGGGAATGGCAAAAAGAAAAGGCGACATAAGCGACGCTGAACAATTGGCAATCGATGTGCTTATTCTCTCCAAATGTGGTTATAAATTCAAAGATAAGTTCGGTTTCAGAGGTACAGATGATAAAGGAATGATTGATTTTGTCAGAAACAATCAAGCCGATCGCAATATGTGGTACAGGGAATTTATGCGAGAAATATTTGGTAGTTCAGATATAACTTTTAATAAAACTTATCAATACTTGATGTATCAGGTTATGGGAGAATGGTTACCTAAAGAATCATCGGAATTAGGAGCAAAGACCATTAAAGAACTTGACCGAAAAAATGACAAGATAAAAGCTAAACTTGAAGAACTTGGTTACGATGTTCATGGGAAAAAGTTAGCATAACCACTCATAAGGCAGGAGAATGAAACAAACATTTCTCCTGCCTTATTTTTTATCAACATCACTAATTACAAGTGTGGGAAATCTCTCACACTCAATAATACACATCAGAATGGATTATAATGAGTTTTTGAAATCGAAGATTAAGATTTCAGAAGATTACGGTTTTACGGTCAGCATTGACGAGATAAACCAAAATCTCAAACCTCACAATAAATTGATGGTTAAATGGCTTGTTGAGGGGGGAAAACGAGCTTGTTTCGCTTCATTCGGCTTGCATAAGACTGTTACACAACTTGAAGCAGTAAGGCTAACACTCTCAAAGATTGGCAAAGGTAGAGGACTAATAGTTTGCCCTTTGTCAGTTAGACAGGAGTTTGTGGAAGATTCAAAAAATACACCCTCAACGAGATATGGAACTTTGATTATGTAGTTAAGGTTGCCGAAACTCTTGAGATGAAAGGGAAACTGCCAACCTCATTTATGTTGCTGCAACCTCAAAGTTGGAGTGAAGATGTTTGGGCTGATATTACACGAATGAGAACACTTAACGGTTCCCAATGGAGCAAAGGAAAAGAAATGCACCTTTGCCCGATGCAGTTTGATATTGCAGATAGAGTAATAGAGCAAATGAGTAATCCCGGTGATATTGTATTGGACCCATTCGGTGGATTAATGACAGTTCCATATAGAGCCTTAATGAAAGGTCGTAAAGGTTGGGCTGTGGAATTATCCCCACAATACTTTTTAGATGGTGCGGCATATTGTAAAGCCGCAGAAAATAATATTGATATGCCGACACTCTTTGATGAAGAAGATTTTGAGAATATAACAGAAGAATAAATATATACTGATATGAGGAATAAATCACCCCCTTAGTGAAAAATAAATATGTGAGATATAATTAGTCATAAACAAATACCTTTTCTAATAATGATAAAACTTAACAAACTCGCCATATTGTGCAAAGAGATAGCATTACAGCGAGGTAAAATTACTTCAAACTCATCACCACGAGCCACATTATATCATATATCGGCAGAATGGAGAGAGTTATTAAATGCCACTAAATTTAAGAGTGAGCATTTACCAGAATGGAGTGAACAAGAAGAAGAGGCTGCAGATATAATAATCACAACTTTGACCTATCTCGAAAGTATTAGATGTAAAAACATCGAAAACTTGATAAGAGCAAAAATCGAGTTCAACTCCAAACGAAATGATTAGGTTTGTCAATGACTGTTTTAGTGATGAAGTTTTAGTGATGAAGTAAAATAAATAGACAATGACAGAAACAATATCAATCAATCTTTTAGATTTTAATAAAGGGCAGTTGAAAGGGTTGCCTAAAAACCCTCGATTCGTAAGAGATTATCGTTTTGAAGCGACAAAAAGAAGTATTGAAGAATCGCCTGAGATGCTTGAGTTGCGTGAATTGATTGTTTATCCATACGCAGATGGTCGTTATATCGTAGTGTGTGGGAATTTGCGATTGCGAGCCTGCAAAGAACTTGGACATAAAGAAGTACCATGTAAGGTGCTAAAATCCGAGACAACGCCTGAAAAGCTGCGAGAATATGCAACAAAAGACAACGTGAACTTTGGGGAGAATGATTTGGATATAATGCAGAATGAGTGGAATATATCAGAACTGCAAAATTGGGGCGTGGAATTTGCTCCAGAGAAGAAATCCGATGAGTTCAAAGAACGATTTGACGCAATAACTGATGATACGGCAATCTATCCTCTCATACCAAAGTATGATGAGAAACATGAATTGTTTATTATCGCTTCGAGCAATGAGGTGGATAGTAATTGGTTGCGAGAACGGTTAGGAATGCAACGCATGAAGTCTTACAAGACCGGCAAAGTGAGTAAGAGTAATGTTATTGACATAAAAGATGTACGTTATGCCCTTGAGAATAGTAATCCCAAGTCATAAGCGACACGACAAAGTTTTTGCAAAAAAACTTGTCAATGACCCGATAATATGTGTTGCAGAGAGTCAAGCCGATTTATATAGACAATTCAACCCGGAATGTGAAATAGTTACCCACCCTGATGATGTTATCGGACTTATTCCGAAACGAAATTGGATGGCAAAACATTTCAAAGAATTGTTTATGCTTGATGATGATGTTCACGTTGTCAAATCTCTTGTGTGTGAAAAAGGAGAAAGTGGTGTTATACGAGATCCTAATAGAATCACACAAATCATAGAGGATATTTATGATTTAGCGTGTATGCTCGATATTCATTTGTTCGGTTTTACATCTCGTATTTCTCCTGTGATGTACGACGAAACAGGTTACCTATCATTGTCTAAAATGATAACAGGGTGTGCCTATGGTGTTCGATATAATAAAAACACATGGTGGAATGAAGAGATTAGGCTCAAAGAGGATTTTTGGATTTCGTGTTATATGAAGTACAAAGAACGTCGAATACTTACCGATTTACGATACAACTTTGCTCAAAAAAGCACCTTTGTTAATGCTGGAGGTTTAGCAGCATTTCGTAACCAGGAGGAAGAGAAACGGTCAATCTTATTTATTAAGAAACATTTTGGAGATAGTATCAATATAAAAGGAGCGACCAATAACGGCAAAGAAAAGACGAAGCAACTTGTTGAGTATAATATCTCTTGTAAGTTCAAATATTAGTTGTAAATGGCGTTTAATCCGTTTGCTTAACTCGCTGTAAATGATTAACTTTACAGTAGAAAAGTCAAACCAATAGAAGAATTTATGATAATAAGAACAACAGGAGGATATGACTTCTTCGAGGTCAGTTCTGCAATGCAAAAAGCGATAAGACGAGCAGATGTGCGAGTTGCCGGGTATTTTGCATTGGAATTATGGCATAGTGGTTATCGCGACTATGTTTGGAAACGATTGTTTACAATCAGTGCTGAAGATTGTTACGGTTTAATCACTCATGAGATTGAAGCATTATGGCAGGGGCATGAGCTTGTGAACAAGAATAAAACCGAGCCAAAAGGTCGTATTTTTGTAAGTAAAGCTGTTTTGCTTTTGTGTGAATGCCGAAAGTGTCGAGATGCTGACCATTTGCAAAACCTTGTTTATGACAAAAAAGATGTAGAAGTGGAACGTTGGATAGAAGATGTAAGAGCTTCGCCAATACCGATTCCACCTTATACATTCGATGTTCACACCCGAAAGGGTAAAAAGTATGGTAGAACAAAAGCCGAGTTCTTCAGAGATGAGTACGAAGCATTAAAACCTAAAGTAATGGGATTATTTGATGATTTGGTCCCGGATAAGGATAAAGATTTATTTGATGGCACGGTGTAAAGCCGTGTCATCTTTCATTAATTGGTTTAATTATGGCGATTTCGCCACAATAAGTTATGAGTTTTTTTAGAAATAATAATAAAAGAGCAATACCTAAACTTGGAGAATTACCTCCATTGCCGAATATCCAACCGGTAAAAGATATTACGGTTGAAGATATGATGAATATGTTTACTTTGGAAGAGTCTTTGAAAATTGCTTATATACCCTCGATATTGGCAGAGGTGGCATTTCGATATATTGAGCAGATCCACTCAATAAGTAGAGATAAAAGATTGGATAATAAAAAAGAATGTCGTATAATCCGCGAGTGTGTAAAAGAGTACCAATATACACTTTACAATGGAATTAATCGTGAAGTGTTGGATAATCTGTTTAATCAGATAGGCAGATTTTTTGATATGGTAAGTTGGGATATAACGACATTGTATTTCTCAATCAATTCTGAATTAAAGAAACGACACCCGGAATTAAAAGAGTATGAGTTCTTGACCTATCTTAATATGGTTATTGCCATAATCGACTATATGCGTTCTTTTGAACGTAAAATGGATAAGATTATTCAGGAACGAACAAAAAGACCGTATGCCAGCATAACCAATCCGAATATCACTAAAATAAGGGTGATTTGCGAGTCGTTGGCAAAACAATATCACATAGATTTTACTCCGACGATAAACCTTGCAATGACGATTATTGGCAAGAAATTGAACGAGATAGAATTTGTCGTTTCCGACTAAAAGTCAGTAAAAGTTAAGGCGTAAAAATGGAGAAGTTTACGATTGCATAACTTGTCTTAATTGGCTAACTTTACTGTATATCAATAACATAAAAGTCAAACCAAATGAAAGAAAAAGTCGGAATGTATCACTATTGTAGAAGATTTACAGCTTGGGCAGTTTATAAATGCACAGAAGTAAATGAAAGAGGTGCATCATTTAGTAAAGTTGCATCATACGCAACAAGAGAAGAAGCAAGAAATGAAGTTTACCGCCTAAATGGTTGGGGAACTCCGAAAAACTAATAAAAAGTCAAACCAATATGAACAGAAAAGAAAAACAAGAAGCCAAAGCCGAAAGATACCGGGCATTGGCAAGAAGTTCGCGACAAAAAGCCGATGATGTTTGTCGCCAAAGTAATGCAGCAGTGGAGAATATTCCATTTGGTCAGCCTATTCTTGTAGGACATCATTCCGAGAAAGCACATCGACGAGCCATTGAGCAATCCCAAAGAAAGATGGATAAATGCTTGGAGTATAACAATCGTGCTGAATATTATGAGAATAAGGCTAAATCAGCAGAGAGTAACACATCAATTTATCTTGGAGATGATGACAGTGTAGATCGTTTACAGGCTAAACTTGATGGTCTTGTAAAAATGCAGGAAACAATGAAAGCGACAAATAAGATTGTCCGGTCTAAATTGCTTTCAGAAGAAGATAAGAAAGTGAAGTTATCACAAATGGGATATAGTCAAAATTCGATTAAAGAATTGATGACACCATATTTAGGAGAATTGGGTTATCCAAAATTCAAACTTACAAATAACAATGCGAAAATAAACGATACTCGTAAAAGATTAGAAAAAGCAAAGACAATGAAAAACACCGAAAATAAAGAATATTCTATTGGTGATTGTGGGATTGTTGAGAATTATCAAGAGAACCGATTACAACTATTCTTTTCGGGTGTTCCTGATAGTGGTATTAGAGAACAATTAAAACGAAACGGTTTTAGGTGGTCACGTTTCAATGGTTGTTGGCAATCATACCTCAACCGACGACAACTTGACCGAGCAAAAGAAATTTTATCAGAAAAATAAATATTATGGAGTATCAATTTGAGATTGAAGAGAAACTTAAAAAGACAGTTTCTATTGAAGCAGAAAATGAGCAAGAAGCAATCGATATCCTCCGGCGGAAATATTATGACGAGGATATTATACTAACGGCTGATGATTATGCCGGTACTGAAATTTTTACTTTACCATATTATACAAGTGTTGAATTATGAAACCGATAACATTACAACGATATTTACAAGAGGAAGATTTCATTGAGAAGATATTTATTCAACTTGAAGATGGTGTTATTATAGAAGGTATTTTGTCAGATGTTAGGTTGGATAAAAGCAAAGATAATCTTGATAAATATATTTATGAGATTAGGCACGATGACCACGATCCCGGAATATTATGCACAATCGAGCATAATGTTTTAGCGAATTTTGCAGGTTCTTTAATCTTAAATGAACCATTGGAAATAGAAGAAGACGAGTTTTTGGATATTAAAGATTGGAGTTATGATTACGGATAAGAATAAGAAATATCGAATTACACTTACTGCTGAACAGATGATGCTGATTTCAAAATGTGTAGAAGATTGTCATAGATTTGTTGCCGGGCAATGTGAATTACATAATACCGTAAGTAACAATTTTGACGATAAAGAACAAAAGATTGCATATTTATTGCAAAAAGTTGGTAAAGAAGTGCACAATCAGCATGGAATAAGTCTATATCAAGATTTGGGCTATAATGGCAAAGGGACAAAAGATGTTGGAGTTCAACGATTTTTAGGCAATACTTATGCTATTTATCGTGAAATTCTACATCGGATAGCAGTTGATGAGAATATGCAGAATATATATAGTTCAGAAACCTTACCGAGTGGAGATTTAGGACCTATCAAGATAGAATTAGTAAAAGAAAACAAATAATAATGATATGAAAATATTTAAGTGGAGTTTAGTCCCAACTAAACAAATCAAAAAACTTGAAGATGATAAATCTTATATAGAAGAGATAATATGTAAATTACAATGTAATTGCAGGGATAAAAATGCAACATATAAGAAGCTTTTTAATGGAGATTCGTATATGGTTGTAAGAGTATCAGAATTAGACACTACACCTATTGCCATTAAAGAGTTCCCATTCGGTGATGATATGGAATATGCTAAATTGTGTGCAGATGAATTAGTCGAACATCTAAATGAGAAAATATGAGTAACATTTTAGTCCCGGATAAGCACTATAAATTTGGCGATTTTTTGATAAGACCTAATAAAGACGGCAGTATAAAAATCTATTGCGATAAAGGTGTGTTAGCGATTATTCCGAGAGCAAATAATTTAGTAACAATCAAATCAATAAAATCAACAAACGATGAAAGCCTCGATTAAAATAGAAAAAGTTTCTAATGGATTATCCTTAATGTAAATGGTGTAAAATCAGTAGCAAAAGACCTCGATGGAATAAAAGAACAATTGGGTGAATTGTTTAAAGATTTTGCAGTTAAAGCAGGAGATAATATCAATTATTATTCATTGGATCTCATCTGTATAAATGACTTAAAAGATGGAGCAAAAAACAGTTAAAATAACAACCTGTATGCGAGGGTTACACAAATGGATACAAGCACACCCACGCAAAAACTTACGAGGTTTCTTTACTATTGTTGGTAGAGATATGACTCATAATGAAGTAAAACGAATGGTAGCCTATGCCGTTGAGAAAGGTTATGAAACAGAAGTTGATATACCAAGTGAAGAACTTGCTAAATTAATAGATAATGAAAGCGATATCAATTAAACAACCTTATGCTTCACTAATAGTGAATGGCATTAAGGATATAGAGAATAGAACTTGGAAAACTAACTATCGGGGGCGTGTACTGATACACGCCTCCGGTACTTTTGCTCCAATTAGAAGATTGACAGATGAGCAATATCGGCTCATGAAAGATAGTGGAATTTATCTTAAAATAACAAGTGCTATTATCGGCAGTGTTGAGATTGTTGATTGTGTGCAAAATCATAACTCTATATGGGCAGAAAAAGGTGTCTGGAATTGGGTGCTTGCAAATCCTATAAAATTCAAAAAACCTATTCCCGGAGTAAAAGGGAAACTATCTTTTTGGGATTATGAGCAAGAAATCTAAAGTAGTATTAACCGGTACTTGCGTAAAAATTGCAATATCAGGTCTTAATAGCCAATTGGTAGAGGAGGTTATATATTACAAGTATAATTTAGACGTGGAATTAGCGACAAGGTGGAAATGGTATTTCCGATATATTGCAGCATTGGTACAGGTTAATAATCCTCATCGAAAAGTTGAGTTGTATGTAGGTCCACAAGACGAAATATTATGTGGTCAAGATTATATTGATAGCAAGAGTAAATCCCTACTCAAAGCAAAATCATCACAGCTCAAAAAACTTGAAAAAATGGTAGTTCAAGACGATTTATTTAATCTTACATTACACGATCACGAAACAAAGAAACAACGAGTCAAAGATGAGATAGACGCACTTGAACGAGGTGAATTTAATTACTATGTGTTTCCAACTAACATTAACAAGATAAAAAAATGGATAAAGAGATAAGAAAAGAAGCGGAACAACGATACCCACTTTGGGGTGCTCCGTTACAGTTTGCCGCTTTTTGCAGTGGTGCAAGATTTACAAAATCACTAATTGCAAATAAAATCAAAGCAATTAGCGATAGAGAGGATTTGACAGATGGTGAAGTGTTAGATGAAATTTTGAAACTATTTGATGACAATGATACAGATACAGAAATGGCATGATTCTATTCGCCATCTGATTATGATGAGCAGTGGCAGAGCAACCGTTCAGTTGGAAATGTATAACCGACCTATGGGCGAGTTTGATGTTACAGCCGAGATATATGCCTTATGGGTTAATCAGGAAATTCGCAAACAGAAGTTTGCAACTGCATTGCTCGACAAAGCAGAAGATATTGCCCGTAGGAATGGACATAAAACGGTATTCCTCTTTTGGGATAAGCGTATTACTCCACATTGGGTACTTGATTGGTATTATCGCAGAGGGTACGAAGAAATCTTTTTCAACGAATACAGAGTAGGTTTAATTAAAAAATTGATTTAGTTATGGCATTTATATATAAATGGATTGAGGGAGAAAAGAACCTCAACGAATATTGCTTAAAACGATTTGGTGAGAAACCTCGCTTTGTTGAAACAATTGGTAAAGTTGGAATAAACGCAAAAGTCCGATTGATTTACAAAGAAAAGGGCGATAGGTATGTAGATATGTATCTACTTTATATGCCGCATGAGAAAGGGACAGTTTATTGGATTAGTGATATAGAGACAATGACCTATGAACAAATCAGAGCTGATAGAACTGCTATACTCAAGCGATGAGGAAGAAGTATATATCGAAATCAATGATACACTTTATGAGATTGAAATAGGACATCAGGAAGAAACTTTTGATGGTTTTGATACTGTATATCCTGCAAGTCTAACCCTCAAACCCAAACAAGAATGACTTATAAGCAACTATTTGATGCTCAACACGAGTATTGTAAAAATGAGAATGCACCAATATTGGCTATTCGACCTCACGCATTTATAGCCGGTGCGAAATGGGTAATCAAATGCCTTTCAACAATCCCTATTGATGAAGTGGTTGATGAAGTTGTAGAACTTTATGAGGAATTAAAGCAAGAGGAAGAACAGTCTAAATGGGTCCTTAAAAAGATGTCGCCATTCATACCGAATATGTGTGAAAGTTGCGATAGGTTCGATTAATGTTACACTTCCAGCGGTAGAATGAGAGAGTTCTGCAAAGTGTATGGAGCAAATATTGTATTCAAACGCAAGGATCAATGGGAACACCAAAAGGAAACGGATTAGTTGAGATTACAGGCGAGAAACAGCCGAAAGAACGAGGTTTCAACTGTATGCAGTTGATAACATTTCTTTCCGATGAGATTGCCAATGGAGGTGATAACTCTTGGGAATATTGGCATAATCGACATATTGAAGCGAGTGAGGGCAACTGTTTTTATAAAGACCGTTGCCCTATTTATAAAAGGACAATAGAAAAACAAAAAGAACCATTTTGATATGAGGAAGCATTGGACCCAACAAGAGTTAGACGATTTCAAAGAATTATATCCCACAATGACAGCTCCGGAACTTGCGACATATTTTGGAACCACAAAACAAGCGATATATGTTAAGGCTAATAAAATGGGATTACACAAAGACCAGCCTTGCAAGATTAAACTTTCATATGAGCAGATATGGTGGCTCAAACGGAATTTCAAAGATATGAGAAATGAAATTTGTGCAGTTTATTTGGGTATATCTGTACGTTCTGTTGTGAGATTGGCAAGGTTTTATGGGTTAGAGAAAACATCTCAATTTATGAAAGATTGCCAACTTCATACAGCAGAAAAGGCAAAGCAGAGTCATTTGAAAAACGGCACATATCCACCCAAAGGCTTTATTATTCCTGGTCGTGAGAAGTATTATTTTAAGTAAGGACATATACCACATAAAAAACGAGCAATATGAAAAGAAAAGTTTACATATCAATTCCAATCACAGGGCGAGAGTTAGAGGTTGCCAAGGAACACGCAAATAGACTTAAAAGGATATTTGAGGATAACCACTATACGGCAATAACGCCTTTTGATGTGTGTTCCGTTCCTGATAGACCATATTCATACTATATGGGGCGAGATATAGAAACATTGCTTGAGTGTGATTTAATATGTATGGGTAAAGATTGGGATATATCCAAAGGTTGTAATTGCGAGTACCAAACTGCTCTCATATATGGCAAAGGGGTATTATTTGAGGAAACATTGTGGCAAAATTTGAAAGGTAGAGAGTTTATCCCCACCTTTTGATTAGAAAAATTTGGTTGTTAAGTCAATTACAGACCAAACTCGTAAGAACAAAATCATTAGTTTTTCAGATTTAGAGATGTTGGTACTATTGTTCCCATCACTCTGATATTCAAATTTGAATTTACCATAATTAAGTTTTATCTTTTTCATTAAACTAATAGGTATATTTATTATATAATATAACAAAAACTGCTATCATTTTCAATAGAATAGAGAGTTTTTAATAAAAAAGTTTTTACTTATGAAATTTATCGTTACAGGTAGCGAGGGTTTTGTTGGCAAGGCTCTCGTTACAGCTTTACATCGTAGAGGAATTGAGGTTATCGGGATAGACCGAAAGAACGGAACGGAAGCGAAAGATATTGCCAAATATCTTGAGAACGAGGATATTGATTGTGTTTACCATTTGGCTGCACAAACATCAGTATTCAATAATGATATCGAGCAGATCAAGAAAGACAATATAGATACATTTATGATTGTTTGTGATGTCTGCAGAGACAAGAAAGTAAAATTAGTGTACGCAAGTTCTTCAACGGCCAATGGTTGTAACACTACATCAATGTATGGCATAAGCAAGCATTTTAATGAACAGTATGCCACAAAATATAATCCAATGGCAACAGGTGTTCGATTACACAATGTATATGGACCTAATCCACGTCAAGGTACTCTACTCTGGAATTTATTAAATCAGGATAAGGTCAAATTATACAATGGTGGTGAAAATATACGCCATTTCACCTACATTGATGATATTGTCGAGGGATTGATTTATGCTTATGGCAGCAGTCGCAAGTTATTGAACATAGCCAATCCGGAAAAGGCTATCACCCTCAATTTTGCCGAAATTGTAAGAATGTATAATAGTGTTGATATTGAGATTGTTAGCGATTGTAAGAATTTTGACAATTTGGAGCAAACGGTTGATAACACCATTTATACAGTACCTTTGCCATACTTGACAATATATGAAGGTCTTGGATTGGTGATGACGGGTGAAAAACCGACTATAAATGGCGGTACAAGCACCGAATAAAAGATGAACGGCACTATGTCGGAAGAAAGAAAAGCCGAGAGATGTCATTTATATTGTTGAGAGTGGCATTTCCCGGCTCTTTGTCAAAAATTTTTCAAAAGCGGGAAAAAGCAAAATAAGAAATACTACCTCAACAAAACTGAAACATTAAAACAAATACATCATCAATCTATTATTATAATCTTTTTTAATCTTTATTTATATGGGTACAAAAACGAATAGACAATTAACATTAAAGCAAGAGTATTTTTGTCAATATTATGTAGATACAGACGGCAACGCAAGCGAAGCTTATAGAATGGCATACGATTGCCGAAATATGCAACCAGAAACGATTTGGAGCAATGCAAGCAGGCTCGCAAATAGCAGCAAGGTAGTAACAAGGATAAAAGAGATTATGAGTGAACGTGCCGAGAAGTCGAAAGTAAAGCGAGAAACGGTTGAAAAGGTGCTAATGGATATTATCACCGTAGATCCGAGTGATATATTTTTGATAGATGATAAAACGGGTAAAGTAAGAGTAAAGAACGCGAAACAGTTACCGGCAAATATTCGTAATTCAATCAAGAAAATCAGTAATAATAAGGGAGTAGTAACATACGAGTTTAATGGTAAGACTGAAGCGGCACGATTATTAGGAGCCTGGAATGGTTGGAACGCACCGAAAGAGGTGAATGTAAAGTCTGATAGTAATGTTGTAGGAGAATTGCGTATCGGTTTTGATGATGACGATGAGTAGCAAAATGCAAAGTATAATTGTTGTTTTGTTTGCAAAATGAAAGTTTGAATGAGAAAAATATCGGGATAATACAAAAACAAGTAAGTGAAATTGCAATAAATCAAGCAAAATGTCATAATATGGAAATAAACTATAAAAAATTAAATCCGAATGGTTTTCAGTTGTTGAGGTTTATTCAAGATGTAGCAATACGATTCATAATAATGTTCGGTGGCTCATCATCGGGTAAATCATTCTCGGCAGCACAAATCATTCTGATAATGACATTGCTTGATGGCGAGAATACTCTTGTTATGCGTAAAGTTGGAGCCTCGATAGAGAAAACCATATATGAGGATTTCAAGGTTGCAGCAAGATTATTGCATATAGATAGATTATTTAAGTTCCAACAGAACACAATTAAGTGTTTGCTGAATGGAGCCAAGATAGATTTTAGTGGACTTGACAACCCCGAAAAGATAAAAGGTATATCAAACTACAAAAGAATTTTACTTGAAGAATTAAGCGAGTTTGAAGAAATCGATTTTAAGCAATTAAGAAAGCGTTTGCGTGGTAAGAAAGGACAACAGATAATAGCGACATTTAACCCAATTAAAGAAACACATTGGATAAAGAAAAAACTATTTGATGTAGAAAAATGGCACGATGTTCCTATGGGTGTGAGCATCGGAGGAAAGGATATGCCTATTGAACTAACAACGGTAAAGAGTATTAAGATGAATGAGCCTAAAACAATACTCAATCCACGAACAAAGGAGATAGAGGAACAGGCTCCAAATATGGTTATAATACAATCAACATATCTCAATAACTTTTGGGTTGTAGGTTCTCCATGTGGAACATACGGATATTATGACGAACAATGTATAGCCGATTTTGAATATGATAGGCAACATGATCCCGACTATTATAATGTCTATGCTTTAGGAGAATGGGGTGTTATTCGTACAGGTAGCGAGTTCTTTGGCTCATTTAATCGTGGTAAACATTCTGGAGAATATAAATATAATACCTCACTACCTATTCATTTATCGATAGACTGTAATGTATTGCCCTATATTTCGGTTACATATTGGCAAGCAGATTTAGCAATAAATAAGATATTACGACAAATAGATGAAACTTGTGCAGAATCACCAAATAATACAGCGAGAAAGTCGGCTAAACTTGTGGCAAAACGGCTTAATGAGATGATGTACCAGGATAAGATATATCTTCATGGAGATGTAAGCACAAGAGCTTCTAACACGATTGATGAGAATAACCGTTCATTTCTTGATTTGTTTATATCCACTTTGGAAAAAGAAGGGTTTGATGTTGTTGATTGTGTCGGCAAGAAGAATCCGAGTGTATCAATGTCGGGAGAATTTATCAATGCTATATTTGAAGAACAATTACCGGGCATAAATATTTCCATTAGCGAGAATTGTAATGTGTCGATAGAAGATTATATGAGTGTTCAGAAAGATGCAAACGGTGCGATCTTAAAAACAAAGGTCAAGAATAAAACGACTTTGCAGACATACGAAGAGCATGGACACTTATCCGATACATTTCGCTATGTAGTGTGTGATATATTAAAAGACGAGTTTATAACATTCTCAAATAAGAGAAAACGCAATCTATATGCTCGTGATGGGGCAATACATTTCTTTAATCCTGATACGGAATGTAAGTACACAAATAAAGTCGCATATCTATCTCCAAATATCAATGGTCGATTTGTGTTAGTCAAAGGGTGTCAGTGTGGCGACAAGTGGCACATTACTGATGTTGCATACAGAGAAACAACCTCAACCGACGAGATACAAAAAGAAATCAGCAACTATGCTTGTAGCCCTACTGTGATAGAGTGTGCTGATGTATATTTCCCAATGGTTAGACAAATGAGAGAAGTTGCAAATTATGAGATTAGAGCAATGCGAGAGAGTACAGATTATGATAAACGAATAGCAGCCACATCAGACTATGTAAAAACAAGTTTGTTATTCAACGAAAAGATGTTGAATGATAGTGCTGAATATTCTCAATTCATGGCAAGCCTGCTCGACTATAATAAGGATAGCGACAACAAAGAAGCGAGTGCTGTTTTGAGTGGCTTTATAGCCTTTGTAGTAAAATCGTTTTCAGCTTAATTTTGATTGCAACCTCCTGAATTAAAGAAGATTAATCGTTATTTTAGACAAGTGGTGTTTTTCGAGATTTTGACGATTTGGAACAAGCAACACATTAAATATTTAGTTTTGTTGCAAAAGAGCAACAAATGAACATCATTAAGAAAATATTTGGTACAAAATCAGTGATTAAGTCTGACGAAGTTGATAAAGGAAAAACAACATCAGACATAAAAGATATTGTACGATGGTCGCCTGAATATATCGACTTGCTTACTGCTCCATTGGTAGCAGGGTCAAATTATTTAGAGTTGTTTAAGTCTGTTCCTGAAGTATTCTGGCCAATAGATTATATCGCTTCAAGAATAGCCGGAGCACATTTTGAATTAAAAAGAGCCAAAGATGATAGTATTGTATGGACCAATAAACCGATAAACGCACTATTATCGAAGCCTAATTGCATTATGGGTTGGCGCGAATTGATTTACCAACACCATATTTATAAACTTTGTACGGGCAACGCCTTTTTTCGTGCAGTCTTACCTGATACCGTAACAGACTCCGATACTCGCATTTGGCGTTGGTGTTCAAATTATTGGTCGCTACCGGCAGATAAAATAAGAATACAACCAACAAATACGGGTTGCTCAATTCCTTTGTTCGGTATAGCAAGTAGAGAGGATATAATATCTTATTATCGTTTGGATATGGCATTAAGAGGTGCAATGGATATTCCGGTAATGCAAATATGGCATGATAGAGATGGTAGTGCAGAATATGAATCAGGTACAATGTTCTTGAAATCAAAGAGCCGTTTATCATCAATGAACAAACCTATTAGTAACCTTATCGCAGTATATGAAGCACGAAATGTGATTTATGTAAAACGAGGTGCTATTGGTTTTATCGTAGGACAAAAACAGGACCCGACAGGTAGTGTTGCATTAACATCATCAGAAAAAGATAATTTGAGAAAAGAATTAAACACAAAGTATGGTGTAGGTGAAAATCAATCGCCATACGGAATTTCTGATGTGCCGGTTTCATTTGTTCGTACCAATCTATCGATATCGGAGTTGCAACCATTCGATGAAACATTGGCAGATGCGATTGCTATTGCCGGAGCTTATGGTATTCCATCTGTATTGGTGCCACGCAAAGACCAATCTACATTCAGCAATCAAGCGACAGCAGAAAAGAGTGTGTATTGTGGTATGGTTATTCCTATGGCAAAACGATTCTGTGCTGATTTGACTTCATTTCTCGGACTTGACCAAGACGGATACTATTTGGATTGCAATTTTAGTGATGTCGATTGTCTGCAACAAGGGTTGAAAGAAGCTGAAGAGGTTAAGAAACTTGTAAATGAGAGATGTTCGGCACAATTCGACAAAGGTTTGATAACCCTAAATGATTGGCGTGCACAAATACACGAAAGTCAGATAGAAGATATAGAGTTGTTTGGTAAACTCAAGTTCCAAATGACAGATGAAGAAATAGAGATAATTAACAGAGTATTTAACACCAAAATTAGTGATGACAATGGAAGAAAAAATCAAGAGCCTGATGTTCAAGACAAAGGCAAATGAAGTGGATGAGGAAAAAGGTATCGTTACCGTAGCGGTCAATGGTATCGGTGTAAAGGACTCGCAGAACGACATATCAATGCCAGGTTCTTTTAATAAGACACTAAAAGAGAATATGAATCGTATGCGTTGGTTTCTCAATCATCGTACCGATCAACTGTTAGGAGTTCCTTTGAGTGGAGAGGAAAGAGACGGCAATTTGATTATGACGGGCAAAATCAATCTCGAAAAGCAGATAGGTAGAGATACTTTTGCTGATTACAAACTCTATGCAGAGAACGGAAGAACACTCGAGCATTCGATAGGTGTTCAGGCAATTAAACGAGATAGTGTAGATTCTTGCAAAGTGCTTGAATGGAAAATGTTTGAGTACTCTACCTTGACGGCATGGGGTTCTAATCCTCAAACATTCCTTGTAAACCTCAAAAGTGCAACAACTGACCAGGTAAAAGAAGCGGTTGATTTTATTCGTAAAGCATTTAAGGAACGAGGATATACCGATGATAGACTTAAAAACTACGATATGGAACTCAATCTACTATTAAAAGCCTTGAATGGTGGTGATGTTGTTACTTGCCCTCATTGTAGTTATCAATTCGATTACAATGAGCAACCTCAACATACATTTTCACAACAAGTGTTGGACCACGCAAATGATTACACTCGTTGGCTGACAGAAAGGATTGTTGCTGAACAAATCCGTGCGTTGGAGCCTGATGTTCGAGAAGAGGTAATCGCTATCATTGATGCTATCAAAGCAGAGGGTAAAGAAATTACCGAAAAGAGCATAACTGATGTAATGGAGTATGTTCGTTGTCCAAACTGTTGGGCAAAAGTTTACAAAGCAAATAAAATTATTCAGGAGCCGACTTCAGAATCTTCTGTTGAGCCGTCAAATGACACTCAACCAAAGAATGACAAAGAGGATATGGAGTTAAAGAGTGAAGCCGCCGACAGCACTTCGTTCTTTGGTGGACTTAATGATTTATTCAATAACAAATAAAATTTTTTATTATGAAAGTAAAAGCATCTGATTTCGGTGTTAATACCGATAATTTGCCAAAAGAGCAAAAAGAATTCATGGAAAAAATGCTCGGCTTGATGTGTGAAGTAATCAACAAGTCGGCAGAAGGCTCTTTGTCTAAAGACGAAGTAGAAAAACAATTCAAGTCTATCAACGATGAATTAAAATCGTATGATAGCGAAAAGTTCAATCAACTTGTCAAAGACAATGAAGAACTTGTTAAGCAAGTAAAGAATTTGGGTGAAACCCTTACTAAACTTCAACAAAAAGGATTGAGTCTTGACACAATCAATAAGTTTGATGAAAAACTTAATGAAATGCTTGATAGCGAGAAGTTTCAAGACTTCGTGCATAACAAATCGCGCAAGACAGGCGAGTTTACAGGCTTTACATTGAAAGATGTTGTGTCAATGACAAGCAACTACACCGGCTCTCATTTAACAACACAACAGCAAAATACCGTTGTTAGCCAAATTGCTAATAAAAAGGTGCATTTGCGTGATGTTTTGACAACATTACAAGGTGATGCTAAATATCCGAATCTTGCGTTTACTCAAGTCTATGACTTTGACCGTAATGCTCGTTATGTAACTGAAAATGGCAAATTGCCTGAATCATCAATTCGTGCAAAAGAAATCCAAACCGGCACAAAACGTTTGGGTACCTTTATGAGAATATCAAAACGAATGTTGAAGAGCCGAGTATATATTCGTTCTTATATTCTCAATATGTTGCCTGAAGCCGTATTTATGGCAGAGGATTACAATATTTTGTTTGGAGATGGAAACGGAGAAAACTTACTTGGTATTGCAAATCAACAAGGAGTAACAGCAGTAGAGAAGATTATCGCAGAAAGCATTATCACAGGTAAAGCCGGCGATATTCATTCAATCACTCGTGCAAATGGTGGTAAAGATACTATTGTGGAGTTTGCAAAACCCCATGATATCATTCTTGACGGAATGACAATCACATTCACCGGAGCAACAACAAATGCAAACCTAAACGGGACTCATAGCATTGTTAAGATGAATGACCGTCAAATTATGCTTGTTGGTGTTGCTTGTACCGGAGAAGAAGAGGCTGTTGCCAATATGACATTTACAGTAACTAATGCTGCATTCAAGAGCATCGAAGATCCAAACTCTCTCGATGTTATCAAGACAGCGTTTGCTGTAATGACATTTGCTCAATATATGCCAAATGCGATTATTCTCAATCCGATTACAGTAAATGCAATCGAAAGTGAAAAAGATACCGTAGGGCGTAATCTTGGCTTGATTCAGGTTGTGAATGGTGTTAAGACTATTGCAGGTCGCCCAATCATCGAGTACACAGGTATCCCTGCCGGTAAATATCTTCTTGGCGACTTCACAACAGCTGCAAATCTTGTGGATTACACATCACTTACTCTTGAATGGGCAGAAGATGTTGATACCAAGATTGCAAATGAAGTGTGCTTAATCGCACAAGAAGAGGTAATCTTCCCGGTATATATGCCATGGGCGTTTGCATACGGAGATTTATCAGCGTTGAAAACAGCAATCACAAAAGACTAATCGCTATGGATTATATCTTATCAGGTAAAGATAAGGAAGTAGCAAAGGTTATTCAGGAAAACCGTGTTCGTGTCAATCGGGGTTTAGTGTCATTTACCCCGATGACCGAAACGGTCCATACCGACAATAGCGAGGTTATTGCAAACCTTATCGAAGAAAATCAAACCCTAAAAGCAGAAAATCAAAGGTTGCAAGACGAGTTGAATAAATCGACTCAAGAAGCGACAGGACAGCCGACAGTCGATGATAAAAATGTCGATTTGGAAGATTTGCAAGAGGTTGATTTAGACGACAATAAAGAAGTGATTGTCAATGACACCAAAGATGTATCGGAAGATGATGATAAAGCGATATCAGCAGACGATACGCCTAAATCATCAAAACGCACTAAAAAGTAAGAAAAACAATGTTAATAGATATCTCATATTTTACCAAAGGGAGCAGACATATCTTAAATGCTTCAACAGCTGAAATGCCCGGTCAAAACAGTATTTCGGTAAATGAAGCCATTATCGGCTATATTGACGAGTATCAAGAGTCATTTTTGTGTGAAATGTTAGGTTTCAGTCTTGGAGCAGATGTTAATCTCTATCTGTTGGAACTTGATTCTGATGCGACAAAAGAACACAACGAGCAATATGATGAAATTTGTGATAAAATCAAATATATGTTTGCCGATTATGTGTTTTTCCACATTCTCCGAGACTGTCAAACACAATCAACTACATCGGGACTTGTGCTACTCAAAAGTGCAAATGAATATGTTTCTCCTATCAATAGACAAGTATCAACTTGGAATACAATGGTAAAACGAAATGAGGTATTTCAGGCTTGGTGTAAAACAAATCTTTGTCCTATACCAAACATTGAAGTATCAACAAATATGCTAACACCCATCAACAATCTTAATCTATGAATAAGTCAGTTGAAATAATCGAGATATTTGATGATGTCGTCAAACAGATTGGAGGAAGCATTGATATAGTGTGCAAGAGTTATAACGGCAAAATGCAGACAATACAATGCCCGGATATAAATTATACTTTCGGGAATGCCCAATATGTCAAAGACAAACTCGATGAGTTGAGTAAATCTCAATCAGGAACGGAATTAAAATATCCTATGATAGTTTTGTTTTGTCCGTTCAATGAGAAACGCAACGATCCCGACTATTATTCAACGGCAAGAGTCAATTTATTAATTGCTTGCTCCAGCCGTAAAGAATGGAGCAACGAAGAACGATTGACAACATCGTTTAGGAATATTCTGCGACCGATATACAATAGGTTGTTAGAGTTGCTGAAAGGTGATAGCAGATTTGATTTCGGATATAATGAGAGTATCAAACACGAATATTCTGAAAACTACTCATATGGCAGATATGGAGCCTACACCGAAAAAGGTGATGAGGTTTCAGAACCCATAGATGCCATTAATATTAGAAACTTGGAATTAAAAATTAACAAACCTATAATTTGTAATCGAAAATGAGAAAGATTAGAAATTGTGCATCTGCGAAGCTTAACACAGGTGTTTCAAAGTGTCAAATTGATTTTGGCAAAATCAAAGGAGCAATTATTGTAGAGAGTGGAGTAAAACTTCCGGAAGAACTGACTGGAGAAGATTTTGAAAAGTTGTGCCACGCCAACCGTCCCGACAGAGCATTGCCGGTGCTGTTGTTTGTAGAATATGCAAAGAATGGTGGTGAGCCTCAAGTATCAGCAGTTGGTTATGGTGGTAATCAGGTATCGAGTGTGAATGCTCGCACTGATACATTCACACTTGATAAGTTCTACGAATCGTTGAATGCGTCGATGTTGAAAACAATGAATGTTCCATTCGATGTTTACTACTTTGATGATAAGAATATGCTGTACGGCTATAATGACGGTTCAGATGTTCTTGCCGGTGTGCCAATGAGTACAATCTACCCTATTGTAACACCACACCCAACAAGTTCGGCAAAATCTACAATGACAGTCAATTTCTGTCTTGAAGATGCTCAAGACGCAATGGAAAACTTCGACTATGTTCAACTCGACTTCGACCCGAAACGATTTGCTATCGGTCTTGTTGGTGTTCAAATCGTACAAGTAGAGGGCTCTAAATACAAGATTGTTGAAGCAATCGGAGGTTACGACCGTACAGCAGAATTCGGAACATTGATTGCCGATAAAGCCGCTTCAACAATGACAGGTGTATCATCAGCACAATATGATGAAGAAACCGAGACATTGACACTTACCATAGATGGTAATGCAACTCCGAAGTTAAAAAGTCCGGCTGAATTATATGAGTCCGGCATAAAAGGTATTGAACAGGTATGATAAAATTTGAAGGAGTAAATTTTGTTGTATCGGCCATTAAGAAAATGAGCAAAGAAAAGTTTATCAAAACATTTCTCAATGTTTATTGGCTTGACCGTACCGAGAAGCAACGAAAGAAAATGCTTTCTGACGCATACGATGTGATAGTACCGCCTCAAAAGGCAGAAGATTAAACCAAAATGGGCGGGATTATTCTCGCCCATTTTTATTTGAATTTATGGCAACAGTAGAAGAAGTATTTGATATTATAGATAAGATTGCGACACAATTCGAGGAGCAGGTGGTTTTGTGTATGGTTGAGAATAAGCATACAATGGTTATGGCTATCTGTGAACAGTTGTATAGTGGTCTTGATGGTGATGGCGATCATCTAAATCCGAATTATGATAACGACCCTTTTTTCAAAGAAGAGGGAGAATGGTATAATCGTGCTGATGATTATAAAGCATGGAAAAATGCCATTACACCACCTATGTCAAGTTCTATGCTTGGATTGCCACCGCGTCCTGACAATGTACCCAACCTTTTCATTAATGGTAAATTCTATTCGGAGATTTTTGCAGAACGTAAAGATATGGAGTTGAACATTGATGTAAACGGCAGTGGTGATGGTCCGTCAATTGTTTCAAAATGGGGTAATGAAATATTAAATATTGGTATAACAGCAGTACAATATTTCAACGAAGAGAAGTTAATACCTCATCTTAAAGAGTTTTACGAACAATGCGGTTATAAGTGATGAAGTATGAGTTGTGCATGTCAGAATAAGAGACTTGCGAGTGAGTTGGAACGAATAAGCAAACTTGCTCGAAAAATGGCTATCATTGAGCAATGCGTAACAGAAATACGCAAGCACAGTGATGGCACATATTCATTTAATAAACTCGGCTATGGTAGCAAAGGCGAGGTAGTCGAATATAGACATTATTTATAACATTAAATCGATAGGATTATGTCAGTAAAAATAACTGATTTGGTAGATGAAAAAGCCATACAGCAATTAAAAGATTTGCAGGCTGAATTTGAAGCCACAAAACAGAAATATATTGAGATTGCAAAAGAATTATTGAACGGTCTTAAAATCAATGTTGAGGTTGTCGGTGATATTGATAAACTTAATGCTCTGATCGTCGCAAAGACAAAAGAAGCGTCAGAAGCTACTGAAAAACTTAACAATAACATTCAGCAACAAAAAGAGATTATTGCGAATACTACCAATACAATCTCTCGAAAGTTAGCCGAGCAAGAAAAGGTTAATAAGGCTGAACGAGAAGCTTTTGATATGGGAGACCGTTATAAAAAAATAATGGAACAAGTCAATGGCACATACGAACAAAGGGTAAAACGACTTGTGCAAATAGAAAATGAATTAAAAGCAAATAAACAGGCTCAAAAAGACCTTAATGATGCCATAGAAAAAGGCGTTGTTTCTCAAGATAGTGCGGTAGTGCAAATGGTCGAGTTGGTTAAGAAAAATCGAGAATTGGCACAAGCAAAATCTAACCTCAACACTCAACTGAAAAATGAGGAAAGAGAAATGCTATCAGTAAAAGGGAGTTATAAGCATTTATCCCAACAATTAGAGTTGTTGAAGAAAGCATATAAAGACCTAACCAAAGAAGAGGCAGATAGCGATTTCGGGAAAGAGATGTTATCAACCATTCAGGATTTAGATGCACATCTTAAAGATTTAGCAGCCGATATGGGAGAGTTTCAACGCAATGTCGGGAACTATGCTATTGCAAACGGTGAATTAGCCGATT
Source organism: Bacteroidales bacterium (assembly GCA_015061055.1). Taxonomy (GTDB): domain Bacteria; phylum Bacteroidota; class Bacteroidia; order Bacteroidales; family Muribaculaceae; genus RGIG4576. The sequence goes on from SUXH01000010.1 coordinate 65,021, forward strand.
CTCTACTTGAGGTTATCGGATTGAACAATCAGTTTGGCAGTTCGTTACACGCATTGGGGCAAAATTCAGCAGGCAGTTTTATAGATGGTCTGAAAGTTAAGATAAAAGCATTTGGCAGTACTTTAGCCGGCATTCTTAAAAACAAATGGATATTATCATTTTTAGGTATTGCCGGAGCAGGTGCAGCCTTTAAGTGGTGGTATGATTATAACAAAGGGCTTGAAAAAGCAACTCGATTAACTCAACAATTTACAGGATTGGCTGGTGATGAGTTGAAAACAATGAGAACCAAAGTAGCCTCACTTGCTGACGCATACGAAAAAGATTTTTCAGAAACACTTATCGGCATTAATGCAGTGGCAAAACAATTCGGAATTAGTTTTGAAGAATCTTTTGAATTGGTAAAAGATGGTTTTATTGCCGGTGCTGATGCTAACGGTGAATTTATTGAAAATATTAAGGAGTACCCTGCATATTTCAAAGAAGCTGGTATTTCTGCAAGTGAGTTTATAGCAATAACAGCACAAGCCAATCAAGCTGGTATTTATTCCGATAAAGGTATAGATGTTATCAAAGAGGGTAATTTGCGAATCCGTGAGATGACAAAAGCAACGGCAGAAGCCATTGATGGTATTGGTCTATCATCGGAGCAAATTAAAGCTGAATTGGAAGCAGGATTAACTACTACTTTCGATGTAATGAAACAAATCTCTGCTAAATTGGCAGAGTTGCCGGCAGATAGTGCAAAAGTTGGAACAGCAATAGCAGATATATTTGGTGGTCCGGGAGAAGATGCAGGGTTACAATATCTCATTACACTAAAAGATATTGATACAAATCTTGAGAATGTAAAAGGTAAAGCTGGTGAATTAGGTGTATTGCAAGAAGAACAACTCAACTCTCAAATGGCACTACAACAATCAATCGCTAATTTATTTGACGCGACAGGTGGTACATTTGAGTCATTTACAGCAAGCATTAAAATATTTGTTAATCAAACACTTGCATTGTTGATAAATGTTTTATCCAAAGTAATCAAATTTGTTGGTGATAATAAAACTGCATTTTTAACCTTTGGCGGTATTGTTGCCGGTGTAACTGCAATTGTAAATGCACACAATATTGCAATGGCGTTAGCAGCATTAAGAACAAAGGCAGTTGCAGTTGCTCAAGCTGCATTGAATAGTGTAATATCTCTCGGTAGAGCTGTATTAGCTTTATTGACGGCAGGCTATCTTGCTTGTACCGGGAATATTGTAGGTGCAACAGTAGCTATGAAAGCATTTAACGTTGCTATCAAATCAAACCCGATTGGTTTATTGTTATCAGGAATTGCTTTGCTTGTTACAGCCTTAATCGGTTTAGGCGATGCAACTGAAGAAGCGACTGAAGCCGAAAAAGAACGACAAAAAGTTGCAAAACAAGCAGAAGATAGAGCAAAACAGTTGTCGGATTTAACTAATCAAACAGCATCTGCTCAAATATCTGCATATATGAAACTCAAAAAATCATGGGAAGAATTAGGTGATAGTTTTGATAAGAAAAAGAAATTTATCAAAGAAAACAAAAAGAGTTTTGAAGAATTAGGTTTTTCCATTAAAGATGTGAACACCGCAGAAACATTTTTAGTAGATAAGACAGATGAAGTTGTTAAAGCGTTTGTTTTGCGTGCAAAAGCGGCTGCTTATGATAAAGTAATTACTTCTGCTTATGAAACAATGCTTACAGAAATCGACGAGGCAAAAAAATATACCGGAGGGTATACAGAAGGAGATAGAGTTGCACCTGAAGAAATCGGCAAACCCGGAGTAGGAACAAAAAAATTTACTTATCCTGTTTATTCTACAAATGCCGGAGGCGTAAGTGTTAAAACTTATGATAGAGTTGTTGTAGAACCGGTAATTACAGATATTGATAAGTATATGGAAGCAGAACGTTCCAGAAGGGTTGCTTCTGCTGAAGATAAAGCAAATCAAATTATCGCTGAATTAAATGATGGATTAAAATCTACGCAAATAGAACTCAATAATACACTTACATCAATTGGTGTTCCCGAATCGTTAGGAGATGGAGGCGATTCAACAACTCCAACCTCAACGATAAAGACCGAAGAGGATATACAAAAACAAATGTTACAGCTATATAAAAAAACAGTACAAGAGAAATTGGCAATAGAAACGGAGGGTACTGAAGAATGGCTTGAATTTAAAGAAGAAGCTATTGCAATAGATTCAGCATTGCAGATGCTTGCAGTTGAGGAGTCTAAAAAGCAAGCCTTAAAAGATTTGGAAAATTCAACATTGACGGAGGAAGAAAAGGCTCAAAGAGCAATCTTGATTGAACAGGTGGCAAAAGAGCAGATATTGGCAATTTCAGAACAGGCTGATTTAGCCGAAGAAGAAGCGGCTAAAAGGGTTGCTCAATACAAAGAGGAGTTGGCGGATAAAGAAGTTCAAAAAATACAAAATCGCTATGCTGGAGAAACTGTTGCGATTAATAAACAATATGCAGAAAGAATTGCTAATGCCAAAAAACATTATGCAGAACAGCTTAACGCTTGTGGAAATAATACAGAAGAAAGAGAACGAATAGAGAGAGAATTCCAATTAGAATTATCAACAATAGATGGAGAATATGCAGAAGAGGTTATACAAAAACAGATTGATATGTTAAACGAAATTTTAGCAGTATCAAATTTGTCGGCAGAATCTCGATTACAAATAGAACAAGAATTGGCAAATGCCGAAATGGCATTGCAAGACCAAGTTACAGAAAATGCAATTAGAAAAGCAGAAGAACAAGCAGATTCGGATGCTCGATTGACAAAAAAACGCATGGATAATGCTAAAAAATGGCTTGAAGTTGCGTCTGATTCTATCAATGCTATCTCGGATTTGGCAAATACATTGTTTGAGGGGCAGATTTCCAAAATAGAAGAAGAACAGGAAGCGAATGAAGAAGCTCAAGAAAAAGAACTTGAACGAATTAATGAACTCGAAGAAAATAAAGTAATTACAACAGAGGAAGCTGAAGCGCGAAAACGTGCAACGGAAGCTAAAACTGCAAAGAAGAACGAAGAGTTGGAGAAGAAAAAGCAGGCTCTTGAATATAAGCAGGCTGTATGGCAAAAGGCGACAGATTTAGCACAAGCAGGTATTTCCACTGCATTAGGTATAATGCAGACAATTGCGAGTGTCGGATTTCCGGCAGCCATACCAATGATTGCAGTTGTTAGTGCGTTAGGTGCAATTCAAATGGCTACAATAGCAGCAACCCCAATACCTAAATATGCAAAAGGTACAGGAGCGAATGGACACCCGGGCGGTTTTGCTATTGTCGGAGATGGTGGTAAACAAGAAGTGGTTTTGTTTGATAATAAAATGTGGATAACACCTGATACTCCTACTTTTGCAGATATACCGAAAGGTGCAATTGTTTATCCTGATTTAGATTCATTCAAAGCACTTGAACGAATGGAAGAACCGTTGTTTGACCACACGAATCTTATCGCTTATGAGAATAAGCCTAAAGTAATTGTAAACAACGATTATAGTCGATTAGAACGCGAAATTAAAACATTGGCAGAGTTAATTAAACGGCAAACGGTGCAACAACATAGAGATGCTTATAATGCACAATATGAAGCATACAAAAAAAGTCGAATGTAGTTATGAAAGAACGTTTGAGTCAATTAACAATGCGAGAATATATCGAACTTATGTGTGGTGATGATAGTATTCTTTTAGAGGGTGAAAACAATGTTACACCTCAACAATTATCAATTATAAAACGTAACATTATTTTTGAGTATAAACAAATAGCAGATCCACCGGGAATGATGTCTTATTTATCCGATGAAGATAATAAGAAAAAGACAACTATTGAGGTGCTATTGTTTCAAATGTGTGATACTCTCATCAGAATGAAAGCTTTTGATGAGAGTAGAGATATACTTAATAGTTATGGTTTGCGTACTGCTACGATGAGTGAGAATAAGTTGCGAGAAACCGTAAAATCCCGACTTAATAGAGCATTATCAATGCAAAAAAGAGAAATCTCTAAAAACGATGAAGATAGTGAAAATCTATCACCCGACGATATGAGAAAAGTATTTGATAAGCAAACAACACATCTTATGACTTACTTTAAGTTTCAAATCAATGTGTCGGAGATTGGTGCAACTATATATGCTAATATGGTAAGCCAATACACCCGAGAAATAAAGGGAAAAATGGCTTTACTAAAAAAATAATGATTTTTTTGAAAAATAATTGCTCAAAAATTTGCATAATAGTAACAATATTGTTACCTTTGTATCGTATTTCAAAGCTCATTGACATATGAAAGTATCCGAATTATTGAGACTGCTAAAAAAAGCAGGATGCACAATCTATCGGAATGGTGGCAATCATGATATATGGTTTAGCCCTATTACAGGAAAGAAATTTCCAGTGTCTCGACACAAAACCGAAGAATTGAAGCCAAAAACATTGGCAAGCATCAAGGAAAAGGCAGGGATTTAATCCCTGCCCCTTTTCTCAAAATTTAGATTATATTTATATGAATGAGCTTTTTTATTTAGTAAATTGTTATAGTAATATGAAAGTAAGAGCAGTTATTGAAAAGAATGACAACAATTATTATCAGATTAGTTCTGATGATGAATTGTTTGATTGTGCTTTCGGAGGTTATGGTTATTCCGTAGCTGAAGCTAAAGCAGACTTCCTTAAAAGTATTGAGGAAGCAAAGGAGATGGCAGTTGAAGATGGTCATACTTTAACTGAAGATATGCAATCTATTACTGTCGAATATAAGTACGATATCCAATCTTTCTTTAATTACTTTGATTGGATTAATATCTCTCAATTTGCAAAAAAAGCGGGGATCAACGAGTCTAAAATGCGACAATATAAGTCTGGATTAGCTTATGCATCAGAAAAGACTACTACAAAAATCCTCAACACTATTCAGGCTATAGGTGCGGAATTACAAGCCGCAAAATTATAGCTCAATGAGCAAAATACAACTTGAGGCTGTCTATTTTTAGGCAGCCTTTTTTTATGTCTAAAGCGAATTATTTACGTTATTATTAGTAATCCTTTGCAGATAATAATTTTAAGCAAAGGAGTATGTATAATAACACTCGTAAAACATTAGGCAGATTATGCCGTATAGAAAACAAATGTGATAGAATACTATCAGAGTTAATAATCATCAGGCACGAGATAAGAGTATTGCCCGGCAATATCGGCTCTCTGATTGAACGATTAAACAAATCGGCAACAGAAATGCACCGACAATGCTTGAAAGAACGAAAGACATACGAAAATAGGCACCACTCTAACAAATAGAGTATGGCTGCCGATAATTTCAATGATAGGCTTGTGTCATTATATTCGTGGATTAAGCGACAAGCCTACCGATATAGTTCCAACGATTACGATGCTGAAGACCTTGCAAGCGAAACGATATATAAGTTGTTGAGGTATCGAGATAAGTTTGACAATAAGCGAGATTTGAAACCCTGGATATTGTCAATAATGCAGAACACTTATATAACCGATTATAATCATCGCAGGTGTATTCCGTTTGTTGAGGTTGAGGATAATATGTTGTCTTACTCATATATTGAGCCACAAAGTTTAATATCCATAAAGAATATTGTTTCGATTGTTCGGAAATATGCCCGGCGATCTTGTTGCATTGAAAGTGTATTATTATATGCCAAAGGATACAATTACGATGAGATTAGCCGTATTTTGGATATTCCTATTGGGACTGTAAGAAGTAGAATATCATCAGGAAGAAAGTTGCTAAAAGAAGCGTTGGAATTATAAATGTCAGCAAAAGTTAAGGTGATAAAATGGTGTTCATTCTGATTTCATAACTCGCTAATTATGATTAACTTTACTGTATAACAATAACATAAAAGTCAAACCAATAATTAAAGATTTATGGAAGCAAAAAGTAATTTTCGAGTTAGAGTAATGAAGTATGCACACTATTTGAACAAAACAACAAATGATTGTTGGCGAGTGTGTATTATCAAAGCATGGCAACTTTATAGACTTGCAAAACGAATGAGAACAGGTGTTGTATCATTCTATTACTACAAAACAGATGGTAGTGTTAGACATGCCAAAGGAACACTCCAAAATGTGCCGGTAGGTGCTACACTCAAGAATGGTAAGAAAATGACGAAACCGAGTTATAAAACTCTTGCTTATTTTGATGTCGATAAACAGTCTTTTCGATGTTTCAAAGTAGAAAACCTTATAACAGTTGCATAATGGAAAATTTAGCAGTCATAATAACCGTTGATGGAGATTTGAGACCTTGTACCCCTGCGAATGGTAGTGATTTCAAACTTGAGGAAGCTCAAAAAATAGTGGGAGGATATATTGAAAGTGTATACCTTGATGATGATACGATTATGATAGTGAATGAGAATGGAAAGTTTGAACAACCGCTGAATACAGTAGCAACATTGGTAGCCATCAAAAAAGGAGCAATAAGTCAGGGTGATTATATAAGTGGTGATGTTATCGTTTGTGATACTACAATGTTGAGGTAGATATGTGGCTGATGTAAATTTGTGTTTTGGTAGTTTAAGTGGTTATATTACAGATTATCACACAATTAAGGTGCTTAATTAGGCACCTTATTTTTTTGAGATTTCAAGATATTCGGCTACTCGATAGTTTTTTGGCTTATTTTTGCTTTCAGAGAAATAGACAATTATATGATTTGTAAGTACAAGTTATTTTTTGATGATAAAGAATATGAGTTAGATTCCCAATGTATACGAAATTGGGACAATATAAAGTGTACGTTGGAACGCAAAGATTTTAGCGGTATTGTGCGTTCATTCTCATCTGAAATTGAGTTTGTGAATGAGGCTTATTCCCTATTGAAAAATAAATATCTTGAAACCGGGATAAATACAAGTGTCATTTTCGCGATCTATTCGATTAACGACCAATGGTCTTTCGATAAAATATTTGAATGTCCGCTTGATTTTTCTTCAATATCATGGGATGCGTATGTTCTTAAAATCAGTTGTGTAGATGACAATCTATCTGCTTTAATAAAAGCAAATGGAGGAACAAAATTTGAGTTTACCATTGGAGAGGACATTGTCGTTGATAATCATCTTTTCTATGATAGAGTATCAATGATAAATACCGCTTCCCACGAAATTACAGGAGATGGAATTGATGATAGAGGAAATACATTAGTTGGTGTAGCCTCATCTATGTCAAGACTTGCTACTTACGCAATTGGAGAAAGTGAAATATTTGAAAATAGTCCGATATTAGTATCAGATGAGGATACTGAAGATGGTGGTTGTATTGCAGAAATAGTCAAATCAACAGAGTATATTGAATTTGATATAGAGATACACAATTATCTTAACGGAGCAGGTCTTACACATACAGATTCATTGGACATATATCTAATGGAGTTTGATAAATCCGAAGTCTCTTATAATTCAAATTATAAAAACTTAGGCACCATTTTTTCGACTGGTGAGACTTCAATATTTTCGCGTACATATATTGGGGTATTCTCTTCTTACGAAGAATTGGTTAGAGCATATCCTAATCCGCCATCAGATGTGTGGGCTGCAATAGGTAATAGCAGAAAAGAAGCTTCAGAAGTTTATTATACTCCAATTAGCAATGATGACGCAAAAGTAAAATGGGAAAAAGGGAGGATGATTCATTATAGTAATGGTGGAGGAAGAAATGAATATGAAGTATGGTGTTGGGACCGCAAACAAATAACCACAATTAAAATCAGCAATCCCACCGTTGGTAAAAAATATGCTTTATTTTATACAGCATCTTTATATTTTAGTCATTCACAAAGTATGAGAACCCCGTATTGTCATATAGATTCGTCAATAAAGACGCGATGGATGAGTAGAGCAATTCCGATTGAAATTGATACTATCACACCTAAAGAACTATTGAAATCTTTATTGTTAAAAGTTTGTGGTGGTAATATAAAAGCAACTCCTTATATAAGCGACGAAGATACTCGTATCAATAATACATATATTGTTGCAGCGGAAAGTATTCGTGGAATTAGTGGGGCAAAAATATATTCCTCATTCAATGATTTTTGCGAATGGATTGAAACCGTATTTGGATATACATACTATTTAGGGAATCGAATTAAAAGTAGGTTTGTAAAACTAATGACTTACGATTCATATTCAAGTAGTTCTTTACCGGATTATGAAGATGATTATTGTCCTGATGAAAACAAATCAGACATCACGTTTTATGAGCAAGAACAATTATTTTTGGTTTTCAATTCAAATAATGGAAAATTTTATAACCAATGGAACGATTCAGAGTATTATAACGACACGATTACTCAAAAGGCTCGTAGAGACATTTTATTTGAAGAGTCTATATTAAAAACAGCATTTTATATTAATGATGAGGGTGTAGTTACAAAGTATAACGACGATATTTCTATGTATGATAAAGATTCTCAAGATGTATTTTTCGTACATAGAAATAGCTTATTCAATGGAACAAACACCATTAATGTAGATGATGCGATTGATTTACAATATAAAATTAATACCGGTCTATTATATAGTACCATTGAGATTGGCTATGAGAAACAAGATTATGAAACTATTTGTGGGCGTGATGAGTGGAATTTTACAAACTATTATACAACAGGGATTAGTGTCAGTGATAAAAAATTGACACTAAAAAGCAAATATCGAGCAGATTGTTATGGTTTTGAATTTCTATCTCAAGAACGAAGTAATGACACCACAGATAACAAGTCCGATAGTGATATATTTTTTGTGCATTGCAAAACAGATCAAGAAGAGGCTTCAGACAACGAAGAATCTACAATATCAACAAGACTTGTAATTGATAGAAGTAGCGCTATTGAAGGTGCATTATCTGATACCGTATTCAATGGCGAATATTCACCATTAAAATGTCTGAAATCAAATCTATCATATATCGGAGCAATAGCAGATATTCTTAACATTCAGCATACGGCGAGTGATGGTAATTCTGATATAGTTATTGACGGCGAGCCTATGAGTGCGTCAATAATCAGTGATTCTCCATTATTTAGCATTGGTGAATTAAGTTTTAAGACTCCAAAATGTGATTTCAGCATAAGGAATGAAGATTTAATCAAGGTTGATTTTTTCGGAGAAAATTATATCGGCTTCGTAAAACAAGTGGAGATTAATGAAGCGAAAGAAGAGTCCGTACAATATACACTAATCATCAAAACTATTGAACTATGATTATAAGTCCTTTTACACCTCTGTTTTTTGATTTGCATAAATCAGATGGCATAGATAGTCGATATATTCAATTATTTGCACCAACAGATAGAATACTTGTTGAGGTTATACGAACTGTGAACGAAAATACTCCGGTAGCCGTTTTGCGAAACCATATTTCCGGAGTAGAACAACATATATTGTGGAATAGTTGGCAAATGAATGACACTGATATTCTCGACTTCCACGAAATTACGGGACTATCAGATGGTTGTTATAGCCTAACTATTGGAGATAAAGAGAGCCGACACTTTAGGGTAACATCTGTGGTTGAGGATTTGAATGCCACGACATTGATACAATATTGCATGAAAAACAACAAGCAACGCCAAGATGTTGTTTCGTGGATTGATGGCATGCAATATTTCTTCGATTTTCGAGTGCCGGGAGGTTTCAAGGATAAAGGTTGGTCTTTTGGCGTAGATAATGAACAATTTGTTACGGATTTATCGGATATAATAGAATTATATGCAACAGATTCTACAATTAAAACATTTACGATGGGTACAAATATAGGTTGTCCTATATGGTTTGCCGAGTTACTAAACAGATTGTTATGTTGTTCGTATGTCTATTTCGATGGTGTTAGATATGCACGAAAAGATACGAGTGTGCCAGAATTGAATGAGCAAATGGAGGGGCTTAATAGTTTCGTGTTCAATCAACAATTACAAAAAGTCAATAATATCAATGCTACAATAGAAAATGCCAATCAGGCAATTATTCGTAGAGTTAGTTCCGAATATAGAAGTACCGAGACAGATACCGATAATATGAACTTATTAATTAACTAAGATTATGACAGAAGAAGAATTACAAAGCATTATTCGTGCAGTCCTTTCTTCTATTAGGACAAACAGTAAGACAATTGACCAGCTTACAGCTGTTGAGACTTTGGGAGAAAGCGATTTCTTTGAAGTTAATGGTGGTAGGAAAATATCCTATTCCGTTTTAGCAAGTTTGATTTCATCTCTTGCGAAAGACGGTCAGACAGACTTAAAAACACTCATCGAAAAGAATGTGCTTAAATCTGTATCAATTAATACAACTGAAAGTACTGCAACATTGACAATCTCAGCAGTTGGCAAAACTATCTCTTGTTCTATACCCATTGCAACGATTAACAATGCCGGTATAATAACAGCAGCCGATAAGTTGAAAATAACAACGGCTTACGACAATGCTACTACTGCAAAAGATGTCGCTGAACGAGCTATTACACTTGTAAACCTTGCAAAAGACACATCAGACTTGGCTAAAACAATTGCAAGCGAAGCACAGAAGCAGGCTACAAGTGCGTCAGAAACTGCAAATAAAGCTAAAGAAAATTCATCATCAGCTATGGAAGTGGCAGAACAAGCAGATAATAATGCAAACAAAGCATTATCGATTGTAAACTCTATGGGTACTCCCTCTATTTATCCGTTTGATTGTCAAGTTTACCGAGCCGAAGAACTATCATCATACGCAGTTGGAACGATTGCGTACTCTGCAAGTGATAAGTGTTTTTGTATAAAAACCGAAAGTAGCTTTGCTCACCATACAGCATATAATACTACCAACGAAGAATATAAAATTGTTCCTCGTTCTGATATTTTATTTCGAAATGGCAATAGGTTATATATGTGGAATGGCACCAGCCTAATACCTTATATTCAAAAAGCAGAGTTTGACGAAGAAAAAGAGAAAATAAAAGGAACGATAACTCCTCGCACATTTGTGAATGTGAACGAGCTTATTGCGGCTCATGATGAGATGTCTTTAGAAGAAGCCATTGGATATATAGCAGGTAGTTATGCAGTATATAAAGTTCCCGGCGTAGTTTTAACTTTTAGAAGTAATGTACAAGGCGAAGGTTGGGTGAGTTATCAGTATATCGGTTCAACTTTTACTGATGTATCTCATTGGCAAAAATTCGGTGGTCGTGCAACTGTCGGAAACTGTTACAATGTAACCAACGAACAACCATTGTCAGGAGGATATTATACACTCGAAACAGCAATAAAGGCGACTTATTCCAAAGGTCTTGCTTCAGGAGGTTTACAAATCACATTCTCCATTGCTAAAGCATCATGGAAAACATATCAATATATCGGTACTGACACTACTGAAGAAAGTTTTACAAATGCGTCTAATTGGATAGACCTTGCCGGAATGTCGGCAGGCTCGGAGCCTATAATCAACATCGACAATCTATGTGGTTCTTGCCAATACTCCGAATATTACTCATTGCAGTATGCGATTACAGCTTTACTTAACAAGCAAACAAGCAGTGGAATAACATACGCAAAAAGTGGTTTAGTAATAACTTATAAGACCGGTGAAAATACTTTTGAAACAAAGCAATTCAAAGGTGAGGTTTCTGATTTTGGCACAGCCGAATTATGGGCTGATTTTGGAGGAGCCGGCAGTAAGGTGGAAACAAAAGATGAAACGGAAAAAGATGGAAAAAATGCGTTCTCAACAGGAGGAGCATATAAACATATACCGACTAAACTTAAAATCGATACAGAAACGGAGGGTGTTGTAAAGATACAAATGCTCAATGCTGATGATGAGGGTGTCGGTGATGAGGAACAGTTTAATGTCGGCACAGGTTCGGGAGGTTATTCAGGGACACTAGTAAATGTAGCCTTTGAACAATCGCCTTTGTATGCTTCTGCCGGAAGTAATATCATACTAAAGGCGTCAATCCAATCAGTAACACAATCGGCAGGTGGTCAAGAGATAACCAACAATATAGAATCGGCACAACTGCTTGACCGAGATACGAATCAGGTGTTGGAAACATACAAACTTAATAAGGCATCATCGGCAAGTCCTGACACATTCGATTTCGAGTTTGATTTATCAAATTATTTCTCCGAAGCCGGATCAAGACGATTCAAGTTGCTTGTTACTGACGATGGTGGCAATACCGGTAGCCGTAATGTCAATGTTACAGCAGTAGATGTAACCATTACATCAATGCAGACACTCAATTACACCTCATCTACGGCATTAGAGGTTGGTGGCTCAACTAAATCAATATTGATGTATAAGTTTGCCAATAATGCAAGCGATAAAGGTATTGAGTGTATAACTGAAATCTATATCAACGGAGAGTGGTTAGAACTTGGTCGGGCAACTGTAAATGACACTTATTCTCATTCAATCAGCATAAACCCAAATAATTGTTTGGGTAATGTATTGACACATGGTGCATATCCTATCCGTATTCATGGTGTAGATATCGCTTCGGGAGTAATCGGGAACTATTTGCATACAGCAATAATGGTTGTTGATAGTGGTAACACCACTCCGATTGTTGCTACTCGTTGGTATAGTGAAGATGAAACAGCCTCATTGAAATTATATGAAAGTGTAAATGTTGATTTCGCAGTATATACACCAGGAGCAACAACATCTCAAGCCAAAGTCTATTTCGGTCAAAGTGAGAATGCAGAAAATGTATCATCGCAAAATGCAATGGTATCATCTACATACACATTCAAGCAGAAAATAACCGATGTAGAAATTGATGGTTCTGTAACAATGGAGGTGTATGTTGTTTCCGGAACATCACAATCACAAGTTGCAGAGTTTATGATTTCAGGAACACTGATTGAAATTAGTGAAGTTGCTGGAGCCGAGTTTAATTTGGATTTCCATAATCGTAGCAACTCCGAAAGCGACCATACAATAACCGATAATGGTATTACAATGTCTGTTGAGGGTGCTAATTGGAGTACCAACGGCTTTGTAAAAGATAGTTTTGGAACCTTTAGTAATACAGAAACAGATACGGGGATAATGGCATTGCGTATAGCCGAGAATGTAAAGGCTACTCTTAATTATAAGCCATTTGATGACGCATCAATTGAAACAAACGGTCTTGCGATACAGTTTTCCATTCGTAAACGTAACATGGCTAATGATGATGCCCGGTTAATATCTTGTATTGCTAATGGTGTCGGTTTCTATGTTACCGGTCGAAATGTCGTATTTACTACTGACAACGGAGCAACTGTTGCACATACGATTACATCGGCATTAAAAGACGACAGTATAACTAATGTTGCCATTGTTATAGAACCGTCAAATCGTGCACCATATTCCGGTATTGGCGTTGTAAAGATGTATTTTGATGGTGAAGAAATCGGAGCATGTTACTATGAAGTCGGAGCAATTGCACGACATAATACGCCGATATCATTTGAGGGTATAGAGGGCGAACTATACCTATACAACATAAAAGCGTGGAAATCGTATTATAATTTTGAGCAAGCATTTAATAACTATTTGCTCAAAATGTCCGATACTGATGCGATGATTGAAGAGTTCACATTTAATGCTGTAATGGCTCCCCAAACAGCAGAGAATGTAACTAAAAACAGACCTCAAGCAAACGCATTGTATGATATAGGTATTCCTTATTTCGTCGTATGTAAAAACGCAGATACAGCAGACAACGATGCAAAAGACAATTATCCTGAATATATTGAGAGCCTTGACGGAGATAAAAAGACAACTCGCATACTCGACATATATGCCTACTTCCCTAATCGTCCCTGGCAAGATTTTAAAGCTATTGGCTGTACCGTAAGTAATCAGGGGACAACATCGTCTAAACGCCCAATCAAAAATATCAAAATAAAATTAAAATCTGCAACAATCACATTGTTGCGCGATCGTAGCGAGTTCACAACCCCACAAGAACTCACATATTATGATGAGTGTGCTAAAAATGCTTCCAATTGTCGAGTGCAGATATATGATACATCATTGCCAACCAATATAATCACTGTTAAGGTCGATTTTTCAGAATCAGGAGGAGCAAACAATGGAGCAAGTACACACTTGTTTAATGATTTGCAACGTGCGTTAGGTGCTAAATATATGACACCGGCACAAAATGCCTATGTAGGTACATATACATTAACAACCTCAATTGATTCTACTCCTTGTGCGTTTTTCCGCACAGATAAGTATAGCCCTGATGCGACTTCTCCTTCTTATGGTTATTTCCATGCTAAAGGTAATTGGAATGAAGATAAAGGAGATGCTAAAGTGTTTGGTTTTGAGGGTGTAGATGGTTATAATGCAGACTGCCTGAATTATGGAGACTTCATCGAACTTGTTGCTGCACGCGACCAATCCATTGATGATTTTGACGGCACGATTGACAAAACCGCATGGGACTCATCAGAAGTTTACTTGTTGAGTGAGTTCTGCGGTCCTAATTATCGTGTGTATCGTTATAAAAATGGAGTTTGGACAAACACTACCGGCACAATGAAGTATAACGATGGCAAATGGGTAGTTAGTGGCGATGTTCTTAATCCGGTTGAGAATTTTGAGCTTTTGAAGTATGACGGAATGGATTGGTATCAAGGTGTAAACTCTCTTGATGATATGCTTGCTCCTGATACTGACGGTAATCCGATGTGGATGCAGTATTTTGAAAGCCGTTATCCCGATGATGACGACCTCAACGACAAATACGAAAAAGGGTTGAAAGTACCATATAATCTATACAAATGGTTGCGTTGGTGTCAAGATTGTAACCAACACCTTACAGAAGATGATGGTAACATCACAATCAACGGTGTAGATGTTGCAGGAACGGTTGAGAATCGTTTGTTGAAGTATAAACAAGAGTTACACAAAGTAGCTAATGTACACTCCGTAATGTGTTATACGGCTTTTATAGATTATCTTGCTGCTGTCGATCAAGAAAGTAAAAACTCTATGCTTGGTTTCTATCTTGATACAGACGGAGAGACAAGAGCCTATATGAACCACTTGTACGATGGTGATACAGTTCTCGGAAGCGATAATGACTGTGGTTTGACAATCCCTACTGATGTCAATATGCACACTGATGAGGGGATTTATCAGGGTTGGGATTCTGTATTGTTCAAACAACTATCTAAATGTGATAATGTTTGGCTCGATGATACAGGAACATCTGTAATAACATTGCGAGAAGTTGTTAGTGTGATGCGTGAATGTACTCTTGAAAGTGGTCTTAAACCATTCTCTCCGGCAGGTCTTGAATACTATTGGATAACATTGCGTTTGAGTAAGTGGCCCAAACTCGTATCTTCATTTGACGGAGAACGAAAATATATTGAACACAGCACATCATCAGCAAATTATTTCTATGCACTGCATGGATTGAGTATTCAACGATTGCAAGACTTCATAGAGAAACGATTTGAGTACCGAGATGGTTATTACCAAACAGGCGACTTGTTCAAATCTGCAATGTCTATGCGTGCGACAGGTACAAATGTATCTATCAAGATAAAAGCAGCTAAAGACGGTTATTTCGGTCTTGGCGTGGACCGAGCCAATAGTGCTACCGATAGTTGTTATCTAAAAGCCGGTGAAGAGTACATATTGCAATCGGGAATGACAAATACAGGTAGTGGAACAATGTTATATCTGTTTGGAGCCGATAAGGTAGAAGAACTTGACATAAGCGAAGCAACTCCAAGCGGTCAATCGTGGGATATTAGCGAGTTGATACTATTGAAAAAGTTTATTATTGGTGGAGCCGATTATGTTCCTGCAAGCAATACGCAAGGTTATTTAAGTTCATTGAACTTAGGCAATATGCCGTTCTTGGAAGAGTTGGATATACGCAACACCAAAGTAACAAGTATAAATGCGACTTATTGTCCGAGATTAAAAAGCATACTTGCTGCAGGCTCACAACTTCAGAGTTGCACACTTGCCGAAACATCTCCTATTGAAACATTGGAGTTACCGGCAACATTAACAAGTGTTTCGCTTGTCAATTTGCCGAACCTTACTTATCCCGGAGGATTGTCATTTGAGGGTATGAATAGTGTTGTGCGTTTTATGCTGTCAGGGTGTCCTAATATTAATCCGCTATCATTGATTAATGACATTGTAGGCTCATCGGCAATCAAGTATATTCGTATTACAGATGTTAATATTACAGCTTCTTGCCAATTGTTATTATCATTGAAAGCGAATGGTGCAATCGGACTTGACCAAAACGGCAACGCCTATGATGAAAGTAGCAAGTGTTCAGGTCTTACAGGTCGTTGGATTTTGCAAGAATTGGTTGATAATAATATCCTTGAAGAGTGTCAAGAGTATTTCCCGGAATTAGAGATACACAACTCTCAATTTTCGGTAGTTGGTTTTGATGATACAGTTGATGACCCCTCCAACATTACCAACTATGACAACAATACCGGTTACGAGTTTAGTAACGATTATGTTGCAAGCGGGCATTTTAAGAAGATTAGCGAGAATGCTAAAATCTATAAGGCTATGTTTGACAACAAGAATAAGGTTATGAATTGCAAGCAAATCAGCGATGAAAATTATACAGTTCTTGCTGACGGAACATCATTTGACCCGACAGATAATGCCGGAGAAGGGTTTGATGTTATGAAGCTTATGCCTAAATATTGGTATAAGGGTGTGAACGACTTTAAGAACCAAAAGAAATATCTTATTGGTAGCAGTAGCGATAGTGAACCATTATCAACCGCTAATGTTGTCAAACGAGCATTTTTGTCTGATTGTTTATTGAAATCATTATCAGCATTGCTTACTGATGATTTAGTGTCAGGAGGTGATTATGAACTAACCGACAATCCCAATATGAATGTTTATTCTTTTGATGTAGATGGAATGAAACAAGTAAGATGGCCAGGTGTTAATAATGCTTCTGTTGGCGCAGCTTTTGTCGATTCCGACAATAAGGTAATCAACACCTATAATATGGCAGTAAATCATTCGTTATTTGATTTTGTGTTAGGTGAATACATCTTTATTGATGTGCCGGCAGGTGCAAAAAGATTCATTTTTACATCTCCCACAGGGTTTGACGATAAAGAAGTGATAGCAGTAGATAGTAATGCTATTGAAGCTATTGAGCCTGATTGGGTGCTACATAAACCTGAACTAATTGGTGTATATGGAGTAAGTATTGACGCATTAATGCGTCCTCGTTCAATCAGTGGCGTTAAAACACAGTGTGGAACCGGCACATCAACTACTAATGCCGATTGGACTTATGACAATAAAGGTAAAGTATCAAATTCAGCGGCTCCAACATCGACAATGAACTACACTTGTAAAGATTTCTTGAATCTTTGTAATTTACGAGGTGAAGGTTATCAATCTATCGACTATGAAATGAGCAAAGATGTAGCAAACTTATTCTATGCTGTTTTTGGTAACAGAGATGCTCAAGAACAATGCGGTTATGGTACGAGTTCTCAATATACTACGGGTAAATGGGATTCGTTAGGTAATGGTACAACAGTTCGAGGAAGTTCAGGCGTCGGCAATAAGATACTCGGATTGGAAAACTTTATTGGTTGTAATTCTGAGTGGATGGATAATGTTGCCATTAATATTGCCAATTGGGAATCGTTTATCAAAAATAAATCACTTGGAGTTTCAGGCGACGATCCCACAAATGCAATTTGGCACATATATAATCCTATTGACAAAACTGAACGAACGGTACAAGGTATAAATGCAACAGAGTATTGTATTGGTCGTGTGAAATTTGGGCGACACGCCGATATAATCGCTTCTCGTGTTACCTCTGACAAATCTAAATGGAACCAAAATTATTCGGATTGTCAGTATTATACACATTCTATCGGGCGTTGTGTTCTTCGTTCCAGCAACTACTCGTATGCGTATGGCGGTCTTGCGTATGCGTACGCGTATAACGTTTCGTCGAACTCGAACACGAGCTACGGTGCTCGTCTTGCCTTCAGGGGCGAAATCGAAATCGACGAGTAGCAAGCGAAAGCGAAAAAAGCGATAGAGGCAGACTCCAATTGGAGGGCTGCCTCTCTTTTTTCTCGCGTAAGCGAGTCGAGTATAGTGATTTTTGATTAACTTTGCACCCAAAAGGTAGAAAGTTTTATAGGCGTTGTGTTCTTCGTTCCAGCAACAACTCGAATGCGAATGGCGGTCTTGCGTATGCGAACGCGAATAACGTTTCGTCGAACTCGAACACGAACAACGGTGCTCGTCTTGCGTTAAGTGCTTATAACAAAATTAGATAATCGTATTCCCTGACGGTTGATGTATTCAACTAATCAAAATGCGAAAAACTTGAGCCTCAGCAAAAGCACAATTTTGTGGAAAGCTGGAACATAAAAAGGAGCCCTGAAGGCTTATGGATAAAATAAAATTTCCACTAAATAACCTCATTACCGAGATTGTTTCTGAACAGAATATAGGGGAGAGTTTTGATTATGTTATAAACCACCTTGAGATACAGAAACAAAGAGAAAGATATAGACCTGAAAAGGCTGATTATACAAAACGGTTGATTGGAGAAATATCAGCCGGCACATTCCGAATATCTAAATTTCGACAGTTACACGTTAAAGACGGTTTTAAGGAGAGAGATGTACAAGCTCCACAAGTGTATGACCGAGTGGGGTGCCACGCCGTAATGGTTATCGTCGAAAAATATACTTATCCAACATTGATTAACAATACTGCCGCCTCAATAAAAGGTAGAGGTATGCATTGGTTACATCATATTATTGATGATGATTTTGCTAATAATGCTGATAATATGCAGTATTACTATCAATGTGATATCGTTCATTATTATGATAGTATTTCTCAAGATTTGATGAAAGCAGAAATACGAAAATACATATCGGACCCTATATTGTTACCCATATTAGACAACTTCATCAGTCTTTTACCGTTTGGATTATCCAAAGGATTGCGTTCATCACAATGCTTTGCTAACCTATTCTTATCCCCATTGGACCACTTAATGAGTAGCAAAGTAAGAAACTACACTCTTAATAAAGATGGAATGGAGACAACCAGATATTTGTATTATCGATATTGTGATGATATGGTAATGTTTGCTCCTACAAAAAAAGAGTTATGGCAATTGCGTAATATACTTGTCGAAGAATTGTCTAAACTATCTCTTGAGGTAAAGAATAATGAGGCTGTAAGGCCTATCACAAGTGGGTTGGACTATCTCGGATATGTTGATTATGGTACCCATTCGCTTATTCGCAAACGGACAAAGCAAAAGTTTGCCCGACATTTGGCAAAAATCAAATCAAGAAAACGACGTCAGGAACTTATCGGCTCATTTAAGGGTATGGCTATTCACGCAGATTGTAAACATCTATTTTATAAATTAACACATCATCAAATGAAAAAATTTAGTGAAATGGGCGTAACATATACGCCTGCTGACGGAAAGAAAAGATTTCCCGGTAAAGTAATGAGGCTGAGTTCCCTTCAGAACAAGACTCTTGAAATCCACGATTATGAAAGCGAAATGACGACATCACATGGAGGTGATCGATATCTTGTTTCGTTCAGAGATACCCAGACCGGCGAGTGGGGAAAGTTCTTTACCTCATCTGAAGAGATGAAAAACATACTCGACCAGATCAGCGATATGGAAGATGGTTTCCCATTTGAAACTATAATAGAAAGCGATATATTTGACGGGAATAAGGTGAAATATAAGTTTACTTGATTTTCGAGATTTTGCCGATTTGGAACAACCGAAACAAATTTGATGTATATTAGCGACATAATTAAAAGCATATACTCAAATGGAAAAGATTTACGGTACCACAATTCGGCAAGATGGGTTAATGAAAGTCGGTAGAAAACGTTGGGAGTTGTTTTATGGATTTGGAAAGGATAATGACAATGACGAAACAGGTTACAATTATCGACAAGTTTTCTCGTATAAACCAACCATAGAAGAAATTAAGGATATTATCATCTCTCAAATAAACAAAAATATTGATGAGAAGATATTATCAGGTCTTGTTTGGAAAAATATGCCTATTTGGCTATCAAGTGAGAACCAATTTAATTACAAGGCTGCATACGATTTGGCAATACAAACAAACGGTGCAACATTGCCGGTAACTTTTAAGTTTGGAGTTGATGACACTCCGATTTATCATACATTTGAGAATCTTGACGAGTTTCAAGATTTCTATACAACATCGTTAGCCTATGTTCAGCAAACGCTATTAGATGGTTGGAGTGAAAAAGATAATATCGACTGGAATATATTTTCTTAACCAAATCAGTTTTTATTGACGATGGCTGTGTCTTAAATATTTAGGCACAGCCTTTTTTGTATTTTCTCTAAATTGCACCATTATAGAGAGTTATGTGATGATTGGATTTCAAGATTTTTGCGATTTGAGTAAACAAGTTGTTTAATATGCTACTTTTGGCATTATTAAACAATTAAAACAAATCAGATATGAATGAAGTACAGTCAGTAACAGAGATTGCGAAAGGGATAAGTGATTATGGAGCATTGGTTATCATAGGTGCTGCGTTTATCGTCTTGTCGCTTGCTATGTGGATAGCAATCTTCAAATGGTTTAAGTCGATAATCAATCAAATTATCGAACAAAATGGTACAGCCACTCGAAAGATTTTGAATGAAATTAAAAATCAGAACGAAATGCTATGTGATGTATCGGAGGGTTTGAGGTCTGAAACTCAACTCCGATTAAAAAACATAACGGGTATCGCTTTTGATTTGTCAGTAGAACAAGTCTGCAGGTTAATAAAACGAATCCGAGAGGAAAACCACATAGCCGATAAAGAAGCGACAAGATTAAAAATTAGAAAGCAGTTGCGTATTATTCATGATGACAGGAACAGCAGATTCGATCCGTTTACATATCGAGGTAGATGTATCTCTGCATTTTGTAGTGATGATTGGATTGAACAAGTCGCCATTGTTGTAGAAAGCGAAATCTATCACGAACATGGTGTAAATAATAAACGAGCCTACACTAATGTAAAAATGGCGTACGACAACATCAAACTTGATTTTTACCATAGAATGAACCAATAATCATGAAAGTAGTAATTTTAGGAACGGCACATGGTTCCAATGTTCCCGGCAAACAATCACCCGACGGTGAATTTCGTGAATATGCTTACAGCCGAAAAATAATCAATCAAGTAAAAAGTCGATTAGAAGCATTAGGCTTTATCGTTTTTGTTGATATCCCTCAAGATATAGTTCCCACTCCTCAAAAGATAGAATTGCAAAATCGGGTATCAATCGTTAATAAGATTTGTGCTAAATACGGAACAAATAATTGTTTGTACGTATCAATTCATGTAAACGCGGCAGGGAGTGATGGAGAATGGAAAAATGCCGGAGGATGGTGTGCATTTACAACTAAAGGAAAAACAAAATCCGATATTGCTGCCGAATGTTTGTATGAGGAAGCTGAAACGGAATTGAAAGATTATGAAAAGATAATGGTCAATGGAATAAAGAATGGTATCTATTCCAAAAAGCAACGACCTTATCGCACTGATAAAACCGATGGTGATAAGGATTTAGAATCTAATTTTTATGTAATATATCACACTAAATGCCCGGCTGTCTTGACTGAAAACCTATTTCAAGACAATCCTGAAGATGTTGCCTATCTTATATCTGAAAGGGGAATAAATGCAATTGTAAATTTACACGTTAAGGGTGTAATCAAATACTTTGAGAGATGAGAAAAGCATTTGTGATATTGTTATGCGTCTTGTTAGGAATGTCTATTGCGTTGAACTTTTATCAATATGCGATTAGGATAGAACGTTACGAAGATATAGTATCGGATACAATAACAGTATATGATACTATTCCATATATTAAGCCTACTCCTACGGATAGTGCTTTATTGGGGTATGTTACGGAAAAATTGCCCGTAAGTGTTCCCAAATTGCAAAAAAACACACTCAAATTTCCTAAAAGTAGCGAAAAGTTGCAAGATAGTGTAGTTAATTTCAGTAATAATGTTCCCAATTTTAATTTTGGTGAGGAAGTAAACTTCCCGACCAAAACCGATGATTTTCCAGATAGTATAAATGTAAAAATACCAATAACGCAAAAGGTGTATGAGGATAGCACCTATAAAGCCTTTGTGAGTGGTTATAAAGCGAGTTTGGATAGTTTCTATATTTACCCCCAAACAAAGATAATAACGATAAGAGAAAAGCCTAAACGGTGGCATATCGGAATAACTGCCGGATATGGGATAACACCCAAAGGATTTCAACCATATTTGGGTTTAGGGTGTACTTATACTTTTATTTCATTTTAAGGATAATTTTAGGTTATGAAAATGTGGCTGCGTTGTGAAACGCGGCTATATTTTTATCGAACTATTTGGACCGGTGTTAGTAATAGAAGAAAATGCTTTAATAGTGATGATGTTCCGTGATGATGTGATAAAGCATTTTTTGAGCCTTGCCGATTGGTGAGGCTCTTTTTGAAAATAAAAAAGGCAAGGGGAACCACCCACCTTGCCAAAAGTCAAACCAATATGTTATCTATGAAAGAAAAACAAATTGGTACTACAAAGTTAATCATTATCTCTGGAAAAATCTAACGAAAGAGGGAAAATAATGATGGCAGCACTGGTGTTCAATGACTTATGAAGACTTATGATGAACGCCTCTCCAATGCGAAAGTGCAAGGAAATGAAAGGTAATGCG
>SUXH01000011.1 GCA_015061055.1 Bacteroidales bacterium
TATCATCGGTCATTCGAGTGTTAGTACCGATATGCTTGACCGATCGGGACGAGTAGTATTGACAGGATATAAGAATCTATATTTCTATAACGATTGCAGAATACTTAAAGCCGTAAATTCCGAAAGGAAAGTAGGTATCATCGACTATCAGGGCAATGTGTTGGAGCCGTTTGTTCACAGCTCAGTTGAATCCGAGAGCCTTGCAAAAGCTGCCAACCGTATCTTCAAGGAAAAGGGAGGTGAGAAAGTAGAAATTTGGTAACTTAAAAACATAACAGATATGAGAAAAACATTTATTTTTTTATTTGCCATATTACCGGTGTTGGTAATGGCACAGATGACACCCGAAGCGGTGATAGCAAATGCTCCGGAACTGCCGACAGCTGAAGAATGGGGAGCAAGAGGAGAACATAGTGATGCGTTCAAGGCAAAGATGAATGAATTGAACGATAAACTGAGCAAGGTTATTTCCACGCCTGCCAAAAATATCACTGCACAGGACTTCGAGCAGTTGCAAGCCCAACAGAGAAAGCGTTATGAAGAGCACCCCAAGCGGATGGAGCAAGCAGCCAAGGGATTGGAAGTAATGGGTATGATGATGCAGAAATTAGGCCTTACGGAGGCTGATATGAAGAAACTCTCCAAGATGAGCGATAAGGAAGCTGAAGCATTTATGATGAAGCGAATGCAGGAAAAAGGTGTAAACCCGAACGACTTGGCGGCTATGGCAGGTGATATGGGCATTGAACCTGCGGATGCCGATATGCCACAGATAGATGGCAATGCGATAAAAGCGTCACAAGAGGCTGATATGGCGTATATGGAGCAATCGCGGCTGTATGATAAGAAGGCTCGCGAGTGGGAAGCCGATGCTAAGAGACGAATCAAAGCGGAAGACGAAAAGTATATGAGAAGCCTACCCGAGACTAGATATGGCCTTGACGATGTAGTGCAGGGTGCTATAACCAGAGAGCAGTATGACGCACAACAGCGTCACTTGCAGGCTTTGATGAACGATTGCCGCACAGCCCAATACCGCATTTGGACGGAAGTTATTCAGAATTGTCAAGGCGAACTTAAAATTTTGATGCAGTTTGCCGTAGCAGCGGACAAAGCCAAGGAAAAAATGCCGAGCATGACAGGTAATGCCGCATTCGACCAGTTGCAACAATCGTCTGGCTATGCAGTAGCGGTAGCAGGTCTGTATTTGGACATTACGGAAAGTGAACCGAAATTTTGAAGAAACTGATATTATGATGAGGTCAATGGATAAGTTTTGATAGAATTAACAGAAACACCCGAATGCGTCTTTGAGCATTCGGGTGTTTTTTGCACAGATATCTTGGCGGATGAAAATAATGTCTATGTATTCTTCAAGCGATTATATTCAATCGATTATATGTTAAGTTATAGATTGATTTTTACGCCTACATACGCACTTCGTGGCAGCATTGGCCCGTACATATAACCTGAGTCACGAAATTCTCCTGTATCAAAATCATCCTGGAATGAATTGAAGATGTTGTGTATACCGGCATTGAGTTGAAGTGTTGCGTAGTCAAATAGTTTGAAGTCGTAGGCAGCTTTGAATCCGATGTCGGTAAAACTCTTGGTGCGTTCGGCAATGTCGATGTCGGTTCCTGAACCTTCGAAGTGTTGCATATACATAGGTCCGGTAAAAGTTCCCGTAAGACCAAGTGTCAATGGTTTAATAGGGTTGTAGTTCATTGTGAAATATCCGTATGCATCGGGAGTACGGAACATATCCTTTGTAGCCGGAACATCTTCGTTGTCGCTCCATTGTTCGGGCTCTTTGTATCGGCTGCGTTGTAATGTCATACCACCTTGCAATGAGAATTGTGAAGATAATACGACACGTAATTCGATGTTACCTCCGAAAACTGTTGCTCCGGAACCATTGTAGCGTTCGAGTACTTCGTTTCCGAGAGCATCTTCACCGATTGTACGAAGAGCAAACACATCGTTAAGAGTGGTGTAGAACCCTTCGACAAGCAGGTTGGTTTGAACAGTTCCAATATTAAAATATAAGTCGCTTGAAAGACTGATGCTATGAGAATTTTCTTCTTTCAGTTCATCGTCAAGAACAGTAACAACGCGTTCACCACCTACTACCGCAATGTGGAAGTCTTCGTCGAATGCTTGAGGAGCGCGGAATCCTGTGGAATAAGATAGGCGGAAATTAGCGTTTTTCGTCGGGTTGAAACGAATATTGGCACGAGGCGATACTATTGCGTTGTCGACAAGGGTGTGCTTATCGAAACGAGCTCCCACAAGGAATCCCCACATATCGTTACGCCATTCGTTCTGTACGAATCCGCTATAAATATTTACTTTTTGAATATAGTCGTGGTCGTAGCCAATGGTTACGTCGTGAAGATAGTTGTGGTTGTATTCGGCGCCTGCCATAAATTCGGCAGGCATAAACAATAGATTGTCGATACCAAGAGTGTATTGTGCGCCACCTACAATCACAAGGTCGTGTGTGTTGCCATAGGCGTTAGGGTCCATACCGCTGCCATAGTAGCTGTCGCGCTTGGTGTCCTGCATTGAAGCGTATACGTTCCATTTTACTTTTTGGTTGTCGCTCCAATAGTTGAAGTTGATATCACCGCCATGTATTTGGTGGTCGGTTTGTTCGGTGATATTGGTCTCGTGAGCGGGCTTGTCGAGTTGGTCGCCCCCCCGACGGAATTCTTCGGTTGCGCGATATTCAAGAGTAAGGCGAGTGTTGTCGCTTGGACGCATAAATGTGCGTGCCCCGATGGTTTTAGATTTGATTTCTCCGATTTCGGTGTATCCGTCGCCGTTGTGGTCATAGCTTGCACGATCACGATTTTGCCCAAAGATCATCACGCCAAGTTTGTGGTTGTCGGTAGTAACGGAAGCATTTATGGTGGTGTTGTTGTCGATAGAACCTTCCATACCGGTGAAAGTGGTAGTGTTTGCCACTTCGGCACTATTGACGATAGGGTCTTTGGTGATGATGTTTATAGTACCACCGATTGAAGATGAACCGAAAAGAGCTGATCCGCCACCACGCATTACTTCAACGCGGTCAATCATATTGGCAGGAATCTGTTCGAGTCCGTACACACCGGCAAGCGCTGAAAATACGGGGCGTGAATTCATAAGCACTTGTGAGTAGTGACCGTCGAGTCCATTGATGCGTACTTGAGTGAATCCACAGTTTTGGCAGTTGTTTTCAACTCTAACTCCGGGCTGATAGTTCAATCCGTCGGCAAGGCTGCAGGCACTCACAAGGTCGAATGTCTTTGCATTAAGTACGTTTACAAGTGTCGAACTGTTACGACGTTTTACCTCACCTTTATTACCTGTAACAACTATTTGTTCGAGTTGCATCACGTCTTCCAACAGATGAAAATTAATCTCTTGTGTGACGTCATTTTTAATGTTTATTTTATAGCATTGAGATACATATCCTATGCAAGATGCTTCAATTTCATAGTTGCCATTTTCCACGTTTTTGAGAAAATAGTGTCCTGTAGCATCGGTCATTGTTCCATAATTTGTTCCAATAAGACGGATAGTAACGTAAGGCAAATGTTCGCCGGTTTTCTTGTCGATTACGTGTCCGACAACGTTAGCATCGGTCAATTCAGCTTGCGCAAAAGCAATGTTATATGCTATGAATGATAGCAATAACGAAAGTAAAATTTTTTTCATTTTAATTGAGTTATAGAAATAAAAAACTTGTATGCATTTTTACAATGCAAAATTAGATATGCACGCAAAGTGCCACAATCCCTAATAATTGTGAATGTTAATTGATAGAATACTTATTTTTAGGGATGTAATATATTATTTCTATAAAATAGGAGGAGCGCGAAGCGAAAAATAATCGTGAGAGATTGTGTGTATAAATGATTCCTCGTGTTGAATTATCACGCAAAGCAGATGAACTGCTGCGGTTGAAATTTCAAATGTTGCAATAGGTGTGGAATCATAATTTGATATATTGAAAATAGTGTTTATGGCACTTTGTGAGTGGCTATGTGAAGCCGCCCCCATGTGAGAGTGTACAATCACCACATCGCCCACTTTGTGCTCGTGAGCAAAGAACGTAACGTTTCCTAAATAACCAACGAAAATGGTAATGAAGAAAAGTGCTATAAATCGTTGTCTTAGTGTGATGTCGTCTCTCATTTGAAATGTTGATTGTCTTAAAAGACAATGCAAAGATAGTAAATATCAGTGAGTTTTGCAATTCTAAAAAATAAAGCAACCTACATTGTCGGTTGCTTTATTTGGATTATTGGAAGAAATCACGCATACGTTGGAATATAGATTTTTTCTTTTCTTCAGTAGGCTTGATGTTCTCGCTATTGCGTAATTTTTCGATAGCTTCTCGCTCTTCTTTGTTTAGTGTTTCCGGAATGTAGACAGAAATGTTGATATATTGGTCGCCGGTGCCGTAGTAGTTAGGCGAAGGCAATCCTTTGCCTTTTAATCGGAGTACTTTACCCGGTTGTGTTCCGGGATCGATAGTAACACGAACCATACCATCAATAGTAGGTACTTCAACCTTTCCTCCAAAGACGGCAGTAGGGAAGTCAATCATCAAATTGTAGAAGATGTTGTTGTCCTCACGAATTAATTCCGGGTCTTTTTCCTCTGTGATGACTACATGAAGGTCGCCGGCTATTCCTCCAAAACGAGGAGCATTACCCTTGCCTTGCACTCGAAGAATATTACCTTCGGCAACACCAGCAGGAATATTAATAGAAATTACTTCTTCAACCTTGTTTACACCATTTCCACCACATTTATCACATTTTGTCTTGATCGTGCGTCCGTTGCCATGACATTGTGAACAAACGACTTCGGATTGCATCATACCAAACATAGTTTGCTGTGTGCGAACTTGTGTTCCTGTGCCATTACAAGCCGAACAAGTAGTGAACTCTGTTCCATCTTTAGCTCCTGTTCCTTTGCACGCTTCACATTCTGCATTGCGAGGAATTTTTATTTTTTTAGTAACGCCATGAGCAACATCTTGAAGTGTAACCTTCACAGTGATGCGTAAGTCGTCACCTACATTTTGGCGACGTCGTGAACCACGACGGCTTCCGCCACCGAATCCGCCAAAACCACCGAATCCGCCACCGAAAATATCACCAAAATGGCTGAAGATGTCTTCCATAGACATTCCACCGCCACCAAAACCACCAAATCCGCCTTGTCCGCCCATACCGGCATGGCCAAATTGATCGTAGCGTGCTCGTTTGTCGGGATTGCTCAACACTTCGTAAGCTTCGGCCGCTTCTTTAAACTTTTCTTCGGCTTCTTTCTTTTCGGCCTCAGTTTTATCTTGTTGGCGGTCGGGGTGGTATTGAATAGCCTTTTTACGATATGCTTTCTTTAATTCGTCGGCAGTAGCAGTTTTAGCCACGCCAAGCACTTCGTAGTAGTCTCTTTTTTCCATAATCGTATTTGTAGAGTTGTATTATTGTCCCACAACCACTTTAGCGTGGCGTAACACTTTGTCGTTGATAGAATATCCTTTTTGTACAGTGTCGATAATCTTACCTTTCATATCCTCGCTTTGAGCGGGGAAAGTGGTTACAGCTTCATGAATTTCGGCATCAAAAGTTTCGCCGGTGGTATTCATCGCTTTTACACCAAAGCTTTCAAGATATTTAATCAGCTTATTGTAGATAAGTTCCACACCTTCACGCACCGCATTCACATCGTCGGTAGTGGCGTTGGCTTGTATAGCGCGCTCAAAGTCGTCGATGATAGGAAGAATATTGTTCATCGCTTTTTCAGCGGCATTTTTGATTAGTTCAACTTTTTCCTTAGCATTACGCTTGCGGAAGTTATCAAATTCTGCCATTAAAAACACATATTCTTTTTTTTCGGTAGCGAGTTGTGCTTCAAGTTCGGCTATGCGTTCTTCGGGCGTAGGTTCGGCTTGAGGCTCTTGAACTTGCTCATTTTCTTCGCAAGTGTTATTGTTGTCTACTGTTTCTTCTACGTTTTCGTTAACGATTTCTTCGTTTTGTTCTTTTTCTTGAGTACTCATATATATTTATTGTTCTATTTTGCTTGTTGTGTGAGGGCAAATAGCCCTTATCGGCCTATTGGTGGCTAATACGATATTTGTAATGGCAAAAATATTGCCAAATTGTCATTATGATAACAAATAAGACTAAAGTTACGTTTTCTTTTATAGATTTATAACATACGCATCAATTCCGGTAAATGCTGATTTGGCATTTTCTGCCATATTGGCACTTTCGAAGATGCCGAAGATAGAAGAACCTGAACCGCTCATAGATGAGTATTCAGCTCCCATATCGTAAATTTTCTCTTTAAGGATAGATAATTCGGAGTGAGTTGCGAAAACACTTGGTTCAAAGTCGTTTTTAAGGAAATTTTTCCATTCGGATAGTGGCTTTGATAGAATCGTTGATAGTTCAATCTCGCTGGGTTTAGGTGTAACACGAGAATAAGCTTCGGCTGTGGGAACACTCACATTAGGTTTTACGAGGAGTAATGATTTTCCGTTGAGTGGTACTTCAATAGGTGATAAAATGTCGCCTATGCCTGTGGCCATCATAGGGGTGTTGTAGATGAAAAAGGCGCAGTCGGCACCAAGTCGAGCAGCACGTGATGCAAGTTCTTCATTGGAAAGGTTAAGTGCAAACATTTCATTGAGGATAAGAAGTACACTTGCTGCATCGGAAGATCCACCGCCAAGTCCGGCTCCATCGGGTATGTTTTTATGCAGATATATATCGACAGGAGGCAGATTGAATTCCTTTTCGAGTGAACGATATGCTTTCATAACGAGATTTTTCTCTATAGGGCAGTTAACCGGGCGTCCACTTGTGGAGAGGGATGACTCGTTGCCTTTAGCTTCCACAATTTCTACTATATCGTTGAGTGCAATAGGATAGAATACTGTCTCAATATCGTGGTATCCGTCGGGGCGACGATTCACGATGTTAAGTCCAAGATTAATCTTAGCGTTAGGAAATTTTATCATAGCTTATCTGTCGTTTAGTTAGTGCAAAGTTACTAAATACTTTTAATATTGAGGCATTGTTGATTGTGTGTTGATAATTTGTTAGGATAAAAATGTGTGAATATTCTTTGATATAAGAGCGCATTCATTAACTTTGCAAGTGGAAAAATTAATTAGACAGAAATGGCAGACGAACAGAAATCTTTTAGAAAATATAATCCGAAAAAGAATGATCCTCTATTCGAAATGGGAAAGTTGCAACCACAAGACACCGATCTCGAAGAAGCTGTGCTTGGCGCATTGATGCTTGAGAAAGATGCTTATGTTGTAGTGTGCGATATTTTGAAGCCTGAAAGTTTCTATGATGTGCGTAATCAGAAGATTTATTCGGCAATTCAGTCGTTGGGAGCAATGCAACGTCCGATAGATATGCTTACTGTTACGGAACAACTTCGTCGCGATGATAATCTCGAAGAAATAGGAGGCCCGTTGCGTATTTCGGAACTAACCGGTCGTGTGTCGAGTGCAGCCAATGTGGAATATCACGCACGAATTGTAGCGCAAAAGTATCTTGCGCGTGAGCTTATCACATTCTGTTCGTCGGTAGAAACAAAGGCATTTGATGAGTCGAATGATGTGGATGACTTGTTGCAAGAAGCCGAAGGCAAATTGTTTGAAATCTCGCAACATAACGTAAAGAAAGAGGTAACTCAAATAGACCCTATCATCAGTGAGGCTATTAAGAAAATGGAAGATGCCGCCAAGCGTGAAAGTGGATTGAGTGGGTTGCAAACCGGTTACCACGAATTGGATAAGATGACGTCGGGTTGGCAGGAAAGCGATTTGATTATCATTGCTGCTCGTCCCGCAATGGGTAAGACTGCTCTTGTGCTTTCGATGGCTAAGAATATGGCTGTGAATTTCAATATCCCGATAGCTATATTTTCGCTGGAAATGTCGAACGTGCAGCTTGTGAATCGTCTTATAAGCAACGTGTGTGAACTAAATGGTTCGAAAATTAAGAGCGGACAATTATCTCAATATGAATGGGAAAAACTTATGACGAAAGTGAAATTGTTGTATTCGGCACCATTGTATGTGGATGATACTCCGAGCCTTTCTATTTTCGAATTGAGAACAAAGGCGCGTCGTCTTGTGCGCGAACATAAAGTGAAAATGATTATTATCGACTATTTGCAGTTGATGAATGCGAGTGGAATGAAATTTGGTAGTCGCGAACAAGAAGTGAGTATGATTTCACGTTCATTAAAACAGTTGGCAAAGGAACTATCAATACCAATTATAGCCTTGTCGCAGTTGAACCGTAGTGTTGAGAGTCGTACCGATGGCAAGCGTCCTCAGTTGTCCGATTTGCGTGAATCGGGAGCCATCGAGCAAGATGCCGATATTGTGTGTTTCATTCACCGTCCTGAATATTACACTAAGGCGTCGGAAGATAGTGAGGGCCGGGATATTCGTGGTCTTGCTGAATTTATCATTGCAAAACATCGTAGTGGTGCAGTAGGTGATGTGAAGATGCGATTTATAGGCGATTACGCACGATTTGATAATTGGGACGATAATTATAATTCTATTCGAGGTGGAAGTGAAACTTATGAATCGAAAATGAATGAGGATACTGAAACAACCGGCAATACACAACCGTTGGAAGGTGTTGATGGAATGACTGTACCTTCACCTACTGATATTCCTTTGCGCAATGAGGATTTTCTAATAACGAAGGGTGAGGAAACACCTCCATTTTAAGTAGATGAAAATAGGAATAATTAATGCGGTGTGATGATTAAATCGTCACACTGCATTAATTTAGACGTGCAATTGTTGTGATTTTTATTAACTTTGCGGTCTCAAAATAAATTGAAAATGTTATGGAAAGAAAAATACAAAATAGTGCAATATTGCTGATGAACTGTCCGGATCAGCCGGGTATTATTGCCGTAATAACCGAATTTATTAATTGCAATGGAGGTAATATACTATATTTAGCTCAGTATGTGGATAGGGTAAACGGAATATTTTATATGAGAGTAGAATGGGATTTAGAAAAATTCGTTATTCCTCGTGAAAAGATTTCGGATTACTTTGAAACGTTGTATGCCGGACGATATAATATGACTTATGAGATATCGTTTACTCAACATCGACAACGTATGGCTATATTCGTATCGAAGATGTCGCATTGTCTTTACGATATGTTAGCTCGTTATGTTGCCGGCGAATGGGATGTTGAAATTCCTGTAATAATAAGTAATCACCCTGATATGCAAGTAACAGCCCAACAGTTTAATATTCCTTATGAATATATACCTGTGACACGAGAGAATAAGGCTGAGATGGAACAAAGGGAGTTTGCTATTCTTGAAAAATATAATATAGATTTTATTGTGCTTGCTCGATATATGCAAGTGCTGTCGGAGGATTTTATAAGCCGTTATCCTAACAAGATTATCAACATTCATCATTCATTCTTGCCAGCCTTTGTAGGAGCAAAGCCTTATCATGCTGCTTATGAGCGAGGCGTTAAACTGATTGGTGCTACAAGCCACTATGTAACAAATGAACTTGATGCAGGTCCTATTATTGAACAGGATATTGTACGTATCACTCACAAGGATACTGTCGAGGATTTGGTGAAAAAGGGGCGTGATCTTGAAAAGATAGTGCTTTCGCGAGCTGTAGAGAAGCATATTCAGAGAAAAATTCTTACATACCGAAATAAAACAGTTGTTTTTAGTTGATGATATTATTATAGGTAAATTACTTTATAAGTAGGTTAACTTTTATAGCCAATCCATACGGATTGGTTATTTTTTTAATTTTTTTGAAAAAAATATTGTTTTTTCTTTGCTATTTTAAAAAATAGATGTACTTTTGTGGTGTACTAATATACTAATACACTCATTTAATAAAAAACAAAAAACACAAATGGTAAAAATTGAAGATTTGACTTATGCGTATGGGAAATCGGAAAATCCTATATTTTCTGATTTCAATCTAAGTCTTGAAAAGGGTAAAGTGTATGGCCTGATGGGAAAAAATGGTGCAGGAAAATCGACATTGCTGTATTTGATATGCGGCCTGTTGTTACCGCAAGAGGGTCGTGTGACAATTAACGGCAAGGATGTAAGAGAACGATTGCCTGAAACTCTAAGCGATATATTTATCGTGCCGGAGGAGTTTGACTTGCCAAAGATAAAGTTGGCGGACTATGTGAAGCAAAATGCGAAGTTTTATCCGAAGTTTAACATGAATGACTTGCAGAGATGTCTTAAAGTGTTTGAGTTAGACGAAGATGTGAATCTCGGCTCGCTATCGATGGGCGTGAAGAAAAAGGTGTTTATGAGTTTTGCGCTTGCAACGAATGCTTCGCTGTTGATAATGGATGAACCAACGAATGGACTTGATATACCAAGCAAGAGCCAGTTTCGCAAGTTTATGGCATCGGGGATGAGTGACGACCGCGTGGTGGTGATATCAACGCATCAAGTGAAAGATATAGACAAGATAATAGATCATGTGATGATACTTGATGAAAATGAGATGCCATTGAATGCATCGGTGAGTGAGGTAACCAGAAGACTTATATTTGTGGAAAGCCGAAACAGAGAATTGGCTCAGAGTGCAATATATGCGCAAAATTCGCTTGGAGGATGTTGTATGGTGCTTGAAAATACAGAAGGCGAAGATAGTGAGTTGAATCTGGAAACGCTATTTAATGTAACTCTTGAAAATAGAGAATTGATAAAGAAACTATTTAGATAATAGAGAGTAGAGAACAAAAAAAGGAATTAAAGATGGTAACAGGAGTAAATAATATATTCAGTTTGTCGCGTTTCGGTAAGCTGTTTTGCAAGGATATAGTGGAAAACAAAAAGATGTATCTGCTTGGATTGCTGCTGACATTTGGAGTACAGATGATAGTCTTCTGCTGGTATATCATTTCAATTGGTAATTATAAAGACATGAATGGAAGCTATGATGTGAGGGTAGATAAGGAACTTTTGTATATGATATGGTTGGCTTTGTCGTGTGTGTTTACAACGATGGTGTTCAGTCGAGCAGATAATAAGGCTAAACTAATATCGGAAATAATGCTACCGGCATCGGTGCTTGAAAAATATGTTGTGAAATGGGTGGTGTGCGTGCTGTTGTTTCCTGTGGTGTATGGAGGAGTGGTTGAAATGGCGCGTTTGATGAGTTATATGATGCTATGTGGAGTTTATCCTAACATGCAAGCAATAGAGTTCTGTGGAATTAATGAATCTGAAGTAAGTTTGTGGATATGCCCGTATATATTTTTACAAGCAATATATATGTGGGGCGGAGTGGTTATGCCGAGGTTATCTTTTCTAAAGACATCGGGATTGGTAATAACATTTATTTTGCTTTTTGCGATAGAATTGAATTTTATAGAAAATATAATAACGCGAGAAATATTTGAGAGAATGATTAGTGTGGCATCTATGCTATTGTATGTGATTGCATATTTTGCTATGAAAGAAAAGAGTGTAAATTAATAAAAAATCGGAATAGAATATGATATTTGAAGACCATAAACCTATATATCTGCAGATCGTGGACCGAATATGCGATGAAATCCTTGCCGGGAAGTATGGCGTAGGAGAACGAGTGCCCTCGGTGCGTGAATATGCCGAAATAGTGGAGGTGAATGCCAACACGGTGATGCGCTCGTATGATTATCTACAGATGCAAGAGATTATCTACAACAAGCGTGGAATAGGATACTTTGTGGGAGAGGAGGCGAAGAACCGAATACTGAGTGCGAGAAAGGAACAATTTATGGATAATGAGATAGAGTATTTTTTTCGTCAACTGCGTAGCTTGGGCGTGAGCGGGGACGATTTAGTGAAGATGTATAATGAATATTGTAAACAAAATAAAGGATAAATATTATGAAACGGTCGACATATATGTTTATAGCCTTGGTAGTATTGGGCTATGCATTGGTGCCATTTATGGTTGATAGAGATAATAAGTATGAATTATCATCGTATAGAATAGAAGGAGAATATGTGAGCAAAGATTTTCTACAAAAGAGCAATATTGTTATATGTGGTAATACTCAACATCTCCGTTATAGCACAAAAATAAATGTGATAATAGAAGCATACGAAGGGGATAGCATAAGATGCGAATATGAAAGTGATTGGGGAAAGTATCTTTCATTCGATACAAATAATGACACTTTGGAAATGAAAGTGCTATTTGATAAAATGAGAGAAATGGAAGGGTTAGATACATATTTCGAATTATACTCAAATGATATAAAACTGAAAGTGCCAAGAAAGATGTTAAAAGTAGTGGATGCGTCGAAACTTAGTAGGCATCTAAATCTTACGCTATTAAATTTTGATGATGATAGACTGGAAACGAAAAGCCGCGGAAAACTTACTTTAAAGGATTGTAAAATAAAAGACGTGACGCTGAAAAGTTATAAAGGAAATTTGCACTTAAATGGAGAAACTGAAATAGATAATGTGTATGTAAAAATGAGTGACTCCAAAGTGTATATGGCAGAGTCGAAAGTGACAAAAATGTATGCCGAAGGTGAAGGTGAAATATACATAAGTAATGCTGATGTGAAGAAAATAATAACCGAAGGAAAGTGTTTTAATGAAGATTTACAAGAAATAGACAATACAACTAATCCTAACATAAGTGTGGTATCGACCCGAAGAAAAGAATATGTGGTAAAGGAATAAAGTGAACAAGGCGATGTGTGGGGATACGCATCGCCTTGTTTATGTGAATAAATGTGGATAATTGAAATCAGATAGGATATTCGTCGAGGTCGTAGAGGACGGTTGAGAGATAACGTTCGCCACTGTCGGGAAGTAGAACGACAATGGTTTTATCTTTGTTCTCTGGACGCTTTGCAAGTTCGGTAGCAGCCCACATAGCAGCACCTGACGATATGCCTACGAGTAACCCTTCGGTTTGCGATAGTTTGCGACTTGTGAGAATTGCATCGTCATCTTTTACTCTAATGACTTCATCAACAATGGCACGATTGAATGTTTTGGGGATAAAATTAGCCCCTATACCTTGAATCTTGTGAGGTGCCGCACGTCCTTCAGTAATCATAGGCGATGAATCGGGCTCAACTGCCACTATTTTGATGTTTGGATTATGAGCTTTCAGTCCATATCCTGTGCCACTTATTGTTCCGCCGGTTCCTACTCCTGCTACGAAAATATCGATATGCCCATCGGTGTCGTGCCATATCTCTTCGGCTGTAGAGCCAATGTGAACGGTAGGGTTGGCTATATTTTCAAATTGTTGCAAAATGATTGAATTTGGAATTTCGGCATTTAACTCTTGTGCTTTCTTGATTGAGCCATCCATACCTTCACATCCGGGGGTAAGTACTACTTGTGCATTGAGTGCCTTGAGAAGCATTTGTCGCTCGCTACTCATTGTGTCGGGCATAGTGAAGATAGCTTTATAACCACGTGTGGCAGCTACGAAAGCAATTCCCACACCGGTGTTGCCACTTGTGGGTTCGATAATTGTGCCTCCCGGCAGAAGTTTGCCTTTGTTTTCGGCATCGATAATCATTGAATATGCTACTCGATCTTTTACACTTCCTGCAGGGTTAAAATATTCAAGTTTTGCGAGGATTGTGGATTCTGTGTTTTCCGATTTGCAGTATCTTGACACTGCTAAGAGTGGAGTGTTGCCAATGAGATCGGTTAATGTGTGAGCTATTTTTGCCATAAAATAAGTGTTATTATTTTTATTAATACAAAAATAGCGAAAAAAGTTCAATGTAAAAAATAAGCTGTCGGCAACATAATCTGCCGACAGCTTAATATGGTAATTAATATGTCTAAATATTATTTCTTTATAATCTTAGTAGATTGTTCGTTAGCCTTCAATATATAGACGCCGGCAGGTAGATTTTCTACATTTAATGTAGCTTTGTTGCCATCTACAATTGCATCGGCATTTACTTGTGCGCCTGCAAGATTGAATAGAGCAATGTTTGTAATGTCTTTGCTTGCAGTGATTGTTACATTGCTTACTGCAGGGTTAGGGAATGCTTTCAACACAGCTTTTTCTGCTACTTGAATATCTTCGATACCAGAAACTGCGTTCTTGTTGTAAAGTTTGTAAACAGCCATACCATTAGCCGGACAGTATTGATAGATGTAGCAGCTATTGTCATCTATTTTCTCTGCACGTACCCAGTTAGCAACGGAATAATTACCTCCGCTTACATATCCAAGTGTGCCGATTGGTTCGATGTTGGCAATTACAGTTCCTTCAGTCATATTACGTACAGTGAACCCACCCTTATAGTTGGCACCACTACTATGCATAAAGATTTCGTGTCCACTAAGTTTTAGGTATTCACCACCAACAGAACTATTGCGTGCAGGTTGTGTGGTTGATGCAGACCCCGCCATATAAGGTGTGTTTGTTCCATTGCTGTAAGAGTAGTAACCGTCAGAGCGAACTTGATATATCCACTTTTCCGGATTGTTTTCCATAGGTATTACATAACCAGCAGTAGAACCTGTGATAGCAAGCCCACTATATGAATTCACTAATGTTGCCTTTCCTTCTACCATTGTGATTACACACACAGCAGTTTGCTTATTAGGGAACATATATATGTATCCGCCTTCTTTGCCAAGTACGTTACCAGATGCACTGATGAAGTTGGTTTGTCCTGTAATAGGTAGAGTTACGTCAACTTCAATAGGAGTACCAGGATTGTCAACAGTTGTTCCAGCAGGATAGATGATGAATTTATGGTCGGTGCCGGTTTCTTTGTCGTTCCTTATTACAACGTTACCTGCGTCGTCGCAATCGCAACCCCAACCGCTACCACCGTCAATACTTCCAAGATAATGAGCTTCGTTACCGAAGATGTGTAGTTTCTTTTCGACACAGTTGTTTACGTAGAAAACACCATTGTGTGCCGAACCTTGTTGAGCATTTGTTCCATCAATGTTGGAAGGTGCGTTGCCAAGAGTAGTACTCTTTTCCCATACAGTTTCGAGAACGAATTCGGCTTTTTCTTTTGGCTTTTCTTCTTCGGCCGATGAATCGTAAAGTTTGTAGATTGCCATACCATTAGCAGGGCAATATTGATAAACATAGCAACTATGTTCGTCGATACGTTCTATATTCAGCCAATTTGCGCAAGTTTGATTTCCTCCATCTGCATATCCAAGAGTACCTATCGGATCTACATTGGAAACAACAGAGCCTGCTGTTAAATCTTTAACCGTAAAACCTCCTTTATAGTGTGCACCACTATTATAGAGGAATACTTCTTTTTCGCCAAGAGTGATATAAGCTCCTCCGATAGTAGAGTTGCGGTTAGGAGCTGATGTTGAGAACGAACCGGCAATTAATTCGGCATTAGTTCCATTAGTGTAAGTGAAATATCCATTGGCACGAATTTGGTAAATCCATTCATTTGGATTATTATTCTTAGGAATAACGTATCCTTCAACAGTTCCTGTTTGAGAAAGTGTACCCGATTGTTTAGCTTCAGTTACAGTACCATTTGCTACAGCAATTACATTTACAGCTGTATTACCGGCAGGGTAAGTATAAATGTAGCCACCATCACCAAGAATATTACCAGAAGCCGAGAAGAAATTTGATTGGCCATCTATAGGCATAGTAATATTGATATTTACAGGAGTCCCGGGAGTATTAACTGTTGCACCTGCCGGATAAACCATAAAAACATTAGCTGTTTCATATACAGAATCGGTGCGAAGAATTATATTGCCGGCGTCATCGATAGCACAACCTTTACCGGCTGCGCCCGGAATACTACCAAGGCAACCTGTTTTGTCGAAAATATAAAGTTTTTGTTCTTGATGATTGTGAACGTAGAATATTTGATTGTGTCCACCACCTTGAGAAGCGTTAATTCCATGAATATTTTCGGGTGCATTTCCAAGTGTAGTACTCTTTTCCCATACAACTTCCAATTTAATATCTGATTTTTCTTCTATTTTGATTTCCGGAAGGCTTGCCGGATCAAGGTAATCGGTGGTGATGAAATCACAACCATAAGTGCCATAAATAGAATAATTAGTATTGTTATTTACAGTCCATACGTTTACTTTCAAACCTGCATCTTGGTATTTCTTTACTAAATCACGGTTAATTTCAGAACCGGTAGCAGAGTCGATGCCGATACCCCAAGTCTTACACCATTCAAAAGAACTTTCAAAAGAACTTGAATAGCAAAGAAGTTGTAGCTCGATATCAGGATAATTGGTCTTTATGTATTGAAGGCAAGGTTTCATAGATGTAAGGATAATACAAGTACTGCGGAATCCTTTGTCTTCGATAACTTTAATGAGGTTTGGAATACCTGAACAATCATTTGAATTGATACCTGTAGCCCACTTAAGTTCAATTAAAGGTTTTACATTGTATTCTGTACAGATGTCAAGGTATTCTTCAAGAGAGCAAAGATGTCCTGTGTATTTCACACCGCCACGAGTTTGACTGAGTGTTTCAGCTTGAAGAGCTTCAAGCGTATTGCTTGCAATGGTAAGAGTACCGCCCCAAGTAGTAAGGTCGTCATTGTGACAACATACGTGTTTACCATCTTTAGTAACTTTGATGTCGGTTTCGAGATATTCGTAACCTTTCTTTGCTCCGTTGATAAATGCTTCTTCGGAATTTTCAAGTCCCCAATAACTACCTCTGTGTCCTACAAGTATTGGCTTGTGAGCAGAGATACATATCGTAAAAGTTACGATAGCAAGAATTAAAGTACAGATTCGTTTCATTGTGAATAGTGTTAATTGTTAGTTAAATTAGTTATGTAATTTTATTGTTATCAAGATAGCTGTAATATCCGTTTTGGGTAATTATTATATGATCAAGTAGCGGGATTCCGATAGCTTCGCCTCCATTATGTAGACTGTCTGTGATATGGTCATCTTGTCGGCTTGGATTAAGATTGCCTGAAGGGTGGTTGTGTACAGCTATGAAACTGTCGGCAAGTTGTTGGATAACGGTTTTTAGTACTATTTTTACATCAACCGTAGTGCCAGCAGTTCCACCGCTGCTTATCTGATATTTTCCTGTAACTCGTTTCGCTCTGTTGAGGGTTAGAATCCAAAACTCCTCGTTGGGGAGGTCACGAAGTTCGTTTTTTATGTAATTATAAACTTTACTAGAATCGGTGATTTGCGGGAGCTCTTCGTAATGATCTTCTTCACGATAACGTCGAGCTATTTCGAGTGCAGCGAGGATCGTTTCTGCTTTAGCTTTCCCGATACCATGAAAAGAACTTGTGAGATCCTTAATGTTTCGTCTCCCTAAATTATAAAGTTTATTTGCATTAGCATTTAGAATGCGTTGGCACAAATCGATGACCGATTCACCACGACTACCACTACCTACAAGAATTGCCAATAGTTCGGCTGTTGTGAGCGCACGAAAACCTAAGCGCTCGGCTTTTTCTCGAGGTCGGTCTTCGGCGGCAAGGTCTTTTATGGCTCGTGTGTATTGGTTATCGTGTGTCATATGGGTATTATTTGCCTTTACGAATTAATATTTCTTCTTCGATGTTACGCCCATGGCGTAGCAATATTTTCCATATATAAGCTTTGATAAATCCACTACCATAGGCTCCAAGTTGAATGATACTTGTGATTACTGCAAGTGAACCTATTTTTAGGCTACGTGTAGAAATAATTGCAGTAATCCACACTGCAAATAGGTAAGCTACAAGAGGGAGTATTGTCCACCAACGCCAGAATAGTGATAAGAGGATCATAGCTACGCTTCCAACCACGAAGAGTGCGGGTAGGCAATGAACTAATTTCATTGAGCCCGGATATAATAGTTTTAATGTGATACGGGACATACCGAAAACGTAAGTTTGTCGCCAAAATTTAGGTAACGAAGTGCGTCGTTTGTGATATACGTAGGCATCTCGAATAAGTTGAATTGTGAAATTTGCTTGGCGAATACGAGTACTCATATCAATGTCTTCAGAGAACATTTCTCTAAATCCGCCTATTGTTTCCCACACTTTGCGAGAGTAGCCCATATTGAAAGATCGAGGCACGAACTTTTCCATTTGTACTTTGCCACCACGTATGCCACCTGTGGTTAAGAATGATGTCATACTGTAATTGATTGCTTTTTGAGTATCGGTAAATGAATCATGTGCGGCGTCGGGGCCTCCGAAACAATCGGTGTAGTTTACTTTTAGTCGTTTGCTGAGTGCATCAAAGTATTCTTCGGGAATAACGCAATCGGAATCGAAGAAGATAAAATATTGGCCACGCGCACGTTCTATACCATAATTACGTGCAATACTTCGTCCTTCGTTGCTTTTATGATAATATTGAATATCAAGACGGTTGGCATATTTATCGGCGATGTGTTTACAAGGCTCGGTGGAACCGTCTTCCACAAGGATTACCTCGAAGTCGGTATTGGTTTGATGCGACAAACTTTCAAGTAGATCGCTAACCTCATCGATACGGTTGTAAACAGGTACGATTACAGAGAAATATGGCATAAATAGAAGTTTTCAAAGTTACATCACAAATTTAAACAATAATTATGAAAAAAAAAAGGATTGCGGTAAAAACGCAATCCTAAAGTTAGTAATATATGAGTTATTATGCGAGAACTTCCTCAACTGGAGTGTATTCTAATCCGAATACCTTAGCTACGGCTTCGTAAGTGGTTTTGCCTTCTACCATATTTAAACCTTTAGCTAGTGCTGGGTCGTCTTGGCAGGCTTTTTTCCATCCTTTGTCGGCTAATCGAATAGCATAAGGCAAAGTTGCATTACTAAGAGCTATAGTAGATGTGTAAGGAACTGCTCCCGGAATATTTGCTACAGC
Organism: Bacteroidales bacterium; assembly: GCA_015061055.1. Lineage (GTDB taxonomy): Bacteria > Bacteroidota > Bacteroidia > Bacteroidales > Muribaculaceae > RGIG4576. Next base: position 18,901 of record SUXH01000011.1, read on the forward strand.
ATAGTGTACTACTCCGTCTATAATGTAAGTAGGTTCGGAATGTGTAGTCGGGTGAGAAGTTTCAAAACAACCACCTTGGTCGATCGCTACGTCAACGAGTACTGTACCCGGCTTCATTAGCTTAAGCATATCTCTTGTGATAAGGTGTGGAGCTTTGTCGCCAGGGATAAGTACTGAACCAATGATAAGGTCGATGTGTCCGAGTTCCATATTGATGTTGTGGCTATTGCTGTAGATTGTTTTCACGTTCTTTGGTAGAACGTCAGATAGGTATCGTAAGCGTTTCAAGTTGATGTCGGTAATCATAACTTCGGCTCCCATACCTGCAGCCATAATAGCTGCTTGTGTTCCTACTGTACCTGCTCCAAGTACAAGGACTCTAGCCGGACGCACGCCCGGAACGCCTCCCATCAACTTACCTTTGCCTCCTTGTGGCTTTTCAAGGAAACGTGCGCCTTCTTGTATTGACATACGTCCTGCTACCTCGCTCATAGGGATAAGTAATGGAAGTGAACCGTCGTCAAGTTGTACTGTTTCGTAGGCAAGGCAAACTGCTTTTTTCTGCTTCATGGCAAGCGTGAGGGTTTCGTCGCAAGCAAAGTGGAAGTAAGTGAACAGAAGTTGACCTTCCTTGATTAGCTCATATTCGGGCTCAATAGGTTCTTTTACTTTTACTATCATATCTGCGATAGCGTAGACATCTGCGATAGTAGGTAATATTTTAGCTCCGTAATCGATGTATTCTTGGTCGGAAAATCCCGAGTTCTCTCCCGCAGTGTGTTGCACATATACAGTGTGTCCACGCTTAACAAGTTCTTTAACTCCGGCAGGTGTTAATCCTACGCGACTTTCGTTGTTTTTGATTTCTTTAGGAATACCAACTATCATAATGGTAATTTTTTTAGGTGATTAATAATAAGGTTTATTGATAGATTCTATTCTTGAACCTAAAATCGTGCGAAATTTAGTAATTTTCTTTGAAAAAAGAATAAAATATAAATATGTTTTTTAGTGTGTTTGAAAGCAGTGTTTTAGGGCATAAAAAAGACGCAGGTTTTTAGCCGGCGTCTTAATGTTATTTGTTAAAGTATTGTTTGCTTAAATTAAGCTTTAACACGACCTACGTACGAACCATCTCGAGTATCAATTTCAATGGTTTCACCTTCGCCAATGAAAAGAGGTACGCGTACTGTTGCACCTGTTTCTACTGTAGCAGGTTTCAAAGTGTTTGTAGCTGTGTCTCCCTTCAGCCCCGGTTCAGTATAAGTTACCTTAAGTGTTGTTTTAACTGGCATTTCAGCATAAAGAACAGTATCAGTAGAGGCGTCAGAAACTACAGAAACTGTATCTCCTTCTTTCATGAAGTCAACTCCGGTTACAAGATCACGAGCGATAGGTACTTGTTCGAAAGTTTCGTTATTCATAAAGATAAGGTCACCACCATCGGCATAAAGGAATTGGTGGTCACGACGTTCTACGCGCACGTCTTCAAGTTTTTCACCGATGTTGAAGCGGCGTTCCAAAACGCGACCGTCAACAACGTCCTTAAGCTTGGTACGCATAAAGGTGTTACCTTTACCAGGCTTAACGTGTAGGAATTCAATACAGAAATAAAGGCGGCCGTCCATACGGATACATGTGCCGTTTTTGATGTCTTGAGCGTTCATCATAATGCTTTCTCGAAATTTATTTTTTTGAAAATTATTGTGTTGTCGAAATAAATCGAGTGCAAAATTAATCAGATTTAGTAAAAAACGCAAAAAAGTTGTGCTTAAAAATCGTTTACATTTGGTTATTTGCGAAAAAGTGCCTAATTTTGCAATCCGAAAGTTGAAAATAAGTAAAACAAAATAATAATAGAGTAATGAAAAGAACATTCCAACCTTCAAACAGAAAGAAAGCTAATAAGCACGGTTTCCGTCTTAGAATGAAGACAGCTAATGGTCGTAAGGTATTGGCACGTCGTCGTGCAAAAGGTCGTTACAGCCTTTCAGTATCTGATTCAGTTTACAAGAACTAATCAAATATGTATAAGCGCGTGAGCGCATTTGGCTGAGCTTTCCAAATGTTGGAGGGCGATATTTATAGCGAAAAAATACCGTTGTTATCAATAACAAGAAGATAATAACGGTTGTTTTTGTGTATATATACTTTTAGTGAATCTCCTAAATCGTAACAATGTTAATTATATAAGTTCCCTTTTAAGAATTTATTGTGTATTAAAAGATATTATTGCCTATCTTTGTGAAAATTATTTATTAGAAAATTATTACTATGAATCGACGAGATATGCTTAAGATGGCAGGTACAGCCATAGCCGGAGCTACGATATTAGGAGCGGAGGCTTTGGCTAAAGAATCAAACAATCAACCTAAAAGAAGAAAAGCGTTAATAATTGGAGCGCACCCTGATGATCCAGAAGGAAATGTTGGGGGTACTATGATTCGTTTGCGACAGGCTGGTTGGGACGTGATATCGGTTTATATGACACGAGGACAAGCGGGCATAAAAGGTAAATCATACGATGAAGCTGCTATGATACGTACACAAGAAGCTATTGACGCTTGTAAAATACTTGATGTGCGACCTGTGTTTATGTCGCAAATTGATGGCAATTCGGAGGTGAATAAAGAAAGATATGCAGAAATGCAAGAATTGATAGCAAAGGAGAATCCTGATATTGTGTTTACGCATTGGCCTATTGATGGTCATCCGGATCATCGTGTTTGTTCAATCTTGGTGTATAATGCTTGGCGGAGACTTGATTATAGTTTTGAGTTGTATTATTTTGAGACGATGAATGGTACTCAGACTCAATATTTTCAACCAACAGACTATGTGGATATATCAGAAGTTGCTGAACAAAAACATAAATCGTATTTTTGTCATGTAAGTCAAAATACACGAAAGTCTTATGAGGGTTGGCATTGCCATTCTGAAAAATTTAGGGGGATAGAATTTCGTTGTGATAGGGCAGAAGCTTTTATACATCTTCGTCGTGATAGCAGTGATATATTTTAATTGTAGCTAGTGCATAATAAATAGAAGTTCTCCGATTTATTTTTCCATCTTAGCAAAGAACGTGTTGGCAAGTGTGAGGGTTTCATGTCGACCGATATCGAACCATTCATAATCTGATGGGGTGTAACCTTGAATTTTTAAATCGTGGCATCGGTCGATATAAAAAGGAGTAATTGAGAATTTAGCCTCATTGGTGTAGTTCTCTAACGATTTGAAAATGGTGGGAGATATAATGTGTACTCCTCCAAATGCAAATTCTTGAAAGTTCTGTGTGAAACCGGAGAAACCTTCAGGGCGAGTTTCGCCTGTCTTTTTGTTAATCCACCCTTGTAGTTGGTTGTTGCTGTCAAAAAGTAGATAGCGTTCTGTTTGCCTACTTTTTACAAGTAGTGTTGCATCGGCATTGCTTATGCAGTGATGCTTATACATAGCAGATAGATCGAGTGTGGTGAGAATGTCAGCATTATGGACGATGAAAGGTTCTCCATCGTCGAGCCATCGTCGAGCCGCAAGTATTCCTCCTCCTGTATCGAGCAGAAGTTTACGCTCATCGCTGATAATTATGTTTTGTCCGAAGTTGTTATTTTGAGTAAGGAAATTAATGATTTGTTCCCCGAAATGATGCACATTGACAACGATGTCGTGAAACCCATAATGAGCAAGGTTTTCAATCACTCGCTGTAGCATAGGTTTGCCCGATACAGGGACCATTGCTTTAGGCATATTATCGGTAAGTGGGCGTAGGCGAGTACCAAGCCCAGCTGCAAAAATCATAGCTTTCATACTCGTTGTTAGTTACGTTTAGGGCGTAAGTGTTCTTCGATGTTTTGTTCTCGATGCACGAGCTCGACACGCACATTCCATTTCTTGTGAATATGTTCGGCCATGTGTTGCGCACTATAAACAGAACGATGACGTCCACCTGTACAGCCGAAGCATACCATAAGATTGGTGAATCCACGTTCGATGTATCGTTGTACGGATGAATCGACAAGAGCATAGGCGTGATCGAGGAATTCGAGTATACCACCGTCATCTTCGAGGTATTTTATTACACATTCGTCAAGTCCGGTAAAAGGCTTGTAGCGGTCATATTTACCCGGATTGTTGATTGCTCGACAGTCGAACACAAATCCACCACCATTGCCTGATGCATCGTTAGGAATCCCTTTCTTATAAGAAAAACTCATTACTTTTACTGTAAGAGCTTGCTTCTGCAACTCGCTAGTGAATTGTTTTAGATTGATAAGTCTATTGAGCATTTCATTAAGGTATGGAAACTCGGTGAAAGGTGTTTCGAGAAGTTCACGTAAATTTTCGAGTGCATAAGGAACACTTTGAATAAAATAAGGTTTTTTCTCAAAATATCCACGAAAACCATAAGCACCGAGTACTTGCAGAGTACGGAAAAGGACAAATATTCTTAGTTGAGCATAGAATTCGTCATCTTTGATATTAATGTATTGGCGTAATGCTTTAATATATTCTTTAAGCAACTCTTGGCGTGTGCTTTCGGGAATATTGGCTTTAGCTTGCCATAAGAAAGAAGCAACATCGTAGTAGAAAGGTCCTTTACGTCCACCTTGAAAGTCGATGAAATAAGGTTCATCATTCTTAATCATCACATTGCGTGATTGAAAATCGCGGTAAAGGAATGTATTGGTGTTGTTTTTTAGCAAGCAATTGGCCATTTTTTCAAAATCATCTTCAAGTTGAGGCTCGGAAAATTCCATTCCGGTAGCCTTCAAAAAGCAATATTTGAAATAGTTCAAATCCCATAGGATGGAACGTTTGTCTAGTTCGGGAACAGGATAGCACTTGCTGAAGTCCATACCATTGGCTCCTTCAAATTGAATCTTTGGCAGCATCTGCAAGGTTTTTACGAGCAAGTGCATTTCTTCTTCGCCAAAAACTCTTGTAAGACGTCCTTTTTCAATGGCTTTGAATAGAGCTAAGTCTCCTAAGTCCTCTTGAATATAAGCCATATTATCGCTACTTACGGCATATACTTTGGGTACAGGTAGCCCTTTTTTATGGAAATGTGAGGCCATATAAAGAAAAGCTTCGTTTTCTTCTTTGCAAGTTCCTAAAGCGCCAATAATTGATTTATTGCCTAAAAGTCGAAAATATCGACGATTAGAGCCTGATGCAGGTAATTCAATGATTTCAGTAGGCTCTTGTCCTGTGAAATCAGTATATAGTTTTGCTAAAACTTCTTTGTTCATAATTAAGAATGGTTCATTTTAAATGAATTGAATTACAAATTTAGTGTAAACTTATCGTCTTAGCAAGAAAAATGTGTAATTTTGCAAAAGATAATGTTTTATATAAAGAAGCATAAAAAATATTGGGTAATTGTGAGTTCAATTATTTAAGTTTATGTGTTAAAAAATAGATTTTATATGGCAAAGTCAAGAAAAGACGGAATGATTGATAATATAATCACAGAGGAACTCAGTGAGAAATCTGTGCTTGTGGGGCTTATAACTCCCCAACAAAATGAAATTAAAGCTAACGAGTATCTTGATGAGTTGGCTTTTCTTGCCGATACAGCCGGAGCTGTGGTGGTGAAGAAGTTCCTGCAACGTATAGATCAACCGAATCGTGCCACATTTGTGGGTACCGGTAAATTGCAAGAAATTCGTGAGTATGTGGAAGAAAATGAGATAGGACTTGTGATATTTGATGATGATTTGTCGTCAAAGCAAGTGTCGAATATAGAAAAGGAATTAAAAACGAAGATTCTTGACCGTACAAGTCTTATTCTTGATATATTTGCTAAGCGTGCTCAAACTGCAAGTGCAAAAATGCAGGTTGAATTGGCTCAATACAGATATCTGTTGCCTCGATTGACCCGAATGTGGACTCACCTTGAGCGTCAGCGTGGGGGGATTGGTATGCGTGGTCCCGGTGAGACTCAGATAGAAACAGACCGTCGTATTATTCTTGATAAAATATCGCTTCTTAAACAGAAATTGAAAGAGCTTGATACACAATTCACTGTGCAACGCAAAAATAGAGGAAAACTCACACGTATTGCACTTGTGGGCTATACCAATGTGGGCAAATCAACGCTAATGAATCTGCTGAGTAAAAGTGATGTGTTTGCTGAAAATAAGTTGTTTGCTACGCTCGATACCACTTGTCGCAAGGTGGTAATTGAAAATCTGCCTTTCTTGTTGAGTGATACAGTAGGGTTTATTCGTAAGTTGCCACACCATCTTGTGGAGTCGTTCAAAAGTACTCTTGATGAGGTGCGTGATGCCGATATTTTGGTACATGTGGTGGATATTTCTCATCCTCAATTTGAAGATCAGATTGAAATCGTGAACAAAACGTTGCAAGAAGTGTGCAATGCGAGCGATAAGGAAATGATTCTTGTGTTCAATAAGATAGATGCTTTTACTTATGTGAAGAAGGATGAGGACGATCTTACACCTCGCACACGAGAAAATATATCACTTGAAGAATTGAAAGAAACTTGGATGGCGAAAATGGAGAAGAATTGCGTGTTTATTTCGGCAAAAAATAAACTGAATATTGATGAGCTTAAAACTATGTTATATGAAAAGGCTAAAGCAATACATCAAGCGCGTTTCCCATATAACGATTTCTTGTTTCAGAAATATGACGACTTGATGGAAGAATAATAAGGGAGTATAAAAAAGGAATATAATAAGAAACCAGGCTACGAATTTAAGTTTTGTAGCCTGGTTTTCTTATGTTATTTATCTCTGCCGAAGATAAGTCCGAGAATCATCAAAACGATTAATATATAAAATATGACTGAGATAAGCAATAGGATAGTGAGTACAGTGGCAATTGAACCAATAATGTAGAATAATGAACAGAATACTGCATCCCAAAATCCGGAGTAATAATTGACATCTTTAAATATAATGACAATTTGTACTATCTGGCAAATCGCAAAGGCTAACAATGCAAGAGGAATAAGTGATTCGGCAATGAAAGCCAATGCAATGGTAACGATAATAATTCCAATCCAAGAATAGTATCCCCATTTAAGAGCAATATCGGCACGAGTATTCGCTCTCCAATCTTCAATAATATTCAAGAAACAAATTGATTGATAGTACGTAATCACTGCAAAAATGATGAAACTTATTATTGCCCCTCCCCAACCAACTTCATCGGGAGAGCAAAACCAAGTGGAATCACCTGGTGCTAATGTAATGTAAGAAATCTCAAGAATTGAGATAATCATAAATGTCACCCAATAGGCAATGAATTTGCCTCCGCGCAGTCGGTAGCCATCTCTAATTTTGTTGAGAACAATCAGAACTATAGATAAGAGAAGGATTGCTATAACTATCCATTGAGAATTCATGGAAGACAACTTATTAACACTGAATTGAGAGAAGTACGATTCTAATTCAGAAAACCAATCATTGCTTTCTGTATTGACAGGCGGGGTGGGTACATACACTTTAGTTTTGTCATCATCCTTTATGGTCTTATTCTTGGTAGTATTCTTTTGCTTTCCATTCTTTGGATAATTCTCAATGCAAACATTTTGGGAGTTAGGCAATAAGATGTTTTTAGATGCAATTTTTTCACCTTGATTCCATATCTCTACAATATATTCCCCAGGAGAATAAACGCCACCTTTTTTATTGCCCCAACCGATCAAATTGCAGTTGAGACGTGTATGGCCGTAGTTGATGTTTTTTAAGTTAAACTGATATGTGCTATGAGAAGGGGAATTAGTTCCTCTCATTAATGTACCTGAGTTGTTGTAAATTTTAACGTAAATAGGAGCAGTCGATTTATCTTTCAGCCCGTAGTAGTAAATTCTTGGTCGAAGGTATATTATCTTGTCGTTAAATAGAATCTCATCGCTGCCATTGATAACAGTGTTTTCATAAGTGCAGTTGGTGAAAGTGATATCAGAAACATCAATATCTCTTTTAGAGTGCTTTATACAGTCATCTATAGAATAGTCCAACGTACCATAAGTGATATTATAGACTTCTTTATATTGGGAATAAGTGATGTTAACAATACTTTTACCGGTATTAATCGATTCCATCTGTCGGTAAAGAGGATTGCCGTCTTCGTCGAATGAGTATATGGCAAGATATGCTTTATCCGTATTATTATTTGTGAGAATGAATGCAAAATCACGATAATAATCAAACCTATCTCCACTTATATGTGAGAAAAATACGCTATTCGGGAATTGGGCTGCTGATGGCATAAATAGGCGGAAACCATCTTTGCCTGTCTTCAGATTCATTTTTTTTACGAAATCGAGGATTGCTCTACGATATCGAACAAGGTTTATTATACTTGCTTCAAAATCGCTATTCCAAATGCTGTTGAGAATTTGGTAGTCTTTTTTGCTGACATAATTAGTTGCATCAAAGAAACCATCGACCCCGTCAACGCTACCGGTTATCCATTTCTTTGACTTATTGGTGACTGAGATTTTAGTCCCATAAGGTATTGTGTTATGCTTGGCGTTTCCTGAAATAGTATCTGTTCTGGGCGCGTCTATATTTGCGATAGAATATAGGCTTTCTCCCATCATTGGGGAAATTATGAAATTGTAGGCGAGTATACAAAAAATCAGGGTTGCCGCAATGCCTCCAATCCATTTCCACACACTATTGCTCGATTTCTTCTTTTGTGTGTAGGTAGAAGAGCTTGGTGTATAAGTGGGGCGAGGATGAGTAGTCTTATTACGAATATTTACTACAGAGCTATATAGGAAGGTGTCTCTAAAATAGAAATCTACCTTCCAATTGCCGGGACTGCTATAACAAGTTTTGTTGTCATTTCCCCATCCACCTAATTGTGTGGAATATCTGCCCCTTGCATTAAGATTAACTACACCTTTCCATGTGAATCCGGGTTTGGAATTGTTGTTGTGTAAACTGCCGGAAGGTTCATATAGCTTATACCAGATTTCCACATTACCTATAGGGTTGAGAACATCATAGGTAATAGTAGGGGTGAGGTACATTGTATCGGTATATAAGGTGCCTCCATTTGGCGTAAGTGCGCGATTATTATCATAGTCATAATCGCAGAAAGTTACACCGGTGATTTTTAGTGGTGTTTTGGGAACAGTAGTAGCAGGCTTTACTGTTGATGCTGCTATTTTTATACTATCATCGGCAGCATCGTGTAAAGCTTTTCCCCATTCTTCCATAGCCGGGCGATCGGCGGGATTGCTACCGAATGCTCTGATAAACAAAGATTGTATATTCGCCGGTAGGTTGTGGAAATTCTGGTGCAGATTTAAACCCTGATTGAACGATATGTATTGTTTCTTGTCGCCATAAGCAAAGAGACCTTGCTCGATACATTCTTCATTTGTAACATATTTGTCGTAAGGCGGTTTTAGCACCGTTCCGCTATAAGGGTGTGTACCGGTAAGAATTTTGTAGAATACTACGGCTGCCGCAAATCGGTCGCAATATACAGTAAACGGTTGTTTAGCTAAGTGTAATTTTTTGCCTTCAGGAGCTAAATAGTCGGGAGTGAAAGCTGTTGCCGGATACAGTAATTTACCGTTTTGTGTGATTTGGAAAGAGTCGGTATCTACAATTGATATTTTACCCGAAGACGTAGCCATTACGTTTTCAGGTTTCAAATCGATAATTACGTATTTCCCCGTTTCATGAATCGAATATATAGCAATAGCCCAATTGCAGAGCATCTTAATACGGTTTTTGATGCCCACGTTTGACGTTAGCTCATATTTGTTGTGCCAAGAAGTATATTTTTTATATTTGGCTTGTTGAGAAATGGGCTTTGCATTATAAGTGGACAAAATAAGAAGGTCTCGGCTGTCGGGGAATGCCAAAGGCATTATATAACCGATGAAATTCTTATTGGTGTCGTAAGCGAGAGCAATAGGCCAACAGATGCGGAAACTATTACTGCCGGTGATGTTTTTAGGTGGGTTTTGCACCATAAAAGCAATGCGGTCATAGACTTTCTGCGCCGTTTGCTGTTCCTTGTAGATTTTTACACAACAATCTTTATATTGAGATGTCGTGATATTATGAACGTTTCCTTGTCCCCCCTTACCAAGAGGTTTGTCGACTATATCGATTGACTCGAAACTTGAGGAGGGTGTTTTTTTAATGTAGATTCTCAATGTGATATAATATTAAACAGCTCTTTGCACCATTCTTCCATATTGGGCCGATAATTAGGTGCATCGAAAGCTTTGATGAACATTAATTGTAATGATCGCGGTATTCTTTCAAAGAAAGCGTGAGGGTTGGGCGATAATGCTTGAATGTAACGTTTATTGCTCCCATATAAGTATAATGACCTGTGGATTACAGCTTCAAGTTCGCTGTATTCTTCGGTATCATAAGGAGCTAACAACTTAACACCGGTGTAGGGGTGTAATCCAATCAAAATTTGATAAAAGATTACGGCTAATGAAAAAGCATCATTTGATGATGTGAAAGCCCTACTTTGTTCGTACTGTTCTTTGAATTCCGGAGCACAATACTCGGGTGTTACAGCAGCACCCGGAAACAGAATTTTGTCGTTTTCGGCTATTTGGAAAGAGTCGGTGTCAACGATTGATACTTTTCCTGTGCTTGTGGCAAGTATATTTTGAGGTTTTACGTCAAGGACTACATATTTTTCGCTTTTATGAATCTGATAGAATGCCTGTGAAATATTGGTCATCATTTTCAAACGATTCAATATTCCTTCGCCGGTGTTACGTTCGTATTTGTTGAACCAATCGGTTTCGGTCTTGAAGCGGTCGGCTATAGTTTTACCTTTGGCGTAATAGCTTAATATATACAAATCACGACTGTTCTTGAATGCTGTCGGCATATAAAAACCTATAATTTCTTTGTTTGCATTATATATGAATCCGGTGGGCCAACAAATACAGAATGATTCTGTTCTTGTGATGCTTGGCGGATTGTCGATCATATACTTCAGCCTTTCGATGGTTTCGGGTTTGCACCCATTGTGATAGATTTTTATACAATGTTTATCGAGTGATATAGGGAACATAATACCGTAAACAGCAGCCTGACCTCCTTTGCCTATGGGTTTGTCATAGACGGTAATTGGTTTAAATTCAGAATTTTCACGATAAAATAGTTTCTCCATATAGAGTTTTATTTTAATACTCCAAAAATCATTGTGCGGTCGTCTTGTTCTTGACGTCCTGCAGTAGTTCCAACGTTTATAATCTCAATCATTCGATCAACTCTCGCCTCTTTGTCGGCAGCATCATTCATTTCATCAAGAAGAGGGTTGAAGAACCCTGCGAAAGGTTCGTTAGGGTCGTAATAACGTCCTGTTTGCTTATCTTGCGCATAGAAACGCCAAGTAATACTTTCACAACCATCACTCATAAGAACAAATGCCTTTGGTTTCTCTTTTACCACTTTTACTTCGGGTAAATATGCTCCCGACATAGTGAAGGCCGGGACTTCGCGTTGTGCATTCCAATTATTGGGGATAAATACTGTGGCTGATGCTTCTTCACCTTTGTGAGGAGTCATAAGAGCTTTCCAATTGTTGTTGTTATCTAAATATCCCATGCGTCCATCGCCTATGTGAGCTGTGAGCATACCTTGTGGTGTGATGAGCATAAGTATTAGAGTGGCATTGAAATCACGTGCTTCAAGAGGTTTTTCTAAATCACTCTTAAGATTATTGATGCGATTGTATAGTCGTGATTTTTGCTTGTCGTTAGTCGTATTTTTAAGCAGTTCTTCGGCTTCGGCAAGTTCATTCTTTTTATTTTCGGCATAAGATTGAGCTTGTTTTGTTGCACTGCTTTGAATAATGGCTTGGATAAGTTCGAAGATATTTCTAATTTCGATATACCATTCAAGTTCGGTAGGGAAATAGTTGTTCTCAGCCCATTTTTTTGATTCAATGAGTTGGCGTACAAGTCTTATTGCAAGTTCGCAATTAGCTTTAGAACCTCTTTCGGCTTCACGCGCCGAGCCTGCACCATCGGATGTAATGGCAAGATTCCACCCCGGAGCTATTGTTTCGTAGGCGTGATAATCCTGACAACCAATACCGCTTACGATATGGCTTCTACCTTGCATAGAGAATCCTACTACATATCCGGATTCATCTTCGATACTTGTTTTTAACCTTATATCAGGGGCATTTACGTCGATAGTAGGTTCTATATCCTCGATTGTTTCGGGTATGGTATCTTTATCGGTAGCGGGTACGGCATCATCTTTGTCTTTAATATCTTGTATGTCGTCGGTTACCGTATTTGTGTCGTTTTTGCTATCATCGGTTGATATTGCATTTTTATCGGAGTCGGAAGATACGGTAGCTTGAATACTTTGAGCATCATCAGTGTCTATGGGTGCAGTATCCTTCTTGTCGTCGTTTGGTGTAGTATTTGTGTTAGAATCAAGTGTCTTGTTATTGTCTTGCGTGTCGTCCGGCTGTGTCGTAATAGTATCCTTTTTGTCGGAGCTGCGGAAAAAATCTAAAAGATTCTTCATAGAGGTATTTGTTTAAGAAGGTTTTTAAAACGCAAAGATAGAGGTTCTACAAAATTGTGTGCCTCTATCTTTGTAATATATAAAATTAAAGAATTAGATTTCGAATGATTTCATCCAATCGGTTGCTCCATCCATGATGTTAACCTTTTCGCCTTCCTTGCTATTAGATACAACAGAAAGAGAATTACTCAACCATTGGAAGAATTCTCCAAACTTAGTGCCTGCAAGAGGAAGAGCCTTTCCTGCACACATCTTAGCAAGAAGTTGCATATTAGCTTCTCCAACACCGATACCCATCATCATATATTTCTTTGCATCTGATTCGCGTTTTACGCGGTCGGAAATATTATCGATGTCGGCTTGTGTAGCACGTTCACCATAAGGTTCACCGTCGGTCATAAGAACAATCCAAGGGCGATAGTATTTTTGTCCTGTTTCTTTGTAGAATGCTTTGCGGTCTTCCACAAGTTTGATAGCTTCTTCCATAGCTACCACTGTTTCAGTAGTAGAACCACGTTCTTCAAGAGTTGGAGGTGTTTCATTTTCTTCAAGTAGCTTAGGATCACGAAGAATCTTTACAGCTTCATCATATTGGATAATAGCAATTTCAAGTTGGTCGATTAGGTTTTCGGCAACTCCGTCGCCTGTTTGAATTTGTGTAAAGAAATCTCTAACGCCATTATTGAGTGCGTTTAGTTTCTCACCTCTCATAGAACCTGATACGTCGAGTACAAGTACACAAAGACATTTCATTTCCATGTTCTGAGCCGATTCACCGGCAAATCTTTCTGCTCCCATATAGATTATTTTTAAGTTGTTATTATGTTACAAATATATATATATTTATTCGAAATACAAAATAAGGGGGTAAAATAACATATTATTACATAGAAAAAATGTGAAATAATTTCTGTTTTGAGGAAGAAAGTTTGTGTAGGTTAATAAATTTAGTGATATTTGTATGTAAGTCGTGCGTAAAATGTAATGATATGTGAAAATTGTAGAAACGAGAAATTGCAGTTCAGTATAAATTGGATTTGAATATATTATTATATAAGAAATATGGGGTTATTGGATAAATTCTTCAAGAAAAAGAAATGGCAGTGCAGACTTTGTGGTGACTTTTGGGGAGATTTGATGGTTGTGCATAAAGTGGATAGTCCTGTCAATTATGCTAATGATGACTATAAGGGTGTGATTTATAAGATATTAAAATGTCGAGGCTGTGGTAAATATGCAGTTGTTGGTTCTAACCCAGTTACTTGTCATTGTGGGCATAGTCATAAGGGCGTTTTAATGACAAATGATGGTAAATACTATACGTATTGCACGCATTGTATGTCTTTGTCGGATTGTTCTTCGCTGTCGGAATTAAGAAAAGGAGAAAATAGTTATTATATAGAATATTATAAAATAAATTCTGAGGGAAAGTATGTAAGAATAGGAACCAAAGGTGTAAAATTGTTACAAACGTTTTCTCATTATGAGTTGGTGTGGAAATAAATAATAATTTGAGATACTCAAATTGAACTGTTCAATAATGATATTGACTTATGTATAATTTGTGAATTGAATGAAATTATAAATGAATTTGATAAAAATAGCAAAGGACACAATAAAAGCTATGATACCTCCAACGTGCGCTGTGTGTGGCAGGGTGATAGTGGGCACGTATAAAATGGATATGTGGGGGCAGTGCTTTCATGCTCATCATGATGTGCAGATGTGTGCATCGTGTGGAAGGGTTGTTGCTCAAAATGATACACATTTGCCTTATGATCGTCATATATGTTCACATTGTGTGAGAGCTGTGGTGAAGAAACCTGAGCATATTAAGTGGGTGTATGATCGTGTACAAATGATTTTTAGAAGTAAAGGACTTGATTTGCCCACTGATGTGCCGGTTGAGATTGTTGATGTGGCTCGAATGGCTCAACTTTCGGGTTCGGGTGTCTTGGATAATAATAGATTAGGGCTTACTGTGTCGGGTGGGGCAGGATGGTTTGGTGCAGCTATTAAACATAATGTATATATGCTTGATGGTTTGCATAAAGTGATTTTTGGTGGTGTACTTGCCCACGAATTACTTCACGTGTGGCAGAATGAACATCATATTGTATTGCCAAAAGTTTTGTGTGAAGGATTCTGTAATTTAGGTTCTTATTTACTTTATCGTTCTATTGAAAATGATATGACAAACGTGCTTGTCATAAATATGATGAAAGATCCTGATCCTATATATGGTGATGGTTTTAGGCAGGTGAAAGCTTTATTTGATGGTGAGGCGAAAGAGAACCTGACTCGTACAGTGGAGATCTTGGTTGACCGAACAAACAAATGACGGCAAATACCGTCATTTGTTGTTTTGTTTATTCTGTTTTTTTAATGAAAAGTAATAAACTATTGACATTACTATTGTGAAAATCAATCCTTGAACAATAAGAATGTAATAAGGTGTTTCTTGTTTGAAAAAGAATAGATCTCCTAACCAAATCAAAATAGTATAAATAACACCGGCTAAAAGCGCTCTGATAATACTTTCTTTCACCATAGTTTTATAAATTATTTTTTGCAAATATATGAAATAAAAAATAAATCAGCAATTATTGTGTAAAAAAAACGCATAAGCGTTGAGCGGAACTAAAATCTTAATTGTTAAGTTTGAATGTGATTGGGAGTGTATACCATACGTTCACAGGCTTTCCTCCCATTCTGCCGGGTATAAAGTTTGGGAGAGATTTACATAGTCGGATAGCTTCGTTGTCAAGGTCTCTATCAACACTACGGACAATTTTTACTTCGCCTATCGAACCATTTTTGGTTACAATGAATTGAACTATCACGCGTCCTTGTACACCATTTTCCATTGCTACACGAGGATAATTGATGTTGTTACTCAAGAACTTCATAAGGGCGGCATCACCTCCTGGGAATTGTGGCATCTGATCAACAGCAATGAATACAGATTCAGTAATGTCAGTTTTAGCGGTTTTGGCTTCCTCAACTTCTTTATGAACATTAGTTGTAGTAATATTATTACTTTGTGGCTTTTTGGCTGGAGTCTTTAGCTCATCAGTCTTGCTCTTTTGAGGAGAAGTGCTTTTTGATATGTTTTTGTTCTTATTAGTGGTGATATCATTGCTGACATAATTGGACTTAGAGGTGGAGGCTTCAGAATAGGCATTTTCTGTTATGAATTCTTCGTTCTCGTTTCCATCATCATCTTGAATGGAATCTGAATATTTTGAGAACTCTTCATTTAGATAGCTTTCTATATCGGTGAAGATGTGATTCAGTACTCCGATTGAAATAATTTTACTTTCGCCATTAATTGTTATTTTGCCTACACTAAATAGGAAATGGTTGTCGACATAAAGTTTGCTATCAATAAAATATTCAGATATATTTGAGCAGAGAGATGATGCGAGGAAGGCTAATGCTTTTTCAGAGTCGTTTTGTGCGTCTTCTGAGATCTTTCTGTCGATGAATTTATTGATTTCGCTGTTGATTGCTTTTGAATGGTCGTCGTGTTTGGGACACGTAACGATACATATTCCTGAGATAAAAATGAGTGTAATAAAAAATAAAAGTGCTTTTTTCATAGAATTTAATTTATATGGTGAATATTTTTACAAATGTAGCGAAAATATTTGGATTTATGTTGGGTAGAAAATAAAAATCTCTAAAGTCATTTTGACCTTAGAGATTTGAGGTAATATGGGTATTATTGAGGCGAGTCTCGGTTGCTATCGCAAATGCGCGCTTCACTATCGCTCAACTCACGCTCCTCGCTCGCGCTCGAAAATTTTCCGTTGGGTATTATTGAGGCGAGTCTCGGTCGGTTTCACCGAACGTGCGCTTCGCTGACGCTCAACACACACTCCTCGCTCGCGCTCGAAAATTTTCCGTTGGAAAATTATTCCCACTCGATAGTTGCGTTTGGTTTTGGTGACATATCATAGCACACGCGATTTACGTTCTTCACTTCGTTAAGAATGCGTGCAGTGATTTTGTCAAGAATAGCCCAATCGATGTGTTCGATAGTTGCTGTCATAGCGTCGATAGTGTTTACGGCGCGAATGATAACCGGATATTCGTAAGAACGAGCATTGTCGCGAACACCTACTGACTTGAAGTCGGGGACTACTGTGAAGTATTGCCATACTTTTTTGTCGAGTCCGGCAAGTTTGAATTCTTCGCGAAGGATAGCGTCCGATTCGCGAACTGCTTCAAGACGATCACGAGTGATTTCGCCAAGGCAACGAACGCCAAGACCAGGTCCTGGGAATGGTTGGCGATATACCATATCGTATGGCAATCCAAGCTCAAGACCACAAGCACGAACTTCGTCTTTGAATAATTGCTTCAAAGGCTCAACAAGTTCGAATTGAAGATCTTCAGGAAGCCCTCCTACGTTGTGGTGAGATTTTACCATTTTAGCAGTCTTAGTACCACTTTCTACTATGTCGGGGTAGATTGTGCCTTGTCCAAGATAGTCGATACCATCAAGTTTGCGTGCTTCTTCTTCGAATACGCGAATGAATTCGCTACCGATGATTTTACGCTTTTGTTCAGGGTCGGTTACTCCGGCAAGTTTGCCAAGGAAACGTTCGGTAGCATCTACATATACAAGGTTTGCGTTTAGCTGATTACGGAATACTTCAATAACATTTTCCGATTCACCTTTACGCATCAAACCATGATTAACGTGAACACAAACAAGGTTGTCACCAATAGCCTTAAGTAATAGAGCTGCAACAACAGAGCTGTCCACACCACCTGAAAGGGCAAGAAGTACTTTCTTATTGCCTACTTGACGGCGCACCAATTCGATTTGGTCGTTAACGAAGTTGGTCATATTCCAATTGGCTTCAGCCTTACATACTTCAAACACGAAATCTTTAATTTCATTCTTGATAGCATCTTCATCGTTGCCAAACTGTGCAAGTTTTACTTCGCAAAGAGCTTTGTCGTGACCTGCAGCAATAACAGGAACGCCTGCATTGTATATTTCAGGGTTAACATCGATAGCCACACCATCGATAACGCTGTTAGGACCACCATTGATGATGATGCCTTTTACGTTAGGTAATGCTTTTAGTTCATCTACAGTGATATCGTGCGGATAGATTTCACTATATACGCCAAGAGCTCGAATAGCACGAGCCACCACAGTGTTTTCGTGACTACCCAAGTCTAAGATAACGATCATATCTTGTTTCATATTGGGAAAAATTAGTTTGAAAAACGATTTCTAAATTGATGTGCAAAGATAAAGAAAATTCTTAGTAATTAGATGTGAGTAGTTAGGAATTTTATGTGAGTTGAGATTTTTTTTGATATTTTGAGTATTAGATATATAGAATGTAATAAAAAACACAAGAATATCCGAGTATTCTTGTGTTAGGAGAGTAATACTTAGAATTTATAAGTAAGTCCTACATTGATTAGTGCTTGGTCAAGGTTGCTTACAAATTCACACATTTGTGATATCCGTAATGATCTTTCAGTAATTGTGTTGCAGAAACTTCAATTATATCGCCATTGGGAAGGCTTTGTATTATAGGAGCGTTGTTAATAGCTTTTTGCTTTAACATACGCTTCTCGGCAAGGGCTAACCCTTGTCGAAGTTTTATTCTATAATCATAGTTTTCCCACATATCTAATTATATCGTTATATCTTTCTTTGTCGTAGATAACAGTGTCAATATCGGTACCACCTTCGGCAATAAGAATGCGAGGAACGGCACTGTTGTCGGCAATAAGCCAGCTGTCGACAATTGGTATAAATATTTTAAACAAATTCTTGATACCGGCAACGTAACGTCGTTTAATTACGTTTTCGGGAATGTTATGTCCGCCTTCTTTTACACGTTGAGCCACTCGGCGCACAGCAAGTTGAGTGCTATTGAGCCAAAAGAATATCAGCTTGACATTATATCCGTTGGCTTGAGCTTTTTCTACAAGAGTGTTGAGTGTGCGAGAAGCAAGAGTGGTTTCGATGGCAAAAGTTTCTTCGCGAGCAAGCAAATCGGTTATGCGTTGCAGCATCACTTTGCCTGCATCGATGGCTACGCCTTCGGGATTGAAAGGGGATAGACCTTTGGCAATTTCATCGGCATTGACAAATTCTTTGCATTGGAACACTTCGGGCAGAAGGGTGTAAGAAGCTGTTGTTTTCCCGGCTCCATTACAACCGCTGATGATATAAAGTTTTTTTTCGCTGTCCATAGTTGCGTCCTCCGTTATTAGATTCACAAAAATACAAAATAATTTATTGAAAAAATAGTAACAAACAATAAAAATAGAAACGTTAGTGTTGTATTATTGAAAAATTCTTACTTTTGTGAATAAAAAAGTTGAAATGAGTGAAAATGGAAACTTGGATTAATGATATTCTTGCAACTCATATAACTCCTATTGGGGCTGTGTTTCGTTTGTTCGTGAGTTTGCTGCTTGGCGGTGTGATTGGATATGAACGCAAGCGAAAGGGACAGATGGCAGGAGTTCGTACGTTTGCTCTTATTTCGGTAGGAGCATCATTGCTGATGATATTGTCTGTGTATGTGTCGACTGTGTTTGGGTATGGCGATCCAAGTCGTATAGCAGCACAAGTGGTGTCCGGAATCGGTTTTCTCGGTGCAGGAGCGATAATACAGATGAAAGGTTCGGTGCGAGGGTTGACAACTGCAGCGGGGATATGGGTGTCGGCAGCCATAGGAATGGTGGTTGGCGCAGGATTATATTTGCTTGCTCTACTATCTACGATGTGTGTGCTTTTTGTGCTATCAATGCTCGAAGCTTATGAGCATAAGGCTAATTATGCTTGGTCGTCGAAAGTGGTAAGAGTGAAAGTGAGAGGAATAATAGAATCGTCGCAAGCATATCTTGATACATTTGAACAAAGTGATGTACATGTGAATGATACATATTTAAAATATGATTATGAAGGTGATTATACTATAGTTAATTTTGTGGTACTCACTAAGTCAAAATCGGATTTCTCGGATTTGTTTGACAAATTGAGTAAGATTAATGAAACATTATCAATAACATTAACCAACGAAATAAATAATTAAAAAAGAATATGGATATTGAAGGTCTGATATGCGATTTGGCATTGATATTGATGCTTGGCGCTGTTGTAACGTTGATTTTTAAAAAGTTGAAACAGCCTATTGTGTTGGGGTATATTGTTGCGGGCTTTTTGGCAAGTAGCAATTTTAAATATTTCCCGACTGTGGGTAATGAAGCAAATATTGAGTTCTGGGCAGAGATAGGTATTATCGTGTTATTGTTCTGCTTGGGGCTTGAATTCAGCTTTAAGAAACTGATGAATGTGGGTGGCTCGGCAGCAGTAACGGCATTGATTATCGTAGGCGGTATGATGGGACTTGGGTTTGCTGTCGGAGGATTTCTTGATTATAATTTTATAAATCGACTTTTCTTGGGCGGAATGTTATCAATGTCGTCGACTACGATTATTATAAAAGCTTTTACCGACTTGAATATGCGACAACGCAAGTTTGTCCCACACGTATTGGCTGTTCTTATATGTGAGGACTTGTTTGCAGTAGTGATGATGGTATTGCTATCGAGTGTGGCGCTTAACAATAGTGTAGCCGGTGGCGAAATGCTATATAGTATAGGCAAATTAGTATTCTTTCTTGTGATATGCTTCACAGTGGGAGTATATGTGTTACCTACGTTTTTTTCGAACTATCGTCGTCATATCAATGATGAGATGTTGCTTATAATATCGACCGGATTGTGTATGCTTATGGCAGTGTTCTCGGTGTATTCCGGTTTCTCGATGGCACTCGGAGCATTTATTATGGGCTCGATACTTGCCGGAACGAGTGAGGCAGAGCATATAGAAAAGGTAATGAAACCGGTGAAAGACCTTTTCGGTGCGGTGTTCTTTATCTCGGTGGGAATGATGGTGAATCCTGTCATTATAGCCGATTATTGGCAAGTAATATTGTTGCTTTCGTTGGTGGTGATAGTGGGAATGATAGTGTTTGGAACTGTGGGAATGCTTGCAATGGGGCAGCCATTGAAGATTGCTATCGAGAGTGGTTTCAGCTTGACTCAAATAGGTGAGTTTGCCTTTATTATAGCATCATTAGGAATGTCGCTTGGTGTTTTGGATTCAACATTGTATCCTATTGTTGTGGCTGTGAGTGTAATCACCACATTCTTTACTCCGTATTTTATAAAATGGGCTGTACCTTGTTATGAATGGCTGATAAAGCATTTGCCTAATCGTGTGGTTCACACTCTTGAAACTTATAGTAATAATGCAACAACAGATACTGCAACAAGTTCGGTGTGGAAGACTATTATAGGACGATATTCGTGGCGAATATTGCTTTATTCGGTGGTTATTATTGCGATGATGTGGATTTCGTCAACTTATGTTGTTCCATTGGCACAGAATCTGATAGGAGATGTACCCGGCAAAATAGTTGCAATGGTGCTGTCGTTGGGTGTTATGGCTCCATTCTTTATGGCTCTTACATATCCATCGACAAAACGTTCAGAGCGTCAAGAACTACAAAGGCGAGGCAATAAATTCTTAGTGCCACTTGTGGTGCTGACTATTGTACGTTTTGTGATAGCATTTATTCTTGTTGAAGTGTATGTGGCAATGCTGTATTCTCATGGAGTAAGTGTTGCAACTGCAATAGTCGCAATTATCTTATTATTATTCTTGTTGACCAAACGAGTTGGGAAAAGAATGAGTAAGGTTGAAAATAAATTTATGCGCAACCTAAATGAGCGTGAATTGCGAAAGAGCGGAAAAGGTAGCACACTTGTGAGTGATTTTCATGTGGCATATATGACAGTGGGATATACTTGCTCGTTTGTGGGAGAGCGTTTGTGTAATAGTGGAATGCGTAATAAATATGGAGCTAATGTGGTGAGTATTCAACGCGGTTCGGATATATATCCTATACCAAGTGCCGATATGCGTCTGTTCCCCGGTGATGTGATTGGAATCGTGGGGACAGAAGAACAAATACAATCGCTATTGCCTGTGATAGAAGATTCAGAAGAAACTGCTAATATGTCGCATAGTGTTGATGCCAATGATATGTCGTTTGCTCATGTAGAGGTACAACAAGGCTCTATGCTTGTGGGTAAAACAAGTGCCACAGCAAGGTTACGTGAGGATTATGCTTCGTTGCTCGTGGCAATTCAGCGAGGTGAAGAATATAAGAAACCTACAGGGCAAGAAGTGTTTGCTGTGGGTGATGTACTTTGGCTCGTGGGTGATGTTAAGAAGATTGATAAACTGAAGTCATAACCATTGGAATTTTGTACCAAAGGATAGAGATATATAATCCTTCGGAGTGAGGCGACTGTTTTTTACAGCTTGTATTATTGCAAAGTCGTGAGTGCTGATTTCATAAAAGAACGTGATTGAGCGAGCAAATTTGCGCCTGTTGTGTGGGATTTTGAGTGTTATGCGTTGTCCGATGAATATATTTGTGCGCACTTTTGTAGAAAACCAATAGTAGCCATTGGGATATTTATCGGGAGCGTTGCTCCAGAACTCATCACTGAAAACGGAGTTGAAATATATACCGCACGAAAGTGGTTCGAAATGGAATCGCTTTGTTTCATAAGTTTTCCAGGGAATGAAATTTTGTTTTAGAGTGAATGTGAGTTTGGCTTTCTTTGATTGATGCTTTGGAATGAATCCAAAGAAAATGTCGGTTTCCCATTGCTTGTTTTTTCCGTATTGCCACCCCGTACCGATGGAAAACATACCCATATTGCCAGCGTATTGTATTTTAAGGTATGCGGGGATAAGATTGTTCCACGCTTGTTTATAATGTTGTAAGCGCTTGATATATTGCATATTCTGCACTGGTTCTATTCGAAGTAAAGAATCGTTATAAACAGACAAGGAGTCCTGTGTATCGTTGTTTGCACGTAAAGGGGAGATCGCGCACAATATTGAAGCCAAAATCAGTGTGATTTTAAAAAGAACAAGATTCATATTCATATCCGTCGGTAGTTATTGTGAACAATAGGTAGCTTCGGCCTTCCATACAATCACATTGATAATATATAATTCCGTCATTAAATATGTCTTTGGTACTTATTTTGTGTTGGTGTGCGTTGAAGCAAAACATAAGACCTTTAAGTTGTTTCAAATAGTACTGGAAAGGCAGTGCTACGTTGTTGTTGAATACATCGCTGTAGGGTGGTGCATGCATACATACTATAGTGCGACTTGCTTGGCTTGACGTATCGGTAATTAGTTTAGATAGGAAGTTGAAATCCGGAATAGCTTCGGAGTAGTCATATTCGAGTGCATTGGTGTTGAGACAAATGATTTTAACGTCACCGACTGTGAATGAAAAATCAGTGTCGCCCCAAATGGTCTTGAAAGCATCACGACCGGTGCCGAGACAATCGTGATTGCCTATTAGTGCAACATAGGGAATATCGAGTTTTGAAAAGATGTCGCGTTGCCATAGGAATTCATTGGTAGTTCCGTAATCGGTAAAATCTCCACCATGTATTACAAAATCAATATCGTTGCGAGAATTTATGTGTTTGACAAAATCGCGTGTTTCGTTGTAGAATCCTTGTGAATCACCCATAGCAACGATGCGTATGGTGTCTTTGTTGAAGCACCGACTCTCGATTGTGGAAATGTTGGTGTTGTTTATATTACGAGGTTGATTGATGTTCACATCGTATGGGTGATAGTCGATCATATCGCACGATATGTAGATGCAAAGAATAAGAAATATAAAGAGGTTTGTTATAATTTTCATAATGAAACAAAAATACGACAAAAAAACTAAAGGCGAGAAAACAGATGACTTTTGTACAATAAACACCGATTTTTTGAAAATGAAGTTGGCAAACGAAAATAAATAACTACATTTGCGGTAGAATAATAACTAATTAAAACAGAATAACTATGAAATGCTTTAGATTAGGACTTTTAGCGATGTCCGTAATGCTTTGTGGTAATATACAAGCAAAAGTGGATCTGAAAATTGTGCGAGGTGAACGTGACACTGTGTATAGTAAGACCCATTATGTGGTTGGAGTTACCAATCCCGGTAATCGTGCTATAGTGAATGGCGAGAGAGTGAAGGTTTATAAAACCGGCTCATTTGGCGCCGAAGTGCAATTAAAAGAAGGGTTAAATAGAATTTCGGTGATTGTAGATGATGGATTAGGCGAGAATAATAAGGAATTCAATGTGTTCTATTCAACCAATCGTCCGGAGAAACTTATGACAAGCAGACAGGCGAAAAAAGACTTTGAAAGGAATAAATTTAAAAATCGCAATTTTAATGTTGTTTCAAAGGCAGGAGCTTATTTGCAATATGGAGATGGAGATGACCGATTAGGTGGTTCGAAGATGGGATTTGTAACCGAAGGTATAGTGTTTAAGGTTGTCGGAGAAAAGGGTGGCTTGTATAAGGTTCAACTTTCGCAAAACAGATATGCTTATATGGATAAGGATTATCTTGAGCCAACTGAAGAAGATGTGGAAACAGTAAATACTGGTAGCTGGCGTGTGAGCAATAAAGGTGAATATGACCAAGTATATATCAGCTTGCCTAAGCGATTGCCTTATCATTATTGGACAGAACTTGACCCAACTCGTATATGTATAGATGTGTATGGTGCAATGGATAATAGCAATTGGATGACACAGTATTTTGATACTGAGATGATTGAATATGTGAATTTCAATCAAGTGGAAAGTGATGTGTATCGTGTGATTATAAAATTGAAAGATAAATATTCTTGGGGTTATTCGGTGGATTATAGCGGTACAAATCTTGTGATAAATGTGAATCACGCTCCAAATCCTGAGATAAAGGGTCTTGTAGTGGGACTCGATGCCGGTCATGGTGGTAAATATCCAGGCGCAATAAGTGCATCGGGTATAACTGAGAAGGAAGTGAATCTGTCAATAATCAACGAAATCAAAGCTCTGCTTGAGGATAAGGGTGCTAAAGTGGTGTTGAGTCGTGATGGAGATCAAGGTCCTACAATGGGTGAGCGTAAGAAAATATTTAAAGAAGCAGGTGTGGACTTGATGATTTCGGTACATAACAACTCGGGAGGAAGTCCTCTTGCTGAAATGGGCTCATGTACTGCTTATAAGCACGTATCCGATCGTGCATTGGCTGTTGCGATGCAAAAGAGATTGGTTGAACTCGGCCATAAGAATTTTGGCGTGATTGGTAATTTTAATTTCTCGCTTAATTCGCCTACTGAATATCCAAATGTGCTTCTTGAAGTTTTGTTTATGAGTAGTTTACCTGAAGAAGAAAAGCTTGCTGATGATGAATATCGAAAGAAAATTGCGAAGCAAGTTGTATTAGCACTTGAAGACTACTTGAATGATGTGAAAGCATCAAGAAAATAAAAGAGATAAATAAAGTCGGGACTCTCACGTGTGGGAGTCCCGACTTTATTGCTGTATGTATGTGGGCTTAGTAAGCGAACATTGGGTATTCGTTCATCATAGCGTTAACCTTAGCGCGAACTGCTGCGATTACCTTTTCGTCTTCAGGAGCGTGAAGAACAGTGTCGATAAGCTCAACGATTTCGCCCATCTTGTCTTCTTTCACGCCACGAGTAGTAATGGCTGGTGTACCAAGTCGGATACCTGAAGTTTGGAATGGAGAACGACTATCGAATGGAACCATATTCTTATTAGCAGTAATGTCGGCAGCTACAAGAGCCTTTTCAGCTACCTTACCGGTAAGTTCAGGGAACTTAGTGCGAAGGTCAAGAAGGATACAGTGGTTGTCGGTACCACCTGAAGCAATCTTGTAGCCCTTGTCGGTAAGAGCTTGTGCCATAACTTGCGCATTCTTTTTCACTTGAGTTTGATATTCAACAAATGATGGTTGAAGAGCTTCGCCGAACGCAACTGCCTTGGCTGCAATAACGTGTTCGAGTGGGCCACCTTGTACTCCAGGGAATACTGCAGAGTCGAGAAGTTGTGACATTAATTTAACCTGACCTTTAGGAGTGGTCTTTCCCCAAGGATTTTCAAAGTCTTTACCAAGCATAATGATACCACCACGAGGACCGCGAAGAGTCTTGTGTGTAGTAGATGTTACGATGTGCGCATATTTCAACGGATTTTCAAGTAGACCTGCGGCTATAAGACCTGCCGGGTGTGCCATATCTACAAGAAGAATTGCGCCAACAGAGTCGGCGATTTCGCGCATACGAGCATAGTCCCAATCACGAGAGTAAGCACTTGCTCCACCTACGATAAGTTTTGGCTTAACTTCGTGAGCAAGGCGTTCCATTTGATCGTAATCCACGAGGTTGGTCTCGGGTGTTACGTTGTATTCTACTTGGTTGAAAACGATACCTGAGAAATTGACAGGAGAACCATGAGAAAGGTGTCCGCCATGAGAAAGGTTTAGTCCCATAAAAGTGTCGCCAGGATTCATACAAGCCATAAATACTGCCATATTGGCCTGCGCTCCTGAGTGAGGTTGTACGTTAGCCCATTCGGCCCCGAAAAGTTTCTTTAGACGTTCGATAGCTATAGTTTCGCTTTCGTCTACTACTTCACAACCACCATAGTAACGGTGTCCGGGATAACCTTCGGCATACTTGTTAGTAAGGCAAGAACCCATAGCTTGCATTACTTGTTCGCTTACAAAGTTTTCGGAAGCGATAAGTTCGATGCCTTTCTTTTGGCGTTGGTGTTCACGTTCGATAATGTCAAAAATCAAAGAATCTTTTTCCATAAATATAATGTATATGTTTTTATTGTTTTGTTATTTTTTTTTCTTTACAGTCCATCCGAATGTTCCGATTAATTCACCCATTGTGTAGTATCCTCCATGTGCATATACGAGTAAACCGGCACGTTTCATATCGAATGCTCCTGTTTCGGGGTCGATAAATCGGTCATCGGCTATTACATTAAGCACATCGGCAATAAACATATCGTGTGTACCGAGGTGAATGATTTCTTTTACTCGGCATTCGATAGAAATTGGAGCTTGTTCAATATATGGGGCACTAACTTTAACCCCTTTGCAAGGAGTTAAATTCATCTCTTCAAACTTGTTGTAATCTCTCCCTGAACGTACACCGCACCAATCGGTGGCGCGTGCCAATTCTACTGTGGTGAGATTGAGAGTGAACTCCATATTGCGTTTTACAATGTCATAGCTGTGTCGTTCGGGACGGATTGATACATAGCACATAGCAGGGTCGGAACATATAGTTCCCACCCAAGAGGCTGTGAATACGTTCCATTCTTCGGGTGTGCTACCACAACTTACCATAATGGCAGGGAGTGGGTATATCATTGTGCCTGGACGCCAATTCTGTTTCATTGTGAGATTGTTATTTAAGTGTGATTTTGTCTTTTACTTCGGTGCGCTCGCAATAGTGGCATTTGAGTACCACATTTTCGTGGTCGATAACGTGGAAGTGAGTACGCATCGGTTCGTTGTTGGTGATACACTTAGGATTACTGCATTTCACGATGCCATAAATGTTGTCGGCAAGAGTCACTTTGTGCTTTTCTACAACTTCATAGTCTTTTATGATGTTGATAACAGCATGTGGAGCAATTATAGCTATGCGATTAAGTGTAGTATCAGGGAAAGTTACATCGGCAACTTTGATAATACCTTTCTTGCCATATTTTTTGCTGTCAAGGTTGAAACCGATTGTTACACTATTGTCGATAGATTTTATACCGAGTAAATCAACAACCTTAAATAGTGAGTCGCTTGGTATGTGGTCGATAACAGTTCCGTTTTTGAGTGCTGCTACAGCGAGTTCTTTCTTTTTTGTATCGTTCATATCTTGTCCCTCCCTTATTTTACTTCAATACCTAAAACTTTGCAGATTATGGCTTCGCGAGCATACAGACCATTTTGTGCTTGTTGGAAATAATAAGCTTTTGGATTAGAGTCTACGTCGTAAGCTATTTCGTTTACTCGTGGCAGTGGGTGGAGAATGCGAAGGTTCTCCTTACTGTTGTCAAGCATAGCATTGTGCAAGTTGTAGAGGTCTTTTACTCGTTCATATTCCATTAAGTCGGTAAAGCGTTCACGTTGTACGCGAGTCATATATAAGATGTCACTTTCGTTGATTATTTCTTCGGAAAAATCGGTTGATTCATGGTATTCGATACCATGCTCATCGCAGAACACTTTGTATTCGTTAGGCATTTGCAACTCTTTGCAGGCAATGAAATTGAACTTAGGTTTGAAATGGTACATTGCCATAAGTAAAGAGTGAACAGTACGTCCGTATTTCAAGTCGCCCACCATTGTGACAGTAAGGTTTTCGAGTGTTCCTTGTGTTTTATAAATGGAATATAGGTCGAGCATAGTTTGAGAAGGATGTTGATTGGCACCATCGCCTGCATTGATAATAGGCACAGGCGAAAATTCGCTTGCGTAGCGTGCTGCTCCTTCCAAATGATGTCGCATAATGATTACATCGGCATAGTTGGCTACCATTCTAATGGTGTCGTGCATGGTTTCTCCTTTTGATGAACTTGTGGTACTGGCATCGGAAAAACCTATAACGCGTCCGCCAAGTCGATTGACAGCAGTTTCAAAACTCAATCGTGTGCGAGTAGAAGGCTCAAAGAATAGAGTCGCAGCTACTTTGCCTTCAAGCAATCTTTGATTGGGATTCTCTTCAAACTTTCGAGCTGTTTCAAGCAGTTCGAGAATCTCCTCTTTTGAAAGGTCGGAGATGGAAACTAAACTCACATTGTTCATAATGCTATGTAATTTTTTGTATTTGTATCAAAAACAAAAGCCAATCAAAACACGCATAACGAGTTATTGATTGGCTTCGGTATATTGCAAAAGGGACAAGCAACACTCACGCGCTTGCTTGGAAAATGCAAGTGAATGGGTTGAAACTGTTCTTTTGTCGAATCGTTTTATCATAACACTACAAAGTTAGGCATTTTTCTTGTGATAATGAAGAAAAAATAAAAAATAAAATGCAACAAGTTTTTTCATAGTGTAAAAAATATTTAGGAGCGTTTATTTTTGTAAAGATTGTGTGAAGTGTTGAGTTTTTTAGTATTTTTGTAGATTGATTTGGTATATTAGGTGAGAAATGCACCTGCGGTAAAATAAGCAAAACGATAAAACAAAGATATGTCAAAAGTTACTGATACAAAAAATAACGAGAAGAGAAGTGCATTCACATCGTTAGTGATTAAGGTTATGTGGGGTACATTTGTTGCCGTAGTTTTAGTGGCGGCATTGATATTTACACTTATCTATAACGGGGTGATAGGATATATGCCTCCTATCGAGGAGTTAAAAAATCCAACCGATAAATTTGCGTCGGTGGTGATGAGTGATGATGGCGTGGAATTGGGGCGTTATTATCGCGACAAGAGTAACAGAGTGTATGTAGATTTTGATGAGCTGTCTCCACATCTTACTAACGCGCTCATAGCAACCGAGGACGTGCGTTTCGAAAACCACTCAGGAATAGATGCGCGAGGCTTGTTGCGTGCTATTGTGAAGCGTGGTATCTTTATGCAAAAGAGTGCAGGAGGAGGTAGTACGATAACCCAACAACTTGCCAAACAGTTGTATTCGCCAAAGTCGGAAACGGTGTTTGAACGTTTGATGCAGAAACCAATTGAGTGGGTGATAGCTGTGAAACTTGAGCGTTTCTATACAAAAGATGAAATTATCAAGATGTATTTTAATCAGTTTGACTTCCTAAATAATGCCGTAGGTGTAAAGACTGCAGCTTATGTGTATTTTGGTAAGGATCCTAATGATTTGAAGATAGAAGAAGCCGCTACTCTTGTGGGAATGGCAAAGAACCCTTCATATTTTAATCCTGTGCGTTACCCCGAACGTACACGTAATCGCAGAAATATAGTTTTAGGGCAGATGTATAAGGCTGATATGATAAGTAAGTCCGAGCGCGATTCGTTGAAAGAAACCCCGCTTGTGCTTGATTACCATAAGGTAGACCACAAGGAAGGTCTTGCTCCTTATTTCCGCGAAGAATTACGTCGTATGCTTACTGCCGAAAAGCCAAAAAGAAATGAAGCCAAATATCGTTGGAATAAGCAGGGCTATGTTGACGATTCTATCGCTTGGGAAAATAATCCTTTATATGGTTGGTGTGCAAAAAACACTAAGCCCGATGGTTCTAATTATAATGTGTATACCGATGGGTTGAAGATTCACACTACGATTGATTCTCGAATGCAAACCTATGCCGAGAAGGCTCTGATTTCGCATCTGTCCGACGATCTTTTGCCTAAATTCAAGAGAGAAAAGCGTGGAATGCTAAATCCGTATACTAACAATCCCAATGAACTTACTCGCGAGCAGAAAGAAGCTATAATATTGCGTGCCATAAAATCGACCGAGCGCCATCGTGTTTTGAAAAAAGCAGGATTGAGTGATGATGAAATAATGGCAAACTTTAAGACCGAACGTGAGATGCGCGTGTTCTCGTATAATGGAGTGATAGATACTACAATGACGCCGTATGACTCACTATTGTATACAAAGTCGTTCTTGCGTGCGGGAATGATGTCGATGGACCCTGTTACGGGATATGTAAAAGCTTATGTGGGTGGTCCTAATTTCAAGTTCTTCCAATATGATATGGTGTCGACCGGACGTCGACAGATTGGTTCTACTGTGAAACCATTCCTTTATACCTATGCTATGGAGGAAGGATATACGCCTTGTGATGAGTTCTTGAATGAGCAACCGGTGATTCTGGATGCAAATGGTAAAGAATGGATACCTCGCAACTCAGGTAAGTCGAGAGTGGGTGAAATGGTGGATTTGCGATGGGCGTTGACTAATTCGAATAACTGGATATCGGCGCGATTGATGGAACGTCTGTCGCCGGCAGTGCTTGCGCGCTTGATGCACAATTTTGGTATCACAAATCACATAGACCCGGTGATTTCCTTGTGTTTAGGTCCTGTCGATGTATCGGTAAATGAGATGGTGTCGGCATATACGGCATACGCCAATAAGGGTATGCGTGTGGCTCCATTATTCGTGTCGCGCATCACCGACAATCAGGGTAATGTGATAACTGAGTTTACTCCTCAACATACGGAGGTGATTAGTGAAGATGCTTATTACAAGATTCTATCGATACTGCTTAATGTGGTAGACTATGGAACAGGTGGTCGTGTGCGTCGTTCTCCATATAATATTACAGCTCAAATGGGAGGTAAAACAGGTACGACAAACTTTAATGCCGATGGTTGGTTTATGGGTTTCACTCCACAACTTGTAACCGGTGTGTGGGTAGGAGGTGATGAGCGATATATTCACTTTAACAGTATGGCAGAAGGACAAGGTGCGTCGATGGCATTACCAATCTTCGGTAAATATATGAAGAATGTGTTTGCCGATAAGGATTTACCTTATGACCAAGAGGTGAAATTTGTGTTCCCTGTCGGTTTTGACCCTTGTAAACGTGCCGGGATAGATGCTTTGCCCGATGATATTGAAGATGTGGAAGAAGAGGAAGCAATAGAAGGACTGTTTGACTGAACAATAAAAAACGAGATGTGAAAGCATCTCGTTTTTGTTGTTAGTTGAAAATAGTGTCGTTGAGTAATCGACCATCGAGGGTTTTAGCCAACTTGCTATATTCTTTGGTTGTTATGAATTTTTGAATGATTTCAACGTGTTGCATATTGTGGATGTCGCTACCGAGCAGGTCGATTAAGTCGTGCTCAAGTAACCACTTGGCACTCTGCTTAGCTGTTTCTCCGAAGTAGCCGGTAAACGACATCAGATTCACTTGGAACAATGCTCCGGCATTGTGCAGTTGAACGAGACGTTGCTTGTTGATAGCATAGTATTTGAAACGCTCCGGATGAGCTATAATAGGAGTGAGATTCTTTACTTGTACGTCGAATAAAATCTCGTCAAGGTCGAGCCTTTCTTGTTGATAAGCATTCTCGAGCAGAATATGTTCGTTGGGCATAGCAATGTATTTTTTGCCGTTGATTTGTTCGAGTGAAAGTTCATCGAGGCGGTATTCTGCCGATGGGTGTATGGTGACGTCGAGTCCTTCGGCTTGAATTGCAGCTTTGAAAGTCTCGAAAGCACTTAGAATAGATTCTGAAGTGTTTTCAAAAGTGGATTTAGTAACGTGGGGTGTTAGTATGAAATGTGATATGCCCATATCAATTTCGGCTTTTAATAAATCCAACCCATTTTGTATGTCGGTAGCACCATGGTCCACACCCGGTAGAATGTGGCAATGGACATCGGTGGAGTAAAACAACTTATTATTCTTCTTCTTTCGGAAAAAATTGAACATAGAATGAGTTTTTTATAATTAATTTGTATTTTCTTCTACAAAAGTAGTGTTTTTTTTTGCATTCAAGATAAATAAACTATAACTTTGTTACATTAATTAAAAAGTTAATCTTGAATTAAAAATGTTTCATAAAAAAAATGTGTTATGACAAAGAAACTAAAAATCCGTGATTTGACACTTCGCGATGGTCAGCAATCACTATTTGCGACTCGTCTAAGTCAACAAAGCATTGATAAATTGTTGCCTCATTATCTTGAGGCCGGCTTTTACGCAATGGAAGTGTGGGGCGGTGCTGTGCCTGACTCGGTGATGCGCTATTTGGACGAAAGCCCATGGGTGCGTCTTAAATCAATCAGCGATAAGATTCAAGGTAAGTCATATTTGACTGCATTGTCTCGCGGTCGTAACCTATTCGGTTATGTTCCTTATCCAACAACAGTAATTGAGGGATTCTACAAAGAAGCTATCGCAAACGGTCTTGGTATAATGCGTATTTTTGACGCACTTAATGACCTTGAAAATGTGAAGGAATCGGTAGAAATTATCAACAAACTTGGTGGTATTCCTGATGGTGCTGTGTGCTACACTGTAGATCCTAAGGACGAAGCTATCGAAGTGGAAGTTGAAGTAGAAGAAGAAGTTCCGGCAAGTGGTTTCTTTGCAAAACTTCTCGGTAAGAAAGAAATCGTTAAGGTTAAGAAGACTGTTCTTCAAGAACCTAAGAAGATCTTTACCGACGATTACTTCGTAGAAAAAGCTAAGGGTTACGAAGCACTTGGTGCTAAGATTATCACATTGAAGGATATGGCAGGTCTTGTAAATCCTGCTCGCATCGCAACTCTTATGCCACGCTTGAAGGCTGCTGTGAACGTGCCAATCGACTTCCATACACACTGTACTCCGGGTTATGGTCTTGCATCGGGCTTGATGGCTATTTTGCACGATGTTGATATCCTTGATACAAACATTTGGTGGTTTGGTGAAGGTTCTGCAGCTCCTGCAATCGAACTTATTTACATCTTCGCTAAGAAACTTGGCGTAGAAGTGGAAGTGAATATGGAAGCAGTGGGTAAGATTCGTGAAGAATTGAAGGCTGCTCGCGAAAGTTTGCGCGACTTCGACCTACACAAGGATAACTTCCCTAAGGCATTCGATCCATTGAAGGATACTCTACCTGCAGAAATCGATGCACAATTTGATAAGGCAATTGAAGCTGCTAAGGCTAATGACGAAGAAGCACTTCTTGCCGCTTGTCATGCTATTGAAGCATACTTCAATTTCCCAAAACCAAATATCATTGTTAAGGAAGCCGAAGTACCCGGTGGTATGTACTCAAATATGGTAGCTCAACTTCGTCAGTTGAAGGCTGAAGATGTGCTTGAAGATGCAATGAAACTTATCCCTAAGGTGCGTCGCGATGCCGGACTCGTGCCACTTGTGACTCCAACAAGCCAAATCGTTGGTAGCCAAGCTGTGATGGTTGCATTGAGCCGTAAGGCAGGAAACGAAGATTACAAGAACACTTCAAACCAATTCGTATCGTTGGTTAAGGGTGAATATGGTAAGACTCCGGTAGCTATCGATCCTAAGTTCCGCGAACAAATTACCGGTAGCGCACAAGAAGTACCTTATGATGTGAATTCATATAAGAGCCAAGACAATCCAACACTTGCCAAGTATGGCAATGTGAAGCTTGCTAAGGATAATCAAGAGTTGTTGCTACTTGAACTTCTACCTACAGTGGCTAAGACATTCCTTGAAAATCGTCGTGCTGAAGAATTTGCTGCTGTCGGTGGTAGTGTAGCCGAAGCTGCTCCGGAACCTGTAGTAGAAGCTGCTCCGGCTGACGGTCCTGTAACCGGTCCTACACTTAATGCTCCAATGGGTGGTACAGTGGTAGAAATCAATGTTAAGCCGGGCGATAAGGTTAAGAAGGGACAATCATTGTTGATGTATGAAGCAATGAAGATGCAAAACGAGATCGAAAGTGATGGCGAATACATAATCAAGCGCGTTCTTGTACAACCTGGCGATGTGGTTCAATCAGGTCAACCAATGATTGAGTTTGTAGATCCAAATGCTGCTGATGTAGAAGAAGGTCCTGTAACCGGTCCAACTCTAAAAGCTCCAATGGGTGGTACTATCGTAGAACTACACGTTAAACCGGGAGATAAGGTTAAGAAGGGTCAATCATTGTTGATGTATGAAGCAATGAAGATGCAAAACGAAATTGAAAGTGAAGGCGATTACACTGTTAAGCGCATTCTTGTAAAAGAAGGTGAAGTGATTACAGCCGGTCAACCAATTATCGAATTTGTAGGCTAAAAATTGTAAAACTACAATATGGTAAGGGGTGTATCAAAATTAAGTTTTTGGTACACTCTTATTTTTATATTATTGCAATAATATTGGTTCTACGCATTCTGCGTTTTAAATACCGATTTTTCGATATGTTGAAAAATAATCGAAAATCCTCGATGAAATCGGGCTTTTTTGTAATTGCGTACTATTTGCGTACTATTTTTCTTGGTTTTGGTCGGCAAGGTTATTAAATTTGCTAAAAAAATAACTCGAAAAAACAATTAAAATAGAACCGACCATAATATGAGATTGCAAAACTTCATATTTATTTTATTAGTCTTTGTCTCTACTATATTTTGTGCTGAGGCAAAATCCACAATGGAGCAACTCATTAATAAGGAGTGGTATGAGTTTGACTTTAAAACGATGAAACCAGACGAAAGCCGTTATGTGAGATATACAGGAACTCAACGATTGGAGGTGAGTGCCGACGAGGACGGAAATACAAGAATGCGTGTGCAGAAGTATTATTTGTCGTATGAGTGGGAGGAAAGATTTGATTCACGGAAAGTAGGAAAGTATCGTAATGGTAAATACATTGTGATTAGAGGTGAACGTGATACTTCTAATGTTGAAGTAATAAAGACTATTTGTCTTGAAATAATGAAACTCACAGATAATAGATTGAATATTAAGAATCTAAGTGATTTTGACTTGCCGAGAAATTTCTATGTAACCAATGATGAGAATGCTGATACCAAAGAAGGTATATTTGTTCCTACCATAGATTTGCTCGCAAATAAGTTGTGGTTTATGCTTGATGATAAAGGAAATAGAACTGGTATGGAATGGTCTTTTGATTATGGTTCATGTTATAAATGTCAATTGCCAGAGAATAGGTATACAGAATTTCCAAAATGGGAGCGACGAGAGTTCTATTTATCGAATGAAATAGTAACTGAATTTAAACGAAAGAAAGTTGGTAAATCGAAGAATGGTTTATACTTAGTGATTAATGATCAAGGAGAAGACGGAGAGTGGCAAGTGCGAACATATGACATAAAAACGCTCTCGGCAGATCGCTTGATGCTTGAGTGTGTGTATCCTCGTGGAGAAAAAAATATTATATTTGAATCTCAACGTAGCCGAAAAGAAGAGAAAGAGTCTAAGATGAAACCACAGCAAAAGAATCTTATAGGTAAGGAATGGTATCGAGTTGATACCGCTACTTGGCAACGAACTAAATATGTAGAGACTTTTACTGAAACGCATATAACTCGTTCTTTCCCATCAAGAAAGAATGGAGAATTGGTGAATAATAAGTTTACATTTGAGTATTATATGTCAAATCAGCCCGCAGAGGAGTTTGACTGGAGGCAAAAAGGAAATAATCCGGAAGGAGATTATTTAGTGGTGAATGAGTCCGATGCAGATGGAAAATATCGAGCAGTGAATTATAAAATAATGTCGCTTGAAGGTAGTAGTATGTTTACTATAAATGTATCGCATCCTGATAGCATACTCCATATATATGATCGAGATAAAACAGCCGAAGAACTGAGTCTTTCAAAATATGTAACAATTGATAGCTTGGGTATGAGAAAGTCAATGAAGGCTATGATGGTGGGCAAGCAATGGTATTGGATTGAAGATGGCGAAAAGCGTATGTATTGGCCTCGTTATTACACCGAAACACAGTTTGCTTCGCCTCAATGGAAGAAAACAAAGAAAGGATATAAATGCGAATTGAGTATAGCTGATTGGTGCCTTACAAATAATGCTATGAATAGAAGTAGTAGTTTGAATGATGCCGTTTATAATGTTCAATGGGCATATTATCCTGATTGGTTTAGTTTGTATTGGTTTAGGAATTTATACGTTTCAGATGCCAAAGTATTGTGGCAAGCTGCAAGGCATCCTGATCGAATAATAATGCTAGTAAATGAATGATATTAAATAACGAGATGAACGTAAGTAGACAATTATATATGCTGTTAATGGTGGTATTTGCTTCGTCGATGTTTGTTGCTGAGGCAAAATCCACAATGGAGCAACTCATTAATAAGGAGTGGTATGAGTTTGACTTTAAAACGATGAAGTCAAATGAGAATTATTATGTGAAGTATACAGGAACACAACGCCTCATTGTGAGTGCTGATGAAGATGGTAATACAAAGATGCGTGTGCAGAAGTATTACTTGACAAACAGATGGGAAGAACGATTTGATTCTACCAAGGTGGGTAAGAATCGTAATGGTAAATATATCATAATTCGTGGAGCTAAAAATGAAAATGGTGATTATAATGTAATATGTCACGAAATTACAGAACTTTCTACTATACAGTTGAATATTAAGGATTTGAGCCATCCGGGTTTGTCGCAGAAGTTTTATGTAACGATGAATGATGATAAATCTGTAAGAGAGGGAAAGTTTCAATCGACGATAGATTTGCTTGCCGATAAGGTGTGGTTTATGCTCGATGAGAACCAGAAAAGAACCGGTATGGAATGGACTTTTGGCTATAGCGCATATTTTAAATGTAAAATGCCAGAAAATCGATTAGCCGAATTTCCAAAATGGGAACGACGTGAATTTTATTTGTCGAATGAAATAGAAACAAAGTTTGATCGTAAAAAGGTGTGCCAATCAATGAATGGTATATATCTAGTTGTTAATGACCTTGAGGAAGATGGCGAATGGCAAACTCGAACTTACGACATAAAAACGCTCTCGGCTAATCGCTTAATGCTTGAGTGTGTGTATCCAAAGGGGGAAGGTACTTTGGTTTTTGAAAATCAATATAGCCCTCAAGATGAGAAAACGGTTAAGATGAAGCCGCAACAAAAGACCTTGATGGGGTGGGATTGGTATCGTATTGACACTGCTACTTGGCGTCGCTCTAAATATGTGGAGAATTTCACCGAAACACATGTAACTCGTTCTTTCCCATCAAGAAAAAACGGTGAGATGGTGAATATAACGGTAACTTTTGAATATTATATGTCAAATCAGCCCGTAAAAGAGTTTGATTGGACGCAAAAAGGAAAGAATCCGGAGGGTGACTATATAGTGGTGAATGAGCCTGATGCTAATGGTAAATATCGTGCAGTGAATTATAAGATAATGTCGCTTGAAGGAAGTAATATGTTTACTATAAATGTGTCGCACCCTGATAGTATACTTCATATATATGAGCGAGACAAAACTGCCGAAGAGCTATTAATGGTTCGTCCATTGTCGATAGACAGTGTGGGTGGTGAAAGAACAATGTTTTCAATGATAGTGGGTAAGCAGTGGTATTATCGTTTGTCAAATGGGCTTAAATCATTGATATATCCTGAATATTTCACTGCAACAACTTATGCAGTGCCTGTGTGGTATGAAACAAAGAATGGTTATGGCTGTGAATTGGAAACAGGAGAATGGTGTTTATCAGATAAACCGAGAGATATGAAACCCGGAACGGAAAATGGTATATATTTGCTTCAATACACAAAGAATCCAAAGAGATTATATAGAAATATGCAAAACAATCAGAACCGAATCAGGTATCGTACCGGAAGATATAACCGACGTGTTCATCAATCACTTCCTGTTCAGTTTTACTCATATAAAGTGCTTTATTTGACTGAATATCTGATGGTTTTAGAGCCGGTGCGAAATCCGAGAAATAGGGTGGTGTATATGAGTGAATGATTTTAAGATAAAACGAAGAAAAACGAGTGTCAAAATGACGATTTGTATAAAAAGTTGTTGAGAGCATTTGGCTAATTCGGGTAAAATGAGTAACTTTGCACCGCTTTTGTAATCGCTGGCAGGAAAAGAGTGGCCTGTTATGTTGCAAGGGTTTATGTAAAACGTTTTATAATTAAAGAAAAATGGTAGACTTAATTAAGGTCGCAGAAGAAGCTTTCGCAACAGGAAAGCAACACCCAGAATTTAAGGCAGGTGACACAATCACAGTAGCTTATCGCATCAAGGAAGGTAACAAGGAACGTATCCAACAATATCGTGGCGTTGTTATCAAGATCGTAGGTGAAGGCACAAAGAAGCGTTTCACAGTGCGTAAGATTAGTGATGCTGGTATTGGAGTGGAAAGAATTTTCCCAATGGAATCTCCATTTATCGACAGCATCGAAGTAAATCGTTACGGTAAGGTACGTCGTGCAAAACTTTACTACTTGCGTGGTCTTACAGGTAAGAAGGCTCGTATCAAAGAACGTCGCGTAGTAAACAAGTAAGAAGCGTAGACAATAATCTAACGAACTTCATAAAAAGCTATTCTCTTATTGCAGAGGATAGCTTTTTTTGTGTAAATTTATTATTTGATATAGTAATATTAGCCGAAAAATGCAGTATCTTTGTATGTTGGTAAAAAAAGTAATTGAATAATAAACAAAATAATGATAGAATTATGGCAAAGAAAGCATTATTGATGATTCTCGATGGTTGGGGAATCGGAAACAAGACAAAGTCGGATGTAATTTCATCAACAGCTACACCATATTGGGATAGCTTGCTTGCAAATTATCCACACTCTGAGCTTCAAGCAAGTGGAGAAAATGTGGGATTGCCCGACGGACAAATGGGGAATAGTGAAGTGGGACACTTGAATATTGGAGCAGGTCGAGTACTTTATCAAGATCTTGTGAAAATCAATAAGTCAATTCGTGATAAGTCGATACTAGAAAATCCTGAAATCAAGAATGCATTTGGATATGCAAAGGAAAACGGAAAAGCAATCCATTTTATGGGATTGACATCAACAGGTGGTGTACACAGCTCACTTGACCACGTGTATGCTCTTTGCGATATCGCTAAAGAATATGGCTTGAAAGATGTGTTTATTCACTGCTTTATGGACGGTCGCGATACAGACCCAAAGAGTGGAAAGGGCTTTATCGAAGATTTACAAGCTCATTGCGAAAAGAGTGCCGGTGTGATAGCTTCAATTATAGGTCGCTACTATGCAATGGATCGCGATAAACGTTGGGATCGTGTGAAAGTAGCTTACGATATGCTTATCGAAGGTAAGGGAGAATCGGCAACTGATATGGTGGCTGCTGTTCAAAAGTCGTATGACAATGATGTAACCGATGAATTTATGCTTCCTATCGTAAATAGTACTGTAAATGGAGGAACTATTAAGGAAGGTGATGTGGTGCTGTTCTATAACTATCGTAACGACCGCGCGAAGGAACTTACAATCGTGCTTACTCAAGAAGATATGCCGGCTGAAGGAATGAAGACAATTCCAAATCTTCAATATTATTGTATGACTCCATATGATGCATCGTTCAAGGGATTGCATATCTTGTTTGACAAGGAAAATGTGAACAATACGATAGGTGAATATGTTGCATCACTTGGAAAGAAGCAACTTCACATTGCAGAAACAGAAAAGTATGCTCACGTTACTTTCTTCTTCAATGGTGGGCGTGAAACACCTTACGAAGGTGAAGATCGTATCCTTGTTCCATCTCCAAAGGTGGCTACTTATGACTTGCAACCTGAAATGAGTGCTCCTGAAGTGGCTGAAAAACTTGCAGAAGCTATCGGTACACAGAAATATGATTTCATCGTGGTGAATTTCGCTAATGGTGATATGGTGGGACACACAGGTATTTATGAGGCTATAGAAAAGGCTGTGGTAACAGTGGATAAGTGTGTGGAACAAGTGGTTGAGGCAGCTAAGGCTAACGATTATGAGGTGATAATCATTGCTGACCATGGTAATGCTGATAATGCAATCAATGAAGACGGAACACCAAATACTGCTCACTCATTGAATCCTGTGCCATGTGTGTATGTAACAGAAAACAAGGATGCAAAGATTGAAAATGGTATTCTTGCCGATGTAGCTCCAACAATGTTACACATTATGGGTCTTCCACAACCTGCTGAAATGACAGGTAAGGATTTGATAAAATAATTATAGTGGGAACTCTTGTCGAATAGGAAGACAAGAGGAGAATGTAATCCATAGCGATTATTTAATTTATCGGATTGTGGCGATGTTGCTACAATCCGTTTTTTTTGTATGGATTTATTGGTTATTTCTTGATTGGACGTGAGTATTTCATTATTTTTGTATTTGAAAAGATCTTAAAAAGAATAAGATATGAAATTGAACAGAATAGTTTTGAGTTTGTGCTTTGTGCTTGCACTCGGATTGGTGAGCGCAAGAGGTGAGCATCTTGTGATATTGACAATGAATGATACGCAT
Source organism: Bacteroidales bacterium (assembly GCA_015061055.1). Classification (GTDB taxonomy): domain Bacteria; phylum Bacteroidota; class Bacteroidia; order Bacteroidales; family Muribaculaceae; genus RGIG4576. The sequence continues at coordinate 59,271 of SUXH01000011.1, forward strand.
AGCCACGTAGATACTGATTTTGATGGAAAAGGCGGAATGTTGCGACAGAAAGTGCTGTTTGACAGCGTGCTATGTGCCGAAAAAAATGTGATGCGTGTACACGCAGGAGATGCAGTGCAAGGGACCCTTTATTTTTCGGAATTTAAAGGTGTCGTGGAGTATGAGATGCTGAATAAGATGAATTTTGATGTTGTAATAGCCGGTAATCATGAATACGATAATGGAATGGACGACCTTGCTCATTATTATAAGAATGTTAAGGCATCGCGTTTGTGCTCTAATTATGATTTCGCAGGTACAGTGCTTGAAGGCGTGTTTGAACCATATATAATAAGAGAATTTGGAGGGCGAAAAATAGGGTTTATTGGTTTGAACTTAGACCCCAATGGAATGATTGTAGATACTAATAGCAAAGGCGTGGGCTTTACTTCAATAGTTGATGCTGCAAATGCTGTTGCAGGAATGTTGAAACGTGAAAAAGGTGTGGACTTTGTGGTAGCAGTAACTCATATCGGTTATGATATGTCGTCGGCGGAACTTGTTGGCGATGTTCAAATGGTACAAAATAGTACTGATATCGACTTAGTGATAGGCGGACATACCCATACCAAGATAGAGGCTAAAAATAACACGAAAGTTGCATGGCTTGTGCCCAACAAAGACGGAAAATTGATTCCAATAACACAAACAGGTAATCATGGTAAGGCTGTGGGTATTATTGATATTGATCTTGAAACGTTGAAAGTGGTGGATTATAGATTACTTCCGATTGATAAGCGTTATGATAGCCGAATTAATTATCCCGAAATAGAAAGTTTCCTTGCTCCTTATAAGCACGTTGTAGATTCGTTGATGAACAGGGAAGTGGCAGTATCGGCAAAGGCTATGTCGCGTGGTCTTGGTGCATTGAGTAATTGGACAAGTGATGCGGCTCGTGATATTACTGCTAAGTTGAGCGGTATGAAAGTGGATTGCGCTATTATGAATAAAGGAGGTATTCGTCGGTCTATGCCTAAAGGCAGTGTGTCGGAAGGTGTTATCAATTCGATGTATCCATTTGATAATCGATTGATGGTAATAGAACTTACCGGAGTTCAACTTTTACGTTCGTTGGAAATTATGGCAATGCGTGGAGGTGATGCGACAAGTAGCGACTTGATAGTTGAATTTACAAAAGATGGTAAGATAAAAAGTGCAAAGATTAAAGGTAAAGATGTCAAACCCAAAAAGAAATATAAAGTGGTAACACTTGACTATCTTGCTAATGGTGGAGATTATATGGCGCCATTTAAGGAGGGCAAACGATTGTTTGCCGATGATGTAAAAGTGTCGGAACGTTACCTCGATTTTATTGAGAATCTCACTCTTGAGGGTAAGATGATTGATGCCGATGATGAACTGAGAATGAAGCAGGTGAGTGAATAACTTCATCAATTATTTACCAATGATTAGTGATAGACGCACTTTGTTCATAGGCATAGTGTTGTCGTAGCTGATACCCCATATTAGTTCGGTTCCCTCTTCGAAGGAACGCATAACACAGCTAATCTTCTCCATATCCATCACGTTAAGACCATAAGAGCGAGAACAAGTGATAGTGAGCACTACATTGGTTGTGCCTTTGCAACCTATCTCGCGCATTTCACGAAGAACTGTAACGGCAACGTTGGCAAGGTCTTCGGCTTCAACTTCAATGGCTGCAAGTTCGTTGCAGGATAATATAGCTTCGAGTTCTTTGGTGTCAATGTTAATTACTCGTTCGTTTTTAGTCGCAGTACGGCTTTTAATGCGTTTTTCGATTTCTTGTCGATCTGTTATTATCATAATATAGGATTGCCTTATTTCTCTACAAAGGTAGGAAAAAATGGATATATCAACAAAAAAGCAGAGTTTTTAGGCTCTGCTTTTCTATCAATTCGCTATCTTACGTTTGTTACCATTGTCGATAATGTTGTAGTGGTCTTAAGTGTACCGGCTGAGTAAGTTCCTTTATAAGTAATACATTCAAATGTCTCTCCCGGAGTAACTGCCCCGTCGATGTAAATCTTATAAGAATTACCTTTTACAAACTCAGGAGTAGAAATGAGGATAGAAGTTCCTCCATTTGACCCACCAGGACCTCCACCACCACCGGGAGGTCGTCCTTCTCCACCACCGGGAGGAGTGTTTCCTCCATTTGAACTTGCAGTTCTTGGATTAAGGAATGAAATTATGTGGTTGCCATTGTTGTCGGTGATTGTGAATAATTGATTCTGATTTAATGTTGCAGAATAAATGAGAGTGGCTTGTTGGGTGTTGTTGGTAGCCGGAGTAGTGTTTGAACCACCGATACCAATAAGGATACCACCTGTGATAGTGAAATTATTACTCATATCGCAGTCAAAACCACCTTCAGGAGCATTTGCACCCGAAACAAAAATTGTCCCGCCGTTAATAATCAATGTGCCGTTAGAGTCGATAGCATCATTTCCTGTTGCCATACAATAAAGGTTACCATCATTGATTACGATTGAATTTGCCGCGTTGATACAATCGTCGACAGTGTTGATTTTTATAGTACCACCATTGATAGTCATTACATTTTTGCTTTCAAGTCCTTCTCCACCATTTTGTGTAGATGATATGTTAAGAGTGCCGTTGTGTATAGTAAGATTATTGTCAGCCTTGATTACTTTGGGATTTGCGTAATCGGTGTTATCTTCGTTTGTGCCTTGTACTTCAACAAAACGAGCACCGGTGGTTTTAGCTGTGATTGTAGGCCCTTGTGTTGCATCTCCAAAGATTGCATCGCTGTCGGTACTTATACATTTGCCACCGATACCGGAAGAAAGAAGATCGAAAGTACCATTGATGATTTCAAGATTTCCGTCGACTTTGATGCATGTAGCCGAGTATGAATCGGTCGCACCTTCTGTATTTGTGTATGTTTTGCCTCCTCCACTAACAGTTACTTTTACGTTACCGCCTGTGAATTTAGCATTTCCATCAATAGAAAATCCCTTACCGGCTTCTCCTGTAGAGGTGATTTCAATATTGCCACCTGTCATAAAGAAATCACCATCGGTTTTGATTATGGTACAATAAGAAGGATCGTTGTCCACTACCACAACATTACCCGAAGCCACAGTAGTTATAGTTCCACCATTGACTGTCATAGATGATTTGGTCTTAAAGGCTTTACCTTGATCGGCTGGCATATTGATGTTGATATTACCTCCATTTATTGTTATTGTATCGTCGGCTTTTATGCCTTTGGTGTCGGCTGTAGCAACCTCAATATCAAGAGTGCCATTGTTGATTTCGAGCGTACCTTCATCTCCATCAATACCATCGCCACCTGTAGATTGAGTTTTAACAGTACCACCATTCATTACAAATGTTGTACCGGAGTGTAGACCATCAGATTTTGCCGATAGAACATTGATGTTGCCAGAATTAATTATAATATCTTTTTTGCTTGCAATGGCATGCTTGGTATTGCCTGTAACATTGATAGTACCTTCTCCGGAGAAAGTTAAAGCACCTTTACTATATAAGCATCCATTGGCACCACTTGTTCCGTCTACAAGGGTAGATGTAGTTCCGTCCTTAAGTTCTATTGTTGCAACCGATGATGAGGTGATGTTGATTGCGCTACCGGTACTATTTGTGATATTGGCTCCATTAAGAATTAGAGTGAAATCGGTATTGGAAGAAATAGTAACAGAACCATCAGTGGTAGTTCCTAATATCTCATAACGTAGTTTTTCTGTATTAGTAGATGCGATTGTAATATTACCACCATTTTTACTAACTTCAACACCTTCGAATGCATAAGGGTTTACCACGTCAGCATCGGTACCGTCAAAAGCTATAATTACAGTGTTCTGCTTTTCGCCGAAAGTAACATTTTTAATATCGGAATACGAACAAGAGTGTGTGCCTGCATTATTGTTGAAGTTGAAATTAACGGTTGTTCCATCATCGGAAAGAGTGATGTTATCGGCCATAGACAACGGCATACCAAGTGATATGCGATTGTTTTGATTAATCCAAACTCTTTCTGTAGCCCAAGCAATTGTTGCGATAGTGAGCAAAACTGATATGATTAATGCGTTCTTTTTCATTTCTTTATTATTTTAGAAATTTGCTTGCCAATTTTAACGATATAAGAACCTGCTGACAGATTGGAAATGTCGAGTTGGTTATTTGAACTTTGAGCAACAAGGGTTCCGTTAAGTGAGTATACTTGGATTCCCTTGAGATTGGTGTCGGCTGAGATAATATTGTTTTGTATGGTAAAGGGGTTCTTTACTACAATATTGTTGATGCTTGAAGGTGAAATGTTGAAATCGATCATCTTCAAGTTCTCCTTTGCATAATAGACCAAGGTGCCATCGGTAAAAATAATTTTAGCTCCGCTACCATCAAAAGTTATTTCGTTGATGGTTGAGATAGTCCACGAGGTATCACTATCGTTTTGTCTAACGACTAAAACATCGGAAGCTGAAACCGATAGGAATGAAATAAATAGAATTAAAAATAGAAATTTTCGCATAGTTAACTTGGTTTTTAGGTTAAATTAGTACAAAGATATAAAAAAGAAATAGTAGTAGTGTTTTTATAAACATAAAAAAGGGCATTAAAGCCCTTTTTTTAGATGTGTTAAATAATTATCGAATCGAAAATACGTTGATTTAATGGAGATAATGGAGTGTATCAAAACAAGCAAAACACCTCATCATAGACTAATGAGGTGTTTTATAATAACATTAAAATACTAAAAAAGAAAAGAGAAAAATAAATTCTTTAATAAATTTTTCAATTGTACTTTTTTGTGTCTTTGTTACAATTTATTTAGAGTAAATTATTGATGGTAGTGCTCGCAAGTTGTAGCGTGATGCCATAATTTCGCCATATGCTCCGGCTGTGCGCAGAGCGAGTAAATCACCTCGCTTGGTTATCGGCAGAACTTCGTTCTCCCCAAAACAGTCACTTGATTCACAAATTGGTCCAACAACATCATATACTTCAGTATCTTTCTCGGTAGATGTGATGTTTTCGATTTTGTGATGTGCTTGGTAAAGGGCAGGGCGAATGAGGTCGGTCATACCTGCATCGGTGATGATAAATTGCTTAGCTGTTCCTTTCTTAACGTATGTTACTCGAGTTATTAGAGAACCACATTGAGCCACTATTGCACGACCAAGTTCGAAATGTACCTCTTGGTTATCGTATAATTTGAGATTGTTTTTAAATACATCAAAATATGCTTTGAAATCAGGAATTGGGTTCTCATCCGGATTGTCATAGTCGACACCATATCCACCACCTACATTAATAATTTTGAGATTGAAGCCCATAGAACGAACCTTTTCTTGCAATTCATTGATTTTTTCGCAAAGAATCTTGAATGGTTCAAGAATTGTGATTTGTGAACCGATATGGAAATGAAGACCTACAACATTGATGTTTTTAAGTTGTTTTGCATAAAGTAGTACATCTGCTAATTGCTCAAGATTGATGCCAAATTTGTTTTCACTCAATCCGGTAGTAATATATTTGTGAGTGTGTGCATCAACATTAGGATTTACACGAAATGCAATGTCGGCAATTTTTCCTTTTTGTTGAGCTAATTCATTAATTGCTTCAAGTTCCGGAATTGATTCTACATTGAAACATAGAATGTTGGCATCAAGAGCCAGATTAATTTCTCGATCAGTCTTACCTACACCTGCAAATACGATTTTGTTACTTTCGAAACCGGCATTGATAGAGGCTGCAACCTCACCACCACTTACACAATCAACCCCAAGCCCCGCAGCGTTAATAGTGCGTAGAATACGATCGTTGGCATTGGCTTTCACAGCATAATGTACGTGAAAAGGATAATCGTTAGTGTATTCTTTTATGTTGTTGAGTGTTGCCTCAAGTAGCTCGAGGTCGTAATAGTAGAATGGGGTTTGCTCGTTGGCAAATCTATTTAAAGGAAACTGATTTAGCATATTACAGATGAAATGTTAAGAGTTGAATAAATGTTGACTTAGAAGTCTGAGTGTGTTGATTTTATCGTCTTTGTGAACAAGAACTGATATATTATGGTTGCTTCCACCATAAGAAATCATTCTTACAGGGATTGTACGTATAGCATTGAGTACGTCGGCTTCAAATCCGCAATTTTGCCATTTCAAGTCGCCTACAACACAAATTATAACCATATCTTCATCGATTGATACGTCGCCCAACGCACTGAGTTCAGTTTTTATTTGTTCAAGATTTTTGGTGTTGTCGATAGTTACAGATACACCTACTTCGGAAGTCGTAATCATATCGATAGCAGTTTTGTTGTCTTCAAATATTTCAAAAACTCTCTTCAAGAATCCATGAGCGAGAAGCATTCTACTCGATTTGATCTTTAAAGATACAATGTTATCCTTAGCTGCAACAGCTTTAATCTTACCCGTCTCGGTAGAGTTGTGAATCAATGTTCCAAAAGCCTCGGGACAAAGAGTGTTGAGTAATCGAACAGGAATATTATGTTCTTGTGCCGGACGAACACAAGTGGGGTGTAATATTTTTGCTCCAAAATAAGCTAATTCGGCAGCTTCTTCAAAAGCAAGTTCATGAACAGGTTCGGTGTTCTCTACAAAACGAGGATCATTGTTGTGCATACCATCGATGTCGGTCCAAATTTGAACTTCTTTAGCACCAATCATTGCTCCTATGATAGAAGCAGAGTAGTCGCTGCCGCCACGTTGCAAATTGTCGATATGTCCTTCTGGATTACGGCATATAAAACCTTGAGTGATATAAATCTCAGCATCAGAAGATGCTTTGAGAAGTGCCGATAAATTGGCTTTGATATAATTATACTCGGGTTCGCCGTTTTCATCGATACGCATATAGTCGAGTGCAGGTAGAAGTACCGACTTTACACCTTGTGAAAGCAGATAGTAGTGCATAATGTTGGTTGACATCAATTCCCCTTGGGCAAGAATTTCTTTTTCATATCTTTCGGAGAAATTACTCATGGTGTGAAGTCGAATAAAATCGAAAATCTCTTGAATCTTGTTCTTAGCTAAATTAAGATACACTTGGTCGTCAAACATTTCTTCGAGAGTGCGAGCATATTTCTGTTTGAGGCCTTCTATAATGCCATAGGCACCGTCGATATCTTCATTGTGCAGACGTTCGGATATTTGAACGAGAGAATTTGTCGTCCCTGACATAGCCGATAGTACAATAATGTTTCTGCCTCGTTTAGTAATGAGTTCGGCGACATTTTTGATTCTTTGTGCCGACCCAACAGATGTACCGCCAAATTTTAATACTTTCATAAACTGTTGAGATATATGCGTATAAAATTAATTGTTCATAATTACTTGTTTGTTTTCGCAACGAATCACCTTGCCCGGGTATTGGTCGATTAGATTCATATTGTGTGTTGCCATAATGACAGCCGTTCCATTTTCGGCAATTTCGTGTAACAAAGATACTATTTGAATACCTGTGTCAGGATCTAAATTACCTGTGGGCTCGTCGGCAAGAACCAAATCCGGTTTGTTGAGCAATGCTCGTGCAATGACAATACGTTGCTGTTCGCCTCCTGATAATTCATGAGGCATTTTATAAGATTTGTTTGACATTCCCACTTGTTGTAAAGCACTCTCAATACGTTCTTCTATTTCGTTTTTATCTTTCCAACCGGTGGCTTCAAGAACAAACTGCAGATTGTCGTAAACAGAACGATCGGTGAGCAACTGAAAATCTTGGAAAACGATTCCTATGCGTCGACGCAAGTAAGGTATATCTTTTTTCTTTATAGAAGTTAGATCGTAATCGAGTACAGATGCTTCCCCACTTGTAATAGGAATTTCGCTATACATTGATTTCATCAGGCTGCTTTTCCCACTACCGACTCTTCCTATGAGATAGATAAATTCTCCGCTGTGTAAAGAAAAAGTTATGTTTTTGAGAACAACTAATTCTTTGCGATGAATTTCCACGTTCTTATAATCCACAATTTTTGTCATAGTCTTCTTTTTTCTTGTTGTGTCGATTGTAAAGCGCTTGTGCCAAATCTTCAATTCTCAAACCTTTCTCAGAGAGTAAAACGATAAGGTGGTAAAGCATATCGGCGGCTTCATAGACGAGTCGTCCGTTGGTTCCATTTGTTGCCTCTATTACAGTTTCGAGAGCTTCTTCGCCTACTTTTTGAGCTATGCGATTGATACCACTTTCAAATAGTGATGTGGTATAAGAGCCTTCGGGCATATCTTTGTGTCGCTTGTCGATAAAATCTTGTAGAAACGATAAAAATTGTATTCCGTAAGAATTGTCGTCGTTGAAACATGTAGCTGTCCCAGTGTGGCACACAGGACCTACGGGATTTACTTTGATGAGTAAGGTGTCGTGGTCGCAATCTTCATCGATTGACACAACATTAAGATAATTGCCACTTGTTTCTCCTTTGGTCCACAGACGCTGTTTTGTGCGACTAAAGAATGTAACTTTCTTAGTCTCGAGCGTTTTTTCGTATGCTTCAGGATTCATAAAACCAAGCATTAACACATTCTTAGTGCCGGCATCTTGTATTATGGCGGGAATCAAACCTCCCATTTTTTCAAAATCGAGTGCCATCTTATTATATTCTTACGTTTATATTATTCTGTCTTAAATATTCTTTTAAATCGCTGATGCTGATTTCGTTAAAATGAAATACACTTGCTGCAAGAGCTGCATCGGCTTTCCCAATAGTAAAAGCGTCTTTGAAATGCTCCATAGTGCCACATCCTCCTGATGCAATGATCGGGATTGATAATCGGCTATTCAGCTCTGCGAGAGCTTCGCAAGCAAAGCCTTCTTTTACTCCATCGTGATCCATACTTGTGAACAGTATCTCTCCGGCTCCGCGTTCTTGTGCTTCTATAGCCCAATCAAATAACTTTTTTTCTGTGGGGACACGACCTCCTTTGACATAACAAATCCATTCGTTGTTGTCGCAACGAGCATCAATAGCTACTACGCATACTTGACAACCAAAGTTGTTGGCAATATCGGTGATTAGTTGCGGATTGCGGAGAGCAGATGAGTTGATGGACACTTTGTCGGCTCCGGCGTTAAGCAAGTTGCCTACATCTTGTACTGAGCCAATGCCTCCACCAACGGTAAAGGGAATATTTACGTTTTCGGCAACTCTACGCACGAGGTCGATAAACGTCTTACGTTCCTCATAGGATGCCGTTATGTCGAGATATACAAGCTCATCGGCTCCTGCTTGGCTATAAGCTCGACCTAATTCAACCGGATCGCCGGCGTTGCGAAAATTAACGAAATTAACCCCTTTTACGGTCATTCCGTCTTTTACATCAAGGCATGGAATTATTCGTTTAGCTAACATTTTCGTTTTAAATTTTCGTTTTCTAAGTCCTTGATAGAAATTCTTCCTTCATAGATAGCTTTACCGGCAATAACGGCAGGCACATTTATTTCTTCGAGCTGTCTAATGTCGTCGATACCGGCTACACCGCCACTTGCTATAAGGTAAATTCCTTTACATTCATCTAAAATCTCGCTATAAAGGTCGATAGCAGTGCCTTGTAACATTCCGTCACGACTGATATCAGTACTTATTACTTGTGTGATGCCACATTCGAGATATGAATTGATGAATGGTACTATGTGTAGGTTGCTATTGTCTATCCATCCATTAGTGGCAATCATTTTATCTTTGGCGTCGGCTCCAAGAATGATTTTATCGGCACCATATTGAGAAATCCATAATTTGAAAACCTCAGGATTCTTAACAGCGATACTTCCTCCCGTAATCATTGATGCCCCGCATTCAAATGCGATACGTGCATCATCATCACTTTTTATTCCACCTCCAAAGTCGATTATAAGATTAGTTGATGAAGCAATAGCTTCAAGAGTCTTATAATTGATTATATGGCTTGATTTTGCACCATCAAGGTCGACAAGATGCAAACGTCGGCATCCTGCATCTTCAAATGCTTTTGCGGTATCAACGGGTGTTTCGCTATAAATTTTCTTTTGTTCGTAATCCCCTTTGGAAAGGCGTACACATTTTCCGTCGATAATATCGATTGCAGGAATTATCTCAATCATAGTTCAATGAAGTTTTTAAGAATCAATTCGCCAATATCACCGCTCTTCTCGGGGTGGAATTGTGTGGCATAAAAATTGTCGCAATTCAAGGCTGCGCTATATGTGTCGATATAATTGCACGTAGCGATGGTGTGCTTGCATACAGGAGCATAGTAGCTATGTACGAAGTATACGAACTTGCCATCCACTCCTTTAAGTATAGGGTTGTTGTTTGCCGAAATGGTATTCCATCCCATGTGAGGTATTTTCATTTCGGGGAGATTGGTGTTGTTGAAGCGTTTTACGTCAACATCGAATATGCCCAAGCAATCAACATTTCCTTCTTCGGAGTGGCGACACATTAGCTGTTCTCCGATACAAATGCCCAAAACGGGCTGTTTAAGAGAAACAATAAGCTTATCCAATCCTTTTCCTTTAAGATAAGCCATAGCTGAAGATGCTTCACCAACACCCGGAAATATAACTTTGTCGGCATTGCGAATAGTGTCGAAATCATCAGTTACAATAGCCTCAACGCCAATACGTTTCAGTGCATAAAGCACCGAAAAAATATTTCCAGCATTATATTTAATAATTGCAACGTTCAATTCGGTAGAAATTATGTAGATATTATATTATTGTGCAAAGATAGTGAATTGGAATGTTTGGTCAAACAAAATGATTCCCGAAATGCTCTTTTTGTGTTATTATGTAGCAAATATTCACTATTTCAATGGTGCTATTTCAGTTTTAGTCGTTTTAATGTAGCAAGTTGTTTACCATTTCCATCGAGCAAAGCTATTTCTTCATTGTCAATTTCTTTGCAGAATTGTGTTTCCTCGAGAGCAACGAGGAGAGCCGTCTCAATGTATATATCACGGCACATCTTTCGAGTTGATATGAGTTCTTGGAATTCCACACCCCAATCTTTGTATGGATCGATAAACAAAGTGCCATTGAATAAGTTGCAACCGCTATTTCCATGAATTCTCATTTCTTGTACATCGATAACAATATGTACGTTGTTGGCTGTTATGTTTTCGTTGTTGATAGAACTAACAGTCCATGCTCCATTGATGAAATTTATGTTTTGGCTTTTCAATTGAAATAAGTTTTGTCCTTTAGCATTATGTAAAGTGAGATGCTTAATGCCATCTTTTACAGAAAAGTCGAATGAGGATACCTCATTGAGTGCTTTCATAATGTTACGTTCCGATGTTTCATTATGGCATTCCATCATTGTAGAAATGATGTCGGTGAATTGTATATTATTTGTTTTGGAAATATGAAATTTTCCATTGATAAAGTTGCAACCATTATTGCCATAAAAGGTGCTGTCGCTGAAATTGAACAATAAAAAAGCACGTTCTCGAGAGCTGATGTCTTTACCTTTCAATGTAAGCATATTCCATTCTCCATCAAATTCGCGAGCTAAAGTTGAGGCATCAAAACCTATGGTTAGGGATTTATTTGTGTCGTTAGCTATAGAACAAATATTTAATGCAATGAACCAATATGCTATAGTTATATATAGTTTTTTCATTTTTGATACAGATTGATAATAAAAACTTGGTAAAGTTACGAAAAAATATTGAATGCTAGGAATAAAGTGATATTAGATACATTTTTTTTACTACTTTTGTGAAAATTTTAAATAATTATGAAATGAAAAAGATTGTATTATTTTTGTGTGCGTCGTTGTGGGCAATGAGTTTTATGTCGGCAAATGATATGGTGTATTATGATGCTACAAAATTCCCACTTTATGGTTCGGCAGTGAAAAATGATAGTGTAACATTTACTCGTCTTCCTGATTCTCTTAAGACAAAAATCCGTAAAGAACTATATGATTTGGGAACAAATACAGCCGGTTTGTTTATTCGTTTTTCTTCGAATGCGAGGAAGATGAAGGTGAAGTGGAATTCGACTTATAATGTAGAAATGAATCATATGGCTCCATCGGGTATACGTGGATTTGATGTGTATGCGTTGATGGAAAATGGGAAGTGGGAGTTTGTGAGTCCTGCTCGTCCGGTAGTAAATAAAAAATCATGTAAAGCAACGGTATTTAGTGATATGAAACCGGGAATGCGAGAATATATGATGTTCTTCCCTCTGTATGATGGCGCAGATAGTTTATATATCGGAGTGGATTCGGCTGCGGTAATAGAAATGCCTAAGGTGGATTTGCCAAAGCGTGAAAAACCGATTGTCGTATATGGTACAAGTATCACACAAGGAGCTTGTGCTTCACGTCCGGGTATGTGTTATACAAGTATGCTTGTACGTGATTTGAATCGAGAAGTATATAATTTGGGATTCAGTGGTAATGGACGCTTAGACCTTGAGGTTGCAGAAGTAATGGCCTCGATTGATGCCGGATTGTATGTTATGGATTGTTTGCCTAATAATAAGGTTGGAGAATTGAAGAAAAATATTGATCCATTTGTGCAATATTTGCGTGCGCGTCGTCCTAATGTGCCAATTCTTTTTGTTGAATCGCCAATGTTCCCGGGATATTTGTTTGATATGAAGGAAGAAGGAACGTTGAAGGAGAAAAATGCTGCGCTACGTGAATATTACGATAAACTTAAAGAACTGGGTGTGAATAATATATATTATTTTGAAACAAAAGATATTTTGACCGAAGATCGAGAAGGAACGGTAGACGGATATCATTTTACCGATCTTGGATTTTATCGATTTGAGAAAAATATTCTTCCTGTGATTGAGGCATTGATTAAGTAGCCAAAATTAGGAATAGATATAATAAAGGTTCACTTCGAAGTGAACCTTTATTATTAGTTATATATTGGATTATTGGATTTCCCAGATGCCGTTTTTTCCAAAAAGAGCATCTAACCATTGTTGCATATATCCGGTGCGAACAGCAAGATCAAGTACAGTAAATCGGCGACGTATGTATTGTGCACGAATGAATGATTCTTTTAGTTGTTCTCGGCTAAGACCAATCTGTTCAGGTTCGGTAGGAGCTCCAACTGCTTTTAAACGGCGTTTTACTTCATTGTAGGGTATGAGCTGTGATTTTAAGTCTTTCCTTATGATATCCCAGCGGTTTTTAAGTAGCTCCAACTGTTTTGCTAATGCTTGTCGTTCGATATATTTTGCTTTAATTTCGGTGTAACCGATGTTTGGAAAATCGGTATCGGCAAACATTTTTAAGGCGCGTTCTTGGGCAACAGAAAGTGAGTCCCAATTAGCACAACATTTGTCGATGTCGAGAGAAGAGAAATCGGTTTTCAATACTTCTTCGTAAAAAGCAGTAATGGCAAGCATTCCAATGCTTACTTGAAGCCCATGTGGCACGCTCTTTCCTTGGTTGGTGTGATGCTCCATATTCCAAAGATGGCTGAATTGATGTTCTGCTCCCGAAGCAGGGCGGCTTGACTTAGCGTGTTGCATAGCAAATCCACTTAACATAAGCCCTTTAGTGAGCCGGGTAATAGCATCTTCATCTCCACGTGCAGCTCCTTCGGGATTAGCGAGAGCATCTTGTAGTCCATCTTGTACAATGCTCCATGATATAGGGTCGATTTTTTCTACGTCAAGGTGGTGAGCAAGTATCCAATCGGCACCTGCTGTGATTTTGGCAAATAAGTCGGCATATCCCGATGCGGTCATCCATTTAGGCTCTTGGCGTATAATAGATATATCGGCAATCACTGCTTGTGGTGCAGGGCAGTTGAAGGTTTGTTTTGCTCCATTTGCAGTTATTGATGCTCCAAATGCTGTGTATCCATCCATTGATGCGGCTGTAGCTATGCACATATATCTTCTGCCGACGTTGTGTGATGATAACTTGACTAGATCGTTGATAGTTCCTGCTCCAACAGCAATTGGAATGGCATCGTTAGTCTTAAGGAAATCGGTCAATTGGTCAATAAATGAATATTCGGCATAAATGTCGGGTTGAGTGAAAATAAAGCAGGGAAGTGTGCGTACACCACTATTTTTAAGGATGTATTCAATTTGTCGTCCTGCAATTTCGTAGGTATTGCTGTCGGTTACTACGATTGCGTTTTTATTGGGAAATTGTTTTTTGAATACTCGAGCTGTTTCCTTTATTGCATTATCTCGTAGAATCAGTTCTCGTGTCTCATCGGCAGCTTTTAGAGCTTGTTCTATTTGTGTCATTTTTTTTAATTATTAGGGCTATTAGAATTTATGTAAACATTCCAAACTTCGGTAGGGATGTCGGATTCGATAATATCGGGATTGGTTGCTATCTCCATCTTATATTTTTTAGCGCGATCTTCGGCCGATTCCAGTTTGTCCCAAGTGGGAGCAAGGCTAATCATACAACGCACGCCATTTTTATGTAATTCATTGACAATCCATTCATTCTTCTCATTAATTGAGGTTCCTACGTAGGCTATCATATTTTCCCAAGGAACTCCGCTTATACAGATGTCGTGGTATTCTTTTAAATTGCGAGCAAATGCCGACATAATAATATCGGGGAAACGATCATAATAATATCGTGCTTGCGCTCCTGTATGTACTGTTAATATAACGTGTTTCTCGGCATTATGTTTTCTTATAATATCTACAATCATATTCATAGGTACATCTTTTTTGTCGAGATTAATTAGGGTTTTGCCTTTACTCCACACGATAGCTTCTTCAAGTGTAGGAATTCGATAATCGGTTATATTACCATTGTAGTCTTTTAGACGTAACTGTTTTAGCTCATTCAAAGTGAAATCGCATACTTTACCTGAACCGGTGGTTGTTCGGTCGAGAGTGGCATCGTGCATAAGTACTATTACGCTGTCCTTAGTGAGGCGTGGGTCGATTTCAAAAATGGCAGAATGCTTACTGATTACATTTTCAAATCCTTCGATGCAGTTCTCGGGAAATCCGGTCATTCTTCCGCCTCGGTGTCCACTCATAATAATAGTGCCATCGTTTTTGTATTTGAAAAACTCTTTGAGTTCGGAAGATGAATCAAACTTAAGGGGGTAAATGGATTTTTCTTGAGCATTTATATGAAATATTTGCGAGAAAAAGATTATCGACAAATAAATCAGATTGTGAAAATTGAAAATAGTTCTCATTGATTAAAGTGTGAAAATTATATGCAAAAATATAATCAGAATAGAGAAAAAAGAGGTGTTTTCTCGTGTTTAACACAAAATTAACGGAAAAGTCATCATAATATTCTAACTTTGCGCTGAATAAACTAATAAGTGTAATGAAATTATTTTCGAACATATATACGTATATAAGTGTGTCAGTATTGATGTTTGCTGTAATAAGTGCTCAAAAAGTAAATGCGCAAATCAATACCGAGCAAGTGATGAATATTGGTAGGAATGCTATGTATTTTGAGGACTATGTTCTATCGATACAGTATTTCAACCAAGTAATAGGGGTAAAGCCTTATCTTGCTGAACCATATTTTTATCGTGCAGTGGCAAAATTGAATTTGAGCGACTATAAGGGAGCTGAAGATGACTGCTCAAAGGCTATAGAAAGAAATCCATTCATTGTCGATGCCTATCAGGTACGAGGTGTGGCTCGCCAAACACTGCGTGATTATAAAGGCGCAATTGCCGATTATGAAACGGGGCTTAAACAATATCCCGAACATAAACAGTTCTTGATGAATAAAGCTATGTGTGAGGTGGCGATAAAACAATATGATAAGGCTGCCGATACTTATGGCAAACTTATGAAAGTATATCCGAAATATTATAACGCATATTTGGGACGCGCTGAATTATATCTTGCTCAGAATGATACAACGAAAGCTCTTGATGATGTGAATAAATGTTTGGAGCTTAATAAAAACGAGCCAAATGCGTATGTTATGCGTTCGGGAATTAAAATGAGCTATAAGAAAGATGTGCAAAGTGCACTTGAAGATATGAATGAGGCAATAAAACTTGAACCTCATTATGCAGGATATTTCATTAATCGAGCATATATGAAATATAAACTTGATGACTATTTTGGAGCAATGGCCGACTATGATTATGCGTTGAGCCTTGAGCCAACAAACGTAACGGCTTATTATAATCGAGCTTTGTTGAAAATGGAAGTAAGTGAGAATAATAAAGCTATTGAAGATTTTTCGTATGTGTTGAAGAGCGATCCTAAGAATGTGTTGGCACGATATAATAGAGCCTCGCTTTACTATAAGACAGGGCAATATAAGAAGGCAATAGGGGATTATGATAAACTGCTTGAAGTATATCCTAATTTTCAAATGGCATTATATTCACGAAGTGAGTGTAAACGATTATTGGGAGATGTTGCAGGGGGAGAAAAAGACTACAAGCGTTCACAAGAATTATATAAGAAAAATAAGAGTGGCAACGATCCTGATATGCTGGCAAATAATGAAGACAAAAACATTGTAGAGAGTGAGACACAAGATGGAACCGAATTTGAATCGGAAGATGCTGTGAAAAATAAGTTTAACACATTGCTTGTGGTGGAAAATGATAATGGAATGAAACCGGAATACGACAATAAGACAAGAGGACGTGTGCAGAATCAGAATATGAAAATTGACTATGAGCCTATGTTCGTATTGTCTTGTTATACCCAAGGAGGAGTGGTGCGCGACAACTTGTATTATATGAAAGAGGTGGACGAGGTTAATACATCTCGCCTCCTTCAGTTTGTAGTGTATTTGACAAATCGTGTACCTTCTTTATATGAAGACCAAATCCAAAGACATTTTAATTCAATAGAGTATTATAATGGAATGCTCTCAACTTCGCAACCTAGAGTAATAGACTATTTGGGCAGGGCAATTGATTTTATGGTTGTGAAAAATCCTGAAGCAGCAATAACTGATTTGGATAAAGCCATAGCTATGCGCCCTAACTTTGCGCTTGCATATTTTGTACGGGCAACGGCACGTTATCAACAAATAGAGGTCGAAGCTTTGAACATAATGAATGATGATAATGTGCCAAATGATGCTGCTTTTGCCCAACGTAAACAAGCCAAGGAATATGAAGCAGTTATGAGCGATTTCGATAAAGTTATGGAATATTCGCCTAAGAACGTGTATGCTCTATATAATAAAGGTTGTGTGTATGCAAAGAGTGGAAATCTCACATCGGCGATAAGTTGTTTTACAAGCGCTATCGAAGTGCAATCTAATTTTGGAGAGGCTTATTATAATCGAGGTCTTGCATATCTTCAATTAGGAAACAAAGAGAAGGGGATAAGTGATTTGAGTAAAGCAGGAGAACTTGGTATACTGCCATCTTATAGTGTGCTTAAGCGAATGAACTAACAAGTGTGTGTTTATGCTTGATTATAATCGAGATGTGAGAAAAAATACTCATATCTCGTTTGTATTTGCTAACAATTTACTATCTTTGCACGCAAATTTTATGTGGAATGTTGTGCCGCTTGTATGGCACACGAAAAAACTAAATAAACAAATGATTAATATTACTTTTCCTGATGGAAGTGTGAAGCAATTTGAAAGCGGAATTACACCATATCAAATTGCCGAAAGCATTAGCCCTCGTTTGGCAAAAGAGGTGCTTGCTGCTACTATAAATGGTGCTGAATGGGATATCTCACGTCCAATTTGTAATGATGGTGAGATAAAATTGTTCAAGTGGGAAGATGCTGAAGGTAAACACGCTTTTTGGCACACATCGGCTCACTTGCTTGCCGAAGCACTACAAGAACTTTATAAGGGTGTTCAATTCGGTATTGGTCCTGCTATCGAAAATGGTTTCTACTATGATATCGATCCGGGCGAAAATCAAATTACAAGTGCTGATTTTGCGAAAATTGAAGCTAAGATGGCTGAACTTGCAGCTAAGGATGAAGCAGTGGTGCGTGCCGATATAAGCAAAGAAGATGCACTTAAAATGTTTGGTGAACGTGGCGAGACATACAAATGCGAGTTGATTAATGACCTTGAAGACGGAACTATTTCAACATATACACAAGGAGCGTTTACCGATCTTTGTCGTGGTCCTCACTTGCCATCTACAGGCGCAATCAAAGCTGTGAAAATTATGTCAATCGCTGGTGCTTACTGGCGTGGTGACGAAAGCCGCAAGCAAATGGTGCGTATCTATGGCGTGTCATATCCTAAGAAGAAGATGCTTGATGAATATCTTGCTGTTCTTGAAGAAGCTAAGAAGCGTGACCACCGTAAGATTGGTAAAGAAATGGAACTTTTTGCTTTCTCTCAAAATGTGGGACAAGGTCTTCCATTGTGGTTGCCTAAGGGTGCGGCATTACGTGATCGTCTTGAGCAATTCTTGAGAAAGATTCAACGTAAGTATGGTTATTTGCAAGTAATCACTCCGCATATCGGAAATAAGATGTTATATGTAACATCGGGTCACTATGCTAAATATGGTAAGGATTCGTTCCAACCAATCCACACTCCAGAAGAAGGAGAAGAATATTTCTTGAAACCAATGAATTGTCCTCACCACTGTGAGATTTACAAGACAACTCCTCGCTCATACAAGGATCTCCCATTGCGCTTTGCAGAATTTGGAACGGTGTATCGTTATGAACAAAGTGGCGAACTTCATGGGTTGACTCGTGTGCGTGGATTTACTCAAGACGATGCTCACTTGTTCTGTACTCCTGATCAATTGAAAGATGAGTTCTTGAAAGTGATGGATATCATTTTCTATATTTTCAAAGCTTTGAATTTTGAAAACTTCGAGGCTCAAATTTCGCTTCGTGATCCAAATAATACACAAAAATATGTGGGTAGCGATGAAAATTGGGAAAAAGCTGAACGTGCTATCATAGAGGCTTGTGCTGAAAAGGGCTTGAATGCAAAATCAGTGCAAGGAGAAGCGGCATTCTATGGACCTAAACTTGACTTTATGGTGAAAGATGCAATTGGTCGTCGTTGGCAACTTGGAACTATTCAGGTAGACTACAACTTGCCGGAACGTTTCGGACTTGAATATGTTGGAGCCGACAATCAAAAGCATCGTCCAATTATGATTCACCGAGCACCATTTGGTTCCATGGAGCGTTTTGTGGCTGTATTGCTTGAACACACAGCCGGTAAATTGCCTCTATGGCTAGCTCCCGATCAAGTGGTTGTGTTGCCTATCAGTGAAAAATATAACGATTATGCACAAAAGGTTGTACTTGAACTTGCCGAAAAAGACATCCGTGCATTCGTTGACGATAGAAATGAGAAAATCGGTAAGAAAATTCGCGACAATGAGTTGAAAAAAATTCCATATTTGCTCATTGTTGGTGAAAAAGAAGCAGAAAATGATGAAGTTTCTGTAAGAAAACAGGGCGAAGGTGACCAAGGTTCGAAAAAAATTACTACCTTTGCAACCGATTTTGCTCTTGAGATAGAGAAAATGACAAACTTTTAATATTATTTAATGGAGAAAAAACCATCTTGGACAGGACCTAAGAAGCCTGCAACATCGCGACCGGCTGCAGAAGTCGCAAAGAAAAAAGGGGATAAGGAAGGAAAAGACCCGCACGCAATAAATGACCGAATCAGGGCAAAAGAAGTGCGTTTGGTGGGCGATAATGTTGAGCAAGGAGTGTATCCGATTGCTGAAGCATTGCGTATAGCCGATGAAATGGACCTTGACCTTATCGAAATTTCTCCAAATGCAGAACCTCCGGTATGTAGGATTTTGGATTATCAAAAATTCCTATATCAACAGCGTAAGCGCTTGAAGGAGCAGAAAGCTAAGTCAACTAAGGTGGTAGTTAAAGAAATTCGTTTCGGACCTCAAACCGATGATCATGACTACAATTTTAAATTGAAGCATGCTCAAGGTTTCCTAAAAGAAGGTGCAAAGGTGAAAGCGTATGTATTCTTTAAGGGACGTTCGATACTTTTCAAAGAACAAGGCGAAGTGCTGTTGTTGCGTTTTGCTAATGACTTGGAAGAATTTGGCAAAGTAGAGCAAATGCCTGTCTTGGAAGGAAAGCGAATGACTATAATGCTTACTCCAAAGAAAAAATAAGAATTGAAAAATAAGAGCCTTGGGCTTTTTGGGTTGCCCAAGCTCTGTTATAAGTATAATTAATTAAAAATTAAAAAAATGCCAAAAGTTAAAACTAATTCCGGTGCTAAAAAAAGATTCGTTCTTACCGGAACAGGAAAGATTAAGAGAAAGCATGCTTACAAGAGTCACATCTTGACTAAGAAGACTAAAAAGCAAAAGAGAAACTTGCGTCACTTTACTCTTGTTGACTGTGCTGATGCAGCTAACGTTCGCAAGTTGCTTTGCTTGAAGTAAGAAAGTAAACGATTTCTCAGAGATTTTTCAAAAAAAGAATTAAGTATTTTTTATTAACCGAATGCTTAGCAGATTAAAGAGCAAACTGAAATGCCGCTAACATTCAAAAAAAATTAAGAAAATGCCAAGATCAGTAAACCACGTAGCTTCAAGAGCTCGTAGAAAAAGAATTTTAAAACTTACAAGAGGTCAGTACGGATGCCGTCGTAATGTGTGGACAGTTGCCAAGAATTCTTGGGAAAAAGGTCTAACATATGCTTATCGTGACCGCAAGAACAAAAAACGTAATTTCCGTGCTCTATGGATTCAAAGAATCAATGCAGCAGCACGTATTGAAGACCTTTCTTACTCAAAGTTGATGGGCTTGATTCACAAGGCAGGTATCGAAATCAACCGCAAAGTCCTTGCAGACCTTGCAGTAAACAATCCTGCAGCATTTAAGGCTATCGTAGAAAAGGTAAAGAACGCATAAGAATTGTTTTTTGTGTTAAATAAAGAAAAAGCTTCAGTAAACTGAGGCTTTTTCTTGTTTTATATTTGGATATTAAAAATGAATTTATTAAATTTGCCATAGATTAAGGTAGGCAAATGAGGGAAAGAGTTCCCAGTGATAAAGTAAAAACCTAACTTTGGTAATTAAAATTTGATAAATAGCCATATCAAAGCAGATTGGGTTACTCTTCAAATTATAATGAAATACCGAGATAAGCATTCTCGTTGATGGCGGGCCCCAACTATTTATAGTGTCCTTGCGACCAGGCGGATTACAAAGATGAGAAAGCTCTCAAATCCTGTTTTATCGGAGTTTCATCGCATCCTTTGGTATGGCATAATATAGAAGTCTGTAAACGTGTTTAAAAGCCGTTTGCAGACTTTTTTGCTTGGTTTAGGGGTTAGCGAGTTTTGGCTCATCTGATAAGGATAATCCGGTAGGTAAGTTAATTAAGAGTTATTTGGGGTATAGAACAGTATAAACCTGATTATTATGCCAAAGGCATTAAATCGCGTATTAACCGCGCGTAAGAAAACCTTCGGTTTTCGCCACGTGCGGAAATAAACAACAAAAAACAGTTTCTGAAAGAAACCATATCATCGAGATAAAATGGCACTTTTCAAGTGCTGTAGGATATCGATTTATAACCGCACGTGACACTGTTGGCTAATTTGTTGGTTGGTGATAAATTGAGACAAGATCAAAAAGATGTGGTAGAGAAAGCACTAAATAAATTATACCAGGTAGAATATATAAAAAGTGATAAAGAGGGAAGTTCTTTAATCGATGAAGTGCTTGAAGAAATTGAAAAATGTACATATTAAATATTTGTAGAATTATGAAAAAGAAAATAAGTTTATTAGCATTATTGCTAAGTATGTGGGTCAGTGCTTATGCTTATGATTTTGAAGTCGGCGGTATATACTACAACATTATCTCGTCAACCGACAAAACCGTCGAAGTGATATATAAGGTAAGTTATTCCTCTATTTATAGTAATGAATATACCGGAAGTGTAGTAATCTATGATGGTGCTACTTACTCCGTAACAAGTATGGAAATTATGCTTTTGCAGGTCTTTCAAAGTTGGGCAAAATATATTCGTTAAATTCTGTGCCACCTACATGTGTCGATGAAACGGTGTTTAAGGATGTAAATAAAGATAAATGTGCTTTGTTTGTTCCAATTGGTGCAATCGAGGATTATAAATATACTTATGTGTGGTGGGATTTCAATAATATAGTTGAAAAAGATATGTCAGGTGTGGAAGAAATGTTTGTGGATGATGTAACTCTAATTGAATACTATGACTTAAATGGGGTGAAGGTGTCAAACCCTCAGAATGGGGTATATATCAAGAAGCAAGGAAGCAAAACAACAAAAGTTGTTTTGTGAAATTGATAATTGAGAGTTTAATAAAATCTTGGCATAAGTACAAAGCGGGAAACACCTCAATGCAACTGTGGTTGCGCTGAGGTGTTTTAGCATTATTGATGTGTAATAATGGTCTTGTCATAGATGAATCTTGTTGGATGATAAATATTAATGATTGGGAAAAAAGAATAGTGTGTGTAAATGTTTTGTATCTTTGGGAACAATACTAAAAAGGTGTTGTTTTATTGATATGAGTTTAAATATAAAAGATATGAGAATAAAGAATGTGAAAGCACGAGAAATTTTAGATTCTCGAGGAAATCCAACGATTGAAGTTGATGTGAAGCTGGAAAATGGTATTGTGGCTACAGCATCGGTGCCCTCGGGGGCTTCGACAGGAGAAAATGAGGCTGTTGAGCTACGTGATGGAGATAAGGGACGCTATGGCGGTAAAGGCGTGTTGAGGGCTGTGGCTAATGTGAATGGTGAAATAGCTGATGTGATAGTGGGTATGAAAGTGGGTAATCAAGCTCTGCTTGATGAAACGCTTGTGGCGCTTGATGGTACGCGAGACAAGTCGCGCTTGGGTGCGAATGCGATATTAGGTGTGTCGCTCGCTGTGGCTAAGGCTGCTTCAGCTTATTATGGAATTCCATTGTATCGATATTTGGGTGGAGTAGATGCATCTGTATTACCGGTGCCAATGATGAATATTTTGAACGGAGGTGCTCATAGCAGTGCTCCAATAGCTTTTCAGGAGTTTATGATTCGTCCTATCGGTGCTGACAGCTTTGCCGAAGGATTGCGAATGGGAGCGGAGGTGTTTTATGCGTTGAAGTCGATTCTTGAGAAACGGGGACTGAGTACGTCGGTTGGAGATGAAGGTGGTTTTGCTCCAATGCTTGGTGGCGCAGAGGACGCGTTGAAAGTGATTGTTGAGGCTATTGTGAAGGCCGGTTATGAGCCGGGAGAAAATGTGACGATCGCGATAGATTGTGCTTCGTCGGAGTTTTATCGTGATGGAATGTATGACTATAGTTGGAAAGAATCGAATGGGCGAGTGTTTACTTCGGTCGAGCAGGCAGAATATTTACGGTATTTGGTAGATAAGTATCCGATAGACTCGATAGAAGACGGAATGGCTGAGAATGATTGGCATGGTTGGCATTTGTTGACAGAACTGATAGGTGATAGAGTGCAACTTGTGGGCGATGACTTGTTTGTTACCAATGTAGATTTTTTACGTAAAGGAATCGATTCGGGTTGTGCGAATGCGATATTGGTGAAAGTGAATCAGATTGGTACGTTGACCGAGGCTCTAAGAGCTGTGGAATTGGCTAAGCGTAATGGATATTCGGCTGTGGTGTCGCATAGAAGCGGTGAAACAGAGGATACTATAATAGCAGATATTGCGGTGGCAGTGAATGCAGGACAAATAAAGACCGGTTCGGTGAGTCGAAGTGAACGAGTGGCTAAGTATAATAGATTACTTAGGATTGAAGAAGAACTTGGTGTGGTGAGGCGATATGGGTGTGAATATTGATGAAAATAAAAGCAGTTTCCTTTAGCTTGTGAGGAAACTGCTTTTGAATTATTCTATCATTCTGAAAACTCTGACGCCGATACAACTGCGTATGCGATTCAAATATTCATAAAAGGTGTGTTTCTCGAGTTGTACTTTGCCTCCTCCCATAGATGCATTTATGAAATATAGTTCATTGTTCTCTTTGATTACTATACCTAAATGTGATATGTCAAGACCTTTGATGTTGGTGACCATAGCTATAAAATCTCCACTTTTGAATGTTGCAATGCTGTTTTTTGCATTTACGTCTTCTTTTTTAATGTATGGAAAACGGTGAGATCGAAATGCATTTTCAAAATATTTTATTTTCTCAAAAATGGTGCTGTCTTTGAGAGAAGGGTAGGCATCTCGATGTTTGCTCATAAAATCAATGGTCTTCACTAAATATTTGCATTTGGCGAAATTGGGAGTTATGTCTTTGACGTTGTCGCGAGTGGTATTGTTGATTATCCAGTCGCTGATGTAATGTAGACGTGAAGAATAATCGCTCATAACACCATTGCGGTATCTTACCGATTCAAGGTTGTTGGCGTAGTCGCGCCAACTTGTGCGGTTTGATAGGGTAGTGCGTGCAAGAGCATATAGAGTTTCTACGAATGTGGTGCAATCAAGTTCATCGATGTTGATTGTTAGTAGCTCTGATTCGCCTTCGAGGGTGTGTGCAACGTAAGGGGTATTGAGAAGCTGATTGGCATAGAACACAACTAACTCGTTCGCTGTTTTTAAATTGCTTTTTTTCCCGTTTTCTAATAATGTGTTGATTTTTGTTGTGTCATTTTCACAGTGGAATCTCATATCCATTGGAGAAATGGCAAATGAAGTTGTACAAATAGTGGTGTTCAAAAGAACTGATAAAAGTATTTTTTTCATATTTTAGTCAAAATTGTTTTGGTAATGATATTTTTTACAAAAATACGAGATTTTTTTTGATTTGAGACTTTTTAAAAGAATAAATGTCTTAGTAGTTGTGTTTAAATAACTTGGATGCAGGTTTGAAGAACAAAAGTATGCTGTAAAACATAAGTTAAACATTTTTTAACAAGAATATTTTATTGAAACTTTTTGTCGGTTTGAAAAAAGGTATTAACTTTGCACACGCTTTCGGAAAGAAACGCCGTTGCGGAGTTTGAGCTACGAGAGCAAAAGAGCGAACATTGACTTATTTGCGATAGACGAAAAAAGATAACAGTAAGCACAAGGTAAGAACAAGACTGAAGGGACTGCGGTTCTCAGAGAAACGATTCTTAACTTAGGTGAAAAGACT
>SUXH01000012.1 GCA_015061055.1 Bacteroidales bacterium
TTCAAAGTCTTGGACTGATGAGGACCTGTATGAGAAGTACAATTTGACCCAAGAAGAGATTGAATTTATTGAGTCAATGATTAAACCTATGGAGTAATACTATGGAACACAATTATTTTCCTCAACGCCCGACTGTTACTCCAACGATATATGCCTATCGCCTGATTGGAGTAGATTCCCACAAAGGCTATCTTAAAGTAGGTTACACTGACCGTACAGCCAAAGAACGCATAGATGAGCAGTTGCACACAAGCAAAGTGCAGTATGAAATTGTATTGGTGGAGTCGGCCATGAGCAACGATGGCTCTTGCTTTACCGACAAGGATGTGCATCGTCTGCTTGAACGCAAAGGTTGCAAACGCCTTAACCCGCTTGACAAGACTGATGAATGGTTCCGCTGCTCGGTTGCGGATGTTATGGCTGCCATCTTGTCGCTCCGCACAGGGGTTGCGAACGAGGAGAACAGAACGCAAAACTTTACCATGCGCCCTGAGCAGTTCCGCGCAGTGGAGCAAACAAAAACCTATTTTGAGCAAGCACTGAAAGAGGAGCCTAACCGCATACCCAAATTCCTTTGGAACGCCAAGATGCGCTTTGGAAAGACCTTTGCTTCGTATCAGTTGGCAAAGAAGATGGAATTATCTCGCATATTGATTCTTACCTTCAAACCCGCAGTTGAATCGGCTTGGCGTGAAGACCTTGTTTCACACATCGACTTTGAGGGTTGGCAATATATCTCCAACAAAGATGCTCGAAACAACAATCTGAACATAGACCAAGAGTTCCACAGAGCGGACAAATCAAAACCAATTGTTGTGTTCGGTTCGTTCCAAGATTTGCTCGGCACAAACGAGAGTGGCGGCATTAAAACCAAGAATGAGTTTATCCACGCCACCAATTGGGATTTGGTAATTTTTGATGAATATCACTTCGGAGCCTGGAAAGAGCGAGCAAAAGAGTTGTTTGAGAAGGAGGATGAAGAAAGTGCAGTAGATTTTGATGCCGAAAAGTACAAGAAAGATGAGGCTAATAATGCCATTAACGAATCGTGGTTGCCAATCTCTACACGATATTATCTCTTCTTGTCGGGAACACCATTCAGAGCCATAAACAATGGTGAGTTTATAGAGGAACAGATTTTTAACTGGACTTACAGCGATGAGCAGCGAGCAAAAGCAGAATGGAAAGGCAGCAACAATCCTTATCTCGCCTTACCACGAATGGTAATGCTTACCTACCGTATGCCCGATGAGATACAAGAGGTTGCCAAGCAAGGAGAGTTTGACGAATTTGACTTGAATCTGTTCTTTGCAGCAGAAGGCAAAGGAGAATCGGCCCGTTTCAAATATGAGAATGAGGTGCAGAAATGGCTCGACCTTATTCGTGGCGGTTATTTGCCTACAAGTGTAGATGACCTTAAATTGGGACAGGACAAGCGACCGCCAATGCCATTCAGCGATACACGCTTGCTTAATGTGCTTTCGCACACATTGTGGTTTTTGCCAAATGTGGCTTCGTGCTTTGCTATGGCTAATCTGCTTGCTCAAAGGCAAAACAAGTTCTACCACAACTATAAGGTAGTAGTTTGTGCCGGAACTGCTGCAGGAATAGGCCTTGATGCTCTGCACCCTGTGCAAGCCAGTATGGGCGATCCATTGGAGACAAAGACCATTACGCTCACTTGCGGTAAGTTGACAACGGGTGTAACAGTTAAACCTTGGACTGGTATATTTATGCTCCGTAATTTGAAAAGCCCTGAAACCTATTTTCAGGCTGCGTTCCGCGTGCAGAGTCCTTGGGAGGTGAAGAATGAAGAAGGTAGCAAGACCATAATGAAGAACGAGTGCTATGTATTCGACTTTGCACTCGACCGAGCTTTGCGGCAAATATCCGACTATAGCTGCCGGCTCGACATTAACGAGAGCAATCCCGAAGCAAAGGTAGGCGAATTTATAAAGTTCTTGCCCGTACTTGCATACGACGGCAGCAGTATGAAGGAGGTCGATGCACAAGATATTCTTGATATTGCATTGGCTGGAACATCGGCTACACTACTCGCAAAGCGTTGGGAATCTGCTCTGCTTGTGAATGTAGATAACGACACGCTGAAACGCTTGCTTGCAAGCCCCGAAGCGATGCGGGCTTTGATGAACATCGAGGGCTTCCGCAACCTCAACAGCGACCTGACAACCATTATCAATAAGTCTGAGGCGGTTAAGAAGGCGAAGAAAGAGAATCCCGACCCGACACCAAAGGAGAAAAAAGAAATTTCTGCTGAGGAAAAGGAAATGAAGAGCAAACGCAAGCAAATTCAAGAGAAACTCATCAAGTTTGCTACTCGAATTCCTGTCTTTATGTACTTGACCGACTATCGCGAGCGATGCCTCAAAGATGTCATCACGCAGTTAGAGCCAGGCTTGTTCAAAAAGGTAACAGGTTTGAGTGTTGAGGATTTCAATATGCTTTGTTCACTTGGTGTATTCAACGCACCACTGATGAATGATGCTATCTTTAAGTTCAAACGCTATGAGGATGCAAGCCTTACCTATACTGGTATCGACAAACACACAAACGATGAAGTCGGCGGTTGGGATACCACAATCCGCAAAACGCAATACGAGAAACTGTTCTATAATCAGCAATCTTCTATGAGCGAGGTGGATTATAGTTCATATTCAAAGAAAGCAGAACCTTTTGAGACTACTCGCAGAGTCGCAAAACCTGTGGACAGCAACCCTACTGCAAAAGTAGTATCTACAAAGCACATTGTTCAGCCACAGCCTGTGAAACCAACTGCGGCTGTCGTTCTCTCGCAAGAGTCACAAACAACGCACGACCTTGAAACGAAATTAGAATCAATTGCTATTGACAGCACTGTCGTTCACAAGAAATTCGGCGAAGGAACCGTTGTGAAAATCAACAAGAACGAGAAATTTATCCACATTAAATTTACACTCGGCGAAAAGAAATTTATCTTTCCAGATGCCTTCTTAATGGGGTTCTTGGAAGTTTAACAATAGAATCGAATTATTAGAATCACCGCAATTAAAATCGTATAGTTTAACTGCGGTGATATATCTTAATCTTAATATGAATATTAATGGTAATGTGAGTCACTTAATTTTACAAATTAGTTCCATAAAATTATTTTTTATATCCTGCTCTGTCATTCGTAAATATGTGAGTACTTTTACAATATCCGTTTTCGAATTGTATGGTGCGTCTGTTTCTGTTAGGATTCTGGATTTAGGTATGTTTTCAATAATCTTTTGACCGTTTTTAGATAAAGTCATAGACTCATTTACAGAAAAATAATATCCACATGATAAAATTGATGGTATTAGCCCGATAGGCCCAGAATACCAATGAAAAATCACATTTTTAATATCATACTCGCATAGTAAATCCAGTAATTCTCGTTCTGCTTTTCTAGAATGTACACTAACTATTTTCTTTTTACCTTTAAGTTCACTCAGAATCTTACGCAATACGGATATCTGTATTTCTTTGGTGGAAATACCACTCTTTGAGAAATCTAAACCAATCTCACCGATATATGATGTTTTTTCTATATTATTTTTAAATATCTGTAATTCATTTTGTTTATCTGCTGCTAATAGGGGGTGTAATCCTAGAGCAAGTCTTACATGTTTGAACGACCGTAGATGTGGTTCCCCTATACAAAAATGACTTGGTAGATTTGTCATTCCTATTACAATATCACCAACTACTTCTTTTGCATATATATATGCTTCAGGATTAGACATTATATCAAAATGGCAGTGAGTGTCAATCATATCAATCCTACATAACGTTTTATACTAACAGTCGCTTCTTTCCTGAGTAAATCTTTAAGTTCTTCTCTTGTCCTTTCAACAAGACATATATAATCATCAAAATGCGGATTGCTTCTCTTTATTCCCATCACCAATAATTCATTGGCAATATCTATAGTACCAAGATCTTTTTTTAAGAAATTTAGCATTGCATAAAAATCATTGCTGATTTTCTTTGTTTGAGTAAATAGCGTTCTCATCTTAATTCCATAGGTTGAAGGGTCGTTATGATGTATTAAAGAAGCTTTACGATACATACAAGGCATGCATCTTCCACAATGAGATGCATGGGGATTGTCTGGCATAAATTGATGACCGCCTCTTTTTCCGCACGAGTTACTTTTATCTACAATACTTAGCAAATACTGCAAATTTTTACACTCATTTACCATCTCTCCTTTTGTTCTGAATTCATAAGGATTATTTATGATAATTGGAAGTCCCAAATTATTTAACAAATCACGTACATTTTGTATAAACAAAGGATGAGTTGTTCGCGTGCTACATGCAGCTCTTCTTGAAGCAGATAATGGAAAGTTTAACGAAACAGGACCATTCTCAGGTACAATCACCATATTGGATTTATGAGCAGCTATCATCATTGCGATGGAAAGGAACATAAAAGAACGAGAACGACAAGTCAGTTCTTTTGATTCGATTGGTGTTATACCTTCTGCTGGTAAATAAATGAACTTTCCTGGATACTTTTGCTGGAATTTCTCGATAATTCGCTCTTGATCAGTTTTTGGCCCCTTCATAATACTATCATAATGAGATGCCAAAAATACTTTATGGTGCTCATCATTAGTTTCCATATAGTCTATTGCTCCAATGAGAGAATCCATACCTCCAGAAAATAGGTTTACTTGCGTTACTTCATCATAATCAACAATATCTTCTTGGTGACACCATTCAATAACTGGACTTTCTTCAAAACGACAAGTCCAATAATCTCCTGTAAGGAATGAGAGCAGGTGATTTAGACTAGAAGATAATGACTGAAATTGAGCCGCACTAGGAATCTTAAATTCAACATCTAATTCTCTAGTCCACCCATTAATTGAATCCTTTTTTCGACTTATAGCTCTGTCAATTGCGTAAACTTCTGCCGACAATAAAAAGAGTCCCGAATATAATTTATTTATTCTTTCAGCGAAATATGAAATATTATACAAATCAACACGAACCGCCGTAGACTCTACCGTTTTGCTTCCTTCAATAGACATAGCTACTAAAAGTTGCTTTTTTTGACCTTCTCCTCGATATGAGAAATCTGTAATTTTAATCTTCATCATTGACAAATACTGATATTATTTTATTAAATTCTTCAGTTATATATTGATTCCCCTCATCACTATTCCAGTCAACTTGAGTACTATTAAGTCCATAAACACCCTGTTTTATATCGGAGATTATCAAGTCCTTTATATCTTCCATATATTTAACAACCTCTTTTTGGCTATATTTTTTTGTTAATTTTTCCTCAAAATTTTGAGAAAGATGAGCGTATATATATACTCCGAAAAATGTATCAATAATATCTTGCAACTGCTCTTTCTCCAAACATCCATTAAGTACTTCTTCAACATCTAAGGTGCTACTATTAATAGTGTTATCTAGGATTTGGAGCATTTCACTTAGAGCTTGGTTGGCAGCAGTCTCATCCATTCCTATAACAGTATCTGAACATAAATCGTTGAGGATGTCAGATATTTCTTTCCAGTTTTTACCATCTAAGGTTATACCTTTTTCGGCGAGCCAACCAGATAAGCCTTTTATGCTTATTTCTGATATTGCTCCTAAAAAATTACTTAGAACAACAACACCTGCATGTCCAAGAGCTCTTGATGCTCCTGATGCTACTTTCTTTTTTCCACCTGAAGCCTTAATAAGCCTACTTACAGCATTATGTACATTTCTTCGATACGCTGCTGTAATTCTTTCTCTTTGCTTATTATTTACTGACTGTCTAGAAGATGGTGTGGTTCTAATATTATCCTTATTTTCATTATTAGAACTATCATCCTCGTTATCAAGAGTGTTAAGCCTTTCTAGATTTTTAATTGCAGCTGAAAGGCTAAGGGATGATTTCCCCCAATTGGGTTGCCCTGTGACAGAAGGTTGGTGTCTTTGAGATGTTCCCATATCTATTACATTTTAATTATATTTTTCCGCTTAGGGAAAACAAGACTACTTAAACGGTCGTTTTTATTTATCAATCTTATAAGATTTAAATCATCGCTGTGTTTAGACATAATGCCTTTAATATTATTAGCAATTGAAATCGGAGCCTTTTCTACTATTATTTCAAAAGAAATTAAGAATTTCTCATAGGCTTTGTCCACATCATTCTCAATTAAATAATAATACACCTTATATGGAGTCTTCAATTCGGAATCTGTAAGGGATTTACGATATAATAGTTCGTAAAAATTTTCAATTTCATCTCCATTAAATGACTTTAATGCAAGGCTTTTTTGTTTCATTATCGGTTCTGAACTTGCATTGTATATTTCATTAAACAATTCTTTAATACGTTTGGGAATCAGCGTAACACCACCCATGCCATCAATAAGTTTGTCACGAGATACCCAAAATATCTCTCTTAAATCTACAGAACTAAAGTATGGCTCCATTAGTAGTAAATCTTTTACATCATCAAAATTCCAATTTGGGAAGTCGCATTTCTGTAGACTGTCTTCTTTGGCTGCTCCTTCGAGTAATTGAATCTGAGTTGAATGCCCCTTTGCTTCTATACTCCAAGAATTCAATTCGGCAAATAAGTCATTGTGACTAGTTTCAAGAAGCATTAATTTGAGAAGAAGGAATTTGTTCTCCATAGTATCACTGCCATTCAAAGACAATAACTGAGAACGTATTTCGAATGCATTTAAAAATCTTTTTATTAACCTTGGATTTCTATTTAGTGAGCGACTAATAGAATGAGTACAATGTGCCATAAATGGTATAATTCTATTTAACTCTTCATTTGTATTTACACCATCTAACTGCTTGATATTTCCCCATCCATACCCTTCGAACTTATGCTCAATAATATATTTCTGAAAGTCCGTATGAACTTTTTCAAAATCTTCTTCTGAAAGCATTGACTGGCAGAATAGTAATGTGATATAAGTCTCTACCTCTTGATCACTCAATTTGGGAATATTATATGGAATTTGAATAAACTTATCCATATAATCATCACCAATACTACGACCTCCGTCTTGTCTTCTTTCAATGCCAATTTTCTCTCCATATTGACTTTTAATGGCTTCTGATACAATACTTTGATCTGCCGCAATAACAAATGCCGTTTTCTCAACATTTAGGAACAATTTAATCGCCTCTAAATTTTCAATAATGTGTTCTGGTAAACAACGATCAAGGTCATCAATCAAAATAACAATACGTTCACGACCAGTCGCTTTTATCAATGACTTAAAACTATCACGAAATTCTCTGACCGCAGAAAACTGTTCAGTATTTATGTGTGTATTAAATGCTTCTTTTATAAAATCTTCGGCATCTTCACCTGTTATCTTTTCCAATAATTCTTTTTTCTTATCCTCTGTATTAAAAGATCCAAAGAATGAAATAAGACTAGGAATAAATGAAGCACCTCCTGTTGCATATGCCATAGCGGCAGGAGCTACAACATTCTTCACAGACCACAGAAGAGTACGCATAGAGAAGATTTTATTTTTTACAGTTTTGGCAGCCTTCTTTACGGTTTCTTTCAAATCACCAGTGAAACATCTACTACTTTCAAGATTTTCTACTATACCTTGTATTAATGCCATTTTTGCATCATCAAAGCTTTCAAAACTCCATCCATCAAAATATATTACAACAGAACTATCTTTTGAATCCGCATCCTTTTCAATCATTTCGTTTAAGATTTTAAGGGTGCTAGATTTTCCACTTCCCCAATCTCCATAAAGACCTATAGTCACAGGAAGATTCTTCTCTTGCATTATTATACTTTTGAGAAGATTCGCATGGACTGTATAACCAAGTAAATCATTCGATGTTTCAATGTCAGACCACATATCAATATTAATTTATTTTTTATAAACAAACTACACTATCTAATGAAGGTAAATGTATTATTCTACAAACAGATCATCAAGAATAACTTCACTTTGCACAGTTCCGCTGTACATATTTTTCTTTAATCCGTATGTTGTAATAAAGGTTTGATGCAGTGCTTTACGAGTTTTGGTTACGGAGCGAAACATTTCAGCTCGTTCACGCAAGCGTTCATCATATTGTTTTGTGATTTCAAATTCGCCTTGTGAGAATTTCATTTCACAGAGATTGATAGTTTGGTCTCTACGGTCAATCAATAGGTCTATTTGAGCGCCATCACCTTTCCACCCACAAATATCACTTTGTACTCCACTTATACCAAGTTTTTGCTTTATCTGGCGAATATGATGTAGGGCTAACTGTTCAAAGGAGTAGCCGCTCCACGCTCTACGAGATGGGGAATCAATCATATTTTGCCAATGATTTTCATCCTGCCCTCGATAGCCTTTGACATAACGCAAATGAAATAATGTAAACAAGTCTGTTAGTTGATATATAGTTCCTCGCTCAGTTTTACCAAATGCCGTATATTGACGAATGAAGTCGCAGTCGCACAAGTTTCGTAGAGCCTTTGTTAAAGCTCCTCCATCATCAATTTTTGTAGTTGTTATAATTTCAGCACGGGTCAACCCTATGGCTTTATTTGCCAATGCTTCAATAATCTGCTTATGAAGTGTAGCCTCGTTAAACAGCGAGCGAAACAAAAAGTTATATTCTCGCGATAGTGGTGCATTCTGTACGAAGAATAGATTATCCACATTTTGAGTAAGGCTCTTGTCCCGTTCAAGCATTTGCAAATAAAGAGGCGTACCACCAAGTATCATATAACATTCGGCTATCTGATAACGATTCCACTTAATACCTCGAGATAAGAGGTATTGCTCTGTTTCATATAAAGTAAAAGGAGCAAGGTAGATACTTCGTGTAGTTCTGTTATACAAACCACCTTTATCAGAAAGCACATTCTCACGCATCCAAGTGGTTGCGCTTCCACATACAATAAGTTTCAAACGGTTATTCGTTGCACCCCATGAATTCCAAAAGAACTCAAAAGCTTTAATGAATCGGCTTTTTTGAGTGTCCATCCATGGTAATTCATCGAGGAATACTACAATTGGGCTATTTCCATTTATGGATTCAAGATATTCACGCAATTGAGCAAATGCATCAAACCAATCTTTAGCATGTTTCCATTTGCGTCCTGAATAATACTCTAACTGACGATTAAACTCACCAAGTTGTTCTTTCTTTGTGCCTTGATAAATTCCAGTCGAATAAAAATGGAATGTGTCATTAAAATATTGACGGACAAGGAAAGTCTTACCAATACGGCGTCTTCCATAAATCGCAATCAATTCTGGTGACTTCGACTCGATACGCTGACGTAATATTTCTTGCTCAACACTTCTTCCTATTATAGTATCTGTCATATTGAAGTAATTTGTTTTATCTTTTCACAAAGGTAAGAAAAGTTTTTCTATTCTTTATCGGTAACTCGGTTATTTTTTTAATTACCGACACGAAATACAACATCTTTTGTTGGATTAGAACATCCATGTGCTATTATGATTTTATAATTATTATATTCAGTTATAGTTTGTTGTGAGACTACAATACAACGTAAAAAACAAGTTAGAAGCATTTCCTTTTCGCTGGCACAAGTTCTCTAATACCTTTTGCCTTATCCTGCTTGCTTCATAGGTGTTCAACCTGAATGCAAGGGCAACGACCACTTCAAGATTGTAGAATGTAGCCCAACTTTTAGGCGTAGCCAAATCGCATCGTTGGGTGCTTACGGGGCAAAGCGTTCCACTCTTGTATATCGCTCTAATGGCAGTTCGGAGTGTCGGGGCTATCACCCCGAACAACTCCACTAATTCCATTTCTGACATCCAAACATTATCGCTTGGGATATTCACGATACCGCTTTCGGTGATTGTTATAATTGCTCGTTGCATAGTTACATTGCTATTGAGATTTCACTAAACGATTGGTTAAGTCGGTTAGCGAACATCGTCAAATCTTTGTCAATTTTCTCAGTAGTAATCTTGGCATACTTTTGTGTCGTGGTAATGTTCGTATGCCCCAATACTCGGCTTACACTCTCAATGGGAACACCCTTACTCAGAGCAAGCGTAGCAAATCCGTGCCTTGTGCAATGGAATGAAATATCCTTTGAAATTCCGCACTCTTTTATCATCTTTTTCAGTGGTTTACAGATGTTCCAATAGTTCAGATTCGGAAATACGAGTTTGTCCTCTTGAAACCTCTCGTAACGTTTGATTATCTGTAATGGAATATCCAACAACTTCACTTGGAAATTCACCTTTGTCTTGTGTCGCTTGGATAGAATCCATTTCTCTCCGTTTATCTCTACAATATCATCGGTAGTCAGTTCCTTTATATCCACGAATGACAAAGCTGTGAAGCTTGCGAACACGAACAGGTCTCGGATATAAGCCAACTTCTTATCCTTAAACTCGTGAGTCATTACAGCCTTGATTTCATCTTCGGTCAAGTATTGTCGCTCCTTGATATTCTGATTTACCCGATACAGAGCAAATGGATTTCTCGGTGTCAATCCATTGTAATGAGCCTTTGAAACGATTGTTTTCAACCACATACAATGTGCCCATACACTGCCATTATGCAATCCTGCATCGGTAGAGAGGTATATTTCATACTCCTTAATAAAGTCGGGAGTAAGTTCAAGCATTGCAATGTCGCTACGCTTGTAACACTTCTTGATGAACGCAGCCAAATGATTGCGTGACCTTACACGCACCTTATAGGAACTTGCAGCACGGTCTATACCTATACGCTTCTTGAAACTCTCGTTGTCCTTATCAAATGCACCGAGCAATGTTTCATACTCAGTTCCGATACCCTGATAGGCATTGCGTACCATTTCGGCAGTTACAAATGCTTCTCTATCCGATAAGCGTTGGTAGTGCTTGATGATTTGAGCCTTGATGTTATCCAAAGCCAAATTGATATCCCGTGCCTCTTTGCTTTTGCCCTTTGCCCGATTACCTTTGGCATCCCACATTGTTTTTGCGATGCTCTGCTTGCAACTGAATTGAGCCACAGAACCGTTGATTGTCACTCGTCCCATAATGGGAACAATACCGTTTTTCTCTTTGCTTCCGTTCACGTAGAACAGCACCTTAAATGTACTTCGCATAATCCAATTCTTTTTGGTTACAAAATTAGTTATCAGCGAGTTGTGCATTGTTATGCAGAATATGGCAGAGAGTAGAAATAAACTCCAACGACCTATAAACTTACCTCGTTATTGGGTAATGATTTGAAAACCGTCCGCACTCATTACCTTTCATTTTCTTGCACTTTTGCATCGGCGAGGCTTTCATCATAAGTCCTCATAAGTCATTGAACACCAGTGCAGCCATCATTATTTTCCCTCATTCGTTAGATTTTTCCAGAGATAATCCCTATTTTTGTATACAAAAAAAGAGAAATTATGAAGAATGTTTACCAAGAAAAGATAGATGGCGAGGTGCAAATGCTATTTGATGTGATGCGTAAACGCGTATCGTTGCACGACTTTGACAGAATAAAAGATGCTTATGATTTTTCGGCTAAGGCTCATAGCGGACAATTCCGTAAAGGAGGAGAACCATATATAATTCACCCGGTAGAAGTGGCACTGATTGTTGCAACCGAGCTTGAATTGGGAGCAAATCCTGTTATAGCGGCATTCCTGCACGATGTGGTGGAAGATACCGACTATACGATAGAAGATATAGTGGAACGCTATGGTGAGGACGTGGGCTTCTTGGTGGAATCGGTAACAAAGAAGAAGAACGAGAAAAAGTTGAATCAAGTGGATAACTTCCGCAAGATATTGTCGTCGGCAAACTATGATGTGCGTGCGGTGCTTTTGAAACTCGCCGACCGCCTTAACAATATGCGTACGCTGAATGCAATGTTGCCTCACAAGCAGATGAAGATTGCAGGCGAAACAGGTTATTTTTTTGCTCCATTTGCCAATCGCTTGGGAATGTATCACATTAAAGGTGAATTGGAAAATTTGTCGTTCCGTTATCGCAGCCCTCGTGAATACAATTGCATCGAGGAGCAACTTGAGGCTGAGAAGGAACGTAATAATCCTAAAATTGATGCTTTTGTAACAAAAGTGAAGGATTGTCTTGCCAATGCGGGGCTGAATGTAACTATCGAGGTGCGATATCGCAATGAATTCAGCTTGTGGCGCAAGATGAAGGAAAAAGGAACCGACTTTAAGCATGTGGAAGGTAAACATTATATTCGTATCATCTATCCTGATTATGCTATCGTGAATGATGTGCGCCTTTCGGAAAAAGAAATGGCAATTCGCATCTATTCGGTACTTACCGACAATTTTAAGGAAC
This sequence comes from Bacteroidales bacterium, assembly GCA_015061055.1. GTDB lineage: Bacteria > Bacteroidota > Bacteroidia > Bacteroidales > Muribaculaceae > RGIG4576. The sequence goes on from SUXH01000012.1 coordinate 12,320, forward strand.
TGCCCGGTAGTGTGATGAATTATATAAATGCTCCTAAGCGTAATGGGTATCAGTCATTCCATGTGAAGCTGCTGTGCGAGCAAGAAGTGGGAGCCGAAGTGTGTGCCAATCAATGGGAAGAAATTCACATTTCATCGGAACGAATGGTGCGTAAATCACGATTGGGATGTGTAGCAGAGCGTACAGAGTCGAATGTGAACTCCTGGGTGGAAAAATTCAGAGGAATGTTGACCGAGATATCGGAAGTTACCGATGAGGCCGATTTCTTGGAAGTGGTGGATTTAGGATTCCCCAATGATGATATTCTTGTGTTTACCCCCGATGGTCAAGGTGTGATTTTGCCAAAGAATGCAAGTGCCCTCGATTTTGCATTCTATATTCACACAAATATAGGACTGAAGGCTAAATATGCGCGCATCAATGGCAAGTTGTCGTCGATAAAGACAATGCTTAATCGTGGCGATTGCGTGGAAATAGGAACATCGGACGATGTGCATCCTGAACCCGATTGGCTCAATCACGTTAAGTTGTACAAGGCGAAAAAAGAACTTCGTCATTATCTGCAAAATAAGCCGAAAGTAGAACACGCTCGTTGTGAACATTGTCATCCGCTGCCCGGTGATGAGGTGATTGCTTTCAAAAATGGTGATGGATCATTGATGATGCACAAGAGCGACTGTGCAAAGGCTCTTGCAAGGGCTTCGCGTGAGGGCGATGCGATAGTGGCGCAATCATTTGATGAACATAAGGATATTGTTTATCCTGTGCGTATCAGTGTGAAGGCTATCGATCGTTACCACTTGCTGAGCGAATTATTGTCGTGTATAACCGATGAATTGCACTTACCCGTAGCTCGGTTGGCAACCGAAACAATGGACAATATCGGTACTTGTACGATTGATTTCTCGGTTCATTCGGTCGACGAGCTCAATCAAGCTGTTGATAGCATCAATAAGATTGATGGAGTGGAAGAAGTGAGCCGAATAGATGTAGAATAATCTTTAAGATTATAGCCCCTATAAAATGAGGGTGTATCAAAATTAAGTTTTTGGTACACCCTCATTTTTTGTTGTGTAGAGAAACAGATTTGTCGGTGATAGTGATTTATAACCAAGTGATTTCTAATTTGTGATTGATATCGCGCCATTCAACACCTTCGTGATCCTCGTAGCTATCGTTGTAGTGGAAATAAATGGTTTCACCGGGTGTTAGAGTATGTTCCTCCTGCTCACACACTAACGTAATCTCATTATCGGTAATTTCTTTGATATATAAAGTTCCGAAACCTTCATAACTAAGCGGCGAACCGATCCTTGCTTGAATTGTTTCGGAGGTGGATTCATTATATTCTTCCGACATCAACGCCCAACCCTTTTTGCTCCAATCGATTTTCAGACGATGCTTGGTAAGTTCACCTTCAGGGATATTCCAAAAACTTCTATCGCGACAAGTATTGGCATACACAATGATAACGTAGGCTTCATCGGCGCCGAATGCGTTACGTAGAACTTCACCTGCAGCGTCCCATTGTTCTTCGGGATTCTCGCTGCAAAGTGTTTTATATGCATTAAGAACAGCTTTTTGTAGTGTTGCCCAATCTTCTTTTCGATTATAAGGAGCGGTAGAAAGGACCACAGCAAGTGTGCCGCAATATTTATTGGTATTACTTATTTCATAGAAATCGACAGGATAGGATAACTCCGGGCGAACTTTTAATACTGATGAAGACATTCCTATCATCGAAGCTTTAAGAACGTGGTCGTTGGGGTATTTTCCTATTGCTTCGCCAAGATTCCTGTAGAAACTTTTAACCGAATCTGAATTTGTAGAGCGACTAAACATCATCACAGGAGAATCGGTCTTGATACTGTCCCATAGTTCCTTAGTTTCATCCCAAGTATTCTTACCAATCTTTTTTGCCGCCTTTTGAAATGATGCAATAGTCTGATCGGCATCATCACCTTTGGTAATTATTCCAACGACATTAGTGTGCAGATTCACACAAGCCGCTCTTGCATTGCCTTGTTCCGGATTAAATACTTTTCCGATGATATTCCTATCCATATCCATAACTTTTGGTATTTAGGTGAGTAAAAACTTTAGTACTCTACAAATGTAAGAAAATAAATTTAGAAATCACTAAAAACAGGCAATAATCAACCAAATATCAATCGGTTAAAATTTATTAATAGTAGAGTTTCTTAATCTATTGGGTAGCTTCGGATAATGAGAGTATGTATCCCGAATCAGTCAAGGCGTATATAATTTCTCCATCATAGAGTAATTGTTTTATTCCACCACTTGCAAGAGCTAAATATTGATTAATTGAAATAACTCTAAATAGTCCTTCTGGGGAACAAAATAATATGCCAAATGGGGTAAATATTATAGAACGGATATCTTCAGCCGTAGTAAATAGAATTTCAGGTTTTTGATTGGTATAACCATAGATTCTTGATTTTGTGGCTAAAGTTAGATTGTTAACAGAACCGTATACTCCGATTATTGAATCAGAAATACAAAGTATTGGTTTTAAAGCATCTTCTCCTAATTTTAATCCATATACATATGAAGTGTCCTTTTCTGTTCGTACTATAAACAAACTATCCTCTCTACTTGGATAATATTCAAAATTTTCATTTTCAAATTGATATTCCACTTTCGCTTTATCCATATACGAACATATTTTATTTTTCGCTTTATATATAAAGCGATCCTTAAGAAACATAAAATGAGATATTTCTGATGTATCAAGTAATTCTATTCTAGATATTTCACTTTTCCCCTCCAATGAAAAAACGGTATTGCCTGATATCACAAATAAACCTTTTCCAGGCAACACGCATAGTTTATCATTGCTTAAGTCTAATTCTTCTGGTGTAGATAGTACATTAACCTCTAATTCTATACCTTTAACAATAATACAGCAAATTAGACTAAAAATAATACAAATCCATCGTTTCATAAATTAATCAGAAAAATTTAGGTTATTGGTGTTAATATGATGAATCTCGTATACGGGATTTAATTTGAGTGATAATCCAGGTATTGGTTGTTTGTTTTTGGAAGAAACAAAAATCCCACTAATCCCAGCTATTTTACCTCCCGTCTTTGATACAACCACGTCTCCATTTTTTCCTCGCTTTGTATATGTTAAGCTAGATGTTATAGTTGCGAATTCATTTTTTAATCCCATTTCGATTTTAGAATTAAATAAAGATGCCGATGCAGAAGCTTCAGCTTTAACATCAATACCGCCTTTTAGTTCAAATTCACCACCGAAACTATAATTTTTCCCCACAATTCTCGAATATTCAACTTTAGCACTATAAACATCTTTATATCCTAATGTTTTTGCATATACTTTCAGAGCACCAAGTTTATTATTAATCTCAGTATCGTTTTTCTTATCATTATTCGGTTTGGGATTATATTTATAAATTTCTTGTGTTCCAGTAACGTTATCCTTAGATTTGAATGAATTATAGTAAACTGTGTCGATTGTATGGGAACCATCTTCATTATTTTCTTTTTGAGATTTTATATAATCTATAGTTTTTTGAGAAAAATTTACCATATTCTTTACGTCTTGATCATTATAAGACAGTTTTACTTTGGGAGCTATTTCTGCAGAAAGAGTCTTTTTTGTTTTTCCATCAGTTCCTATTTCTGCATTTCCTTCTAATCCCGTAAGATTGATAGATGCTCCAAATTTAGATTCTTCTTGTAAATTCTTAATTATATCAGTTTGTTCTTCTTTTTTATCAGAGAGACTCAAATAAGAACTGCCATCTTTTTCTATAGAAAAAATTTTACTTTTATCTTGACTTGCAAATATATAAGAATTACTTTCTTGATTAAAACCTATATATTGAGGTAATTCTCCTTCACATTCAACTGACATTTTAGCAAGATTTATTTCCAAAGATTCTTTTGGCATACTAGCTTTCATTTGCACCCAAATAGGAGTCGGTGTTATGGGTTTTAGCTTAACTTGAAGTTCTTTCTCAGATTCTGAGATAGCATTAATAAACGCTTGTCTATATTCTGCATTAAATTCAGGATATTGAGTAATAACTTTCGCATTAGGATCCAAACGCCATTCGTTTGGCTTATTAGCTTTTTGCCTTAATCCTCTTCTACCACGACTTCGATGTTGAGCTGATAAAGATCTTTCAGCAGTGGGCTGATAAGTTCTCATAACCTCGTTCATTAAATTATTGGAGTTATGTAATCGTTCCATTTCTATAGCGCCTTCTCTTGAATGCCAATCTGCAGTCATAGATTTATGACGTGTCTCAGCTTCCAAGCGATGATATTCATTGTTGCGGTCTCGTTGAATTTTTGCAGCTCTTTCTCTCTTTTCTTTTTCTCGTTTTTCTTTCTGCTTTCTTAAATATTCTTGTTTTTGGAGGTTATATTGTTGTATTCGTTCCGCATTTAAACGACTGTTGGAATTTGTAGTTTGTTGGCGTTTCTTGGTATTGTTATTCTTAGAAATCTTTTTGTTGGAAGTTCTTTTATTTTGTGGAGTTCCTGAATCGAACATAATCCCACCTGAACGGCGTTCAATGGGATTGTTCTGAACGTTTTGAGAGTTGTTTTTTCTCCTGTTTCTTTCAATCTCATCCAATTTACGTTGTATAGCATCTCCAATCGCCTTTTGTTTCTTTAAAGATTCTTCATAAAGCTCTTTATTATATTGTTGAATTCGCTGATTTCTCTCATATCCTTCGCCTCCTATTCCATAGATTTCATTATATCTACGTTCAGCTTCTTTAGAATCAGCATTAGCCCACAAAAAGGTGTCTTGTGCTCTCATTAAAATTGTAGCACCTAATAAGAATATAAAAATAAAATATCGTTTCATATTCTACTTATTAGAAAGTGATACTTGACACGAGTCCTACTGCTTTGTGTTGAGGATTAAATCCAGGTGTAAATGTTACGGTCATAGGGACCTTTTTGCTTAAGCGGTTTAAGTTCTCTTTATTGATTGCAGCACATTCTTTTGCAATTTTGTTATGCCGGATACTATATGAAATTAACGGTGCGGCAATCATAGCAGTTTCTCCTACTATCATTGATATTATACTTACTGCCAAATTTCCGCTGTTGCCATCTTCACCTACGGTATAATTAGCCAGAGATGAGATACCATATATCATCAAACCAGCTCCCACAACTTCTGCTGCTATTACAGGGACTAAATATTTAGGTTGTTTCCAAGAATATGTTTCTTTAATCTGTTTTAATTTGTCTTGCGCTTGTTTATTATAATAAGGACTTATCAGTTTTTTGTTATTTGATATAAACCAAACAGAATCGGTTTTTTCCCATTTCACATATGTAATATTCGAATTAAATACAGGTCTTGGATTATATAGGTTAGCGTTATTAGTATTAACTTTATAACTATAATATGTTAATGGTCCCTGTAATACAGTAGGAGACACTGTTGATAGACTTGCTACCATTGTTTCTACAGATCTATGAGATGTAGCACTACTCATAAATAACATATCAAGTAAACCTGCCGTAACCTCTGTTAATGCAGTGGCAGTCAATTGATCTCCTATGCTGGCTTTTGAATTATTTATTGAAGCCCGCATGTCAGCCCTAAATTTTCGAGTAGACTCAAAACCACTTTTTGCAAATTCGGCATTACCTAAGTCTGTCTTTGCATAATTAAATCCGAATTGAATATATCCTATATCGCTTGATATACTACTCGAACGTTGTGGTAATAAAGCCCCCATTACATAATTATTCTGAATACCAGGCACATTGACAAGTCTAACACCCGAATTTATATCTAAATCTGAAATTTCTATTATCGAGAAAGGGAAATTCATTTTAGGTTTCCCTGTACATATATGTGATGTACTTACCCAATAACCTTTCATATCTTCTTCAAAAGAAGAAGGTTCTAAATAGTATCTGAAATCTGCTCTGTATCCGGAAATTATATCATCATAAGCTCCTTTACAGTCTTTTGAATATTTTTCAAATCGTTCTAATGATTTCCTTAAACCATCTATATTATTTTCTTCTATATAAGATTCAATACAACCTTCGTAAGCAATATTGTTTTCAATAGGTGCGTCTAATGTTAAGAATTTGAAGCAAGCAACTTTTAATTCAGTATATTTTGATGGGTTTATTTCGCAACTATCGGAGGTATCGAGCATTTTATTATAATAGTAGGAATAGATAGAATCTGTATCTATATTTTTATATTTAGTTGATGTTTGTTCTATATAAGATGTTATTTTTGATTTAGTCATATCAAAAATACTATCCGATATTTCATCACTGAAGTTATTTGAAAATAATGTATCGATTGTTTCGATAACGTGTTCTATCTTGATTTCATGTTTTTTCTTATTTGTCTTTTTTCTTGCAGCATCAGCTGAAACCGAAAAGGCAACTATAAAAACAATTAAAGATATTAATTGAATGTTTAAGTTAACAATCTTTCTCATAATTAATAATATTATATTTAAGGTGAATAAAATATACGGTATAAGTAAGTGAAAAGTAATTTGGATTTATCAGAAATAGTAATAAAAGCAAATATTTAGGGATATTAGATATTTAAATTATGTATTTTGTTAATTGATGCAAAAATAATAAAATATTTTGATAATTAAATCAATACACACATTTTTATAAGAAATAGCAATGATTATCTATATGAATAGTGCATATTTTTTTGTGGTGTGGTAAACTATGTGTGGAGTTGGTGTGTTTTATCGGAGAAAAAATGTTTAATAACAAAAAACAAGTATGAATTATGAATTGGTTTGTTGAAACATTCAGAGAATATCCCTCATTGGCGATATTTCTTACGATTGGCGTTGGCTTCTGGATAGGGAAGCTAAAGTATAAGTCCTTCTCTCTTGGTACGGTAACTTCGGTACTACTTGTTGGGGTTCTTGTGGGGCAAATGGGCATTGAGATTTCAGGACCTTTGAAATCGGTGTTTTTCTTGCTGTTCTTGTTTGCTATTGGCTACAATGTAGGTCCTCAATTTTTCCGTTCGTTGCGTGGCGATGGGATAAAGCAAGTGGTATTTGCGTGCGTGCTGTGTGTGGTATGTTTGCTTGTTACGTGGGGCATTGCCGTAGCATTCGGATATAATCCCGGTGAGGCTGCCGGCTTGTTGTCGGGAGCGCAAACAATCTCGGCTGTAATCGGTGTGGGTGGCGATACAATCCAAACACTTGGCGTTTCGGCTGCAGAGAAAAAGGCTTGGATTGATATGATTCCGGTATGTTATGCGGTAACTTACATATTTGGTACAGTGGGATCGGCCTATATACTTGGTAATATCGGTCCTAAAATGCTTGGTGGATTAGAAAAGGTTAAGGCTCAAACGGCAGAACTTGCTCGCCAACTTAATAGAAGTAGTATTACTGATGATCCTGCTTATATCAATGCGTGTCGTCCTGTGGCATTCCGGGCATATAAAGCAACCGCCGACTTCTTTTCTACACCTCACACTGTGGCTGAGATTGAAGACCATTTTAAGAGTCTGGGTAGACGAATCTTTGTGGAACGTCTGCGTATAGGTGGTGAGATTGTTGAAGTGAAGCCTGATGTGGCTGTATCTCGAGGCGATGAAATCGTGTTGAGTGGTCGACGTGAGTACATTGTTCAAGATGAAAGTTGGATTGGTCCCGAAGTGAGCGATTACGAATTGCTTAACTTCCCTGCCGAGGAATTGCCTATTACTCTCACTAAGAAGGTTGCCGATGGCTGTACTGTTGACACCTTGCGTGCCAAGCCTTTTATGCGTGGTATAATAATAAAGAGCATAAAGCGTGGTGGCGTGGAAATTCCTGTGCTTGCACAAACCACACTTCAAGCAGGCGATACAATTCGTATTGTGGGTCTTGTTCAGGAAGTGAATGCGGCAGCACCGCAATTGGGGTATGTGGATCGACCCACCAATAAGACCGACCTTGTATTTGTGGGATTAGGAATCGTTATCGGCGGACTTATCGGAGCATTGACATTACATCTTGGCGGTGTGCCTATCAGTTTGAGTACGAGTGGAGGCGCATTGATTGCCGGCTTATTCTTTGGCTGGCTACGTTCAAAGCACCCTACATTTGGCGGTATTCCGGAACCTGCGGTGTGGATTCTAAATAATCTTGGATTGAATATGTTTATTGCCGTTATCGGCATTGTGGCAGGTCCAACATTTATTAGCGGAATCAGAGAGGTAGGTTTTATGCTCTTTATAGCCGGTGTTCTTGCCACTTCAATACCTTTGTTTATAGGTATCTGGATGGGTGCAAAGATATTCAAGTTCCACCCTGCAATCAATCTTGGTTGCTGTGCGGGAGGAAGAACCACTACAGCAGCTCTTGGAGCCATTCAAGACTCACTCGATAGTTCGCTCCCTGCAATGGGATACACCGTCACTTATGCAATCGGTAACACCTTGCTAATTCTCTGGGGTGTGGCAATTGTACTGTTAATGTCATAACCGGAATAATTATTATTAATACTATTAAAACAATGAACAAACAAAATGAAAATGATAAGTTGCTCTCTCGTGAATACGAAAAGCAGCTTGAAAAGATGAGCCCTTTTGAAATCAAGAACAAATTGATAGCTATGGCTGAAGAAGATGCTCGCAAAACAACTAAAACATTCTTAAATGCAGGGCGTGGCAATCCAAACTGGATCTCTACGATACCTCGTGAGGCGTTCTTCCTCTTAGGTAAGTGGGCGATGACCGAATGCAAGCGAGTTATGTGTGACGATGTGGGTATAGCCGGTATTCCGTCAAAACAGGGTATTGCAGTGCGTTTACATGAATTTATTAAAACACATTGTGATTGCAAGGGTGCCGAACTTCTCAATGGAGCATTTACTTATCTTGTAGCAAAGGGAGCCGACCCCGATGATTTGGCTCTTGAATGGGCTGAAGCTGTGATAGGAGATCAATATCCTACCCCCGACCGCATTTTGCGTCACACCGAAGTGCTTGTGCAAGACTATTTGGCTCAAGAAATGGGCGGAAAAGGTTGTGATGATATGAAGTTTGACCTTTTTGCGTGCGAAGGAGGAACTGCCGGAATGTGTTATGCCTTCGATTCGTTTCAACAGAATTATTTGTTGCGAAAAGGCGATAAGATAGCACTTATGTCACCAATTTTCACTCCTTATATCGAAATCCCGCATTTGGCCCGATTTGATTTTGATGTAGTGGAGATTAGCGCAAACAGAGTAGATCAAAATGGCTATCACACTTGGCAATATGCCGATGATGAGATAGATAAACTACGTGATAAAAATGTGAAGTTGCTTTGTCTGGTTAATCCAAGCAATCCACCATCTTACACATTGTCGCGCCACACACTCGACCGAATTATTGATATTGTGAAGACCGATAACCCCGACTTGATGATTATCACCGACGATGTGTATGGTACGTTTGTGAAGGACTTCCGTTCACTTATGTATGAACTGCCCGAGAATACACTGTGTGTGTATTCGTTCTCGAAATATTTTGGCGCTACCGGTTGGCGATTGGCTGTGGTGGCAGCTCAACAGAAGAATATATTCGACCGCTTGATAGCCCGATTACCCGAAGCTGAGAAACAAGCATTGAATAAACGCTATGGTTCATTGACACTTGAACCCGAAAAGATGAAATTCATCGATCGTATGGTTGCCGACAGTCGTCTTGTGGCTCTTAACCACACAGCAGGATTGTCAACACCGCAACAGATACAGATGTCGCTCTTTGCTGCGTTCTCGTTGCTCGACAAACAGAATGTGTATAAAAACAAGATGCAAACCAAGATAAAAGAGCGCCTTGAAGCATTGTGGAGCACTACTGGATTCACTCTCTTGCCCGATGAATTGCGTGCAGGGTATTATTCCGAAATCGATATTATGGTGTGGGCAAAGAAATTCTATGGAGATGATTTTGCTTGTTATCTTGAAAAGAATTATGAGCCTCTTGATTTTGTGATGCGCTTGGCACAAGAAACGGCAGTAGTGTTGTTGAATGGTGATGGTTTCGACGGGCCATTATGGTCGGTGAGAGCATCGTTAGCTAACCTTACCGAAGCCGATTATCTCAAAATTGGTAAGGCTGTGCGAGCTATTCTCGATGAATATCATGATAAATATCTTAAAACCAAGTAGAAAGTAGCGTTGCAAGGTCTTTGCTATCGATAATCGGTAAAAATGCAGGCGATGTGTCATTCCAATTTTGACACATCGCCATTATGTTAGATTTCCATTATTATGCCGTCGGGAGGCGTGGAATTGTTGTGAACGGGGTTGATCGGTTGAGCTGTATCTTCTTTATCTTGATAATCATCTTGAGAGTCGATGGGTTGGTCGGGTTCTTGCTCGGCAACCACATCCTCGATGTCCTCGGTGTCGGGCGATTGGTCAATGTCCTCGGTGATATTGGCATTTTCATCATCCTCTTGTGGAGTATCAACGATTTCATCATGTTTTTGAACGTCATCGAGTTGTCGCACCTCATCGGGTTCGGTACGAATGTATTTATTGGTAATGTCGATTAAAGCACAATCCTCCGACACTTCAAATACGCGTTGATTGGTGTCGGGCGAGCCAAGAGCCCCTTTGAATGCTTGATAAGGACCTGTCTTGAGGTAATTGAAATTGAGATAATTTATTTCATCGGGTATGGTTTCGAGTCCTGAGTACCAAGCTGTCCTCACTCCCTGAAAGTTGTGTTTCACGAATCGTGCCAACGTATTTATTTCATCGGGTTGATGTTCTCCCCCCATAAAGCACACGCAAGTAATGACATTGTGATAGTTTTGTAGCACAGCTCGCAACTCTTTGAGAGTTAGAGGAATTCCTTTATCTTTCCATAGTGTACGTTCGTTGCATCCGGGACATTTTATTGTGCAACCGGTAATATTCACAACGAGGCTTACTTCATTAGGAATAATTCGACAAGATATATCTATAGTGTGATATTTAAGCATTTTGCAGGAGTGTTTAAGGGGGATTATATGTGCATCAAGTCGCGATAAATGTCGAGAGCCGCTTCTACTATTTCTTCGCTTGCTTCGCAGTTGATTTTTATATCACCTACATCGCTCAGTAGAGAGAAATTCATTTCGCCGCAGTTACTTTTCTTGTCGTGTTTCATAAGAGATATAAGTGCGGGATAATCATTGCAGGTGATGTAGAAAACGCCGTAATTATCGCAGATGAATTGTGCATAACGATGCAAAACATCGCTATCGAATTTGAGAATCAAGTGTGATAGCACTAATTCCACCACCATTCCCCAAGCTACTGCGTATCCATGAGGGATAGGCGATTTACGACTCATGGCAAGGCTCTCGAAGGCGTGTCCGACGGTATGTCCGAGGTTCAATGCGCGTCGCAATCCTTTTTCGTGAGGGTCGATGGCTACAATTTCACGTTTCACGTTTACCGACTCTTCGAGCAAATCGAGCAAATGGTCGGGGTTGAAATTGTCGAAATCGAAAGCAAGCAACTTGTTGAACGTGTCTTTCCCCTTAAGCAATCCATGCTTAAGCATTTCGGCAAATCCCGACTTTATTTCCTCTTTAGGAAGTGTGTAAAGCGGAGTGGTGGAGATAATCACAGCATCGGCTTCGTTGAACACACCTATTTCATTCTTCAATCCATTGAAGTTGATACCTGTTTTACCCCCTACAGCGGCATCGACAGCACTGAGCAATGTGGTGGGTATATTTACAAAACGAATGCCACGCTTAAATGTAGATGCGGCAAATCCTCCCAAGTCAGTTACCATTCCACCACCGAGATTGATTAGTAGTGAACGGCGAGTGGCTCCGTTGTTTCCGAGTTTACTCCACACTTGTGTGAGCGAATCGATGTTCTTGTTGGTGTCGCCTGCAGGAATAGTGATGTGTGTAGCATTATGATTGTAGAACACTTCGGCTAATTTAGGCGCTACATAGTGGGATGTGTTTACATCGGTAAGCACAAATAGCTTGTTGAAGTCAATATCTTCAAGCACTTGGTTGAGTGAATTATTGATATCGTTTGTGAAAATTATTTTTTGAGCCATAGTTGTGCGTTGTGAAATAATTAACTTCTAAAAGCATCTATAACCGAAGGTAGCGCATCGGCAAATTCTTTCATAGAGCCAAATACCAAGTCGGCACCTGCTTTTATCATATCTTCTTTAGGGATTGGACCTGTGGTGATTCCGATAACGAAGCATCCGGCAGCCTTACCCGCCTGAATGCCGAGAGGCGCGTTTTCAATTACGATACATTCTTCGGGAGTGCGTTTCACTTTCGCCATTCCTTGCAAATAAGGTTCGGGATGAGGTTTGCCATGCTTTACATCGTGGGCAGTAACTCTCTTGTCAAGGTCGAAAATTCCGGCATAGTCTCGGTCGAGGCAGTTAAGAATAGACGCTTGTCCTGAACCAGTTACGAGAACACGCTCTATATCGTTGTCGCGTAGAATTGAGGTCATTCGTTGAGCATCGGGCATCACTTCCACTTTTCCTATTTCTCCGAAATATTTGGCTTTTATGGCATATAACTCGGCAGCTTTCTCATCGGATACTTCTTCGTCGAAAGCACGTTTGAACAGCATACGTATGATGCCTGCTCCGGTCATACCCTCATAGAGATAGAACTCATCACGTGTAGCTTCGATGTTGAGGTCGTCGGTGAGCATTTTCCACGCAATAGTGTGGTACTTCATTGAGTCGTATAGTACACCATCCATATCGATAAGAGCAGTGGTGATGTTAAGATGCTTAATGTTATTTTGTTCTTTGTAAAGATTAATAGCTTGTTGAAACATAATAATACTGTTTTTAAGAACATTGATTTCCGAACACAAAATGCAATTTGTCTGATTGCTCGGTACTAAAAATACAATATGTGCAAAGATAACAAAATTAAGGGAAACTATCGGAAACTTTTATAAATTTCGTGGATTTTTAAGGGCAATAAAGATTGCGATTCTAAGAGCATATATCATGCAATCAACAAACATGGAATTTCTACAACAATTTTTCTAATCGCAATTATAAAAAGAGATTTCCTTTTGAATAGACGATAAAATTTTCTACTTTTGTAGATACTAATGTTATTCAGTAGTAGTCATAGAGATTTTTGACTATTCGCTAATGATAAATAAATACCTGATTTTGATTATGGGAAAACGTGTAGTTAAAGTATTTATAGCATCTTCCAAAGAACTTACTCCCGAAAGAGAAAAGTTTGACACACTATTTAATAACTTAAACTCTATTTTTTCAATACGGGGCATAAGGTTAGAACCAGTAAAATGGGAGTTTTTAGACTCCTCAATGGGACCTTTACATAAGCAGGAAGAATATAATCGCAAGATTAAAGATTGCGACATCTGCGTGGTGATGTTTTGGCAAAGGTTTGGATCTTATACCGAGACGGAATTAAATGTTGCTAATATAGAATTATTGGCTGGGCGTAAACCAACTAAAATATTTGTATTCTTCAAGGAACCGGGTGATTATTGTAATGATCTACAAGAATTTAAACTAAGTTTTGAAACTAAATATGGTCATTTCTATAATATATTTGATTGTCCCGATAAGCTACAACTTGATTTTGTGTTACAATTGGAACGATATCTTCATAGTAACCTCATCAAGGTTGAAAATTCTCAAGTTAAGATGGACGAGGTAGTTGTTGCTCATCTTGACAATATCGGTTTTGCTGCCGGAAATGATAAATACAAGTCGTTGAGAGAACGATTGATTAAACTCAAGCAAGAGATTTCTTCATTGGACACTATATGTAAAAATACACCTAATGAAACCATCGAAAACATATTGAATGAGAAGAAATCGGAGCAACATAAATTGGAAGAGGAACTTAGTGAATATGAGAATTTATTATTGGGCTCAGCTATTAGAGTAGCTCAATTTGCCGGCGAACGTATTTCGGATAGAATGAAACGAGCTATTACTCTATTTGAACAAGGAAAGGTAAGTGAAGCTAATACTGTACTTGACGAAGCAGAACGTGATGCTGATGAAATTTTGCGTAGTGTGCGAGAGGTTAAGACTTTAGGCAGACAATCAGTAGATGAATTATTATTTAAGGCCTCGGTTATGCTTGCCGATGAAAACTTCTCTATAGAAGAGCGTATAGCCAAAACTGACGAAATATATACTAAAGCCAATCAACTTGCCCAAGAATGCGACTATGAAGAAAATAAGTATGCTAAATTACTTTTTATTTATGGCGACTTTCTTATGAAATTTGCTAAATATGATAAAGCAGAACAAGTGTACCTGAATTTAATACCCATTTGTGAAAGACTTTATGGCATAGAGCATCCCAACACTGCTTCGTCCTACAACAACATAGGTAATGTTTATTCCGATAAAGGCGATTATGATAGTGCGTTGGACTTTTACAATAAAGCGTTACAAATTCGTAAAAAAGTATTGGGATTAGAGCATCTCGACACTGCTATGTCCTACAACAACATCGGTAGTGTTTATTCCGATAAAGGCGATTATGATAGTGCGTTGGACTTTTACAATAAAGCGTTACAGATTTATGAAAAAGTATTGGGATTAGAGCATCCCAACACTGCTTCGTCCTACAACAACATAGGTAATGTTTATTCCGATAAAGGCGATTATGATAGTGCGTTGGACTTTCACAATAAAGCGTTGCAGATTTATGAAAAAGTATTGGGATTAGAGCATCCCGACACTGCTACGTCCTACAACAACATCGGTAATGTTTATTCCGATAAAGGCGATTATGATAGTGCGTTTGACTTTCACAATAAAGCGTTGCAGATTCGTAAAAAAGTATTGGGATTAGAGCATCCCGACACTGCTACGTCCTACAACAACATCGGTAATGTTTATTCCGATAAAGGCGATTATGATAGTGCGTTGGACTTTTACAATAAAGCGTTGCAGATTCGCAAAAAGGTATTGAGATTAGAGCATCCCGACACTGCTATGTCCTACAACAACATAGGTTATGTTTATCACGATAAAGGCGATTATGATAGTGCGTTGGACTTTTACAATAAAGCGTTGCAGATTCGCAAAAAGGTATTGGGATTAGAGCATCCCGACACTGCTTCGTCCTACTACAACATAGGTCTTGCTTATTACTCTAAAGATAATTATGATAGTGCGTTAGACCATTTTACCAAAGCGTTGCAGATTCGTGAAAAAATATACGATGAGACACATCCCATTGTATTGAATTGTAAAAAAATAATAGACTCTATAAAACAAGAGACTTGAATCCCCGATTTTACTAAATTGAAATTAGTTTATCTCTAATTATTGGTGTCTGATAAAAATCGGTAAAGCATAGAAATAGAGTCTCAATCGCTGAATTAAAGTGGTTGAGATTTCTTTTTTCGTTTTCCAAGCCCCTATAATCAAAAAAGTGTTAGTTGTGGAGGTGGATTTTCTTCTAAAATCTTCTTCTTTTCCCAATCTCGTTCGGGAAGATTGAACAAATTGTAAAAATCGACATAATACATCAATACAATTCTTACTAATGTTGCTAATTCGGAGAAACTCCAGCTACGGGTGAGGCGTTCTTGTAGGGTTATTTAGGTGGTGTACCTAAACGGCACACTTATTTGGGGTTATGCTTACCTCCGGGAGCTAAAGCACCCGGTTACCACAGATGACGCCTTGCGGGCGTGTGCGCTTATCCGACATCTCTACGTCGGCGTGTCGCTTTGCTTTGCGCCGGGCTGTTCTATATATCGCTTTCAGCGATGCTCTCCTCACAGGGTCGTTTTACACCTCGTTTATGTGTATTATCGGGTGGTGATGTGGTAACAACTTTGCTTGCGCTCAAATTTTACATAGCATCGACCATCTGCTCGCATCTTATAAAGTACTTCCCCGAGAATGTTCTTTAAATCTTCGGTACTCATAATATAAGTTGAGTCGGAATGATGAAAACGTCGCCAACTGATGTCGAATGTTGTGCCGTATAGGTGGCAAGACACTTCGGTGGCATTGCGGTTGCGTCGTCGAAGTTTGTTTATCGTATTGTCGGTGCGTAGTACACTTGTTACAATCATTCGGCATCTTTTACCTCCGCGAGCCTCTACAGTGTCGGTAAAGGCTTTGCCTATGTCTTTGAGCAGACTGGCAGCCTTAGGGATGAGATAAGGCATTGAATGTGTGAGTGAGTCAAGCACATATTCATCGCAAGAACTTATTTCGACGATGGGTTTTGTTATGCTGAAAGCATCTTTTAACGATTCTATTGGCTTGATTCCTATTGCTTGTGCCGCTTGCAGCTGGACGTCGTTTTTATCGTTGAATGCCATTCCGAGAGGTTTCCCGATGCCTTTAGTCTTGACGTTATACACAAAATAGCCTTCGCTATTGTTGATTCTTGTCGTTGTTCGGGTCATATTTCGGTATGTGACAGGTCCGTTTTCGCTTTGCGGAGCATCACAAGATATGAGCGACGTTATGCATATTGCAAACGCTATTATAGAATAGAAGTTTTTCATAAGAATGTTAGCTCAGTGCTTATTTGCCGATAGTTTGGACGAGAAGAACTTGTTCGGTTTCGCTAAGTTTAAGAGCCTTTTTAAGACCTTCGTTGTCGAAGCTTGCTCTAACCACAGTGTTAAGACCTTCTGATGCGCACCATAGGTAGATATTGTTGCTCATAGCGCCCACAGTCATAGCGGCAAAAATATCCTTATCTTGCTTTGCCATATCGACCACAAGAGCCACATTGAGAGGAGCGGTTTTTGCGTAATCTTGCATTGCACTTACTTCGCGGTGGTCGCCACTATTCACGTGAATAAGTTTGTTATCTTTAGGCTCGTAGCGATACACAGCCTCAGGGGTGATGACGTAAGCACTCATTTCTTGGCGATTGAGTGCAGTGGCTACAGTGCGCTTCTCAGGGCGATTATATCCGCAAGCAATCCATAGCATATCGCTTAATTGCTGAGGGGCGAGTGTGGCGTCGGAAAATTCACGAGAAGAATGACGATTATTTACGGCTTCCATTAGAGGCATCCCTCCATTGCGAGTCGGCTCAGGTAGCTGAATGTCTTGAGCTGTTATATTGCACGATGTCATAAGTAAAATAGTTCCTAAAAATAATGATTTTAATTTCATAGATGCGAATATTAAATAAAAGTATATTCAAAGGTAGTGCAAAGTGATGAAAATAACAAATTTAATATTAAATTTGTGGCTTAATGACAAGAATTGTTATTAGTGTGTGCTAAATATGTGATAGGGATAATTGAAAATAAATTTAAAACAACGATATGAAAAAAACAGTATTAAGTATTATTTTGGCATCTGCTTTTGCTACGGCGGGAGCTGTAACTCCTTTGTGGTTGCGTGATGTACGCATTTCACCAAGTGGAGAAGAAATTGTGTTTTGCTACAAGGGTGATATTTATAAAGTGGCATCGACCGGAGGCTCGGCAGTGCAACTTACCACTCAATCGGCTTACGATTGTTCGCCGGTGTGGAGTCCTGATGGCAAGAAGATTGCGTTTGCAAGCGATCGCAATGGAAATATGGATGTGTATGTGATGAGTGCCAATGGAGGTGCTGCAAAGCGCCTTACATCAAACTCGGCAGGTGAAACACCAACAGCATTTACACCGGATGGTAAACAAGTGCTATTTAATGCATCTATCCAAGATCCTGCGACAAGTGCAATGTTCCCAACAAATGCAATGACAGAACTATATACTGTGAGCGTAGACGGTGGTAGCACAACACAAGTGCTTGGTAC
The DNA here is from genome assembly GCA_015061055.1 of Bacteroidales bacterium. Lineage (GTDB taxonomy): Bacteria > Bacteroidota > Bacteroidia > Bacteroidales > Muribaculaceae > RGIG4576. Next base: position 30,103 of record SUXH01000012.1, read on the forward strand.
TCCTGCCGAAATGGTGAATTACGATAAGAATGGTAAATTCTTCTTGTATCAAGATAGAAAAGGTTTTGAAGATGAATGGCGCAAGCATCACACATCGTCGATTACTCGTGACGTGTGGCGATATGATGTGGCTACAGGCAAGCACACCAATCTAACTGATGTTGAGGGTGAAGATCGCAATCCGGTGTTGGCTGTCGACGGAAATACTGTGTATTTCTTGAGTGAGCGTAAGGGAGGTTCATTCAATGTGTACAGCTTCCCTCTTAATAACCCTTCTCAAGTGAAGGCTGTAACTGCGTTTAAAACTCACCCGGTGCGCTTTTTGTCGGCAAGCAATAACGACAAACTTTGCTATGCTTACGACGGAGAAATCTATACACAAACTGTGGGTAAGAATCCTGTGAAGGTGAAAATAGACATTGTGCGCGACGATGAAAATAAGCCAATGATTACAAAGTCGTCAAGTGGAGCATACGGTTCGGAGGTTTCGCCTGATGGTAAGCAAGTAGCATTTGCTGTTCGTGGAGAAGTATTTGTAACTTCGGTGGAATACAACACTACAAAGCGCATCACAAACACAGCAGCAGCTGAAAATGGTATCACTTGGCATCCTGAAAATCGTAAAATTGCATACGCAAGCGAACGAGGTGGTAATTGGCAATTATATACAGCCGAAATAGAACGCAAGGAAGACTTGAACTTCCCTAATGCAACATCTATCAAGGAAGAAATTCTATTGCCTAATGACAAGGTGGAACGCACTTACCCTTCATATTCACCCGATGGCAAGGAAATAGCATTTATTGAAGATCGTAACAAACTTATGGTTTACAACTTTGAGAGTAAGAAGTTGCGTCAAGTAACCGATGGAACTTATTGGTATCGCACTGACGGTGGTTTCCACTACACTTGGAGTCCCGATGGAAAGTGGTTTGCTCTTGAAATTATCGGTAATGGACACGACCCATATAGCGACGTAGCTATTGTGAGCGCGCAAGGTGGGGAAGTGACAAATATCACAGGTAGCGGATATTTCAGTGTAAGTCCACGTTGGACAGCCGACGGTAATGCAATCATATTTGCTACCGATCGCTATGGTATGCGCAGCCATGCTTCTTGGGGTTCGCTTATGGACGTGATGATGGTGTTCTTGAATCAAGATGCTTATGATAAGTATAAATTGAGCAAGGAAGATTATGAACTACGTAAGGAACTTGAAAAGCAACAAAAGAAAGACAAGGAAGAAGCCGAAAAGAAAGCTAAAAAGGATGATAAGAAGGCTAAAAAAGATGAAAAGAAAGACGGCGACAAGAAGGACGACAAAAAGAAAGATGATGATAAGAAAAAAGATATTGTTGTTGAACTTGACGGAATATGCGATCGCATTGTGCGCCTAACTCGTAATTCTTCTGATATCCATGATGCTATTGTAGACGGTGAAGGTGAAAATCTATACTATACACGTTCGGGCGATAAGGGTGTTGAACTTATGAAGATAGATCTTCGCAAGCGTGAAGAAAGCAAGGTTGGAGCTACTCAAGCTGTATCTTTCGGTGCAAGCAAGGACGGAAAGACATTGTTCCTTCTTGGTCGTGGAATGAGCAAACTTGGTGCAGGTGGCAAGATGACACCTATCACTTACACTGCTGAAATCAAGATGGATTTGGCTGAAGAAAGAGCATATATGTTTGACCACGTGTGGAAGCAAGAAAAGAAACGTTTCTATCAAGAAAATATGCACGGCGTGAATTGGGACTTGATGTACAAGGCTTATTCTAAGTTCTTACCTCACATCAATAATAACTATGATTATGCCGAAATGTTGAGCGAACTTCTTGGCGAACTTAATGTGTCGCACACAGGTGCAAGCTATCGTGCCGGCGGTGGTGGCTTAACAACTGCCGATTTCGGTCTGCTTTACGATTGGAATCATAAGGGTAAAGGCTTGAAAGTGGCAGAAATAGTGGAAAAAGGTCCTTTCAACCATAAGAATACTAAGCTTGTAGCAGGTTGTGTGATCGAAAAGATTAATGGCACTGAAATAGATGAAAACACTGATTTGGCATCAGTGCTTAATGGTCTTGCTAATAAGAAAACACTTGTTTCAATTTATAATCCTGCTGATAATTCTCGTTGGGACGAAGTGGTACTACCTATCACTAAGGGTATGATGAATGGTTTGCTTTATAACCGTTGGGTGAAGCAACGTGAAGCCGATGTGGAACGTTGGTCGAATGGACGTCTTGGATATGTTCATATTCAATCAATGAATGACGGCTCTTTCCGCACAATCTATTCAGATATCCTTGGTAAGTACAACAAGAAAGAAGGTATTGTGATCGATACTCGTTTTAATGGTGGTGGTCGCTTGCACGAAGATGTTGAAATCTTATTTAGTGGTAAGAAGTATTTCACACAAGTAGTGCGTGGTCGTGAAGCGTGCGATATGCCAAGCCGTCGTTGGAATAAACCAAGTATTATGGTACAATGTGAAGCAAACTATAGCAATGCTCATGGAACTCCATACGTGTATAAGTTTGGCAAACTTGGTAAACTTGTAGGTATGCCAGTGCCAGGAACAATGACAAGTGTATCTTGGGAAACACTACAAGATCCAACACTTGTGTTCGGTATTCCAGTAGTGGGCTATCGTGTAGAAGACGGAAGCTATCTTGAAAATAAGCAACTTGAACCAGACGTGAAAGTTGCAAATTCTCCTGAAACAATCGTGAAGGGCGAAGATACTCAACTACGCGTAGCAGTAGAAGAACTCCTCAAAGACTTGGATAAGTAAAACTAGTTTTGAAATAAAAATCTCCACACATGCTTTAGGCCTTGTGTGGAGATTTTTGTTTCGTTAGCTGATTTATTGTTTGGGTATTTTCAGACTTATGTGAAATAAGTTATTTATTGTGTGTAAATTTACATTTAGGATAGTTTGAACAGCCTAAGAAACTTCCAAATCTGCCATTTCGTTCAATTAGAGTGCCTCCACATTTAGGACATTGATTGTTGGCTATTGCTAGATGCGTTCTCTTTATGTTAGTCTGTATGTTTTGTATATGTTTACTTCTACTATCTTCTGATGTGATATTACTAGATGTAAGTCTTTCTACAATTTTCTGAATATCTACGTCTAGAATCGTTAAAACGTCAAATTCTTTAATTGTTGAGCGTAAATGATTCCAATTGATTACAATATGGTTTGGAGTAGTTATGTTTAATTCTGCTCGATTGGAGAATACTACCATTGGAATGATTTTAAAATCTCCAATATCAGCTAATATAGCTTTAACGGCATTAGAATGAGCTCTATTTTGATGAATTGGATTTTTGAAGTTATATTGTTCGCTTGACCATCCCCAAAAAGTTTTTTTCCCAAGTAAACTTTGTTTCCAATTTTCAGATTTTTCGTGCCCGAAAATCCAACCCTTATAATTCTTTGTTTCGATTATGAAAATACCATAAGGAGATACTACAATATGGTCGATTTGCGATGTTCCATAGGTTGTTGGGAGTAGGATATCATTGAGTGTAATATATTCTTTAGGTAGCCAATTCAATTTATGAGCCACACGCTTTTCTCCGTATTTGCCAATATAGGTCGGAGATGACATCTTAATACCCCATATAATGAGGGTAATAAAACCACAAATAGATATGATAAATATAAAAATATGCATAAAAATTTGGTACAAATATAGATATTAATTTTTAATATAATTGCTGATTGGGATAATTATCTTGTATGAATAATATTTCAAGGGGATTTTCGTTATTTATATAATATAAATAAGGATTTGGAATGGAGAATCTAAGGAAAATATTATATGCGATGCTTGTAGGGGTGGTGATGATGACCACTGCTTGCATTGAGGACGATTTTACTACGAGTAGCAGTGATGTGCTGGAGTTTTCGTGTGATACTTTGGCATTTGACACTGTGTTTACCGAACTTGGCACACCTACGAAGCGTTTCACTGTGTATAATCGCCATAAGAAGATGATAAATATTTCGTCGGTGAAGTTTGAAGGGACAAATGGCGGACGATTTTATCTGAATGTCGATGGAATGACCGGCGAGGAGTTTCACGATGTTGAAATACGTGGCGAAGATAGCATATTTGTGTTTGTTGAGGCGTATATCGATCCTACAAACAAGAACAACCCGATAGAGATTAAAGATAATGTGCAGTTTGTAACCAATGGTGTTACTCAGCGTGTGCTTGTAACTGCTTGGGGTCAAGATGTGGTGAGGAAATATGGCGAAGTGGTGGAAAGCGATGCACGATTGACTGCCGAAAAGCCATACGTTATTTTTGATTCGCTTGTGGTGGCAGAAGGCGCTACGCTTACTATCGAACCTGGAGCTACGTTGTGTTTCCATGATGATGCTTATATCGATGTGCGAGGTACGCTTAATGCAATTGGAACGCAATATGCTCCAATTACATTGCGTGGCGACCGAACAGATAATGTGGTAGGAGATATTGACTTTGATATTATGTCGGGACAATGGGGTGGTGTGTATTTCGCTCCTGAGAGTTTCGATAATGAGATACAATATGTGTTGATGCGTGGCTCAACGTTTGGTGTATATGCCGATTCGTGTGGCGTGATGGATCGTCGCAAGCTACATCTATACAATAGTGTGCTACACAATGCTACAAATGCAGTGCTTTTGTCGATGCACTCGTGGATTGATGCAGAAGGCACTGAGTTCAGCGATGCCGGTGGTAACGTGGTGGCATTAATAGGTGGCAAGGTGCGATTTGTGAATTGTACGCTTGCCAATTACTATCTGTTTAGTGCTATCGGTGGTGCAATTCTTGGGCTTGACTATGTGTTGCCCGAAGATGAAGTGAAAGATGTGCCATTGATGGATGCAAGATTTGATAACTGTGTGATATATGGAATAGCCGGTGACATAAATATTGGCGATCTTACCAATTCAAATGTGTATCTTCGTAATTGTTTGTTGAAATCGGCAGGTGAAAATGATGATAATTTTATAAATTGCGTGTGGGAAGGTGATCCTATGTTTTTCACTATAAGAGAAGATTATATATTTGATTATCGCTTGAAGAATGAGAGCCAGGCAATAGGCAAAGGCGATGCGTCGTTATGTCCGCAAGAAGCAGCTATTGACCGCTATGGAGTGAATCGTTTCGAACGTGATAGCCTTGATATAGGTGCTTATGTGTGGGTGGAACAAATAGAGGAGGAAAAGAAGTGATGGAATGCAGTGTTAAGCTTGAACGAATGCACTTCTATGCCTATCATGGAGTGATGGAACAGGAACGCCGAGTGGGAAATGACTTTGAGGTTACGCTTGAGGTGTGGTATCCATTTGAAAATGCATTGGAGAGCGATAACCTTGAAGATACATTAAATTATGCTACGTTGTATGCTATTGTAGAGCGTGAAATGGCAGTACCAAGCCGATTGCTTGAACGAGTAGCAGGTAGAATTATATCTGCTATAAAGAAAGATATTCCGTTGGTAACGGCAGGGGTTATTTCAATTACAAAGCTTCACCCTCCATTCAAGTGTGATATGCCACATGGCGGTGCTGCAGTTACAATAAAGTGGTAAATAAATATTATCGTGAAAAATATGGACTATCAACAAATTCTTGAAAATATATATAAGTCGATTCTTCCTTATGCGAAAGAAGGGAAGCAGGCCGATTATATTCCGGAACTTGCTAAGGTAAATCCCGATCAATTTGGAATGAGTATTCACACTATTTATGGTGAAATCTACTCGATTGAAAGTGCTGATGTGAGATTTTCTATTCAGAGTATTTCTAAGGTGTTTGCTCTTGCGATGTGTCTGTCTATAAAAGGTGATGATTTGTGGACGAAGGTTGGCAAAGAACCTTCGGGAACTGCATTTAATTCGCTTGTGCAACTTGAAGTGGAGAAAGGAGTGCCGAGAAATCCATTTATCAACGCCGGAGCGATAGTGATGGCTGATATTTTGATGTCGCATTTTGAAAATCCTGAGGAAGAATTTCTTGCCTTTGTGCGTGCAGTGGCTGGCGATGAAACCATCTCTTATAATGAGAATGTGGCAACTTCGGAACGTGAAACAGGCTATCTAAATGCTGCTATTGCCAACTTGTTGAAATATCATGGGACAATTGATAATGATATTGAACGAGTGTTACACTTTTATTTCTTGATGTGTTCGGTGGAGATGAGTTGTATGGAGCTTTCGCGCGCTTTCTTGGTGTTTGCTAATCACCGAAAAAAGTTTGATTATAATGGCGTAACTCTCACGTCGTCGCAAGTGAAACGTATGAATGCAATTATGCAAACTTGTGGTTTCTATGACGAAGCAGGAGAATTTTCTTATCTTGTAGGATTGCCTGGCAAGAGTGGAGTGGGAGGTGGTATTGTTGCAATCTATCCGTTACAATATTCGGTTGCAGTGTGGAGCCCTCGCCTTAATTCAAAGGGTAATTCTGTAATGGGAATAAAGGCTTTGGAACTGTTTACCACCGAAACAAAAGAGTCGATATTCTGATTCTATACTACGCGTTTGAAGGCTGATAGGAAAGATAATTCGTCGATGTGCTCACTGAGTGCATCGATGATTTTTTTTATGGCTTCGGGCGACGCATCACGATTGTTGAATAACAAGGTGGAGTTGGTGTGTGATGTGAGTTTGATGTAGTATGTTATTCGTGTAGGTTCGCTTGTCGTGTTATCGAGCGCGTCGACGATTTGTGTGGCGATGTTAAGGAATGCATCGGCAGAGCAACGGTCTTCGCCATCTTCGCGAGTGTCGCCATTCTTAAAACAATAGAACACTTTGTAGCGAGATGCTACGTTAGCTATCGTGGTTTGAACGAAGGTGTCGTTATCAACCTTCAGGTCAAAATCAATAACCTTGATTTCTTCAGCAGTCATAATAATAAGAATATTGTTTATCCAAACATCTTAGCAGTGCGTTCTACAGCCGCAATGAATGCATCTACTTCCTCCATAGTGTTGTATACACCAAAAGAAGCTCTTACAGTGCCTTCAACTCCAAGTCGATGCATAAGTGGCTCGGCGCAGTGGTGTCCTGTGCGAACTGCTATGCCAAGTTTGTCGAGGATAGTCCCCATATCATAAGAGTTGATATTGTTGACAAGGAACGAGATAACGGCACTCTTGTCGGGCGACGTTCCGTAAATTTTCATTCCGGGTATTTTCATTAGTCCTTCGGTTGCAGCTTTCATCAGGGCATCTTCGTGTGCTGCAATATTTTCGATACCGATGTTGTTGATAAATCGAATAGCTTCGGCAAATGCAGCTATTCCGACAAAATCGGGTGTGCCGGCTTCAAACTTATATGGAAGTCTTGCAAATGTTGTCTTTTCGAACGACACTGTGCCAATCATCTCGCCACCACCTTGGTAAGGAGGCATTTGTTCGAGGAACTTTTTCTTTCCATAAAGTACACCTACACCTGTTGGGCCATACATTTTGTGAGCCGAGAAAGCATAGAAGTCAGCCTTAAGGTCTTGCACGTCAACCTTCATATAAGACACAGCTTGTGCGCCATCTACAAGAACAGGAATGCCATGCTTGTGAGCTATGTGAATCATTTCTTTCACAGGATTCACAGTACCAAGTACATTGGAAACGTGGCTGATTGCAACGAAACGCGTGTTTTCGGTGAAAAGATCTTCGTAGGCTTGAATGTCGACTTCTCCCTTGTCGTTGATAGGAACTACGCGTAAGTGAATACGCTTGTTACGTTGAATGAGTTGCCAAGGCACTATATTGGCGTGGTGTTCCATTGCAGTGATGATGATTTCATCGCCATGCGAGAATGCTCCTCCAAAAGATGACGCTACGAGATTAATGGCTTCGGTGGTGCCGCGAGTGAAAACTATTTCTTCAGTACTTGCTGCATTTATATATTCTCGCACCATTTCGCGAGTTAGTTCTTGGCGGTCGGTGGCTTGCTGTGACAATGAGTGAACTCCGCGATGCACATTAGCTTTCAGATTGCGATACATATAGCTTATGGCATCGACCACACAATCGGGTGTTTGCGAAGTAGCCGCATTGTCGAGGTAGATTAATGGCTTTCCGTTAATCGTGGTGTTGAGAATAGGGAATTGCTCTCGTATTGTCAATATGTCTTGTGAAGTCAGCATATATTATAGTGTGGAACATTAATCAATGTTGTTGATGATTTCGTGGCAATCGTTACCACATTGTTGGCAAAGTGTCAGTTTGCCGTAAAGGCGCTTGTCGATAAGATGTCGAAGTCGGTCTTTTAGCGAATCCATACGGACAGAAGCAATGATATCGGTCATAAAAGCCTGCATAAGCAACATTCGAGCTTCATCTTTCGAAATACCTCGAGTCTGCATATAGAAGATAGCATCTTGGTCAAGCTGTCCTATAGTTGAGCCATGGCTACACTTCACATCATCGGTGTAAATCTCGAGTTGTGGCTTGGTGTACATCTTTGCTTTGTTTGAAGTGCAGATGTTTTTGTTGCCTTGATAAGCTTCTACTTTAGGAGAATCAGGGTCAACGAGTATTCTTCCGCTGAAAGCTCCTCGTGCGTTGTCTTCGAGAATGTATTTAAAGAGTTCGTTGCTTGAACAGTGTCCTACGTGGTGGCATATATCAGTGTGGTTGTCGATGTGTTGTTCTCCACCGGCAATAGCCATTCCGTAAAGGTGAGTTTCACAATGTTCGCCAACTACGTCTATGCGATAGTCGTTGCGTGTAGAGCCATTCACGAGAGTGATACCATTAAGAAGTAGGTTGGAACCTTCTTCTTGTCGTGCCCATATTGATGATACACGATGAGTGTGTTCGCCCGACTCTTCAAGATCGTAAAGGTCGAATGATGAATTTTTGCCGGCAAATATCTCTACAACTTGTGTATTTAGGAAATCAAGCTCTTGATTTTGAGTGTGATCGCACACGAGCATTTTGGCGTGCGCATTTTCTTCAAGAATGATTAAAATTCGTCGGCAAGCCATAACAGGAATCGAGGCGTTCAGAATATTGACAAGTTGCAAAGGTTTTTCGAGGGTAACATTCTTTGGAATGTATATAAGTAATGCATCTTGCGCAAGCAGTGTATTAAGAGCCACAACCGGATTGTCGATATGAGCAAGTGTGCCGTAGTATTGACTGATAAGCTCGCTGTGTGATGTTGCAAATTGGCGCACAGAACCGGTAAGCACGCCTTCGGGTAAACCGATTGAAGAAGTGCGACTGCTGTAATAAGTGTCGTTGAAAGAGAAATACAACCACGTACTCATATTAGGAACATCGCAACGGAATGCATTGGCAGTATCTGCCCCGAAGTCGAAACGATTGATGTTAACACCATAGTCGGGGGCAAAGATGTCCTCGAGATTAGTGGTTTCGTAGTTTTCGTCGCCTTTCACAGGAAGTTGCTTGCCCTTGAGAGCCTCAAGTGCTTTGGTACGCAGTGCATTCATAACGACGATAGAATGCGATTCGATAACACTGCGATTTTTCTTGAAAAGGTCGATATATTGTTTTAATGATGACATAAGAGGCAAATGTGATTAGTCGATTTTATTGTCGATTTCTTCCTTAATCCAGTCGTATCCTTTATCTTCGAGAACGAGAGCAAGTTCGGGACCGCCCGATTTTACGATTTTACCTTTGTAAAGCACGTGAACGAAGTCGGGTTTGATATAATCGAGTAATCGCTGATAGTGAGTGATTACGATAGTGGCGTTATTCTCGTTTTTGAGTTTGTTTACGCCACCGGCCACAATGCGAAGGGCATCGATGTCGAGCCCGCTGTCGGTTTCGTCGAGAATCGACAATTTAGGTTCGAGCACTGCCATTTGGAATATTTCGTTACGTTTCTTTTCACCACCTGAGAATCCTTCGTTCACTGAGCGTGAAGCGAGTTTGTTGTCGAGTTCGACGATGGCACGCTTTTCGCGCATAAGTTTCAAGAAATCGCTTGCCGAGATAGGTTCTTGGTTGAAATATTTACGCTTTTCGTTCACCGCAGCACGCATAAAGTTCACCATCGACACTCCCGGGATTTCCACAGGGTATTGGAAACTGAGAAAAAGTCCTTCGTGTGAACGATCTTCGGGTGATAGTTCAAGAAGATTTTTACCATCGAAATTGACTGAGCCGTCGGTAACGATATAAGCCGGATTGCCTGTAAGCACAGCCGATAGTGTACTCTTTCCCGAACCATTAGGTCCCATAATAGCGTGAACTTCTCCAGGACGAATTTCGAGATTTACTCCTTTAAGAATTTCTTTACCTTCAATACTTGCGTGAAGGTCTTTTATTGTGAGCAGGTTTGGTTTGTTTTCCATATTCCTTCGTTGTTTTCGATTGTTATATTATCCTACACTGCCTTCGAGTGAGATTGAAAGAAGCTTTTGTGCTTCGACGGCAAATTCCATAGGCAGTTTTGCCATTACCTCTTTAGCATATCCGTTTACGATAAGACCAATTGCGTCTTCGGTTGGAATTCCTCGTTGGTTGCAGTAGAATATCTGTTCTTCGTTAATTTTGGATGTTGTAGCCTCGTGTTCCACCACTGATGAGTCGTTTTGTACATCAATGTAAGGGAAAGTGTGTGCTCCACAAGTGTCGGTGAGCAGAAGGCTGTCGCACTGAGTGAAGTTGCGGCTGTTGGTAGCATTGGGTAATACTTTTACAAGGCCTCGATAGCTGTTTTGACTTTTTCCCGAGGATATTCCTTTCGACACGATTGTGCTACGGGTGTTCTTGCCGATGTGAATCATTTTGGTACCGGTGTCGGCTTGCTGATGATTGTTGGTGACGGCTACCGAGTAGAATTCTCCTACCGAGTTGTTGCCTTTCAATACACAACTTGGATATTTCCAAGTGATAGCCGATCCTGTTTCCACTTGTGTCCACGATATTTTTGAGAAATCGCCACGACACAATCCTCGCTTGGTTACGAAATTGTAGATACCGCCTTTACCGTCTTTGTCGCCGGGATACCAATTTTGAACGGTTGAATATTTCACTTCGGCTCGGTCTTCTACGATTATTTCGACGATGGCTGCGTGAAGTTGGTTTTCATCGCGCATTGGAGCTGTGCAACCTTCGAGGTAGCTCACATAAGCGTCGTCGTCGGCAACTATTAAAGTGCGCTCAAATTGTCCTGTATCTTTAGCATTGATGCGGAAATAAGTGGATAATTCCATAGGGCAACGTACACCCTTGGGGATATATACAAACGAGCCATCCGAGAAAACCGCACTATTTAGAGCTGCATAGAAATTGTCCCGGTAGCTTACCACCGAACCAAGATATTTTTTAACTAAGTCGGGATAGTCTTTGATAGCTTCCGAAATGGAACAGAATATTACACCAAGTTCGGCAAGGCGTTCTTTGTAAGTGGTTTTCACACTCACACTGTCCATAACGGCATCGACAGCAATGCCCGACAGACGCATTTGTTCTTCGAGAGATATTCCGAGTTTGTCAAAAGTTTTGCGCACTTCAGGATCTACCTCATCAAGACTCTTGGGGCCCTCTTTTTGTTTAGGCGCAGCAAAGTAGCTTATGTCTTGAAAATCGATTTCGGGGATGTCAAGATGTGCCCAATTAGGAGGGGTAAGAGTGAGCCAATAGCGATAAGCCTCAAGGCGAAAGTTGAGCATCCATTCGGGTTCTCCTTTCACTTGAGAGATGTAGCACACCACTTCTTCATTAAGCCCCTTAGGGATAATGTGCATATCGATATCGGTTACGAAGCCATATTTATAATCGCTATTGGTAGCGTTATGTATTATCTCTTCGCTTTCGTTTTGTCTGTTTTTTTCGTTTTTGTTATTTTCGTATGACTTCATTGTTTAGTCGTAGTTTCTTTTTGATCGTATTCGGCATAATGACATAAGAATGCCAGACTTATGTAAAAGTGCCTTATATTGTTAAAAACAATTCACGTATCGAGTAGTTTGTCAAATGCAGTTAACAATAAAATGCAAAGTTACGAAAAATCGTGGTATTTACCGAATTTAAACAGGTGAAGAATTGCTGAAAAGTGAATTAAAAGAGAAACGGATAATTCTGTTTGAATATAATTATGATAATGAAAGTATTAAATATTGGTTATAGGTACGTTTTGTGTTGACTTTTTTGTTAAATTTGCGTTGAATTTACAGGTAAAATTAGTATTAAATTTTCAGTTTAACACCGTTAGAAAAGTGATAGATATTATTGTCGTGTAATTAGATGATTGAGGTTTTGAATGATAGAAAGGTGGTTTTAGATGAGCGTTCCGGGCTTGTGCTTGAGGGTGGAGGAATGCGTGGAGTGTTCACTTGTGGAGTGCTCGATAATTTTATGGATCGAGGTATCCGTTTCCCTTATACAATTGGAGTGAGTGCGGGCGCTTGTAATGGTCTTTCGTATATGTCGGGACAACGTGGCCGCGCTAAATATAGTAATATCGACTTGCTAGAAAAGTATAGATATATTGGCTTAAAGCATCTTTTGCTAAAGAGGAATATAATGGATTTTGACCTTCTTTTTAACGTGTTCCCCAATAAGATAATTCCGTATGATTATGAAGCGTATGCTAAATGCAAAGAGCGCTATGAAATGGTAACTACGAGCTGTAAAACAGGTGAGGCTTGCTATTATGATGAAAAACACTCGCCGCAACGAATAATAGATATTGTAAAGGCATCGAGTAGCCTGCCATTTGTGTGCCCAATTGCATACGTAGATGAAAAACCGATGCTCGATGGAGGTATCGCCGATTCAATTCCGCTGCTTCGGGCTCGAGAGCAAGGTTTTGATAATAATGTGGTGGTGTTGACGCGCAATCGTGGCTATAGGAAGCCGGATAAACCTTCGAGTGTTCCAATGTTGTTCTATCGCAAATATCCTCGACTTCGTGAGGCTATTGCAAATAGAAATTTGCTATATAACGAACAGCTCGAACTTGTGGAACGTCTTGAAACTGAAGGAGAGCTGATTGTGATACGTCCTGAAAAACCTGTCGTGGTTGATCGAATGGAGCGAGATACAAAAAAGTTGCTCGATCTCTATAATGAAGGTTATGAGTGTGCTTCAAAAATAGATTTCGAGCAAGTCTAAAGAACTACTATTTAAGTAGTATATCATTGATTGCTTGACTAAGCTCTTTTTTAGGAAATGTACCGGTGGCTATTTGTGGAGCATTGTTCATTGGAATGAACACAAGGGTAGGAACCGATCTGATATTAAATATTGAAGATAGCTCGGGCTCGTCGTCTACGTTCACTTTGTAAATGTCTACTTTGCCATTGTATTCATTGGCAAGTTCATCAATTATAGGAGAAAGGGCTTTGCATGGGGCGCACCACGAAGCATAGAAGTCGATTAAAGCTGGCTTATCGCCAAGAAATTTCCATTCGTTGGGACTTTGTTCAAAATTAGCTACTCGTCTTAAGAATCCGCCTTTAGATAGATGTATTGTTGCCATATCTTGTGTAGTTCTTTGATGTTATTATTCTGATTTTTATTGCAAAATTAATAGCATATATGGCTTTTGTCAAATTGATTTATTTTATATACATATAGGTGTTATCTATGAAATAAGTCAGACCTCGTATCACTACGAAGCCTGATTGAAACCTTAATCTTATTTTAATACTATGAAAAACACATAGCAAATATACTATTTCTAAAAAAAGAAACCAAACACTATATGTTTATAATGTTTGGTTTTTAGTATATTTTAACTTTTGTGCTATTAGTTGCAACCATTACAACCGCCACAACCATCGCTGCAAGAGTCGTGATTACAGCTACAACCTCCGCCACAAGAGTGCTTTGGTTGCATATCTTCGGCAGTAGCATCGCGCACCAAAGTTACTTTGCCTGTGTAGCGTACGGTCTTGCCTGCAAGAGGGTGATTAAAGTCCATTGTTACCTTGTTTTCATCAACACTTACTACGATACCATGAACGTGGTAACCGTCTTCAGTCATCATAGGAAGCACGTTGCCCACATACACCATTTTGCTGTCGAATTCGCCTTCTTCGTTGCAGAAGATGTTCTTGTCAAGTTCCATAACGTATTCAGCAGAGTGTGCGCCGAATGCTTGCTCTGGACCGAAAGTCATATCGAATGTGTCGCCGGCCTTCAAGCCTTGCAATCCCTTTTCGAAATCAGGAAGTACGTCCTTTTCTACACCAAAGATGAACTTATCGGGGTGTTCTTCGGTGAATTTCATCATAAGAGCATCTTCGTTCTTATCTACTTCGTACACATCGTAAGCAAGTTCGATGTATTTACCCGGTTTTATTGTTTCCATATTATGTGTTATTGTTTATTATTGATTCGTTTTAAAAACGTTGCAAAGGTACTTCTATTTCTCGATATAAGAGCAGAAAACAATTAAAAAAAATTGTAATTAAGAATTCTTTAGGTTCTCGAGATAATAGTCGATGGTTACATTGTGAGGTGTTTGTATTGACTCTTTTAGCTTAGATATCAGGCTATTATAGTATGAGTAGATAGCTTTTGCGATGATTGTCGCAGTAGATGCTATTATTATTGCACAACTTGTGGTGAAAGGCTCATTCCGCAAAGAATGGGAAGAATGTGAATAGAGTGATGATGATTGTACAGAATTCATAGGGTGCGAGCATAAATGATGTTATGTTCGTGTAATAGGTGTGAAACTGTTGAGAGTGGTAATAAAACAAAAAAGCCTTGAATATCTTCAAGGCTTTTCGCGGTGCGTACGGGACTCGAACCCGTGACCCCATGCGTGACAGGCATGTATTCTAACCAACTGAACTAACGCACCATTAAATCTTATTATCTTGAACTCTTTTCAAGATTGCGAGTGCAAAGGTAATATCTTTTCTTGAATCTGCAAAATTTTTAGCGATATTTTTTGCTGACAGATGAAAAGATTATGTTTTTTACACGAGGTGGATGCCGTTTTGTCGGCATATTTCGATTTGTTCTTCGGGCCAAATACTTGCTTGCACCTCACCGATGTGGGCTTTCTGAAGCAAGAACATACATAAGCGACTTTGCCCGATACCTCCCCCGATAGATAGAGGAAGTTCTCCACTTAATAATGCTCGGTGAAACGATAGCTCTTTGCGCTCGATGCAGTTGCGAGCTTCGAGTTGTTGCAATAGGGAGTCGGGACTGACTCTGATTCCCATTGAAGAAAGTTCGATAGCAGTGTCGAGGATATCGTCCCACACGAGGATATCTCCATTAAGACCTTGGAAGCCATCGCTGTTTGGTGTGATCCAATCGTCGTAGTCGGGGGCGCGTCCATCGTGAGGTTCGCCATTGCTTAGTGGCGCCCCGATACCGATAATGAAAATGGCTCCGTATTTTTTTGTTGCCTCAATTTCACGCTCTTTAGCCGAAAGGTGAGGGTACATATCGAGTAGTTCTTGGGAATGTATGAACGTGATATCTTCGGGCAAACGAGGTGTTATGTGAGGAAATTCGTCGTAAATGCTGCGCTCGGTTTCGCGCAAAGCACAGTAGATGCACTTCACTGTTTGTTTCAAGTAATCGATGTTGCGGTCCGATTGCTTGATGGAGCGTTCCCAATCCCATTGGTCGACGTATAGCGAGTGTAGGTTGTCGAGATCCTCGCACGCACGAATAGCGTTCATATCGGTGTAAAGGCCATATCCTGCCGGAATGTCGTAAGCACCGAGTTTCATTCGTTTCCACTTGGCAAGCGAATGTACCACTTCGGCTTGACGATTACCCATACAGGCTATGGGGAACGACACAGCATTCTCCACTCCGTTAAGGTCGTCGTTGATACCTGTGCCTGTGAGCACGAATAGTGGTGCGGTGACGCGACGCAGATTGAGTCGGCGGGCTAACTTCTCTTGGAATGTTTCCTTAATCTTTTTGATAGCTATCTCGGTGGTTTCGGGCAATAGCTTTTGCTTATATTTTTTTGGTATTATTAATGCCATTTGTTTTGCTGTCTTAAAATTCGACCGCAAACATAGCATTTTTTTTGCAAATCGGCAAATTTTATGACAAAATGAGCTTGAATATTTTATTTATGATAGCAAAATTTAAGTATAGCGTGCAGATTTGTCGCCAAAATATTAGTAAAGGTGTAAAAATGTAGTAATTTTACTCAATATCGTGGAAAAAGTTGTATATTTGTTATTTAATTTGAACTTAGGCACAGAATTTGTATTAACTTTGCAGTGAATGATTGAAATTAAGAACATAAATAAGAGCTATGGTGCGCTTAAGGTGCTTGATGACGTGAGCGTGAACATTAATGACGGTGAAGTGGTTACTGTGGTGGGACCAAGCGGTGCCGGCAAGACAACCCTGTTGCAGATAGTGGGAACGCTTGATGCTCCCGATAGCGGGTCGGTGCTATATGACGGCAAAGATGTGATAACGATGAAAGAGAGTGAATTGGCACGTTTTCGCAATCAAAATATTGGATTTGTGTTTCAATTTCATCAGTTGCTTCCTGAGTTTACGATGCTTGAGAATGTGATGATGCCTGCGCTGATAGGTGGAGCCAAGCAACGTGATGCTGAGGGTAGAGCAAAAGAATTGCTCGATTATATGGGTCTTGGTGCTCGTATGGAGCATAAACCTAATGAGTTGTCGGGAGGCGAACGCCAACGTGCCGCAGTGGCGCGTGCGCTTGTGAATCGTCCGTCGGTGGTGCTTGCCGATGAGCCATCGGGAAGCCTTGACACACATAATAGAGCCGAATTGCATAAATTGTTTTTTCGTTTGCGTGATGAGTTGGAGCAAACGTTTGTGATAGTAACTCACGATGAAAGTCTGTCGTCAGATGCCGATAGGGTGTTGAGAATGCGTGATGGAAGAATCGTTACCGGTGAATAATAATTACTGATTGATGATGAAGATGTGGAAATATATATTGATGAGTGTATTGGCCTTAGGCATACTTTCTTCTTGTAGTGATGATGAAGATAATTTTGCCTATGGTGATTTCTTGTATGAGCTTGTTACTTATATTGGAAGTGAAGACGGAAGGGCTATGTTTACTTATCAATCCTATAATGATTCGCCACTCATAACACTTACTGCATCAAATGTAAAAGAGGTAAATGCTCCTGTAGGACAACGTATGCTTCTTAACTATGAGGTGGATGAGAGTTTGAGCGAATCGAATCAATTCATTACAGTTAAAGGATTGTCGAAGGTGAACACTGATACAATAGTGTTTGTGTCTTTCGACAAACTTGAAACATTGAAGAAAGAACCTGTGAAGATAGCGAGTGTGTGGCGCTCGGGTAATTACCTGAATGTGCGTTGTTCGTTGCAATACAGCGAGGAAGCACGTGTGATGGGGCTTGCCACAACCGGTGATATTGATGCCGATGGCGTGCTGAAATGCTACCAAATACAAGATACGAAAGGTGCACAGCTTTATTATTGGATCGAAACTTATTTCAGCTATTATATCGCTCCGGCTACTAATCTAAACGACTGCAAGACATTGCGCTATTATGTAAATGATGAGTTGCGTCCCAATGTGAAGTGGTATGATTTCGAGTTGGGAATGAATGATGAATCAGATTTTGTAACAAATAAATAAAAACATATAATATAATTATGAGTAATAATCAACAACAAAAAAAGGAAATCAGCATTGAGATGTCGCCCGAAGTGGCACAAGGAAAATATGCAAACTTGGCAGTAATATCACATGGTTCATCAGAGTTTTTTCTTGATATGATATGTATGGCTCCTAATGTGCCACAAGCTAAGGTGCAAAGCCGCATCGTAATGACTCCTGAGAATGTGAAGCAATTGCTGTTTGCTCTTCAAGATAACGTGCGCAAATACGAAGAAACATTTGGCGAAATCAAGCCAAAGGTGCCTGTAGGCACACCAAATGCTCCACTTAATCCTTTTGGAGTGAACTAATAATTTCCTAAAATATTCGAAAAGATATGGAACATCCATTATATGTATATAACACGCTCACTCGCAAGAAAGAGCAATTCGTGCCGTTGAATGAGCCGCATGTGGGAATGTATGTTTGTGGTCCTACTGTGTATGGCGACGGTCACTTGGGACACGCTCGTCCGGCTATTACATTTGATATTTTCTATCGCTATCTGTTGCACCTTGGCTATAAGGTGCGTTATGTGCGTAATATCACCGACGTTGGTCACCTTGAACATGATGCCGACGACGGCGAAGATAAAATCGCAAAGAAGGCTCGTCTTGAAAAGCTTGAGCCGATGGAAGTGGTGCAGTATTACCTAAACCGCTATCATAAGGCTATGGACGCACTTAATGTGTTACCTCCAAGCATTGAGCCTCACGCATCGGGTCACATTATCGAACAAATAGAGTATATCAAGAAAATTCTTGAAGCCGGGTATGCTTATGAAAGCGAAGGTTCGGTGTACTTTGATGTGCCTAAGTTTAATAAGGATTATAACTACGGCAAATTGTCGGGTAGAAATGTAGAGGAGTTATTAAATACTACTCGTGAACTTGACGGACAAAGTGAAAAGCATCACCCTGCCGACTTTGCGCTATGGAAAAAGGCTGCTCCCGAACACATTATGCGATGGCCATCGCCATGGAGCGACGGATTCCCGGGTTGGCACTTGGAATGTTCTACAATGGGTACAAAATATCTTGGTGAAACATTTGATGTGCATGGTGGCGGTATGGATCTGATGTTCCCTCACCACGAATGCGAAATTGCTCAATCGGTGGCACATTCCGGTCATGATGCAGTTCGTTATTGGATGCACAACAATATGATTACTATAAATGGTAAGAAGATGGGTAAGTCGCTTGGTAATTTCATCACTCTTGACGAGTTCTTCAATGGCACTCACGAGTTGCTTGAGCAGGCTTACTCTCCAATGACAATACGTTTCTTCATTCTTATGGCTCACTATCGTGGCACAGTGGATTTTTCTAATGATGCTTTGAAATCGGCAGAAAAGGCATACGACAGAATGATGGACGGTTGGAAACGATTGAACGATATTAAAACTGGCGATGTTACTACAGTAGATCTAAGTGTGGCTGACCTTAAGGCTAAGTGCTATGAAGCAATGAACGACGATCTTAACACCGCTACAGTAATCGCACATCTATTTGATGCTTGTCGCGCAATCAATCTTGTGAACGATGGTAAGGGTGCAATTTCGCAAGCTGATCTTGATGCTCTTAAAGAAGTGTTCAAAGTGTTCTTGTTTGACATACTTGGTGTGCGTGATGTGGCTGCTTCGGGCGATGTGAACTTGAAACCATACGAAGAGGCCGTTGATTTGCTGCTACAAATCCGCAAGAATGCTAAGGATAACAAGGATTGGGCTACAAGCGACCTTATTCGCAACCGCCTTGCCGAAATCGGTTTTGATGTGAAAGATACCAAGGATGGTTTCGAATGGAAAGTAAAATGAGACAAGAATCGTTTCATTCGCTGAATGTGAAAGATTGTTTGTAAGAGATTCTCAATAATTTGAATTATGCTTTAATCAAGCAAAATAAACTAAATAACTTAGATAAGTTTAGGGACTATGTCAACAAGATTCAGTTCCTAATTTTTTATTGGTGTCTGATAAATAAATGTACCCAATAATTAGGATTATTTTTTATCGGTCAGCTAGGTGGTGTACCTAAATGGCACACTCTTGTGGGGTTATGCTTACCTCCGGGCGCTGAAGCACCCGGTTATCACAGATGATGCCCTGCGGGCATTCTGCGTTTTTACATTGTTTTTGTGTGTTGAAAAGTGGGAGAAAAACATCGATGAAATCGGCATTTTTTGAATTTGCGTACTTTTTGCGTACTATTTTTCTTGGTATTTTTATTGCCGAATTTGTATTTTTGTATCAATTAAAACTTAAAACGTAAAAAAAAACTATGAATACAAAGAAAATGATATTATCTGTGATTGCTTTTTGCGCAGCCATAATGGTGTCGGCAGAAGGAAACGACACCTGCACACAAATGCCAAGAACACAAGAAATGTTCCAAAAAGATTTGAAAAGATTCGCTGAAGAATCAAGAAATTATATGTTAGCAGGTGAAAAGAAACAAATTACAAATTTGTTTGAAGGTGATTCATTGGCTGTATTGAACGAAAAGCAAGTGGCAGCAGTGGTGTATGCTGAAATGGTGTTAAAAGTAAAACCGCAATTGTCGATTGAAAATTTCAGATATGAAGATGGTAGTCTTATTTCTAATAATGGTGTAGTCACTATCACTCCTTTGTTAGAGAAAGCTTATTTTATAACTTATGATAATGGAAATTCAGATTTACACATACCTGCCGTAGCATTAAATACAGTGAATCTTTTTGCGAGTAAAATGGTTGTGTATAATAGGAGTGGTGATGTGTTTTATGAAATAGAAGTAATGATTCCGAAAGGAGACATAAGTAATAGAGCTTTGGATTATGCTTTAATTCCAGATGACTATAATGGAATATTAGCTACATATAATAGTAATGGGGTGTGCTCTTGGTGGTCTAAGTATAAACAAGGGAAAGTAATTGCGACATCTGAACCTGTTTTGAACAATGATGAAATGAATTACAAGAAGCATATTCAAGGAGTTCCAACAGTTAATTACCCCGACGGAAAGAATCGACAAGGAGTTCTTTCTGAAAGATTTGAACGAAGCCTTCAAGGTAGTGGGTGGAGAAAATCTGGAATAAAATTCTAAAATATAGGCATAATGATAGGCGAATTCAACTTGCAAATTCAATAGGATCCTTATTTGTTAAATCAATAAATAGTGATTATCTTTATGTCAAATTTTAAAACTTAAGACTATGTCAAGAAGATGGTTTTTATTAATAATGACAGCACTGATATATTGGAGTGTAACTTCAGCAGGTGAAAAGAAACAAATCACAAATTTGTTTGAGGGCGATTCCTTAGCCGTATTGAATGAAGAACAAAATAAACTATTGGATTCTGCAATAGGTTTGCTGATTGAAAATGATAGTATTGTCGTTCTTCCTCAAGAAATTAATCAAATGATAGGAGACACAGCAAAGGTTTGCTATTTATCTTATCCTGATTGGCAATCGGCATATTTTCAAAAGAGTAAAAAGAACAAAAGCTATTTATATGTTCCGACTTACGCTGAAACGCCATTTGGTATTATCGGTTCGGAAATATTTATTGAATTAGAAGAAAAAGACAGTATTAATTGTTTCGTGGAAACGATTCTTCCAATCGATAATGATAAGGGTATGAATACGATGTATATTGCATCGAATATACAAGGCGATTTTCTGAGGTGTAAAGCATATAAAGTAAGAAATTATAAAAACAAGACAGAAGAAATATTTAAAGATTACAGAAAAGAGCGACTTGGATACTACAAGAGATATGATACTAATATTTATAATTATAGAGTTAAGGAATATAGCTCGGATGTTGATAAAATCAACAGAATTATTAGGTATGGTAGAAATATGACTCATGGTTTAGATACCGGACGGTAAAACAAGAATTTAAATTTTAAATGCAAGTAAATAAGATATATGTTTTTCTTATCGCTGTAATCTTAGGACTATTATTGTAAAATAGATTCTGCGTTTTTACATTGTTTTTGTGTGTTGAAAAGTGGGCGAAAAACATCGATGAAATCGGCATTTTTTGAATTTGCCTACTTTTCTGTTTTAGGTGGAAAGGATATGTCGGTATTCTATAAAAAAGCAACGCCAACTGCGAAGTTGGCGTTGAATTTTATGTATAGATTCGTTCGATTATTTTTTAATTATGAATTCGAGAGGAATGTGTAGTCGAGATTCCCATGAATTTTCGTCGTGCGCGTGTCCCGGAAAGAACATACTACGGAAGTGAGCATTACCCCATCCTTTAGCTTTAAAAAGTTCGTCGATTTGACGTTGTAACGGAATATATCCTGCATCAATAGTGCGGTCGCCACAGTCCATATAGATAAATGCCGTATTGGGATTAGGAAGGTGGTCGTTTAGGTAATCACGAAATGCCTTTGCCCACACAGGAACTTCGGCAGGAGCATTGGTAGTTACAAGAGGAGAGTGAGTGGAAAGGCAAGCTGCACCTCCAAAGATATTAGGATATTCGCAAAGTGCATACATTGAAATGAGTCCACCCATACTCGAGCCTGCAATGAATGTGTTCTCACGACTTGTGGCTGTAGAATAATTCTTGTCGATGAATGGCTTCAGCTCATCTACGATAAATCGTAAGTAGTTGTCGGCTCCGAAATGGTTGATGTTGTATTTAGCCAATAGGGTGTCGCCTTCGGGTATATAATCAAGAGCTTTGCGTGGCATATAGTCGTAAAGACGATATTCGGGGTGATTGTTGATGCCTACAACTATGAAAGGTCGAGTTCTGCCGTCCTTCTGAACAGCCTGAGCCACACTGTCAACGTTCCAACTTTGTTTGTTCCAAGAAGTGTTCTTGTCGAAAAGCATCTGTCCGTCGTGCATATAAAGTACTGCATATTTCTTGTTTGTGTCATATCCTTCAGGTAGCCATACCATCACGTCACGAGCTTGATAGTGTTTGGTTTCAAACATTGGATAGATGTCGAGAGTGCCGAAATCCACTTTTTGAGCATTGGGGATATCGGGTTGTTGCTTGTCGTTCTTGTTGTTGCAAGCTATGCACATCAATGCAATAAAAAATATTCCAAATATCTGTTTCATAAGTTGAATTTGTTGTTAATCGATGTAAAATTACAAAGAATATAGGAAAGATTGTTATCTTTGCCCAAAAAAAGTGCAAATTATAATAAATTATGAATACATCTGCAATAAACGTAAAAGGCAAGTTTCAAGGGCATTTAGCTCTTTTATTTGCTAATTCTGCTTGGGGACTTATGGCTCCCATATCAAAAAGTTTGTTGAATATGGGCGTGATTTCACCTCTTGCATTGTCGGGGGTGCGCATCATGTGTGGAGCAATGCTGTTTTGGCTTGTGAGTGCGCTTGTGCCGGGTTCGGTGATTGAGAAAGAAAAGGTAGAAAAGAGTGATTTTATCAAGATATTCTTTGCGGGATTACTTGTGATAGCTGCCAATCAAATACTTGTGGTGCAGGGTATGAGCTACACAAGTCCGGTGGATGCTGCGGTGGTGTGTAGTACAACTCCAATATTCACACTTATTCTTGCTACATTTATATTGAAAGAGCGTCTCACTTCGTTCCGTCTGGGAGGTGTTGCGCTTGGCTTTGTTGCAGTGGTCGTGTTTTCGCTATGGGGAGAGCCCGATGTGTCGATGAATGTAACCAATCCTGTGCTTGGTAATGCGTTGTGTATTATTGCGCAGATGTGTGGCGCAACATATCTTGTTGTTTTCGGTAAGTTGATAAGCAAATATTCTCCATTCACGATGATGAAATGGATGATGTTGATGTCGGCAGTGGTGATAATGCCGTTCACTTTGGGTGATATTATGCAGATTGAATGGGCGTCGTTCCCACTTGAAGGCGTGTTGGAACTTGCTTATATCGTGGTGCTTGGTTCGTGCTTGTGCTACTTAATGATTCCATTTGCTCAACGCCGATTGAAACCCACAGTGATAGCTATGTATAATTATTTGCAACCTGTGGTGGCCACTCTTGTTTCGGTCGTTATAGGTATGGCTGTACTTGATGCTGTGAAAGTGGGTTCGGCTCTGCTTATTTTCCTTGCTGTGTGGATGGTGAGCAGAGAGCGATAAAGAAAACAGCTATGCAGGTGATAGCTTCGCCTGCAGGTACTGCAAGCCAAATGCCGTCGCTTCCATAATAGATGGGTAGAATCCAATAGGCAAGCCCTAAAAAGAGGAATCCACGCATTATGGTTATAATCATTGCAATCCCACTTTGCTCGATGCTTTGGAAATACATCACTGCCACAATGTTTATGGCACAAGGTACAAAGCATAATGCATAGATGGGAAATCCTGCCGAGGCTATAGAATGAGCTGCCGAGGATGTGTCGACAAATAGTGAGGCTATCTCATTGCTATAAAGATAGGTTACGCCGAAAATCACTAAGCTACAGGCCACAGCCGACGTGATGGCTATGCGTGTGGCCGAGAATATACGTTTGCGATTGTGGATTCCATAGTTGTAGCTTATTATTGGCTGTGCAGATTGTGCTATAGCACTATCCACCATAAATATAATAGGGAAGAAATAACATGCTATACTGAATGCAGCTACTCCATTCTCACCAAGATAACTCATAAAAACAATATTGCCGACAAGCATCATAAAACTAAGAGCAAGTTCACCGAGAAAAGAAGGGAAACCGAGTGTGCAAATGCGTTTAATAGCGTGAGCGAGTCTTATGCCCGATTTTTTGAAAGAGATGGATTGGAAATGAAGTTGGTGTGAGTGTCGTGAAAGATAAGCGAGTGTCATTATGGCACCAATGAGAGAACCTATGCTTGTGGCGATGGCTGCTCCCATAATTCCGAATTGGAATGGGAAAATGAAAAGATAATCAAGAACGAAATTTATTATTGCGGCAATTATGGAGCATATCATTGCATATTTAGGCGCTCCGTCAAGTCGTACAAAGAAACTGCTTGATACGAGGAATGCGTTGCTTGCCGAGAAAGGAACAAATCCGAACATATATAATCGAGCTTGTGGCATAAGGTTCTCGGAACATCCCAATAGAGTGAGCGATGTGTGTGGAAACATTAGTATTGCAGCCGAGCATAAAACAAGAAATGCTGTGGAGATGATAAGTGAAACCGACATATAATAACGAGCCTTGTTGGGCATACCTTGCGATAGACTTATGGAGGAAATGATAGAACCTCCCATACCAAACATTAATCCTATGCCTGTGCCGAAAGTCCATATCGGAGCTACAATGTTTACGGCAGCCAAAGCGTCACTCCCCAAACCATTTCCTACAAAGATTCCGTCGGTGATGATGAGGAGTACCGAGAACATCATTCCTGCCACTGTGGGGAAAAACAGTCGACTGAAAAGTTTTCCGATAGGTTCGTTGCCGTAATCTATGCTTGACTTACTCATAACTATAAAGTTGTATCAGGTATATAAAGTAATGAAACTCAATATGCCTAAAACATTTTATTTGCTTAAAAAGTTGTTATCGTTGTCGGAGTGTACGATTAGGATCAAAATTATTACGTGAATCTTGATACTTGTTGCCTGAGTAAGAATTATGCCCGCCGAAATTGGTCTCGAATTCATTTTCGTCATCATCTTCCTCTTCTTCGGTTGTTTCAGCCTTGTAATTTTGGGGCTTATTCTTTTTAATGCTGTTAGGCTTTTGAGAATCGATAGGTAATTCGTAGATGTTCCAAGATTGCTCAACGTCCCAATTTTGTTTCAAACTTAATCGTTTAGGATAGTAGTACACTTCTTCAGGTTGTAGGTGTTGGCTATAGTTGCCTGTGTCCCACTTTCCATTACCATTGCGATCAATAACTACTCGAGCATAATATTCTCCCGGTCTTATGTTGAAGAAATCAACACTATTGTTTTTTACCGGAGCTATATAGACAGGGCTATCGCCTGAATTGAGTAATTCAACAAATGCACTATCGGTGAGGTTGATTTTGAAAAACAGGTTGGCGTATTCGTCGAGTGATTTCACTTTAAATTCTTTTTTCAACGAGCCATTGTATAATCCGTATACGTCAAAAATTGACATAGAATCGATTGAGACTGAATATTGAGCTCCCGGTTCCCAATTATAATTGAGATTGAACTTGAGTAGTCCACCGATTGAATCACGTTCTATAGGAACTATGCCTAAGTCCTCCCATAAAGTATCAACTTTTATGCTTAGACGTGCACACTTGGGCGATATAGAATCGATAGGTGTTTCGCTTTTAAATCGCAGAGGGGCATATACGTCGATAATTGTATTACCGTTGATATCAAAATTGATGAGTTTAATTGGTGGAACGGAGTCGATTTCGGTAGTGTCGCCTCGTTCACGTCGTTTCTTTTTTTCTTCCTCGCGCTTTTTGCGTTCCTCTTCTTCTTTTTTCTTGTTTTTCTTTGCGTTTTTGACGTTGATGAAGATAGTGTCGTTGGTGAATATGCGGTTATCGAGCGTGTCGGTGTGCAGATAGCGCATATTTACTTGAATAGAGTCGGATTTTATAAGCGCAGAGTCAGTAATCCAATAGTTTAGAGTGTCGTTGTGTTGAGAATTGTCGAGAACAAACCATTCCTTCGAATTATCATAGCCTTCGGGTTTTAATACTTCGAGCGTGGGAAGCGAATCGCTTGGAGCCGAGAATATTATAGAGAAACGATGAGGTGCTGTGCGCTCGTTGTTCACGAGGTACAGCGATTTGAATTCTTCGTTGAAAGATGACAGAAGAATGTCGTTGGGTAGGAATAGGGTGTGCTTGGCTTTAATTATGGTATCGGTTACCATTTGCGAGGTAAACGTAGTGTCCATAGTTTCTATTTCGCTTGTGGTGGGGATGATAATTTCATCGAGGAAAGCGAGGTCTTCGGTTCGAGCAAACTTATAGTCGCGGTCGACATCTTTGAGTGCAAAGATGTGATAGCGTCCGGGCTTGATGTTACGAATAGTGAATTGTCCCAAGTCGTTGGTGCGCGCTATGCGTTCGAATGGCATAGTGCGAAATGCAGAGTCGTCGAGGCATGAATGCAGTCCTACGAAAAACTCCTTTTGAGGTTCAAGGTCGCGGGCATTGAGTACGATTCCCGATACTTGCAGAGTATCGATGGTGTCGCCGGTGGAGAATGCAAAAGAGAAATTATCGATAGGGTTGCCCTCGTTGTTGTCTTGAATGGCATCACTGAAGTCGATGACATAAGTAGTGTTGGGTTTCAAAGTGTCCTTTAACTCAATGTTGATATTCTTGCCATTGGCACGAATAATGGGGTTCTCTTTTTGCGCAGGCGATACCACAATCTTTGTGGATTGATCCTTCAACTTGATGTATTCATTAAAATTTATTTCCACCTTCGAGTTGTTGTAGTTGGTGGAATTGGGGGCAGGCGAACTTCCTGTGAATAGAGGAGGGTCGATGTCTTTAGGACCTCCTTCTGGTCGTCCTATGCTTGCGCACGAATATAGCAATCCGGCAATAAGGATTACAATGATAACGTATTTAGAGTTTTCTAATTTCATATACTATGTTTTGATATATTTTTACTATCGATAGGCAATAATTCGACAAAGTTACGAAAAATGAGTTATAAGTTGAAAAAGTTGTGAGTTAAAAGTTTAGTATATAACAATATTAAGGTGTAATATCGTGTTTTGGGTTATAAAAGTTAAAAATGTTGTACTAAAAATGGCGAAAAGCGGAGTTAAATTTTTTCACTTGAATAATTTGATGTATATTTGCAAGCTGTAAACTATATTTGAAAATTTTATAAACAAAATAATTAACTAAAATAACAGATGCAAAGTAAAGGATTTATTAAAGTGTTGACTGTTGCACTGATTCTTGTGTGTGCATTCTATTTGTCATTCTCATTTGTGACAAGCCACTATGAAGGCATTGCTGCCGATTATGCAAAGGCTAAAGCAAATACCGAAGATGTGTCAAATGATGCTTACAAGACTTATTACAAGCAATATGTTGACTCGCTTGCAAAGGAAAAAGTGTATTTGGGATATTACACATTCCAGCAAGCAAGAGAAATGGAAGTGGGTCTTGGTCTTGACCTAAAGGGTGGTATGAACGTAACTCTTCAAATTTCGGTTCCCGATATTTTGAGAGCTCTTTCAAACGAAAATCCTGATCCTAAGTTTAATGAAGCGTTGGCAATTGCTGAAAAGCAGCAAAAGAACAGTGCTGAAAAGGATTTTGTAGGTGTGTTCTGTCGTGAGTATAATAAACTTGCTCCAGAGGGAAGTTTGTATCAAATCTTCCGCGGTGTAGAAAAACTTCAAGTGGGTGCAAGCAACTCCGACGTAGAAAAGGTGTTGAAAGATGAAGTTAACGCAATGGTTGACAACTCTTACAACGTTCTTCGTACACGTATCGACCGCTTTGGTGTAGTTTCTCCAAATATCCAAAAACTTGAAAGCACAGGTCGTATCCTTCTTGAACTTCCTGGTGTAAAGGAACCTGAACGTGTTATCAAGCTTCTAAAGGGTACTGCAAACTTGGAATTCTATGAAACATATACAATCAACGACCTTCAAGGTGCATTGATGTCGCTTAATGCTACTACAGTGGCTCCTGTTGATACTACTGCAGCCGATAGTGTTAAGAAAGAAACTCCAAAGAGCTTATTCCAAATGATGAATCAGGGTCGTGGCGGTGCTTCAATAGGTATTGTAGCGGTGAATGATACAGCTGCTGTGAATGCTATTCTTAATTCAGCTGAAGCTTATCGTCTTCTTCCTACTAACTTCAAGCCACGTTGGAGTGTTAAGTCAATCGACGACAGAGGTCAATACTATGAACTTATCGCATTGAAGACAGTACAAGGAGGTCCTGTATTGACAGGTGATGTAGTGACTGATGCATCAAGCGAATTCGACCAAATGCAAGGTCAAGTGGTATCGATGAAGATGAATGACGAAGGTGCTCGTCAATGGGCTCGCATCACTCAACAAAACTTGAACAAGGCTATCGCAATCGTTCTTGATGACCAAGTATATTCATTCCCTAATGTAAATAGTGTAATCGAAGGTGGTAGCTCACAAATCACAGGTAACTTCACAGTGGAAGAAGCTAATGACTTGGCTAACGTGTTGAAGAGTGGTAAGATGGTGGCACGTGTTAACGTAGAAAGTATGAGCGTTATCGGTCCATCACTTGGTCGCGAAGCAATCGAAGCTGGTTTCTTGTCATTTATCGTAGCACTTGTGCTGTTGATGATCTTTATGGTGGCTATTTATGGCTTGTATCCTGGTCTTGTAGCTAACCTTGGTCTTATCTTGAACTTGTTTTTCACTCTTGGTATCTTGGCCTCAATTCAAGCAGTGCTTACATTGCCCGGTATTGCCGGTATCGTGCTTGCGATGGGTATGGCTGTGGATGCTAACGTGCTTATCTTTGAACGTACTAAGGAAGAACTTCGTGCAGGAAAGTCATTGAAGGCTGCTGTGGCTGATGGTTACAGCAATGCATTCTCTGCAATCTTCGACTCTAACTTAACTACAGTCATCACAGCGTTGATATTGTTGCTTAATGGTTCAGGTCCTATCAAGGGCTTTGCTACTACATTGATTATCGGTATCGTTTGTTCATTCTTCACAGCTGTGTTTGCAACTCGCTTGGTAATGGAAGCTATTGCAAACCGCAAAGATGCAACAAAGGTTACATTCAATACTAAGTTGTCGAAGGGTATGATGGAGAACGTTAAGTTCGACTTCATCGGTGCTCGTCCTAAAGTGTGGACAGTGGTTGCTATTCTTGTACTTGCAGTAGGTGTTCTTCTTGGGGTACGTCGTCTAAGCCCGGGTATCGATTTCTCAGGTGGTCGCAACTATACAGTTCAATTCGCTCAACCGGTAAGTACTGAAGAGTTGAAAGCACAACTTGCTCCATTGTTCCCTGAATCTAACTTGAGTGTAATTACTATCGATAATGATACTAAAGTGCGTGTTTCAACTAACTACAAGATAGATTCTACTGAAGATGGCGTAGATGATGAAATTATGCAAAAGCTATACGAAGGTCTTAAGTCTAAACTTAATGGTATGAGTTATGCTGAATTTAGTGTAGCCGATGAAACTCAAGGTGTTATTTCAAATGAAAAGGTAGGTCCAAGTATTGCAAGCGATATGACTCGTGAAGCATGTTGGGCAGTATTCTTCTCATTGATCGCTATGGCTCTTTACATCTTGATTCGTTTCCGCAATATTGCATTCTCTGTTGGTGCGCTTTGCGCAGTAGCATTCACAGCATTCTTGGTGATTGGTTTCTATGGTTTGTATGGTATGTTCCCATTCTCTATGGAAGTTGACCAAAACTTTATCGCTGCAATCTTGACAATCATCGGTTATCAAGTGAACGATACAGTGGTTGTGTTTGACCGCGTACGTGAGTCTCGCACATTGTATCCAAAGCAAGATCTTGCAACAACATTCAATCATGCTCTTAACAGCACATTGGCTCGTACTACAATGACATCAGTAAGTACATTGCTTGTGCTAATCGTGATCTTTGCTCTTGGTGGTGAATCAATCCGTAGCTTCGTGTTCGCAATGTCTCTTGGTGTGATCTTCGGTACTCTTGCTTCATTGTTCATTGCTGCTCCAGTGGCTTGCACAATGGCGATGCGTACAGACAAGAAAGCTACTAAGTAAAATAATAATTGCCTAAAATAGTCGAGAGGCGCTCAAACTTTGAGTGCCTCTCGTTGTGTTATTATCAAAGGAAGAAAAAGGATGTGCGGATGAAATTTGTTGATAATAAAACAAATTATTATTTTTGTGGAGCTAAATAGTGTGGTTATTAGCTGTTTATGAGCCCTAAAGGGCTTTGGATATAAAAGAAAAAACCGCTAAAGCTAGTGGTTTTTTTGTAGCTCCGAGGGGAATCGAACCCCTATCTAAAGTTTAGGAAACTTCTATTCTATCCGTTGAACTACAGAGCCTTGTTTTAAAGGAGTAGGTGATGATTGCCAATATTGTATTTACTTATCTTTGCGCTCCTCTAATGTAAGGCAAAATTACAATATTTCTGTGATTTTGGCAAATATGGGATAGGTTTTGCCTGCAAATTTGCAGTAATAGATATTTTAATGAACGAAAATTGTTATCTTCGCAGAGGATAAATGAAAATTATTAACATCTAAATAAGGAAGAATTATGAAAAAGAATCTTTTTGCTATTGTTGCCATCGTTATGGCATTATCGCTGTCAAGTTGTAATTATAACACATTGGTAGAAAAACAAGAGGCTGTAGAAAGCGCTTGGTCGCAAGTCGAAAATGTGTATCAACGTCGTGCCGATCTTATTCCAAATCTTGTGAATACCGTAAAGGGTTATGCTGCTCACGAACAAGAAACTCTTGAGGGTGTGATTGAGGCTCGCTCGAAAGCTACACAAATTACAGTGAGTGCCGACGATCTTACTGAAGAAAATATTAAGAGATTCCAGGCTGCTCAAGGTGAATTGCAACAAGCACTTGGAAAACTTCTTGCAATTACCGAGAATTATCCCGATTTGAAAGCTAACGAGAACTTTCGTGATTTGCAAGCACAGCTTGAGGGTACTGAAAATCGTATCACAGTGGAACGCCAGAAGTTTAATGAAACGGTAAAAGATTATAATACGTCTATTCGTAAATTCCCAACCAATATATATGCAGGTTGGTTTGGTTTTGAGAAGAAGGGCTATTTTGAAGCTCAAGCCGGTGCTGAAAAAGCTCCCGAAGTGAAATTTTAACATCAAAGGTATATGGCATTAGAATCATTTCTCGATAAAGAATCGCAATTACGTGTGGTAGAAGCTATCGGAGTTGCCGAGAAATGCACTTCGGGCGAAATACGAGTGCATATAGAGCCTACTTGTAAGAAAGAAAATCCTTACGATCGCGCCGTAGAAGTGTTTGACCAACTTGAGATGTATAAAACAGAGGCTCGTAATGGTGTACTTATATATATTGCTTATAAGTCGCGAAAGCTGGCTGTTATAGGTGATAAGGGTATTACACAGAAGGTTGGTGTCAATTTTTGGGTAGGTGAAAAGGATATCCTTGCCGAATATCTTCGTGCCAAAAAACCTGCCGAAGGATTGTGTAAGGTGATAAAGATGATAGGTGAGAATCTTGCTAAATATTTTCCTTATCAGAACGATGATGTAAACGAATTGAGTAATGAGATTTCTTATGAAGAATAATATTGTGAAATCGTTGGCGGTAATGCTCTTGTTGTGTGTGTCGATGATTGTGCAGGCACAAGTGCCCGATGCCCCCAACCCTCCACGACTTGTGAATGATTTTGCCGGTGTGTTTTCGGCAGAGCAAGTGAAGGTGCTTGAAGATTCGCTCGTAAGATTCTCAAAAAAGACATCAAATCAAGTTACTATCGTTACCGTTAATGATCTTGGCGGGATGGAAGCTTCGCAATTCGCTTATGAGATTGGCGAAAAGTGGGGCGTGGGCGGAAGTAAGAATAATAATGGTGTTGTGATTCTTATTAAGCCAAAGACCGATACCAAGGGGCAGGCATTTATTGCTACCGGATATGGTGTTGAGGGTGTGTTACCTGATGCTTCGTGTAGTCGAATCGTGAATAACGAGATGATTCCCGAATTTAAGCAAAATGCTTATTTTAGAGGAGTTGTACGTGCGCTAAATATCATTCTGCCGGTTCTTGCTAATGAGTATTCAGTTGAAGAATATGAAGGCGGAGAGTTGAACGGTATCTTTTTCGGATTGTTTATTGTGTTGGTCGGAATGTTGTTTGTTTTCATCTTGGTATATATGTCAAGCAATGGGAATGACAATGATAATAGTCGTAATGGCAATTCGGGAACATTTGGAGGACGTGATCAGGGTAGTGATATAGCTACAGCAATATTATTGGGTAGTTTACTCGGTGGCGGACGCTCATCCGGACGTTCCGGCGGTTCGTTTGGTGGTGGCTCATTTGGTGGTTTCGGAGGCTTTGGAGGAGGCTCGTTCGGAGGCGGAGGAGCCGGCGGAAGTTGGTAGAAATTACCGAAATGATTATATAATGAAGATATTGGATTTCGATATTGAAGTCCAATATCTTTTTATTATAAGGCTATATGAAAAGTTGCTTGAGGATTTCGGGTGAGCGCAGATTACCTACCATAGAGTTGTGTAGGCGATAGTAGGCAAGTGCAATATCGAGAATTTCGCCTCGTTGAGTACGTGAAAATCGAAAATGGTGCAGGTTGCGTGAGGTCATTCTGGATAGTAATACGATTGCGGGAGCATCTTTGGGTGAAAGACGGTGTTGGTGCGTAGGGCATTCACGAGAGAAAGTCCCATTGACCATATCAAACCAATATCCTTCGCGATAGGTTTCTATGTCGGGTTGAATGCCGAGAAAAGCCCCAAGGTTATATAAAAACCAAATGTGGAAATTGGCGATGCCCGATTCAAGAGTGTCAAGCAACTGAATGGAAGTCGCAATGAAATTGAAAAGAGGGTGATTTTCTTCACTTTCTTGTATTGAGCGACTCAGAAGTTCGCTTATGAACATTGCGATAGCATTTTTTGACGGTTCGGAATAGATGCTTGAGAGTGTGGTTAGCGGGCGTGCATCACGAAAAGTGTGTAAATCGCGTCCGGGCAAAATCTTGGCTTCAAATTCTATTGTAGATAAAGGCATAAATATAGCATTGCGCATTCGCGCATTCTTTGTGTTGCCTTGCGGAAGCATAAAAGCCATACGCCCACGTTTGTTGGTGAGGATATGTGCAATTGAATTTTTGTCGCTGTAGCGAAGTACATAAAGAACTATTCCGTTAAGTTTTTCGTACATTCAAATTATTTTATTTACTTTGCAAAATAAAGCGATATTTTTTTGCAATATTCGTGAAAAAAAGCGATGTGTGCAAGTTGTTGAATGAAAAAATACTCATTTTTTGAAAAATATTGTAAGAAAATTTGGTGAATTCAGAAAAAGTGTCTAAATTTGCATTCGCTTTCGATAAGCACGGTTTAAGGCCCCTTCGTCTATCGGTTAGGACGCAAGATTTTCATTCTTGAAAGAGGAGTTCGATTCTCCTAGGGGCTACAAAAATAAAAAATGCACTATAAAAGTTTAAGATTTTAAAATGGCAAATCACAAATCATCAATCAAAAGAATCCGCCAAACAGTGGCAAGAAGACTGCACAATCGTTACTATGTGAAGTCGGCTCGTACTACAGTACGTCGCTTCCGTGCATTGACTGATAAGGCTGAAGCAACAGCGAAGTTGCCTAAAGTAATTTCGCTATTAGATAAGATCGCTGGAAAGGGCTTGATCTCAAAGAACAAGGCTTCTAACTTGAAGTCAAAACTAACACTTCACGTGCAGAAGTTGTCTTAATAAGGCGATTTAAGCAAAGAAAAACGAATTGACCTCGCAAGAGGTGATTTGAAGGAGGCCCCTTCGTCTATCGGTTAGGACGCAAGATTTTCATTCTTGAAAGAGGAGTTCGATTCTCCTAGGGGCTACCACAAGGAACTAAGTTGAAAAAACTTGGTTCCTTTTTTTGGATAAAAATAATAATTGATTCGCTTAATTCAAGATTTATATTTATCTTTGAGTGTTAAATAATAATTTATGTAGGTATGAGAAGGGTTTTGTTGTTTGTAAGTCTGATTTGTGTGGCATTCTTATTGTATTCCAATAATATTGTCCAAGATTTTATTATATATAATAATTGGGGGATAGGTTGGAGTGTAGATTATGAAATCTATACACTTGAAAGTAGGATTGTTGCAAATGATACATCCTACACTTCGGCTGTGACTCAGAAAGTAACAATTGAGCTTAATGATACAACTGCTGATGGGGATTTGGTTTTTGTTTGCCGTCCTTCGGTGAAAAATCGAATTGTAGATAAAACCGGAATGTCGGAAAGATATAAAGAGTTGGTTGAAAAGGTTGATACAATACCGGTTGAACTGTTGACTGATCGATATGGTGTAGTAAAAAATATAAGAAATCTTGCAGAGATTCAGAATCAACTAAAAAATAGTGGCTTGTATGATGTAGTAGTGGCGGTGCAGCTTGAAAAATATAAGGAGGAACACAAAAATGCTACATCTCAAGAGTTGAAAAGAATGGAGGATGCTCTATCTCAGATGAAGGAGCAGATGTATTCGGAGTCTGTTGTATATAAGTCTGTTGAAGAAATTATATCTTTGTTTATGCATAATGGAAGGGTGTTTGCGCCAGGAAAAGAGTATCTTGAAAATGTGAAGAAACCAATAGTGGTAGCGCCGAATCTTAACTTAGATGTAGTATTAAGAACAAAAGCGGAAAAATATGATATTGAAGATGGTTCGGAACATTCTTTTGTGAAGATAAGTAGAGTTTCTAAATTTGATGCAAATCAGTTGACGCCGGTATTTGAGTCTATGATTAAGAGTTTATATCGAGGCATTGGTGAATCGGTTATTTTTGAATATTTGAAGTCGGGAGAAGTCGATGAAAGATGGTTGCATATTATAGATGCCGAAGTAGGTGTTTGTTTGCATTCTTTGTATGATTTTTCTTTTACAGTGGGTGATTGTACGATAAAAAAAGAAATAGAGATAAGATTCCCTTAGGAAGAATTAAATAAAAGATAGAAAATAATTGATAAAGTAAATGAAGAAACAAATTTCAACAACTAATGCGCCTGCAGCTATTGGTCCATATAGCCAAGCAATCGAAGCTAATGGTATGGTGTTTGTGTCGGGACAACTTCCGGTTGATCCTGCAACAGGAGAATTTGCCGAAGGCGGTATCAAAGAACTTACTCGCCAATCGCTCACTAATATGAAGAATATTCTTACTGAGGCAGGATTGACGATGGACAATGTGGTGAAGACAACTGTGTTCCTTGCTGATATGGCTGATTTTGCGGCAATGAATGGGGTGTATGCAAGCTTCTTTGAAGGTGTTGCACCTGCGCGCTCGGCAGTAGCGGTAAAGACTTTGCCTAAAAATGCTCTTGTAGAGATAGAGTGCATAGCAGTTAAGGGCTGAAAATAGAGCTTAAATGGCGTGAGCGTATTCTATTTCGACAGTTTGTCGGTAGGGAGTCGAAAGTGGCTGAAAAGTGCCTTAAAATGCGCTATATGGCGTGTAGCTTTGATTTTACCTGCTCTGCAGAAAATTGATAAGAAAAAATCCCTGTTTTTATTTCGTAAAGCGGGGATTTTTTTGTATTTTTGTATGTTGGAAAAAGGGCGTTTTGCTCAAGGTTAAAATTGTAAATACTAAAGATACTGAAATAAAAATGGCTGAAGAATTAGAATTGAATTTGGGATTTCAAGAAGAGGCAAATTATACTGCCGATAATATTCAAGTGCTCGAAGGACTTGAGGCTGTGCGCAAGCGCCCATCAATGTATATTGGTGATACAAGTAGTAAAGGTTTGCATCATTTGGTGTATGAAGTGGTGGATAACTCTATCGACGAAGCATTGGCAGGATATGCCAGCCATATCGATGTGGTAATCACAGAAGATAATTCAATTCAAGTAACTGATAATGGTCGTGGTATCCCGGTGGATATGCACGAGAAGTTACACAAGCCTGCACTTGAAGTAGTGTTGACTGTGCTTCACGCCGGAGGTAAGTTTGATAAAGGCTCTTATAAAGTGTCGGGTGGTCTGCATGGTGTAGGTGTGTCGTGTGTGAATGCGTTATCGTCATATTTGCGTGCTGAAGTGCGTCGTGATGGAAAGATTTATATGCAAGAATATAGTTATGGTCAACCAACCTCTCAAATGACTGTGTTGGGTGAAACCGAGGAGCATGGAACTACGATATATTTCCACCCCGATAATACAATCTTCTCAGAAACAGTTTACGATTACAATACACTTGCAACACGCTTGCGTGACTTGGCATTCTTGAATGCCGGTATCAAATTGACACTTACCGATAAGCGAGTGAAAGATGCTGAAGGTAATCCTAAGCATGAAGTGTTTTATTCAGAAACAGGTCTTGACGATTTTGTACAATATATTGATTCGAATAAAGAACATCTTATCGATGATATTATTCACATAAGCGTTGAGAAACAAGGTATTCCTGTTGAGGTAGCAATGACATATAATACTACTTTCAATGAAAACGTATATTCATACGTTAATAACATTAATACAATCGAAGGTGGTACACATTTGACCGGTTTCCGTCGAGGTCTTACAAGCACACTGAAGAAATATGCCGAAGATTCTAAGATTCTTGAAAAGGAAAAAGTGGAAGTGTCAAGCGATGACTTCCGAGAAGGATTGACAGCAGTGGTGTCGGTGAAAGTGCTTGAACCTCAATTTGAAGGTCAAACAAAGACTAAATTGGGAAACACCGAAGTGATTGGAGCTGTACAAACTGCCGTATCGGAAGCTCTTGGAAACTATCTCGAAGAGCATCCTAATCAAGCTAAGACCATTGTGGAAAAGGTGGTGCTTGCTGCAAAGGCTCGTCATGCTGCTTATAATGCGAGAATGAAAGTGCAGAGAAAATCGCCATTGACCGGAGGAGGTCTGCCTGGTAAACTTGCCGACTGCTCATCACGTGTTCCCGATGAATGTGAATTGTTCCTTGTCGAAGGGGACTCTGCGGGTGGTACTGCAAAGCAAGGTCGCGACCGTATGTTCCAAGCAATTCTTCCTCTTCGTGGTAAGATTTTGAATGTGGAGAAGGCAATGGAGCATAAAGTGCTTGATAGCGAAGAAATTGTGAATTTGTTCCGCGCGCTTGGTGTAACTATCGGAACAGAAGAAGATCCTAAGGCTGCCAATCTTGCAAAATTGCGTTATCACAAGATTATTATAATGACCGATGCCGACGTGGATGGTGCTCACATTGCTACATTGCTTATGACATTCTTCTTCCGTCGTATGCGTCCTATTATCGAGAATGGTTATCTATATCTTGCTACTCCACCATTGTACAAGTGTACTAAGGGTAGTCATGAGGAATATTGTTGGGATGAACAACAGCGTGAACAATTTATTATGCGCTATGCCAATGGAGAAGAAAAGCAGGTGAAAGTGCAACGCTATAAAGGTCTTGGTGAAATGAATGCCGAACAGTTGTGGGATACAACAATGGACCCTGAAAATCGTATCTTGAAGCAAGTCCAAATATCAGATGTTGCCGAGAGCGACCGCATATTTTCTATGCTTATGGGCGAAGATGTGGCTCCACGCCGAGAGTTTATTGAGCAGAATGCCACTTATGCTAATATTGATAGTTGATGTGACTATTTATTCCTAATCAAAATACCTTTCAAAAAGATTATTGTGAGAGAAGTTCGACGTGAGTCGGATTTCTCTTTTTTGTGTAGAATTTAAACTTTTGAAATAATGATGCATCAAAAAAGTGAAAGGGGTAAATAATAAGGTTGAAATGAACAATATAGCATCGGATAATGAAATAATAGAATTGCTTAGGAATGAGCGAGAATGCGAGCGAGGTTTTCGATTGTTGCTCAAGACTTATGGTAATAAACTATATTGGCACATACGCCGTATAGTGGTAAGCAAGGAAGATGCCGAAGATGCTATGCAGGAAACGTCGATAAAGATTTTTAGTAAATTCGATAGTTTCAAGGGAGACAGCTCATTGTTTACTTGGCTTTATACGATAGCTACCAATGAAGCACTACAAGTGTTGCGCTGCCGATGCAATCTCTTTCAATCGGTAGATAGTGATGGCGTTGGTGAAAGGTTGCGTGAAACGATGTATGCAGAGAATGATGTGGATGTGAAAACTGCAGAGGTTGTGTTTCAAGAAGCATTACTTACTCTTCCAACTCAGCAGAGATTGGCGTTTAATATGCGCTATTATGATGAACTTTCATACGAAGAAATAGCTGAGGTCACCGGAAAGAATGTGAGTACGTTGAAATCGAATTATCATTTCGCTGTAGAAAAAATTAAAAAATATATAAAAGAGAACGCATTATGAACGAACTGAAACAATTTGCAGGCAAGCGAATGCCTTATAAGGAGAACGATGACTATGTGGCTCGACTTATAGCAAAAAGTGCCGATGTTGCGATAGTGCAAGCGAAGCAATCACAAAAGGCGAGATTTAAGACTGTGCTTGTGCGCTGGTGCTCGGTGGCTGCAATGATAGCTATTATTGTAGGCACATATTGGTGGAATGTTCAGGAAAGCGATTTTGAGCAATATAAGAATAGTGAATCTCTTGCTGATGTGCTTGACTCGATGAGTGATGAACAAGTGATGAACTTATATTGCTATGAATTAGAAGAAATTCCAGAATACTATGAGTAATATAAATTTAAAAATGAAACAGTTATGAAGAAACTAATTTTAATTATGGCTCTGCTTGTAGTGGCAGTTAGTGCAGTAGCTCAACCAAAAGGCTTGAGTAAAGAAGATAAAGAAAGGTTCTTTAATGGAAAGGCAAAGATGATGCAGAAAGAATTAAAACTTTCTGATGAGCAAATGGAGAAATTCTTACCTATTTATAAGTCTTTTCAAGAGGAATTGAAAGGGATTAAGCATAATCGAGAAAAAGCTGATAGTCTTACAATGGATATTGCTTATGCCGATGTGATAGACCGACTTGATTATCAAGAAAAAGTGATAAAGGTGCAAAAAAATACATTGAAGGAACTGAAGTCGGTATTAACTCCTTTTCAAATGATAAAATTTTTAGAAGCGGAACGTAATGTTCAAAAGAAGATTATGGATCACAAAAGGGGACGCAAAGAACATAGAGAAAAGATGAATGAGCATAGAAAACGAAAAAATGAACATAGAAAAGCTCGAGGAGAGATGAAAGATTCTCGCCAAAAGATGAGAGATTTTCATAAGGGTATGAGTGAAAAGGAATAAGATATAAATTTAGAACTATGAATAGAAGAAAGGTGAAAGGTATGTTATGAATAACAAACCTAAAGAGGTTGAGCCAAAATTTTTATTTTGACACAACCTCTAACTTTTTTAACAATAGAAGAAGGAGTCCTTAATAAGTGCAGAGTTATTAACAAAAAAGCCCACTTATCAACAATTTTGTTATTTTTCACTTTGAAAATTAGGCATATATGCGTAAAAAATAATTCCTTTGCATAGTGAAAAAGAAAGTTTGACTAAAAATATGGGAAAGATAATAGCTATAGCAAATCAAAAAGGCGGTGTGGGAAAGACCACTACATCAATCAACTTGGCCGCTTCGCTTGCTGTGCAAGGCAAGAAGGTGCTTATCATTGATGCCGATCCACAAGCAAATGCTACATCGGGACTTGGCATCGACCCAAAACAAATGTCGTCATCGATATATGAATGCTTGGTTGATGATTATCCATTAGAAGGCACTCAGGTGAAAACGTGTGTGGATAAGTTGGAACTTGTGGGCTCACGTATCGATCTCGTAGGAGCCGAACTTGAGCTTATCAATAAGCCTAATCGCGAACGAGTACTCCGCAATTTGCTTGCTCAAGTGATCGATAAGTATGATTTTGTGTTGATTGATTGCAGCCCGTCGCTTGGTCTTATTACAGTGAATGCGCTTACAGCTGCCGATTCGGTGATTATACCGGTGCAAGCCGAATACTTTGCTCTCGAAGGTATAAGTAAACTACTAAATACGATACGAATCATTAAGTCGAAGTTGAACCCTAATCTTCAAATTGAGGGATTTTTGTTAACGATGTATGATGCACGTTTGCGCCTTGCCAATCAGATTTATGAAGAATTGAAAGGCCATTTTGGAGATATGGTGTTCGATACGGTGATACCTCGTAATATACGTTTAAGTGAGGCTCCGAGTCATGGTTTGCCCGTAATCCTCTATGATGCAACAAGCCGAGGCGCTACAAGTCATTTGCAACTTGCTAAGGAGATAATAGCGAAAAATCGCAAAAAGAAAAATTGAAAAACCACAAATAAAAAAAACACTGACTATGGCATCTAAACGAAATGCTTTGGGGCGAGGACTTGACTCCTTGATATCAATGGATGATGTGCAAACAGGAGGGTCATCGGCCATAAACGAAATACCGATGGAACAGATTTCTCCCAATCCCGACCAACCTCGCAATTTCTTTGACGAAACAGCTCTTGAAGAATTGGCGATGTCGATTAGAGAACTTGGGATTATTCAGCCACTTACATTGCGTAAGATTACTCAAGATAGTTATCAGATAATTTCGGGTGAACGTCGTTATCGTGCAGCGAAACTTGCCGGACTTGACACTGTGCCTGCTTATATTCGTACAGCTACCGATACCGAGCTCACCGAAATGGCTCTTATTGAAAATATTCAACGTGAAGATTTGAATGCCATCGAGATTGCGCTTACGTTTAAGAAACTCATTGAGCAATATAACCTCACGCAAGAACGTTTGAGTGAACGAATAGGTAAGAAACGTGCTACTATAGCCAACTTTCTGCGTCTGTTGAAACTTCCGGCCGAAGTGCAACTAGGATTGCGTGACCGTCTTGTAGATATGGGACACGCAAGAGCTATCTTGATGGTGGAAAAGCCTTCATTGCAG
The DNA here is from genome assembly GCA_015061055.1 of Bacteroidales bacterium. GTDB lineage: Bacteria > Bacteroidota > Bacteroidia > Bacteroidales > Muribaculaceae > RGIG4576. The sequence continues at coordinate 71,204 of SUXH01000012.1, forward strand.
TTAAAACTTTATAATGAAACTATTAAAAAAAGTTTATCGGTGCGACAAGTGGAAGCTCTTGCAAAACAGTATCAAGAGGGTGATTGTGACAGTGAGAATGAATCTACTGCTTCGCGTAAACGCTTGAATGTTAATGAATATAGGATTTTAGAGCGACACTTGTCGTCGGCGTTTTCTACGGCGGTAAAATTTTCGTGCGACGTAAATGGTAAAGGAAAAATAACATTTCCTTTCAAGAATGAGGAGGAACTTGAGCGATTAATTACTATCTTTGACAAATTAAAAAATGATGATTCGCAAAAATCATAAGAAAATGGTGTGTGCGAATTGTCTTGATTTGTGTGTAAGTGAATAAAAAATATGAAATATTGAGAGGCTTTCTGGCGGGCTTGGCGTTGTTGTTGAGCTTGCTATTGCCGTCTTATGTAAAGGCTCAAGAAAACGAACCAATGCGCATCGCTGAGCCAATAATCAAGTCGTCGCAGCAACCTAAGCAGGAAGAACCGATAGTCGAGCCGATAATGCAACCTAATGAAGAGTCGATAATAGAAATAGATTCGGTGATGAAAACTGATTCGCTTTCGGAGGCTTTAGCTAAGGAAATGAAGCATTTTCAGGATTCGGTGCGAAAGGATTCGCTTTTGAGAGCCGAATATGGTAAGGTTCGTGATTTCAAGCCCGATCCCAACAGGGCTATGTGGTTGTCGCTGTTGTGTCCCGGTCTTGGACAAGTATACAATCGTCGCTATTGGAAATTGCCGATAGTGGTAGGCGGTTTTGTAGGTTTTGGTTATGCCATATCGTGGAATAATAGTATGCTTCAAGATTATACGAAGGCATATCGTGATGCAATGGATAACGACCCCACCACCAAGAGCTATATGGATTTATATCCACCCAATTATAAGGAGGAAAATATTGATATGGCGTGGCTCAAGCGAACACTGAAAGCAAAGAAAGACTTCTATCGTCGCAATAAAGAAATGTGTGTAATAGGTCTTGTGGCGATGTATGGATTATGTGTAATCGATGCCTATGTAGATGCGTCGTTGATGCAATTTGACATAAGTGAAGACTTGTCTATGAAAGTGAAACCGGCTGTTATGGAGCCTAATTATGTTGTACAAGGCAAATTACCACAAGTGGGAGTGCAGTGTGCATTCAGATTCTGAGATAAAAAGAACTTAAAACAGGATAGAGATATAAACTTTGATTGATGAAAAAGAAATTTTTGATATTATTGTTTTCGGGAATGTTGTCATCGGGAGTGGTATGTGCTGTCGAAAAACATAACATTTTGAGCGTGAGAGATGTGTTGGTCGATACAACGTCGGTTGCACCTAACAGTTTTGATACCGATACAGAGGCGTTGCTGCAGAATTGGTATTTGCAAAATTATGCGATTCTCGATGAAGATGTAGAAAACAAATCTGCCGGTGAAGTGAGTGATGAGATGTATATCGAACGCTTGAGTAAGATTCCTTCTACAATTGAGATGCCGTATAATTCGGAAGTACGTCGTTTCATTGATATGTATATTGTGAAGAAACGCAGTCTTGTGGAGGCGATGCTCGGAATGAGTCTTTACTATATGCCTATATTCGAACAAGCTCTTGAACAGGAAGGTTTGCCTCTTGAACTTAAGTATCTTCCGGTGGTAGAATCGGCACTTGATCCTACAGCAAAATCACCTGTGGGAGCGGCCGGTTTGTGGCAGTTTATGTTGCGCACAGGTAAAGGTCTCGGACTGGAAGTTAATTCGTTGGTAGATGAACGTTTGGACCCTTATAAATCGTCGGAAAAGGCAGCTAAATACTTGAAAGAATTGTATAATATATATGGTGATTGGTCGCTTGCCATAGCTGCCTATAACTGTGGCCCCGGCAAGGTGAATAACGCTATTAAGAATGCAGGTGGAACAGGTAAAGATTTCTGGCAGATTTATGCATTCCTTCCGAGGGAAACGAGAGGATATGTGCCTGCTTTTATTGCCGCAAATTATGTGATGACCTATTTCAAGTATCACAATATTAGCCCTGCATTGGCAAAGAAACCTATCTTGGTCGATACTGTGCAAGTGAATCGCCGAGTGCATTTTAAGCAGATTGCTTCGGTGCTTAATCTGCCAATAGAAGCATTGAGGGTGCTTAATCCGCAGTATCGCAAAGATGTGATACCGGGCAATTCTCGTTCTTATACACTTGCGCTTCCTTCACAACAGATTTACTGCTATTTGTTGAGTGAAGATAGTATTACGGGATTTGATACGAAAAAATATCAGCCACGTAAGGTTGTTGAGCCTAAGATGGAGCAAGTGGCATCGGACGAAAATGGTGAGTATGTGTATGAAAAGCGTACTGTAACCAAAACTCATCGCGTAAGAAGTGGAGAAAGCCTTGCAAAGATTGCTAAGAAATACGGCACAACGGTAGCGGTGATTAAACGAACCAACGGATTGAAGAGTGATGCATTGAAGGTTGGACAACGCTTGAAGATTAAAGTGACTGAAAATGTTAAGGTGTATCGTAAAGTAGAGGTGGATTCGGCTGAAATAACTCAAACTGAAGATGCAATCATCAAGGCCGCTATTACTCCTGATGATAAACAAAATAAGGAGAAGAAAGTTCCTGAAAAGAAAGTGAAAAAAGAAGAACCAAAACGCGAACGGGAACAACGAGGCAGATATGATAATTATACTGCAACACATAAAGTGCAGTCAGGGCAAAACTTGTCGATTATTGCCAAACGATACGGAATTACAGTTACCGACTTGAAGGCGGCTAACGGCTTGAGAAGTAATAGTCTTAAGGTGGGTCAGCGTTTGAAGGTACCTAAGGGTAAGGCAAAGGCTGAGAATGTGTCGTCATCGACAACTCATATAGTGCGCTCGGGCGAATCGCTTTATCTCATTGCCGAACGATACGGAGTTACGGTGAATGCTATCAAGAGTGCTAATTCGCTAACTAATAACAGTATTAAGCCCGGTCAAAAATTGACCATTCCCAAGAAAGGTGCATCAAAGAACACTTCACGTTCAAGTACAAAATCAAGTAAGAGAAAAAGATGACATACCACATCGATGATAATGGCGGTGTGCGAGTTGATACACTTAAAAGAGGTTGTGTGATGGCGCAATCTCTTTTTTGTGCGATATCGTCTTGTATACTTAAAAAGTAATTTAGTGAATTTTTAGTGTAAATTTATGCTAATCAAAGAAAAATAGAGTTGGATTGAAGAAAAATCGTATAAAAATACGTTTTTTAAATAGAAAATATTTCTAATATAAAAAAAGTTGCTAAATTTGTATCGTGAAATAATATGTAATTACTTATAAAGCATAAGAGTCCATGAGAAATAAGAAGACCCGATTACAGCTAATTGTAAAGTTGATTAAGAACAATTGTGTAGGAAGCCAAGATGAACTTGCGCATTTGCTTGCAACCAACGGCTATGTGGTAACACAAGCCACATTATCGAGAGATTTGAAAACATTGAAAGCGACCAAAGTTGCTACCGATATGGGAAGTTATATGTATATTATTCCAGATGGCAATGATTTACAAGATTCAATGTTGTCGAAGGGAATGTCTTATTCCTCTTATTCGGTGCATGCCAATAGCTTTATATCGTTACAATTCTCCGGTCATATGGCAGTGATAAAGACTCGCAACGGATATGCAAGTGGTCTTGCTTACGATATCGATATGAGTAAGTCCCCAGAGATTTTAGGTACTATTGCCGGCGCTGATACCGTATTTGCAGTGATGCGTGAGGATGTAGATCGCGAGGATGCAAAAAGGATATTTGCAAAGTTCTTACCATTGATGGTAGACGAAGAAGATTGATACCGCTGAAAATAGCGGTATCTTTTAAATAAAGATTGTTTTAAATTAAAAAATGATTAATCCAGAAGAAATTGAAATCGTTGTTGCAAGTGCGGAGCACGTCAAGTATGTAGATGAGGTGCTTGACACTATTAATCGTGCAGCAAAAGTGCGTGGCACAGGGATCGCAAAGCGTTCGCCTGAGTATGTCAAGCAAAAAATGATAGAGGGCAAAGCAGTGTTGGCCCTTTACCATGGTAAATTTGCCGGTTTCAGCTATATTGAGTGCTGGAGTAACAAGACGTTTGTGGCAAATTCGGGTTTGATAGTTAACCCTGATTTTCGTAATTTAGGGTTGGCAAAGCGTATTAAACGACGAATTTTTGATTTATCGCGTGAAAAGTTCCCTGAAGCAAAGATTTTTAGCTTAACAACAGGGGAGGCGGTAATGAAAATAAATAGCGAGCTTGGCTTTCGTCCGGCTACGTTTCCAATGCTTACCGATGATGAGGCCTTTTGGCGTGGTTGTGAGAGTTGTGTAAACTTCGATATATTACAGCGTAATGGTCGAAGAATGTGTTTGTGCACAGGTTTGCTATACGATCCGACAGAACATCAAGAAAGTGAAAAATAACATTTACGAAAGATTTAATTTATATATACAGAAATGGAAAAGAAGAAAGTGGTATTGGCATTTAGTGGAGGTCTGGATACTTCTTATTGTGTGAAATACCTTAGTGAAGATTGTGGATATGAGGTGTATACAGCAATAGCAAACACCGGTGGCTTCAATGCTCAAGAATTGAAAGCTATCGAAGAACGTGCGCTTGCTCTTGGTGCTGTGCAACACGCTACTCTCGATATAACTCAAGAATATTATGAAAAGAGCATTCGTTACATGGTATTTGGTAACGTGTTGCGTAATGGAACTTACCCTATCTCAGTAAGTTCGGAGCGTATTTTTCAAGCTTTGGCAATTATCAATTATGCTAAGAGTGTAGGAGCTAAGTATGTAGCTCATGGAAGTACAAGTGCCGGTAATGATCAGATTCGTTTTGACCTTACATTCCAAATTCTTGCTCCTGAAATCGAAATCATCACTCCTACTCGCGATAAGAACCTTACTCGTGAGTACGAAATCAATTACTTGAAGGAGCATGGATATGTTGCCGATTTCACAAAACTTGAATACAGCATCAACAAGGGCTTGTGGGGAACAAGTATCGGTGGTAAGGAAACTTTGAAGAGCAACGAAACACTTCCTGAAGAAGCTTATCCTACTCAAATGACTGCTACCGAAAACAGTCGCATCACTCTTGATTTTGAACAAGGAGAAATCGCTGCGGTGAACGGATTGAAATTTGATGACAAGGTTGCTGCTATCCAATATCTCGAAGAATTGGTTGAACCTTATGCACTTGGTCGTGATATGCACATCGGCGATACCATTATCGGTATTAAAGGACGTGTGGGATTTGAAGCCGGCGCACCAATGCTTATTATTGCGGCTCATAAGATGCTCGAAAAGCACACTTTAACAAAGTGGCAACAATATTGGAAAGACCAAATAGGTACTTGGTATGGAATGTTCCTTCACGAAGCGCAATATCTTGAACCGGTGATGCGCGATATGGAAGCGTTCCTTGAATCATCGCAAGACAATGTAACAGGTCGTGTGATTGTGGACTTGAAGCCTTATCACTATGTGCTTGTGGGTGTGGAAAGTCCGTTCGACTTGATGAAGAGCGACTTCGGTGAATATGGTGAGTTGAGTAAGGGTTGGACTGCCGACGATGTGAAGGGATTTACTCGCATTCTTGGCAACCAGATGAAGATATTCCATAATATTCAGAAAAGAAACGGTAAAACAGAAGAATAATGATAAAAGCCGGAATTATAGGCGGTGCCGGATATACGGCAGGCGAACTGATAAGATTGCTTATCAATCACCCCGATGTGGAACTGAAATGGGTGAATAGTGGTAGTAATGCGGGCAACTTGATAACCGATGTTCATCAAGGATTGCTTGGCGAACTCGATATGCGATTCACATCAGAAACTCCATGGGATGAGATTGATGTGGTGTTTTTCTGTACGCCTCATGGAGAGAGTCGTAAGTTTATGGAGTCGAACGAGCTACCGGAGGATTTGCGTATTATCGACCTTTCGCAAGATTATCGCATTATCGATGGTGAACACGACTTCTACTATGGCTTGCCGGAATTGAATCGTCGTCGCATCGTGAAGGAAGGCGCAAAGCACGTGGCTAATCCGGGTTGTTTTGCTACTGCAATACAGTTGGCATTGCTTCCATTGGCTAAAAATTTGTTGCTGAATAGTGATGTCCACGTGAATGCAATCACAGGTAGCACAGGAGCAGGCGTGAAGCCAAGTGCAACATCGCATTTTTCTTGGCGAAACGACAATGTGAGCATCTATAAGCCATTCAAGCATCAGCACCTGGCTGAAATACGTCAATCGTTGTCGATATTACAAAACAGCTTTAAGTCAAGCATCGATTTTATTCCTGTGCGTGGCTGTTTTGCTCGCGGTATCTTTGTAACGGCTTATCTTGATTGCCCTATAGAGTTGAGCGAGATACGCAAGCTATATGAAGAATATTATTCCGACCATAATTTCACTTTCGTGGTGGATAAGATGCCCGATTTGAAAGATGTGGTGAATACCAACAAGTGTCTTATTCACTTGATTAAGGAAGATGGCAAATTACTTGTAGTGAGTGTTATCGATAATCTGCTGAAAGGAGCGTCGGGCCAAGCTGTTCACAATATGAATCTAATGTTTGGCTTGCACGAGTGCACAGGTTTGCGACTTAAGCCGTCGGCATTCTAAATAGCAGAGGATTAGCCTCTAATGAAATATAAAAGACGGGGCTTGCTCCGTCTTTATTTGTAAATAGAAAACAGAAAACAAAAGACAATTATGAAACTTTTTGATGTATATCCACTTTTTGATATAGAGATTGTAAAGGGTCGTGGTGTTCACACCTACGATGCCGAAGGAACTGAGTATCTCGACCTCTATGGCGGTCATGCTGTGATTTCGGTGGGACATTCTCACCCACATTATGTTGAAGCGTTGGCAAAGCAAGCCGAAAACCTGGTGTTTTATTCAAATTCGGTAATCAATACACTTCAACAGACACTTGCCGACAAGCTTGGCAAAGCATCGGGCTATGACGACTATCAGCTATTTCTTGTGAATTCGGGTGCTGAAGCTAATGAGAACGCCTTGAAACTTGCATCATTTCACACCGGTAAGAATCGTGTAATATCGTTCAAGAAGGCTTTCCATGGTCGTACTTCGCTTGCAGTGGAAGCTACCGATAATCCTAAAATTGTAGCTCCTGTGAACGAAAGTGGGCACATCACATTTGTGCCTTTCAATGATATTGACGCAGTAAAGGCAGAACTTGCAAAGGGTGATGTGTGTGCTGTGATTATCGAAGGTATTCAAGGTGTGGGCGGCGTTCAGATTCCAGCTGACAGCTTCTTGCAAGCCTTGCGTAAGGCTTGTGATGAATCGGGTGCTGTGCTTATCCTCGATGAAATTCAAAGTGGATATGGTCGTTCGGGTAAGTTCTTTGCACATCAATATGCCGGAATTCGTCCGGATATTATCACTATGGCAAAGGGTATCGGTAACGGTTTCCCTCTTGGTGGTATGCTTATTTCGCCCAAGATAGAACCATCTTATGGTATGCTTGGCACTACATTTGGAGGTAATCACTTGGCGTGTGCTGCGGGAATTGCTGTACTCGATATTTTCGAGCAAGAAAACCTTGTGGAAAACTCTCGCGAAGTGGGAGAGTACTTGATAGAACAATTACGTGCGTTCCCACAAATCAAGGAAGTGCGTGGACGAGGCTTGATGATAGGTATAGAATTTGCTGAACCGGTGAAAGAACTTCGTCGTAGGTTGCTTTTCGAACAAAAGGTGTTTACCGGAGCTTCGGGAACTAATGTGCTTCGATTGCTTCCGCCATTGGTGCTTACAAAGGCCGATGCCGATGAATTTATTAAACGATTTAAAGCCGTATTGTGATGAAAGTAGGAATTATAGGTGCAGGAAATATGGGTGGTGCCATTGCTCGCGGACTTGCAGCAAGCAATAGTGTGTGCGCGTGTGATATTACTGTGTGTTGTCCTGTACAGCGCGAACTTGATGCAATCAAGTCGTACAATAGCGAAGTGAATGTGTCGCTCGACAATGAACAGGCGGTGAATGGAACCGATGTGGTGATAGTGGTGGTGAAACCTTGGCTGCTGGATACAGTGCTTGTACCATTGTTGCCAAAGGTCGACTTTTCGCGACAAACAATAGTTACGGTGGTTGCCGGGGCTACAACCGAACATATTGCCGAGCTTGCTGCGCCTTATTGTGTTGCTCCTGTGGTGATGTGTGCTATGCCAAACACAGCCGCGAGTGTGCATGAGAGTATGACATTCCTATGCGCTCGAAATGCTTCGCCTGAGCAGATTGAAGCAGTGAAGGGAATCTTTGATTGTCTCGGAGCTACAATGGTTATTGAAGAACGCCTTATGGGAGCGGGAATGGCACTTGCTTCGTGTGGAATAGCTTATGCTATGCGCTATGTGCGTGCTGCTATGAAAGGTGGTGTGGAAATGGGTATGTATCCTAACGATGCCAAGAATATAGTGTTGCAGACACTTAAAGGTGCTGTTGCTCTGCTTGAAGCAACAGGAAATCATCCCGAAGTGGAAATCGACAAGGTTACCACGCCGGGAGGAGTCACTATAAAGGGGCTTAATGCTATGGAAACCAATGGATTCACTCACGCAGTGATTGAAGGACTTAAAGCGAGCAACCCCAATTTATAACTTGAGTTTATTGCTAATTGAATAAAATTTTTTATGTCGGTAAATAAAGTAATACTTATAGGAAATGTAGGAAAGGATCCTGATGTGCGTTACACAGCACCCGACCAAGCCATAGCCACTTTCTCGCTTGCCACCACCGAACGAGGTTATACCACCTCGACCGGTACACAAGTACCCGAGAAGACCGAGTGGCACAACATTGTGATGTGGGGGCGTAATGCACAAATAGCCGAAAAATACATTAGAAAAGGAAGTCAACTCTATATAGAAGGTAAGTTGCGCACACGAGTGTGGGAAGACCGTAATCAAATCAAACGTTACGTAACTGAAATCTATGTCGATACATTCGATTTCCTCGGCGGAAAGAAGGAGTGAAAAAAGGTGATGCGGAATCGGCTTAGTGTAATATTGGGTATCGTGATGCTGTTGGCGGGGTGTGGTCGCTCGGTCGACAGCCGCTTGTCGCTTGCCGACAGTCTTATCGATGAGCAGGCTGATAGTGCTTATATGATGCTAAAAGGTGTTAATGCCGGTGAGCTGAC
>SUXH01000001.1 GCA_015061055.1 Bacteroidales bacterium
GTAAAATAAATGTTTAGACGACTTTTGTACGGACAATCAGTCCTCAATCCAAACAACTTAACACTTTGTCAATCAATAAGTTTTGTAGAATGCTTCACTGTCCACATTCTACAGAGGGTCTAACTTTTTGTTCAGCATCTCTGTAATTCCTGTGTCTTTTAGCGAATAAAAGGTGTAATCTTTGTCTAATTTCAATGCTTTACTCATTCTTTGCCAATGTTCTGTGAGCCACCTTGTTGTTATTTGTCTGCTTCCCGGTTCTAAATTGTCTGAAAACAGGTAGTAATCGGGTGGGTAGTTGAATGTGCGAATGTCTAAAGCATATTCCAATACTTTTCTTGGAATTGTTATGGTTTGGGTTGTTCGATTCTTGGAATCCTCTGCCGGGATTGTTAAAGTTCCTTCTTTCAGGTTAAAATAGCATAGTTTTAATCTTGTTTGCTCGATTGGCCGAATGTAACCGTAATACAATAGATAGCATGATAATAGAAAATGTCGGTCGTGTTCTTTCAACCATTCCGCAATCTCTTTTATTGTGTTACTTGGTATTAATTTTCGACGTTTTTGCATTAATTTTTTGGGGATGGGGGAGATTAGCTGTGCAGGGTTGGATTTGGTATATCCTTTTTCGATACACCAATTTAATAAGGTTTTTAAGAACGTTAAGCACGCATTACGATATATGCCTGAAAGACCTAATTCGACAAAGATGTAATCAAGGAAATCATTGCAGAACCGTAAATCCATTTGGTAGAGATAGGTTATCGGTACAATTCGACTTTCGTTATACTCAAGCAGCTTTTTTATCCTGTAATAATGGTTCTGATGTGTGAGTTCTCTAAAAAATCCTTCCTTAAACATTTTATCATTGTATCGGCTATACTTTTCCAATATGTCCTTAAACAAAACGACACTCTCGGTGTCTTGCTCTATCCAAGGGTTCCAACCGCTAATTAATTGTTGTGTCAATCTTTGTATTATGGTATGGGCATACTTTCGTCGTTCCTTGATTGATTTAATTCTATTTATCTTGATTCTTTTGCGACGCATTTTTTTGAACAAAGGATCGTATGCGTAGAACTCTATGTACCACGCTTCTTTGTTTTCTCGTAGTTTTGGGAATGTGAATTGCTTGATTTCATCAAGAGAAGCGGATTGAAGATTGTTTATCCCAATCCGCGTGGGAGTCTTCTTTTTAAGCATTTTTTTATTTAGCGAATAGTGGCAATCCGCTAAATCCGGAATAAAATCTGTCCCGATTTTGTCCCAGTCGTTTTGAAAGAACAAACGCAATAAGCTGATTTTAGGCTCATTGCGTTTGCAGTTCTGCATTGTAGCGGGAACGAGAATTGAACTCGTGACCTCCGGGTTATGAATCCGACGCTCTAACCAACTGAGCTATCCCGCCATCTCTATTTTGCGAGTGCAAAGTTAGAAATTTATTTTGGTTTATGCAACCTTGATGTTGAAAAAAATGTGTAATATTTGATTTTAGTGTGAAATTTTAAGGTTTTTAATTGTTTAATATGTGAATCGTATTCTTATGTTTAACTTTAAATAAATAAAACAATGAAAAAGTATGTTTGTGTGCCTTGTGGCTGGGTGTATGACCCGGCAGTGGGCGATCCGGATGGAGGAATCGCTCCTGGAACTGATTTTAATGATATACCTGATGATTGGGTTTGCCCTTTGTGTGGAGCCGGGAAGGATGATTTCATTATAGAAGAATAAGCGTTCTATTTATTGCTATGTGAAGGCTGTTGTGATTACAATAGCCTTTATTATTTGTGTTGCAATATTGTTACGATAGGCGTGTTGTGGCTTAAATGATGTGTGTTTTGATATTAAAATGATTATAAATAACTAAATCTAAGTGTTTGAGTAATAGGTTTGTGGAGCTGAAGATATTACTTAAATGAAATATAAATGTAACATATATGAAATAAAAGTTATATATTTGTAACAAAAAAATAAATAATCAATATTAATAACCAATTTAAGCCTAATTATGGAAACGATTACTTTTGAAAAAAAAATGTTGTCAGTAAGACAAAGTTTGTACAATTATGCGTGTCAATTGACCATGTGTGTAGAAGATGCAGAGGACCTTGTGCAAGAAGCAATGTATAAGATTTTAAAGAATGCAAATAAGTATGTGAACGAGCAAAACTTTAAAGGGTGGACGTTTACAATCTTGAAGAATATATTTATAAATGATTACAGAAAAAATGCAAAAAGGAAACAAATTAATGACACTACGCCCAATGATTATTTTTTAAATTTGACTAATGTGTATGCGCAAGAGTCGCCCGATGATGTGATGTCGGAAAAGGAGATTAGAAAACTTATTGCGATGTTTAATGATGATTTGAAAGTGCCTTTTAATATGTATTTGAAAGGGTATTCGTATCAAGAGATAGCAGATAATATGGGAATTCCTCTTGGGACAGTGAAGAGTAGGATATTTTTTGCACGCAAGAAATTACAGAAAATGTTGAAAGATTTTAGATGATGAGAGAATTTTGTATGATAGGAAAAGAAATATAACAAAGGCTAACCATTTTCGTGGGTAGCCTTTGTAGTAGTAAGTGTTATTGTTTTTTATTTTGTTGGATTTTTTCTTTCTTTTTCAGTAGGAAGTGTAATATTAGAATAATTATTAAAGTGGCGCCAATTATCCCAAAATAGAATAAGTATTCGCCTGCAAAGTAATATGAACGACCAATGTATGCCATTGCAATCAGGTAGATTAGTAGTGCGAGAGGCACAATAGTTGATTTCTTAAATCTTTTCATTGTTGATATTTGTTATTGGGTTTTCAATTTCTTTCAGATATTTAGAAGTTGTGGGGTTAAACTTGCCTGATGTCAAATGTTGGTAAATTGTAAGACACGCCCAAGCATCAAGGGCAGCATAGTCGCATTGAGCTTTGGAGAGTTGCGGTGCTTCCCAATTAGATAATTGCTGACCTTTTGAAATTCGTTTATCGAATAAGATTGCATATATCTTTTGTAAACTGATATCACTGATATTAAATTCTTTGACGAGTGTTTGCAACTCGATGAAACCTTCAGGACACGTTTTGTTGATTGAGCGTCTTAGTACGCCAAAGTCATCTTTAAGAGATAATCCTATTTTTGTTATGCTTTTGTTTTCAAGAAAATCTATAAGAGAATCAGGCATACCAATTTTGTTAATTCTAAACAAAAAACATTCATTATAGGTTGAAAGTTGCATAAGAGCCATAGGTCTTACGACACCTTTCTTAAACGAAGGGCGGGTTTCGGTGTCGAAACCTATTAGTTTTTGTTTGTTAAGGTATGTGAGGGCTTTTTTTGCATTGGCAATGGTGTCGATGATATAAATCTGCCCTTTGAATGTTTCGATATTTAGAGTTGCAATTTCCTCTTTTGATATAGTGATTTTTTGCATTGTTCAAATAATGAAATTACATTTTGCAAAGTTAATAATGTTTTGGTGGTTGAAAAAATATTAATTATTGAAAAAGTGCTAAATGAGATTGAAATAAGTGCTATATTTGTGTGGAAAATGAGAAATGCGTAAGAACGGATGAAAAATAAATTAATATATGCGTGTATTACATTGTTGCTAATGGAGTGGCTGTTTACTTCATGTTTTACGGGCATTGAGAGCACTAAGAAGATAACGGACCGAGATGTTGTGCGTGTAACACAAGGTAAAGAGATACAAACGTCTATAGAATCGCAATATAATAATGTGGTGATAGATAGTTTCCCCAATTGGTCTAAGGGTAAGCGATTTGAAGTTGTGGATGATAATTTGAAACGTGTGTTAACTCCTATGACAGGTGTGAATGTAGATACACTTATGCTGAAGGGGAGGATGTTAGAATATGTGGGATATTATGAAGAGAGTGTGCTTGATAATGAACCAAATGTGAATCTGCGTTTCAGTGATGGTGTAAATGAGTTTGTGTATAGGACACATAAAACAATAGAACAAATAGAAAAAGGAAAGATTCTGTTACAGGTACCATTTTTAATTGATGTTGAAATGGTGGAAACCTATCGGGAAAGATTGGTGGGTAAAGAATTTTATTTGCGTACTTCAATATGGTATGATGAAAATGGGGTGATGATTCCCGGAAAGAAATATGTGAAAGTAAAAATCGTAAATGTTCAATCAGGTGATAAAGTGTTCCCTATGCGAGTTGCTTTTGAAACGACAAATGGAGAAATGGCATACGTGTTTATGTCGATAAATCAGTCGTCGGTACAAAATCGTTTGTTTGATGATTTGTTTTCAGAAACGGATATAAGAAAAAATTATCCTCTTATAAGTGATGAGAATTGGGAGAATATAATAAACGGGACTATTTCATTAGCAATGACAAAGGATGAGTGCCGATTGTCGTTGGGTAATCCAGGTAATATACAAGAGCACCCCACGAACGATGGATTGTTGGAATATTGGTTCTATAGTGATGGAATGTATCTCGTGTTTTTTGATGGTTTGTTGAAGCAATATAGAAAATGAACGAAATAGAATTTTTGGGAACCGGAACATCTACGGGGATTCCCGTTATCGGATGTGATTGCGATGTGTGTAAATCAAAAGATTCTCGAGATAAACGTTTGCGTGCATCGGCGATTGTAAGAATCTCAGGAAAAAATATTCTAATAGATTGTGGTCCTGATTTCAGAGAACAAATGCTTCGGGCTAAATCGAGTGAGCTTGATATGGTGTTACTTACGCATAGTCATTATGACCATGTTGGTGGTATAGATGATTTGCGCCCATATTGTTATCCGGATCATTTCCCTATATATGCGCAACAAAATGTGCTTGATGACTTAGTGGCTCGAGTACCATATTGTTTCAGTAAGAATCCGTATCCTGGAGTGCCACAATTTATATTAAATGTGGCTGATGCAGAACATCCTATCAAACTAGATGGATTAAGTATAGAGGCTTTACCTATATGGCATCACAAATTGTTGATTAATGGATATAAGATAGGAGATCAACTTGCATATATAACAGATGCCAATAGAATAGAGAATGAAGTAATCGATAAACTTAAGCATATTGATATACTTGTTATAAATGCATTGAGAAAGGATGTACATATTTCTCATATGACACTTAATTCTTGCTTGTCGGTAGTAGAGCAGGTAAAGCCAAGAAGAACTTATATTATACATATGAGTCACGATATGGGTTTGCACGAAGAAGTGTCGAAAGAATTACCTTACGGAGTCCAATTTGCATACGATGGATTGGTGGTAAAATTCTAAAAAAGACGGATAAATGCCAATAATTATGATGTGTTGAATATTTTTTTGTTAAAAGATACGGAATGCCGAAAATTTACGTTATATTTGTATAAAATTAGAATATCATAAACTATAACCTAAATAATAAATTGCTATGAAGGTAGAAGAAATTTTGAGTAACCTTGAGGCTAAACACCCCGGTGAAAAAGAGTATTTACAAGCAGTAAAGGAAGTACTGCTTTCAGTTAAAGACGTTTACAATCAACATCCGGAATTCGAAAAGGCAAAAATCATTGAAAGAATGGTTGAACCGGATCGTATTTTTACATTCCGTGTTACATGGATTGATGACAAGGGTGAAGTGCAAACAAACCTTGGATATCGTGTGCAATTTAATAATGCTATTGGTCCTTATAAGGGCGGTATTCGTTTCCACGCATCTGTAAACTTATCAATTTTGAAATTCTTGGGTTTCGAACAAACATTTAAGAATGCGCTTACAACATTGCCAATGGGTGGCGGTAAGGGTGGTTCAGACTTCAGCCCACGTGGTAAGAGTGATAAGGAAATTATGCGTTTCTGCCAAGCATTTATCCTTGAATTGTGGCGTAATCTTGGTCCTGATCGCGACGTTCCAGCCGGTGATATTGGCGTAGGAGGTCGTGAAGTGGGCTATATGTATGGAATGTACAAGAAACTTGCTCAAGAAAATACAGGTACGTTTACAGGTAAGGGCCTTGACTTTGGAGGTTCTAAGATTCGTCCTGAAGCAACAGGTTTCGGCGCTTGCTACTTTGTTAGTGATATGCTTGCTACTACAGGTGAAACTTATGAAGGAAAGACTGTTGCAATTTCAGGTTTCGGTAATGTAGCTTGGGGTGCTGCAACAAAGGCAACCGAATTAGGTGCTAAGGTGGTTACAATATCCGGTCCTGATGGATATGTATATGATCCAGATGGTATCTCAGGTGAAAAGATCGATTATATGCTCGAATTGCGTTCTTCTGGTGAAGATATCGTTGCACCTTATGCTGAAAAATATCCTAATGCGAAGTTCTTTGCCGGTAAGAAGCCTTGGGAAGTAAAAGTTGACATTGCTATGCCTTGTGCTACTCAAAACGAGCTTGGCAAGGAAGATGCTGAAATGTTAGTGAAGAATGGTGTTAAGATTGTGGGTGAAGTATCTAATATGGGTTGTACTCCTGAAGCAATTGATACATTTATCGAAAATAAAGTGCTTTATGGTCCTGGTAAGGCCGTTAATGCAGGTGGTGTAGCTACTTCGGGTCTTGAAATGAGCCAAAATGCAATGCATTTGTCTTGGAGTGAGGCTGAAGTGGATGAAAAGCTACATGGTATTATGCGTGACATTCACACACAATGTGTTAAGTATGGTACAGAAGCCGATGGTTATATCAACTATATGAAAGGTGCTAACATTGCCGGCTTTATGAAGGTTGCAAATGCAATGATGGGTCAAGGAGTGTTGTAGTTAGATATTAAAATAACTAATAAACAAAAAAGTCCAAGCTTGCTTGGACTTTTTGTGCTATATAGTATTATGTTTTTTAGATGTTCTTGATATAATTAACGATCCAAGCACCGATGTCGGTAGTTCCGTATTTAGCCCCACCTTCTACTTGAATTTCTGGAGTGCGAACGTTTGCGTCAAGAGAAGCATCTACGGCTTTGCGGATTAATGCTCCTTCTTCTTTAAGGTCGAAATATTCAAATAACATTGCAACCGATAGAATTTGAGCAAGAGGGTTGGCAATATTCAAACCCTTAGCTTGAGGCCAAGAACCATGGATGGGTTCAAATACCGGTGTGCTTTCCCCTGTTGATGCAGAAGGCAATAATCCCATAGATCCACTTATTACAGAACCTTCGTCGGTAAGAATGTCTCCGAATGTGTTTTCGGTGACCATTACATCGAAGAACTTAGGGTCTTGAATCATACGCATAGCTGCATTGTCAACATACATATAGTCGGTGTTAACTTCAGGGTATTGAGGTGCCATTTCTTGAGCTATTTGTCGCCATAAACGGCTTGATGCAAGCACATTAGCCTTGTCCACCACAGTGAGATGCTTGTTACGCTTCATTGCATACTCGAAACCAACTTTTAAGATGCGCTCAATCTCAGGTCGAGTGTAATAATTTGTATCGTAAGCCTTATCGTTGTCTTGGTATTTTTCTCCGAAGTACATTCCTCCTGTAAGTTCTCGAATACATATAAAATCGGCACCTTCCACAAGTTCCGGACGAAGAGGTGATTTATGAATCAAACACGAGAATGTTTGAACCGGACGAATGTTTGCAAAAAGTCCGAGTTTTTTACGCATTGCAAGTAGACCTTGTTCCGGACGAACTTTTGCTGTAGGGTCGTTGTCGAATTTCGGATCGCCAACAGCCGAGAAAAGTACGGCGTCAGCATTTTTGCAAGTGAGATAAGTTTCTTCGGGGAAAGGATCTCCAACTTTGTCGATTGCATCTGCTCCACAGATGGCATATTCATATGATACTTCATGACCGAACTTGTTACATACAGCAGTCATTACGTCAACACCTTGTTTAGATATTTCCGGACCTATGCCATCGCCCGGAAGAACAGCGATTTTAAGTTTCATATCGTAATAAAATTATAAGTTTTCTATTATGTTCAACATTTTTACTGTAGCTTGAATTGCCGCTTCGATCTGGTCGGCATCAAGTCCTCTTGTTTTGATTAGATGTCCATTAAATTCCCAGTTGATATTCGTTTGAACCAACGCATCGGTTCTACCGCCCGGTGGAATTGTAACGGTATAGTTTGTAAGTAGTGGGAATGGTCGATTCAGATTGTCTTTGTATATGCGTTTAACCGCTTTAACAAAAGCATCGTATTGTCCATCACCAACGGCACTTTGCTGATATTCAGTACCATTGATTTCGAGTTTCACTGTCGCAGTGGGGCGTAGACCTTGAGATAGATTAAGGGCATAATTTACCACTTTGACGTGGTTGTGCTGAATATCGTGTTTAAGCACGTCGGCAACGATATATGGGAGGTCGGATTGAGTAACAATTTCTTTCTTGTCGCCCAATTCAATGATTCGCTGAGTTACTTTTTTTATGTCATCTTCATTAAGCTCAATGCCAAGGGCTTCAAGGTTCTTACGAATATTGGCTTTTCCGGAAGTTTTTCCTAAAGCATATTCACGTTCACGCCCGAAACGTTCGGGTAATAAATCATTAAAATATAGGTTGTTCTTAGAATCGCCATCGGCATGGACTCCTGCGCATTGAGTGAATACGTTATCGCCAATAATAGGTTTGTTGGATGGAACTATTACACCCGAAAGGGCTTCAACGATGTGACTAATCTTGTTGATTTTGCTTTCATCTACACCCGTAGTCATTTTTAGCATATCATGAACTACAGTTATTACGCTTGACATTGGAGCATTTCCGGCACGCTCACCAAGTCCATTAATAGTGCAATGTAATCCTTTAATTCCCACAAGACCTGCTGCAAATGAATTGGCGGTAGCAAGGTCATAATCGTTGTGCGCATGGAAATCGAAATGTAACTCGGGGAATCGGGTTACCATTCGCTTGCAGTATTCAAACACTTGATTTGGGTTCATAATACCCAATGTGTCGGGAAGCATAAAACGTTTGATAGGTAGATCTTTTAGACTTTCTACCATATCATAGACATATTGTTGCGATTGTATAATTCCATTTGACCAGTCTTCGAGATATATATTTATCGAAAGACCGGCAGCATAAGCCGCTTCAACTTCTTTGCGAATATCGTTCCAATGTTCTTGTGGAGTTTTTTTGAGTTGTAGGCGACAATGGCGTTCAGAGCCTTTTGTAAGTAGGTTTATGACTTTTCCGCCTACGTCTTTAACCCACTT
This sequence comes from Bacteroidales bacterium, assembly GCA_015061055.1. Lineage (GTDB taxonomy): Bacteria > Bacteroidota > Bacteroidia > Bacteroidales > Muribaculaceae > RGIG4576. The sequence goes on from SUXH01000001.1 coordinate 9,164, forward strand.
AATGGATATTCCGTCATCGATGAAACCGAGTATCTCGATGCGCTCAAGGTTTCCTGTTTGTTTTGCCCAAGTGCAAATTTTGGTTACAGATTCAAATTCGCCGGAGGACACGCGTGCCGATGCAATTTCAATGCGTGGTACAAGCAATTCGGTGAGAATCAGTTTCGTTATAGTGAGTTTTTCGGATGGGGAAAAACTCACTCCGGAAGTTTGTTCCCCATCACGTAGCGTAGTATCTAAAAGTTCAATTTGCATTATCAGATTGTAGATGAATGAAAATTACTTGTTGTTGCTCTCCCAAATTTCGATGTCATTCTTTTTGCTCAAAAGAAAATCGATGTCGTCATATCCTTGTAGAAGACAGTTTTTCTTGTAAGGATTGATGTCGAAAGATTCTTTTTCTCCTGTGGCTTCATTGGTGATAGTTTGTTCTTCAAGATTCACTGTTACTTGCATAGCTGGATTGTTCTTGATTGATGCAAACAGAGATGCTAAGAATGCTTCACTAACTACGACCGGAAGTACACAATTGTTGAGTGCGTTATTTTTGAAAATATCGGCAAAAAAACTTGATACTACAACTTTAAATCCATATCCGGCAACAGCCCAAGCAGCGTGTTCGCGGCTTGATCCTGAACCGAAATTCTTGCCTGCTACGAGGATTGTACCACTATAAGTGGGGTCGTTCAAAACAAAAGACTTGATGGGATTTCCTTCTTTGTCGTAGCGCCAATCACGAAAAAGATTGTCTCCGAATCCTTGACGTGATGTGGCTTTTAGGAAACGAGCCGGAATTATTTGGTCAGTATCAACATTTTCCATTGGTAATGGAATACAAGTTGACGAGAATGTTACAAATTTATCGTTCATAATAATTTTTGAGTTGTTCGGTTACTTAATTTTAGCGGGATTAGTGATTACACCTGTGATGGCTGCTGCAGCAGCGACAAGAGGACCGGCAAGGATGGTGCGTGAGCCGGGACCTTGACGGCCTTCGAAATTTCGGTTGGAGGTAGATACTGCATATTTGCCTGCGGGAATTTTATCTTCATTCATTGCAAGGCAAGCAGAACAACCGGGTTGACGCAATTGGAAACCGGCTTCTTCGAGAATTTTGTCGATACCTTCTTCACGAATCTGTTTGTCTACGCCCCATGAACCAGGTACGAGCCAAGCAGTTACATTATCGGATTTCTTTTTGCCTTTTACGAAATTGGCAAATGCTCTAAAGTCTTCAATGCGACCATTTGTACAAGAGCCCAAGAAAACGTAGTCGATAGGGTGGCCTTCAAGTTTTTGACCTGCATGGAATCCCATATAATCGAGTGATTTCTGGAAAGAAATCTTTCCTGCTTCATCTATTTGATCGATAGTTGGGATTGAGTCTTCAATACCCATACCCATACCAGGGTTTGTGCCATAAGTGATACGAGGATCAATATCGGCTGCATCAAAGTCTATTTCCATATCAAACACAGCGTCATCGTCGCTCTTAAGAGTTTTCCAATAAGCTACAGCTTTGTCCCATTCTTCGCCCTTAGGAGCAAATTCACGTCCTTTTACATAATTGAATGTGGTTTCGTCGGGAGCTATCATACCACCTCGAGCGCCCATTTCTATACTTAGGTTGCAAACGGTCATACGTTCTTCCATTGAAAGATTACGAATAGCTTCGCCGGCATATTCGACGAAATATCCGGTAGCACCACCGGTTGTCATTTTGCTTATGATATAAAGGGCAATGTCCTTTGCTGTGACAAAAGGCTTTAATTTGCCATTAACATTGATGCGCATTGTTTTTGGTTTTGGCTGAAGAATGCACTGTGAAGCAAGCACCATTTCAACTTCACTTGTACCAATACCAAAAGCCACAGCACCGAAAGCACCATGAGTAGATGTGTGACTATCACCACATACGATAGTGTATCCCGGAAGTGTCAATCCATTTTCCGGTCCGATAACGTGAATGATACCATTCTTGGGGTGACCAAGTCCGTACAGCGTTACACCAAATTCATTTGCGTTGCGGGTGAGAGTTTCAACCTGATTGCGCGACACCGGATCCTGAATTGGTTGGTCTTGGTTTAATGTTGGTATATTGTGGTCGGGAGAACAGAAAGTTTTTTCGGGTCGAAAAACTTTAATGCCACGTTCTCTTAATCCTGCAAAAGCTTGAGGGCTTGTAACCTCATGGCAATAGTGGCGATCGATATAAAGTTGTGTAGGTCCACCTGGGATTAAGTTCACAACGTGCGCGTCCCAAATCTTATCAAAAAGAGTATTCATAATGAATAATAAAAAGTGTATTTTAGTTTATGTTAATTATCTCACAAATTTATTTATTGCATCAATAAAGGCTTCTGTTGATGCAGCTATAATGTCGGTGTTGGCTGAGAATCCGTAATAATGGTTTCCGTCGTATTCAACTGTCATATGTACTTTGCCGACGTCGTTGCTTCCTCTTGTAATTGCCTGAATAAGGAATTCTTGAACAATCATTTGGCGATGAATGATTTGTTTAATAGCAGTGATTGCGGCATCCACAGGGCCATTCCCAGTGGCGCAAGCCTCAAATCTCTCGCCGGCAATATTCAATCCAACACTTGCTACTGAGCGTACTCCAACGCCTGATGTTACTTGAAGATAATCAAGCTTGATTCTTGCATCTTTATCGCGATGTTTACCCGCAATAACGAGAATATCGTCGTCGGTAATGTTTTTCTTGCGGTCGGCAAGTTTGAGGAATTCTTGGTAAGCTATATCAAGTTCATCTTTTTCCATCTCGATGCCAAGGACTTGGAAACGATGTTTGAGTGCGGCATGACCACTGCGAGCTGTTAGAACTATTGAATTTGGATCTTCGATACCCACATCTTTAGGGTCGATGATTTCGTAGCTTTCTCTGTTTTTTAGTACACCATCTTGATGTATACCCGAAGAATGTGCAAATGCGTTACGTCCTACGATAGCCTTGTTGGGTTGCACCGGCATATTCATTAAGCTCGACACCATCTTACTTGTTTTGTATATTTTAGGAGTGTTGATGTTGGTAACGATGTCAAGGTCTTTGTGGCTCTTGAATACCATAGCAACTTCTTCTAGAGATGTATTGCCGGCACGTTCTCCAATACCATTTATGGTTACTTCGGCTTGGCGTGCACCGTTTAATATTCCCGAAATGGTGTTGGCTGTAGCCATACCGAGATCGTTGTGGCAATGTGTCGCAATTGTTACTTTGTCGATACCATCAACGTGTTCGATAAGGTACTTGATTTTTTTACCAAATTCTTCGGGTAGGCAATATCCTGTAGTGTCGGGAATGTTGATGACTGTGGCTCCGGCTTTTATTACGGCTTCAACTACTCGAGCAAGATATTCATTGTCGGTGCGTCCGGCATCTTCGGCATAGAATTGTACGTCTTCAACGTATTTCTTTGCGTATTTAACACATTTGATTGCGCGTTCGAGAATTTCTTCGCGAGTGCTGTTGAATTTGTATTGGATGTGATAATCGGATGTTCCAATACCTGTGTGGATGCGTTTGCGTTTTGCGTATTGAAGAGCTTCGGCAGCAACGTCGATGTCTTTCTCCACTGCACGTGTGAGAGCACAAATACTTGGCCAGGTAACGGCTTTGGATATTTCTATTACAGATTTAAAGTCGCCGGGGCTTGAAACAGGGAATCCTGCTTCAATAACGTCAACACCAAGTTCTTCAAGAGCTTTAGCTACTTGAATTTTCTCAACAGTGTTGAGTTGGCAACCGGGTACCTGCTCACCGTCACGAAGTGTTGTGTCGAAGATGAAAAGTCTGTTACTCATATTGTTGTCTTTTTTCTTTTGTAATCAAAATAAAATGACCTTTCTTGCGGTATAAGAAAGGTCGTATATTATGAATTTATATAAATCTGTGTTTTGGTAAATAAATCAAACTTTCATATATAACCTTTCATTCTATTGCTTTGATGTCCAGCAGCAGAATAATGGAAATATTAATATTTGATATATTGTTTAGCATAGATATATGTAATATTCTTTGCAAAAATAATGATATTATTGCATTTTGCAAAATAATTATTGATTTTTGTTGCAAAAAGTGAGAAAATGAGTGAAATGTGATTTAAATAAAAGCGCCCAATCGTGAATGATTGAGCGCTTAGCAATTAAAAAACGGAGATATTGATTAGTCTCCTAAGTAACTCTTAAGTAGAATGCTTTTTTGTCCTTTGAGCTTGCGTATAGCCTTTTCTTTGATTTGACGTACGCGTTCACGAGTGAGGTCGAATTTTGCACCAATTTCTTCGAGTGTCATTTCTTGACAACCAATGCCGAAGAACATTTTCAAGATGTCGCGTTCACGTTCGTGCAACTGATTAAGAGCACGGTCAACTTCTTTAGAAAGAGATTCCTGATTCAATGAAGAGTCTGCCATAGGAGAATCGTCGTTTGTAAGCACGTCGAGCAGGCTGTTGTCTTCGCCTTCTACGAAAGGTGCGTCTACAGAAATGTGTCGGCCTGATACTTTCAGTGTGTCAGAAATCTTGTCCACCGGAATTTCCAGTTGTTCAGCCAATTCTTCGGCTGAAGGACGGCGTTCATTCTCTTGCTCAAATTTAGAAAGCGCTTTACCAATCTTATTCAGCGAACCAACTTGGTTGAGAGGAAGACGCACAATACGTGACTGCTCGGCAAGAGCCTGCAGAATAGATTGGCGAATCCACCATACGGCATAAGAGATGAACTTGAAACCACGAGTTTCGTCAAATTTCTGAGCTGCTTTAATCAAGCCAAGATTTCCTTCGTTGATTAAGTCGGGAAGACTTAATCCTTGGTTTTGGTACTGTTTTGCTACAGAAACAACGAAACGTAGGTTAGCGCGTGTGAGTTTCTCAAGGGCTGCATGGTCACCTTTCTTGATTGCTTGTGCCAACTCTACTTCTTCTTCTACCGAAATAAGTTCTTCTCTACCAATTTCTTGTAGATACTTGTCAAGTGAAGCACTTTCACGATTGGTGATCGATTTGGTAATCTTTAATTGTCTCATTTTTATTCTAAGAGAATTTAACGCGCAAAGATAGTGATTTTCAGTAGAAAATACAAGTTTTTGCGTGTGTGATTGCTAATCTTTTCGCTAAATACGTATAATTCAAAGGTATAACGTTTAAATCTTGTGTTTTATTTTGGGGTTTTGAAAGATTAACGAAAAAAGAACCGATGTCCTGTGTTGTGTAGTAGAACATCGGTTTGTAATAAATGTTATCAAATCTTGATTTATTCAGTGTAACTGTAGTCAGCTTGTGATGCAACGTCGAATTTGTTGATGAAATCGGCGTGGCGAGTTACTTCTGCTTCGCCAAAACGAACATAGTTGCGTGCAGATTTAGCAAATTCTTCATTGCGATTAGCATCATCAAGAAGCAAGTAGCCCATAATGATGTGTCCTGCCATTTCAACCATACGGCGTGCGTGGAAATCGGTGTAAGAAGTGTCTTTTGCTTCCGATACCTTTGAAACTGCTGCTTCGTATACGCTTGTCATAGCTTGCAATTTAGCTTGTAAAGGCTTCAATGATTCAGCATATTCTACTGCGTCAAGCTCTTTGATGAAATTGCTGTAAGTGCCTGTTGTGACGTGGCGAATAGCAGCAACTACTTGTAATTGTGTAGTACCTTCGTAGATTGAAGTGATGCGAGCATCACGATATACGCGTTCGCAAGCATAGTCCTTCATAAATCCGGAACCACCATGTATTTGAATACAGTCGTAAGCATTTTGGTTACAGAATTCGCTACTCATACCTTTACCAAGAGGAGTGCAAGCATCGGCAAGTTTGCTGTAATATTTCATTTCAGCTCGCTCTTCGGGAGTAAGAGTACGTTCTTTTGCGATATCTTCGTAAATCTTATACATATCCACAAAACGAGCTGTGGTGTATAGAAGCGAACGAGATGCATCAAGTTTTGCCTTCATTGTAGAAAGGATTTCACCAACTGCAGGGAAGTTGATAATAGCTTTACCAAATTGGCAACGATCCTTAGCATAAGCAAGAGCTTCACGATAAGCAATTTCGCTTACACCCACTGATTGTGCAGCAATACCAAGACGTGCGCCATTCATAAGAGCCATAACGTACTTGATAAGACCAAGACGACGAGAACCGCAAAGTTCAGCCTTAGCGTTCTTGTAAACAAGTTCGCAAGTAGGGGAGCCTTTGATACCCATCTTGTTTTCGATGCGACGCACTGTTACACCGCCATTGCGCTTGTCGTAGATAAACATTGAAAGACCACGACCGTCTTTAGTACCTTCTTCAGAGCGAGCAAGTACCAAGTGAATATCGCTATCACCATTTGTGATGAAACGCTTAACACCATTCAATAGCCAAGTGCCATCTTCTTGTGGTGTAGCTTTAAGCATTACAGATTGAAGGTCGGAACCTGCATCCGGTTCGGTAAGGTCCATTGACATTGTTTCGCCTGCACACACACGAGTGATATAGCGTTGTTTTTGATCTTCATCGGCAAATTCGTAGATTGTTTCGGCGCAGTCTTGAAGTCCCCAAAGGTTTTCGAAACCGGTGTCGGCGCGGCTTACGATATCGGCAGCCATAATATATGGAGTGATAGGGAAGTTAAGCCCGCCAAAACGACGAGGCATAGCCATACCCATTAGTCCTGCTTTGCGGCAGAGTTCAATGTTTTCTTGAGTGGCATCGGCATAGATAACACGTCCGTTTTCAACACGTGGTCCTTGGTGGTCCACACTTTCGGCATTGTCGGCGATTGTTGTACCGCATATTTCGCCTACTATTTCAAGAACCTTTTCGTACGAATCCATTGCGTCTTCAAAGTCGAAAGGAGCATAGTCGTACTTTTCGGCATCTGTGTAGTTGCGTTCTTTTAGCTCAACGATTTTGCGCATCAATGGGTGATTGAGATGATGCTTTAAATCGGGGTTGTCTGTATAGAAATTAGCCATAGTTCAGTTTACTTAGAGTTCTTTTTGTAATACTTAATGAGTTTTGGAACTATATCTTCCATATTGCCTGTGATTACGTAGTCGGCAATAGTGTTGATAGGTGCGTTAGGGTCATTATTGATAGAAATAATGATAGAACTATCTTGCATACCTGCAACGTGTTGGATTTGTCCGGAAATACCGCAAGCGATGTAAAGTTTAGGACGCACTGTAACACCTGTTTGACCGATTTGTCGAGCATGTTCTGTGAAACCTGCATCGACTGCTGCACGTGAAGCACCTACTTCGCCACCAAGAACATTGGCAAGTTCGTGAAGAAGTTCGAAATTTTCTTTACTACCTACACCATAACCACCGGCAACAATAATAGGCGCATTCTTGATGTTGATGTCGCATTTTTCGATGTGACGGTCGATGATTGAAACGACGAAATCGGTGTCGTTTACATATTTGTTTACATCAAGGTTTATTACTTCACCTTTGTGATTGTCGTTGTAAACCTCTTTCTTCATTACGCCTTCGCGTACAGTTGCCATTTGCGGACGACATTCAGGATTAACGATTGTAGCCACAATATTACCTCCGAATGCAGGGCGGATTTGGTAAAGAAGATTCTTGTATTCAGTGCCTGATTTAGGATCGGTGTGGTCGCCTATTTCGAGTGATGTACAGTCGGCAGTAAGACCGCTGTGCAAACAAGAAGAAACGCGAGGACCAAGGTCGCGACCGATGCAAGTTGCCCCCATCAAGCATATTTGAGGTTGAGTCTCTTTGAAAAGATTAATAAGAATTGAAGAATGAGGAAGTGATGTGTAAGGGTAAAGACGAGCGTCTTCAGCTTTATATACAACATCAGCGCCATAAGGGAATAGCTGATTCTCTATGCCTTCGAGTTTGTCGCCGATAACGATGGCTTCAAGCTTCACGCCAAGTTCGGTAGCAAGTTTGCGACCCTTAGTGAGAAGTTCAAGGCTCACATCGGCTACTTTACCATCTTCAAATTCACAGTATACTATTAAATTGTTTAGATTTGCCATAGTTTTAATGTCTGTTTGATAAATTAACCGATAGTGTGGTTAGCGATAAGTTCTTGTACAAGTTCTTCGATACCTGCTTCATCGGCACCATCGAGTTGCTTGCTTTCCTTTGCGGTGAATACTACATTAACGATAGTTTTAACCTTAGTAGGGGAGCCGTTGAGACCTATTTGTGCAGGGTCGGCATTTACATCGGCTGCGCTCCATTCCATTAGGTTGAGGTAATCGCGTCCTTCGAGACGTGCTAATTGTGCTTCGTTCAAAGTAGCTTTTTCGCTTGGAGTAACTGCATATTTGTATTTTTGGATAAGACGTGCGTTACGTGGACGACAAGGCGCAGCCGAACCATTTACAGTTACAACAAGTGGAAGCGGAGCTTCAACTGTTTCTGAACCTTTTTCGATACGACGTTTAATAGTCGCTTTTCCATCTTTTACTGATACTTCTTCAGCGTATGTTACTTGTGGAAGACCAAGTTTTTCGGCGATTTGCGGACCCACTTGTGCGGTGTCGCCGTCGATAGCTTGACGACCTCCAATAATGATATCAAAATCCTTAAGGTGACGTACTGCCGCTGCAAGAGAATAAGATGTTGCGAGGGTGTCGGCACCGCCAAGAGCGCGATCGGTAAGCACGATACCAGTATCAGCACCACGATAAAGTCCTTCTCTAATCACTTCGGCAGCACGAGGCAAACCCATAGTCAAGATTGTGATTTTAGAGCCCGGGTGCTCGTCTTTTAGTCTCAAGGCTTGTTCCAATGCGTTCAAATCTTCAGGGTTGAAGATTGCAGGAAGCGCAGCGCGGTTGATAGTACCGTCGGCTTTCATCGCATCTTTGCCTACATTACGAGTATCTGGCACTTGTTTTGCCAAAACTACGATATTCAAACTCATAATATTTATAAATATAAATGTTTAATTAGTAAATTCCTTCATAAAAGGGCACAATATACCCTTATTGCACTTTTCGGTGCAAAGGTAATTAATTGTGAGCATTTAATTGCATTTTTAATCTAAAAAAACGTTTACGGGAGTAATAGGGTGGGAAAAATGATAGAATAATAGATGTAAAATAAGTGGCGTGCCTCACACTGAAGCACGCCACCATTCAATACATCACAAACTATTATTTTATAATAACTTTCTGAGATTTACTTCCTTGCTTTTTAATATACACCCCTTGTGAAAGATTTTCTGTTTCTATCTTTACACCTTGCAGTGTGTAATATTCAGCATTTTCATCATCAGTAGCGATTTCTTCAATGTCGGTAATATAGTCCATTACAGAAGCTTCGTAATCAGCCGGTTTGTATTGCACTATATTGCTGCCGTCAGTGTTGGCTCCGGTTGCAACACAATTTTTTAGTTTGATTGTGCCCGATCTGAAGTTTTTATCGGCTACAACTGTAATAATCAATATGTCACCATCATTACCTGCAAACGGATATAGCTTAGGTGACGCACATACCACTCTTACAGCACCATCAGCTTGTAAAGCACTCTGTGGTGAGTCATGTTTTCTTGATGAAGTGCGACTACCCAAATCGATAAAATAACCTATTTCGTCACTAAGAATACTCAACCCCTCAGGCATATAGATGTCCATTTGAATACCTGTGATATTAGACGGCTCGTTTATCATACAGATTGCAACTTCTTTTTCGTAAACGCCTTCGTCGAAGTGGAAATCATCGATATAAAACGATACTTGAGCTTTTGATGTCATTGCCATCATCATGGCAACAACACATAACGTTAATTTCAATACTTTCATTTTCATATTCTTTTAATATTTGATTTTCTTAATTATTTGAGTTTAGAATGATACTGTACAGACTTACAATATCGGTTACGTTCACCTCACCATCTCCATTAAGGTCTACAACATTTTCGTCAATACCGGTGGTATTTCCCAATATGTAGCTGTATAGTGTAACAACGTCGGTTACGTTCACTTCACCGTCACCATTAATGTCGCCAAGAATAGGTGCTTTGACATTATATGTGAATTCGATTTGCGATGATACATTTTCTCCGTCAACACTGCTTAATACAATGTTATCTATTGTGATTTCGGTGTTGTTGAAGTTTACATTTGCCGAGTTTTCAAACGGTAAAGTGAATGCCTCACTATTGCCTTGTGCTATGGTATTTCCACCAAGAGAATAGAAAATCAAACGATAAACGCCATCATCGACAGGCTCTACCACATAAGAGAATCCGTTCATACGTTCGCCAAGTGTAAGCAAATCTTTTGATGTAGACAATTCGGGGCTCCAATGTACATCCATTTGCACAGCCGCTATTTCAGTGTAGTTGTCAAGAGTAACCTTTAAGTCATATCCATTTTCGCTCACTTCGCCGGTGGCTGAAATGCTGTTAGGCTCGTAGATATTACCACTCACATTCACCACCTTCATTCTGTTAAGAGGGTCATTAGTGTACACATTCATCACCGCAGAATATTCACCTTTTACAGTAGGAGTATATTGTACTGTGATTTCAGTAGATTGCCAAGGCTCTACACTTATAGGTGACGATTCCGCAATGCTAAATCCTTCAGCAAGGAAAGTAACTTTATTAATAGTTAATGCTATTGAACCAGAATTATAAATACTATACTTCGCAGTAGCTGTTTCTGTTACTGATGAGCTTCCCATATATAATTCGCTCTCACTTGACATACTTGGACTTGATATTGACACACTATTCCCACTTGTTGCCGAAGTCATATTTTCCATATCGACATTGCTTAGCACCACATTCTGTGGATATAAGCCATACCAGCCACTTGTACCATTCAGTTTCACTTTGAATGTAGCCAATTCTCCGTCTTCACCACTCACAGGAGAATTAGTTGCGCTATACATCATCAGCGTAAGTTTCTGACCATCGGCAACACTGCTCACCACACAATCGGAAGCTCTGTCGGAAGCCTTAAAGCTATCCTTCACATAAACCAACTGCTCCGGCAAAGTAAATTCACACTGCATACCCACAATAGGCTCCATATTATTCATAGTGAGCGAAATTGTAACTTCTTCATCAGAGTTTCCCGATGCGCTACCCACGTGCAACTCATTCACCGAGAACGGGTCGGCCACCAAAGCTGCCTTTTGCGTTCCATTGATGGCGTTTGAGATAAACCTCACTGTTTCGCTTATCGCACCACGCATGGTAGGAGCATAATTTATGGTAACATCCTTAGTAGCACCTGCTTCTATTGTGAACACACTTTCTTCTGTGCTGAATTCGGCAGCCGAAAACTCTACGCCACTCACTTGCAAAGGCTCATTACCGCTGTTTTGCAAAGTGATGCTACGAGAATATGTGCTACGGATAGGAATATGACCATAATCGGTAGAAGTGGTTATCACAGTAAGCTCAGGCGAAAGGATTGTTACCGAGCCGTCCACCACACTTGCCGTCAAATTCTCACCTGCAACGTTACCAATTACCGTTTCGGCAGACAAAGGGTAAGTTTGAGGGTCTTTCTTCAATTTCAATTTGAAAGAGAACAATTCTCCACTCGAACCAACCAACTCATTCACCTCAAATCCATATATCACCACTCTAAGCCCTGCGTCTTCCTTTGCCGCCGAAAGATAATGCCCGTTGGCTCTTGCGCTGTTAAGAGTGCATGAACCATCAACGTAGGTCAATTGAGCATCAAGCGGAATCAGCAATTCAGCCACTGCCACAGCATCGCTGTTATCGAGCGCCACCGATACAGTCACTTCATCGCCGGGATGTCCCTGAGCATTAGATATAGTGAATATATTAGCTCCATTGGTGGTGAGAACCAATCCCACCATCAGCAACATTGTTAATAATCTTTTTTTCATTTCTTATCTTTTTAAACAAAACGCTTAAACAGCGAGCCGGTTAACATTATGGAACATCTTCGATGTTCATTTTTTATTTTTCTCGCACATACCCCACGAACAATCGTGGGGTTTCTATTGCGAAACGCATTCTGCGTTTAAGTTTCACGTTTTGTGTTTTTATTATCGTTTTACGGCTTTTGCTGTTTGCATCAAACGTCCGTCTACATAAAGCGATACAAGATATACACCGTTCGCTACATCTTTACCTGCATTCCAAGTCCAAGAGTGGAATCCGTATTCAGCCTTTTCGGTGTGCATTGCCACAGTAGCACCTGTAACAGTGCTAACCACAATCTTCACGTCGTGAACACCGTCTTTACCCACCTTGTAAGGCACTGTAAGCACATCGCTGAATGGGTTAGGATAAGGAAGCTCCATTTGCATAGCCTCGATAGCACCCACACCGCTTGTGTTGCCGTCGATACCCATTATGCTCTTGCCTGTGGCATCGCACAATGTAACTTCAGTGATTTTGGCATTGCCAATGCGCAATAGAGCTTGTTTGCCGGTTGCAAGAGTCTTACCTGTCATAGAGAATGCAAAGAACAAGTAACCGTTTTCGCCCTGGTTATCGCTAATGGTTTCAAATCCGTTAAGAGCTTCAAGAGGAGTAATTTCAGCACCCTCGCCGGTTTTAAATCGGAATTGCACACCACCAAGAGCCACATCACTTTCCACATATAAGATACCGTCTTCGATAGTGTATATAGCAGAAGCATTTACCATAGAAGCCGTAGCAGCATTAGGATTCTTGATGATGCTGATAGTACCCACAATGTCAAGCACATTCACCACTTGGTCGCTGTTCACGTCGGCAGCCTCAAAGATGAATGGTTGAGGGTTTTGCTTGGTGATATAAGCCACTTCGGTAACGATATCGGCAACGTCCACAGTCATAGAGCCATTAGCATCACCCTTAGAAGCGGTGAGAGGAGTAGAAGCCACCACACTACTTAGGTTATGACTTGATAAAGAAGTAGTAACTTGAGTGATATAATAGTAATAAGTAGTTCCCGGCACTACATCATAGTCGGTAAACGATTGGTCTTGACTATCGATAAGTGTCTTGTTAATGATTGTGGTGTCGCTTACTATGGTATCGTTAATCATAGTGTAACGGCAGATATTGTAGCCGAGAAGATCTTCAAAGTCTTCTTCGTCAGTTTCCCAAGTGAGGTTCACCTTGCCAAGACCTGCTTCAGCCATAAGACCGGTACTCATAGAACCTGCCGACTGCACATTCACATTGAAACGCATATCTTCCACCGGTATTTCAAAATATTCGTTATCTTCGGCACCAGCCACATAGATGCGGTTCACGCCGTCGGTGGCCGACTTACCTGTGATAGTGAGATAAGCAGTGTAAACAAGGCTGTCGGCACTCCAAGTGCCGTCTTCGGCGATTGAGTTTTGAGTGTAAGGCGGACGCACACCCATAGCGATGGTTGGTGCAACTGCAGTGTTCATCGGGCGATTGAAATATACCTCAAACTTGTGACGTCCCACACCGAGCGGAGGAAGCAGTTCATATTCATCTTGTGCGTCATAACCGTTTACCACCACCTTCCACACTATACCATGAGCCTCGGCACTCGGACGAGTAAGCATATTGGATAAATCTACAAATACAGTACTTCCAGGACTAAAAGGATTCTCGATATCCCAGATTCCTATACGTGCGATATCCTCACGTGAACTACCATAGTAATTACTTGAATCAACTAATGTTGCTATTTGATTTATACTAAAACGAACATTTACTATTTGATTTAGATCATTCAAATTTGAAAATACATTATTGTTTACAAACAATAAAAATCTAACTTTTTGATCAAATCTAAAATAATTATAATTGTTTACAAAATTATTATAATAATTATAATAACGATTTTGGTCCATTAATAGTGTACCAAAAAGATTTGAATTTATATTACATTTAGTTAGTTTATTATTATGACACGGTGAATAATTACCTCCTTGATTAAAATTAAATATACAATTTTCAATATCAAAATTTTTAACGACTCCAGGACTATTTAAATTCTCAAATTGAGCATATCTAATTTTATGTTTCTCAATATTCACACTATATTGTACCCCATCTATAATCGTATAATTATATTCTATAGTAGAACCACCTTCAATACCTTTTATAGGTCTTGTTTCTCCATCAGCCATAGTAAATGTAATCAATGAATCGGGTTTACCCACGCAATCAAAGAGTGCATTATCAGCTAATGTAATCCCGCTACCATTTTTAAATCTTAGCACAGTTCCCGGTAGAATAGTAAGAGTTACACCGTCAGGCACAAGAAGTGTTTTAGTAACGATATAATGCACATTGGGATAGAGGGTGGTGTTTTCGGTAATCATACCGCCTATTTCCACACCGTTTTCCACTGTGATGGTGAAGTCTTGCACAAGTTCGCTACTGATATTGTCGCAAGTGGCACGCAGACGCAACTTAATGCGACGACCATCTACGCAATCATCACTAATCTTGATTACTATAGGATTTGCGCTCTTGCCTTTGGCGTAGCTTGATAAGTCGCTACCGAAATCAACGCCATTAGCAAGGAATTGCACAAGCGAAGCATCTTCATTCTCGCCCATTTCAAGCGAAATCTTGATATTTTGCGCCAAGCCCCAATCATTGCGAAGTGTGGGGTAAATCTTGATGGTCTCTCCGGCGTCAGCACGCATATCGCCGTCACCGCCTTCGGTATCATTCAGTTCGTTGGCAATGTTCCATAGCGTAGGTTGACGCTTGCTGTCGTCAAGCAGGTAAGCGGCATAGATATCAAGATTGCCATTGTTTGCTGTAGCGTGAATCAAGTCGCCAAACAGGATTTCTTTATTATCATATTCTTTGCATTGCAAAAGGCGAGAGATAGCACCAGCCACAAGAGGACAAGCCATAGAAGTACCGTTAAGAGCTTTATATTTTCCGCCCGGATAGGTACTCATCACATTCACACCCGGTGCGGTGAGTTCGTAGTTATATTGCTTTTCTTTACCAAAGGTAGAATAGATAGGTCCGTCGCAATCATAGTTGCTAAAGCTTGCCAATCCACCACCTTGAGCCGATGCTTGCACTCCAAGCACAAATGTATAAGCAGCAGGGAACATAGGCTTATTCTCAATAGCTTTTTTCTTATTAACAGGGCAATCGTGAGGCTGAATACATAGATTATCATTACCTGCAGCAGCCACAAGCACAGCATTCTGATAAGCCTTAGCAAGTGCTTGCTCGAGAGCAGCAGATTCGGCATAAGAGCCAAGACTCATACTTATCACATCGGCACCATTGGCAGTGGCATAGTCGATACCCTTGATGAATGTAGCAACATCACCCTTACCATCGCTTTGAAGTACCGATACAGGCATAATAAGTGCATCGGGATTGGCACCCACGCCACCTTTACCATTTGATGCAGTGGCAGCCGCTATACCGGCACAGTGAGTACCATGACCATTGTAGTCGTCCATACGATTATTTTGGTTGACAAAGTCCCAACCATACATATCGTCGACGAATCCGTTGCCGTCGTCGTCAACGCCTTCTTCTCCGCTCAATTCCTTCTCGTTAGCCCAAACGTTATCGAAAAGGTCGGTGTGAGTGAACTCCACACCTGTGTCGATAATGGCAATAACGGGACGTTTGTCGGTAATCTTAAGAGCATTCCACAACGCAGGCAGATTGATAGCGTCAAATCCCCATTGCTGAGAATAAAGAGGGTCGGTGGCGTATACCTCAGCATCAGTTGTCGCTGTGGCATATAGCATATAATTTGGTTCGGCAAACTCAACATCGCTCATTGCCTTGAATTTTTCGATAGCCTCGTGTACGCTTTGCACCTTAGAAGCGTCAAACTTAACACGATAGAGTTTGCCGAGATTATAGTCTTTTATTGTAGCTCCGGAATAGGATTTCAAGATTTTATTAGAAACTATTGAGCCGGAAAGAGGCATAAGTTCTTCCATTTCGAAGCCGCCAAGTTCGTTCATCACAGCATCTACAGCCTTAACACTCGCAGTGCGGAACTTACCCTTGGTGTTCATCACTCGCACAGGAGATAACTCCTTGAATTTCACAATCAACTCGCCTTGGCGATAGTCGAAACGAGAACTACGTGCATCAATCTTTACAACTTCTTCTTCGTTGTTGCGATCGACGGCACTTGCTTGCGTTGCGCCCATTGAAAGCATTACTGCAACGGCAATACTTGACCTTGATAATAAACTCGTGATTTTCATAAATAGTGTTATTTAGTTGTTAAATAGTATGTTTCTTTTTAGTTGCACTAAAATGTGTGAGTCTGAAAGACTGTTTTTAAGTAATAGCCGGGTGCTTTAAAGCTCCCGGAATAGGACGACACAAACGAAATCGTCTGTAAAGACGGGAATCTGATACCGTTTCGCGTCTGTCAGACGCATATCACCTTCGTTATTCTTTCCCGACGGTTTAAAAACCGCCGGCTATTACCTAAACCGGTCCTTGCGGACTTCATTTATTATCAAGGTGAATTTCAGATAAAAAAAGTGTGGAGAGTCCAATATGTTTTATCTTGATTCTCTGGTCTTCGCTACCTATATCGAAAGATAAAACAACAGCCCCCACACCGAATTTGCTATATAGATGCCACAATGGGCAGATATATGCAACCGACGCAGGTGCTATTGTAATCATCTTCTCGATATACAAAGTTGCGAAGTTTGAGAATCGAAGATAATTTCAATAACACCTTGAAAAATATGTCACATTGGAGGCTGTCTCTACAACCTAAGCCAATGATTAGTGCAAATGTAATAAATAATTTTTAATAAATTGTAAATTAAAAATTGAAAAAATTACGATGATATGCTTTCCTTCAGAAACTTATTGTTGTGTATCCCTTTCTGCACGTGGCGAAAACCTACAGGTTTTCTTACGCGCGGTTAACATGTAATGTAATGCCTGCGGCATTGAATTTAGGTTCATACAGCCACTATTCCCAAGATATAAAAAAATCAAGCTCAATCGATTGTGGATTGAGCTTGATGATATGCTTGTGTAACGTGCAAACAACTACGATTATAGTAGTGAATTAATCTTTCTTCCAGAGAGCATTCATTCGTTCTGCCATTTTGGCTTCGGAAGGATTGTGGCAAGGATTCCAGAATGTGGGGTGATTGGCTTCAGTCGGCATAAATTCCTGTTTTACGAAATTGCCGGGATAGTCGTGAGCATATTTGTAGTCCTGTCCGTAACCGAGTTCTTCCATAAGTTTGGTGGGAGCATTGCGTAGATGCAATGGAACCGGCAGATTGCCTGTGCGTTCTACAAATTGCAAAGCGGAATTAATTGCCATATAAGCCGAATTGCTCTTTGGCGATGTGGCAAGATAGATGGTGCATTCGGCAAGAGGAATGCGTCCTTCGGGCCATCCAATCTTAGTGAGTATGTCGAAAGTGGCATTGGCAAGGAGTAGGGCATTGGGATTGGCAAGACCGATGTCCTCACTTGCAAGAATAGCCAAACGACGAGCTATGAATTTGGGATCTTCGCCTCCGGCTATCAATCGTGCAAGCCAATAGATTGCCGCATTGGGGTCGCTACCTCGTACACTCTTGATGAATGCTGAAATTATGTCGTAGTGGAGTTCGCCATTCTTGTCGAACGCCATAGGATTTTGTTGCAGACGTTGCGTGACAATCTCATCATTGATGACAAACGGCTCGTTGGCACTTACTGCTTGCATAATGAGGTCGAGAATGTTGAGCAGCTTGCGTGCGTCACCTCCGGAAAAACGTAAGAGTGCTTCGGTGCTTTCGATACGTACTTCCCGATTGGCAAACATCTTGTCGGTGGAGATAGCGCGATTAAGCAACTCGATAAGGTCGTCTTTGTCGAGCGGATTCAGTACATATACTTGTGCTCGAGAAAGCAGAGGGCGTATCACCTCAAATGATGGATTTTCGGTGGTGGCTCCAATAAGGGTAACCGTTCCATTTTCAACCGCTCCAAGTAGTGAGTCTTGTTGGGATTTATTGAAACGGTGAATTTCGTCGATGAAAAGTATCGGACGACCTTTAGAGAACATACTCTGAGCGTCGTGCTTGCAACGTTCGATAACTTCGCGCACATCTTTTACGCCTGATGTGACTGCCGAAAGGGTGTAGAAAGGGACTTGAGCCTGCTCGGCAATAATGCGAGCAATGGTGGTCTTACCCACACCGGGAGGTCCCCAAAGAATGAATGAGGCAATGTTTCCCGACTCAATCATACGACGCAATATAGCACCTTCGCCTACAAGGTGCTTTTGTCCGATGTATTCATCGAGCGTTTTAGGTCTCAGTCTTTCTGCTAAAGGTTCATACATAATAGTGCAAATTTATAAAATAATTAGAGATTTAATAAATGAAAGAGGTGTTTTTTGCAAATGTTGTATAGATTTTGTGGTTTTGATTATCGTTTGTATCTTTGTGAAGAAATAATTTTGTGATTTATGAATGCATCGGTTATAATACGATTCGGTTTTATCTTGGTGTTATGGCTTGTTCTTTGTTATCTGTTGTTAACTCGGTCGGCAAAGATTGATTTTATGGTTATATTCACCATAATCGCATCGGGAATAGTTATTTTTGTACCGTTATATAAAAAATATATGCGAGGAAAAAAGTAATTTTGTAACAAATTATTTAAATAGCGAAATTGTGTCGTTGTCAGATAAGAAATATATAAAAGAAAAATATCAGTTGCTGGGACAAATAGATTGTCCTGCTGATTTGCGTAAATTATCGCATACTGAATTGCCTGCAGTGTGCGCTGAATTGCGAGAATTCCTGATAGAAGCTCTTTCGGAAAATCCGGGGCATTTTGCATCGAGTATGGGTGCTGTGGAGATTACTGTGGCACTGCATTATGCGTTGAACACTCCTTACGATAGGTTGCTGTGGGACGTAGGTCATCAAGCTTACAGCCATAAGATTCTTACAGGCAGACGTGATGAGTTCTATACAAATCGCAAATTAAATGGATTAAGCGGATTCCCTAATCCGGAGGAAAGTGAATATGATTCGTTTATTGCCGGACACGCTTCAAATTCTATATCGGCAGGTTTGGGAATGGCTATTGCATCGCGTATAAACAAAGATACCGAACGCCGTAATGTGGTGGCTGTGATTGGGGATGCGTCGATAGGTGGCGGAATGGCTTTTGAAGCACTGAATAATGCAAGTATAAATGTAAATAATCTGCTCATTATATTAAATGATAATGATATGGCCATCGACCAAAGTGTAGGTGCGCTGGGAGATTATATGACTAAAATTCATGCTTCGGCAAACTATAACCACTTAAGATATAAGGTGTATAAATTCTTTAAAAAATTACATCTGATAGATGATAAACATAAAGGATTGATACTTAGATTCAATAATAGCTTAAAAGCATTATTAACTAATCAACAAAATATCTTCGAGGGGTTGAATGTCAGGTATTTCGGTCCATTCGACGGACACGATGTGGAACGTATAGTACGTGTGCTGAATGATATTAAAGAAATGGACGGACCGCGTATTCTGCACCTTAGAACAAGAAAAGGGAAGGGTTTTGAGGTGGCAGAAAAGAATCCATCGGTGTGGCATGCTCCG
Source organism: Bacteroidales bacterium (assembly GCA_015061055.1). Lineage (GTDB taxonomy): Bacteria > Bacteroidota > Bacteroidia > Bacteroidales > Muribaculaceae > RGIG4576. Next base: position 28,703 of record SUXH01000001.1, read on the forward strand.
GGCAAATTCGATTCCAAAACAGGAGAACTGAAGAAATCGGTTGGAAACGGAACAATAAAATACCAAGATGTTTTTGGGAAAACACTGGTGGAACTTGCCGAAAAGAATGATAAAATAGTGGGCGTAACAGCTGCTATGCCATCTGGAACATCAATGTGCTTAATGCAAGACCGATTCCCAATGCGAACATTTGATGTCGGTATTGCTGAAGGACACGCAGTTACATTCTCGGCAGGATTGGCAAAAGACGGATTAAAACCATTTTGTGCGATATATTCAACTTTCTTACAGAGAGCATACGATTCTATTATAAATGATGTGGCAATATTGAATTTGCCCGTAACTTTCTGTATTGATCGTGCCGGTTTGGTGGGTGAAGATGGGGTGACGCATCAAGGTGCATTTGATATGGCATATATGCGTTGTGTGCCTAATATGGTCGTTGCCGCACCAATGAATGAACATTGGTTGAGAAATTTGATGTATACAGTTCAGTCGAGAGAAAGTGGCCCTGTTGCGATACGCTATCCTCGAGGATATGGTGTACTTGTGGACTGGAAAAACGATTTCAAATCAATAGAGATTGGCCGAGGACGTAAACTTACCGATGGAGATAACATTGCATTGTTAAGTATAGGTCATATTGGTAATCGTGTGGCAGAAGTGGTTGAAGAATTGAGAAGTCAAGGCATCAACGTGGCACATTATGATATGATTTTCTTGAAACCTCTTGACAATGATATTCTTGCCGAAGTGGGAGAGAAATATAAAGCAGTAGTAACTGTTGAAGACGGAACTGTAGTTGGAGGACTTGGCTCGGCTGTTATGGAGTGGCTTAATGAACACGACTACAATGTAAAAGTGCGGAAAGTGGGTATGCCTGATGAATTTGTACCTCATGGAACCGTATCGGAGCTGTACAAACTTTGCGGAATGGACAATGATTCAATAAAAGAAGTTATAATGTCGTTGCATAAATCAATTTAGAATATGAAAATTGTAATTGCCGGAGCAGGAGAAGTAGGGATTCATTTGGCAAAATTGTTGTCGAATGAAAATCAGGATATTATAATAATTGATAGAGATGAGGATAAGTTGGCGAAACTTGAGCCTTATAATATGTTGACATATATAGGAAATCCTGTGTCGTTTGCAACACTACGCAATGCGGGGGTCGCAAATAGTGATTTGTTTATAGCTGTTACTCCTTATGAAACGGATAATGTTCTTGCATGTGAGATTGCAAAAACATTAGGTGCAGAAAAGACAGTTGCACGAATTGATAATTATGACTTTATGATAAAGGAGAATCGGTCGTTTTTTACAGAGAGAGGTATATGCGATTTGATTTATCCTGAGTATTTGGCCGGCGAGGAATTGGAAGTCGCCTTGAAACGAGCGTGGGTGCGACATTGGTTCGAGCTATGTAATGGTGAACTTGTGATTGTGGGCGTTAAAATAAGAGAAAATGCAAGAATTGTGGGAATGCCGTTGCGAGAACTATTTAAGATGTCGAATTATGCTCACATATCGGCGATTAAGCGAAATCACGAAACAATTATACCTCGCGGTGATGATTACATAAGAGTGAATGATATTGTGTATATTGCTACAACAAATGGCGATATGCAAGACATCAGGGACTTATGTGGGAAAACAGATATTGATATAAAGAAAATAATGATAATGGGAGGAAGCCGTATTGCGGTACAACTTGCAATGCGCGTGGGCGAAGATTATGATATTACTATTTTAGAAAACGATTATAAGCGTTGTGAAGAATTGGCTGAGCAGTTGCCTGATTGTAGCATAATTCACGGTGATGGGCGTAATTTTGAAGTGCTTGAAGAAGAGGGAATTGTTGATACAGATGCATTTATTGCTCTTACTGAGAGCTCGGAAGCAAATATCTTGGCTTGTCTTGCAGCAAAAGAATATGGAGTAAAGAAGACCATAGCTGAAGTGGAAAATATTCAATTTATCTCGGAAGCCGAAAAATTAAATATTGGTACAATAATAAATAAAAAATTGCTTGCGTCGAGTAGAATTTTCCAGATATTGCTCGATAATGACTCTACTACAGCTAAATGCTTGGCACTTGCCGATGCAGAAGTTGCAGAATTGGTTGCAAAGAAAGGATCGAAGATAACTAAGGCAAAAATTAAGGATTTGAACTTGTCGCGCGACTTGACTATTGCGGGAATGTTACGCAATGGGAAAGGGCAGCTTGTTCAAGGAGATACCCAAATACAAGAAGGTGATCACGTGGTTGTGTTCTGCTTGTCGGGTGCAATACATAAGGTTGAAAAATTATTTAATTGATGTTTCAAAAAAAATCGAATATAAACACTCTAATGGTGGTCAGGATAATAGGGTGGCTTCTTATGATAGAAGCTATCTTTATGATTGTGCCTTTGGGTGTGAGTTTGTATTATCGAGAGTTTGATTGTGTGAAATCATTTTTCTTCTCGATACTTATAACATTGTTTCTTGGAATGCTAACTTCACATTTTATACGTCCTATGCGTATGGAGATGTATAGAAAAGAAGGTTTTTTGCTTACGTCGTTGGTGTGGGTAGTATTCTCAATATTTGGAATGTTGCCGTTTTTGTTCTCGGGAACAGTGTCTAATGTTACAGATGCGTTCTATGAAACGATGGCAGGATTTACAACGACAGGATCTACTATTTTTGTTGATGTAGAATCTTTGCCTAAAGGAATATTGTTGTGGCGTTCATTGATGCAATGGATTGGTGGTATGGGGATAATCTTGTTTACTCTTGCTGTGATTCCAATGCTGAATAAGTCGGGAGGTGTGCAGTTGTTTAATGCAGAAGTTACCGGTATTACCCATGATAAGTTGCGACCACGAGTGAGTGGAACTGCAATTGGTTTGTGGGGTGTATATGTGGGAATGTCGATTATAATGGTGGTATGCTTAATGATTGGTCCAATGGATTGGTTTGATTCGTTGTGTCATACTTTGTCATGTGTGTCAACCGGAGGATTTTCAACAAAGAATGATAGTATAGGTTTTTGGGACTCAAGATACATTGATAGTGTCGTAATAGTTTTTATGTTTCTAGGTGGTGTTAATTTCTCGTTGATATATAATGTTTTGCATGGTAAGTTTAAGCCATTGCGAGAAAACGAGGTGTTGAAATGGTATGTTTTGCTGTGTTTTATTGGCTCATTAGTGTGTTTTGCTGATTTATATTTTAGAGGAGAAAATAAAAATATTTCAGATTGTTTCTTTGACTCGTTGTTTCATATAGTCGCAACAATTACTACCACAGGATTTAGTGTGGAGAGTTATTCGTGGGGGCAGTTTTCGCTGATGATGCTTATAATATTGATGATTAGTTGCGCTTGTGCCGGATCAACATCGGGTGGTTTGAAGATAGACCGAATGGTGGTAATGCTAAAGAATGTAAAGAACGAGTTTAAAAAAGCATTACACCCCAATCAAGTTATTTCGGTACGTTTGAATGGTAAAGTTGTGCCATATGCACACGTACAACGGGTGGTTGCATTTTTAGTGATATTTACATTGATATTAGTGATTAGTACAACAATATTATCTTTATTTAATATTAGTGTTTTTGACAGTTTCTTTTTATCGTTGTCGGCGTTGTGTAATGTGGGGTATGGACCCGGAATGATAGAAGGCGGTGTATTTGTGGATTTACCTATGGCGGTAAAGTGGATTCTTATGTTTGATATGCTGATAGGTCGTTTAGAACTATTTACTGTGCTGATATTATTTACTAAAGGTTTTTGGGTGAAATAAAAAACTATTTGATTGAGAAATGAAAGAAAAGATATTGAAACCATTATATAGCTCAATGTTGTCGGGGATATTGATAGGGTGTGGCTGTTTAATATATATGTCGTCGGCAAATCCTGTAGTAGGTTCTTGTTTGTTCTCATTTGGGCTTATAACAATTGTTCTAAGGGGATATTTACTCTATACGGGAAAGATAGGTTATGCATGGGATAAAGAAATTCTAAAGTTGATACCTATAATCTTAGTAGGTAATTTGTTGGGCTCTACTTTGTTGTCGTGTATTGTGCCTGCCGATTCGGCTCTTATTACTAAATCTATAGCACTAACAGAACTTAAACTTGTAAAATCGTTTTGGCAATTAATGTTTGACGGTATCTGTTGTGGTGTGATGATGTATCTGGCTGTTGATGGTTATCGAATAAAGAATAATTTATTATTGCTTGTTTTCCCTGTAATGATATTTATATTATGCGGTTTTGAACACTCTATAGCAGATATGTTATATTTGGCTTGTGCCGGACAGTTGTATACGATTGAAGGAATGAAATTTATAGGTATTGTTGCTTTGGGGAATGCAATTGGCGCATTATTCTTTTCCGGGTTTCATCGTGAAATCACAAAAGGATAAATAAAATGAGACAAAAAGCAGTTAATTGGGAATAAATTTAGTATATTTGTAAAATTGTTAATTTGAAAAACGGAAATTAAGAAAATGACAAAACAAAGTGAATTTGATGATAGTGCTTTGATAGATTTGGACGAAAATGATTCAATTAAGAAAGCTAAAACGAAACGTTCAAGTTCGAAGAAAGACAAAGATAAGTCGGAATCGGGTAATGAGAGTAAATCTTATTGGCGTAATATTATTGAGTTTTTTGTAGGAAAGAGATTTAGAGTAGGTATGGGAGCATTATTATTGCTTCTAAGTCTTTTTGTATTTCTTTCCACAATATCGTTTATTCTAAGTGATGGTTTTGATCAAAATGTGGTTAGAGGTCATAACCCACAAGAAATAGTTTCTTCGGGAAATGTAGTAAAGAATTGGTGTGCCGCTGTTGGGGCATGGATTTCTTACACATTGGTCGGTAATGGGATTGGTATAAGTATTTTTATTCCAATATTGTGGGGAGTAGTGATTAGTTTAAGGCTGTTTTGGGGTAAAACGTTACATTTGTTTTCGTTCTCATCAATCTCATTATTGGCAACATGTACAGTGTTTATGACATTTGGAATGATAGATACATTCTTAACATCGGGATTCTATAATCTTGGTGGTAATATAGGTTATGAAAATTGTGTGTATTTGGAGAAACTTGTTGGTTCTCCAGGAGTTTTTATGTTGTGTTTGTTTTTGTGGATTGTATGGCTGTTGTGTTGTAAGGATAACATTGTAATGGCTTATAGGAAAATTGTTAGTTTGATTCCACAAAAGGCTGAAGTTGACAGTGGGGATGTCGTAGCCATAGATGATGAACCGAAAACAGAAGAGGAACCTACACCAGTATTAGCTGAGTTTGAGGATTATGATGAGGATAAAACTAAAGATAATAAAGAAAATACTAATGAGGAGAACCTAGATGAAACTGATGCTACGTTGGACTCAATAGATGTTTCTACTCAAGAAGGTGATGTGAATGTGGATCCTGAAACAGGAGAGGTAATAGCAGATATTCACGTTGCTCCAAAGATTGAAATGGCAGATGGAACAATAGTGGAGGCTTATGATCCTACAAAAGACTTATCAAGATTTAAGTTCCCAACACTTGATTTGCTCGCTGACATTCCTATGAAAGCAGTGAATGTGGATATTGATGAACAAGAGGAAAATAAAAAACGCATTACCGAAACATTACAGAACTATGGTATTGCAATTAAGAAGATTGATGTGTGTGTCGGTCCTACAATTACATTGTTTGAAATAGTACCTGCCGACGGAGTGAGAATCACAAAGATTAAGGGACTTGAAGATGATATAGCATTGAGTTTGTCTGCATTAGGAATTAGAATTATAGCCCCGATACCAGGTCGGGGTACTGTGGGTATTGAAGTCCCCAATAAAGACCCTCAAATGGTGTCGATGCGATCGGTTATTGGTTCAAAAACGTTCCAAATGAGCAAATGTGATTTACCAATGGCATTGGGCTGTACGATATCGAATGAAGTGCTTGTAGCTGATTTGGCAAAAATGCCACACCTTCTTGTAGCCGGTGCTACCGGACAAGGTAAGTCGGTGGGTTTGAATGCTATTATTACATCTTTGTTATATAAAAAGCATCCGGCTGAATTGAAGTTTGTACTTATTGACCCTAAGCAGGTTGAATTTAGCTTATATGGCGTACTTGAAAATCATTATCTTGCAAAATTGCCCGATGATGACGATGATTGCATAATAACAAAACCGGAAAAGGTAGTGGCAACTTTGAATTCGGTCGTTACAGAGATGGAAAATCGCTATAGTCTGCTAAGAATGGCGAGAGTACGTAATATTAAGGACTATAACAAGAAATTTACTAATCGTGAATTGAATCCGGAAAAAGGACATCAATTCTTGTCTTATATTGTGGTGATAATAGATGAGTTCTGTGATTTGATTATGGAAGCTGGTAAAGATGTTGAAAAGCCAATCGTTCGTATTGCTCAAAAGGCTCGTGCTGTAGGTATACATATGATTATAGCAACTCAGCGTCCGTCTACTAATGTAATAACAGGCTTAATAAAGGCAAACTTCCCCGGACGAATAGCATTCCGAGTTACCCAAATGGTGGATAGCCGTACAATTCTTGATTGTTCGGGAGCTCAGCAACTTGTGGGTAAGGGTGATATGTTATTCTCGGCTAATGGTTCGATGAATAGAATTCAGTGTGCTTTTATTGATACCGGTGAGGTGGAAGATATCTGTAATTATATATCAGATCAAGTGGGTTATAAGGGCGCTTATGAGTTACCTCCATATGTGCCTGAAGAATCGGAAAATATTGAAGGTTCTCACTCGGTTAATCTTAACGACCGAGATGTATATTTTGAAGAAGCTGCATTGTTTATTATTTCGGGTGAAAGTGCATCGACATCATCATTGCAACGCCGATTTGGAATTGGATATAATCGTGCAGGTCGACTTATGGACCAAATGGAGGCGGCAGGAATTGTAGGTCCTGCTCAGGGAGGAAAGCCTCGTAAAGTGTTAATGGATTCAATACAACTTAGTAATTTATTGAAAAATTAGAATTGTGAGATGAAACATAAATTGATAATAATAGTATTTTTGGTGTTCTCTGTATTGTTTTGTAATGCACAGAATGCGAATACTATTATGAGTAGAGTGATAGATCGATACACATCGGCTAAGAATATTAGTGCAGATTTTGAGTTAAGTTCATCGCAAATGAAAGTTGATGGAAATATTGTGATGAATGGAATGAAGTTCAGGATATTAGCTAATGATTTTAAATGTTGGTACGATGGAAAAAATCAATGGCTGTATACCATTGTTACAAAAGAAGTGAATATACTTGAGCCGGCAAGAGAGGAACTTGAAGCAAGTAATCCATATTTGGCGGTGATGAGATATAATACAAAATATAGAGCAGTGCTTAAATCGAACAGAACAACAAATTATGTAGTTGAATTAATATCTAAAAATCCATATGTGGATATGACTAATATATTGCTTACGATAGATAAAAACTCTTATCAAATTACAGAAGCTGAGGCTATAATGATTGATGGGGGTAAACAAACAATAAAATTTGGTAATTATGTGCTGAATGCAAAACTTCCTGCTGAAACATTTGTCTTTGATAGTACACTTGTACCAGCAGGAACACAGGTTATAGATTTAAGATAAAAATAAGAATATGGAAAAGGAAAGAGTGAAGTGCCTAATTATAGGTTCGGGTCCTGCCGGTTATACGTCGGCAATATATACGTCAAGAGCAAATTTGAATCCGGTGCTTTATGAAGGGATGCAGCCCGGAGGTCAATTGACAACTACTTCGGAAATTGAAAATTTTCCCGGGTATCCAGAAGGGGTTGGAGGGTTTGATATAATGGATGATATGAAAAATCAGGCTCTTCGTTTTGGCGCTGATATTCGGGATGGATTTATTGAGTCGGTGGATTTCTCTGTCAGACCTTTTAATGTGATTGTTGAAGGAGGAAAAGAACTTGAAGCTGATACTGTGATAATTGCGACAGGTGCATCGGCAAAATATTTGGGTCTTGCAGATGAAAAAAAGTATGCCGGAATGGGTGTGTCGGCATGTGCCACTTGCGATGGTTTCTTCTATCGAAAAAAGACAGTTGCAGTAGTGGGTGGTGGAGACACTGCTTGTGAAGAAGCTGTTTATTTGAGTAGTCTTGCGAAAGACGTATATATGATAGTTCGTAAAGATTATTTGCGAGCTTCACAAGTGATGCAAGATCGTGTTATGAATAAGGAAAATATTCATGTTCTTTTTAATACTAATACAGTTGGACTATTTGGCGATAATGGTGTAGAAGGTGCTCACCTTGTTAAGTTCAAAGGAACACCACAAGAGGAGTATTTTGATATAGCAATTGACGGATTTTTTTTAGCTATTGGTCATACTCCAAATACACGATTTTTGAATGGACAAATTGAACTTGATGAGAATGGATATATTGTTACTGAAGGAGCATCAACCAAAACAAACATTCCAGGTGTGTTTGCTGCAGGTGATGTTGCCGATCCTCATTATCGTCAAGCAATTTCAGCTGCAGGTATGGGTTGTAGAGCTGCTATAGATGCCGAACGATATTTGACAGATAATAATCTGAAGTAAGGATTTAAAAAAGAAAGAAAATTTTACAAGCGGTGTGTCAGTGTATTAAATGACATATCGCTTTTTTTGTGCTCGATAGATGGATTGTATGTAAAAATGTGTTATAGAGTGTGTAGGTGTGGAAATTAGTTATTATCTTTGTTTTTTAAGCAATTGTAAGGACTGATGAAAAAGATATCTATAACTATAGCCATAATATTGTGCTTATATGTAAGCGCTGAGGCTCAGACTATAAGATTTTCGGGAACGGAACACTCGGTGTGGGAAGAATCTCCTGAAAAAAGTACGGGTTTGGATAAAATTTATGCTTTATATAGTGCGTCCGGGGTATCGATGAGCTATGAGGCTGCAAAATCCAATAAAGAAGTGAAATGGTACAAATATGATAAAATGGGCGGAGGTTATGCTGAAGAGTTAATAGGCATAGTGAAAAATGGAACAACGACAACAATGCCACAAGTAGAAGGTAATTGTGGTTATATAATAGAAGAAGGTGACCATCGTACATATTTGTGGGTAGTGGATTATTCGAGATATTATTTGAATGTTGTCTCTATCGAACCTGCTGATGAACAAGATTGTGGAAGTATAGCACTTAATGTTTCAGGAGAGGGCGATGATATTGTATATACAACAATTAATGGCGTGAGTAAGGTGTTGAGTCGTGATATAACACTTACATATAATTCGCTTGAATGGAATAGTGAAAATAAGCAATGGGAGCAGAAGAAAGTAGAGAAAAACTATAATGGATTCAAAAATTCAATTTATGAAATTGCTCCGTTGTGTAATACATCATTTACTTTGAAGGGCGATAGGTTTTTGGATTTCTGGGGAGAGGGAGTAACTGTGTCGTATGACGGATATGAAGCTCAATCGATAGATGTGCAGACTGTTGCGGAACAATTGGAACGAGAAGTTCCAAATGAGAAAAAAGATGGCGAAAATTCTATTTTGGGAGGATCGGCTCCGGTGGATATTACATTTACGGCGTATCCGACTGATGCTGTAGCTCAGCGCGAATGGCAGATGTCGAAAGATCCTGATTTTGGAACTATAGAGAGTGTGTTTGCGGATGATGTGTATCAAGAAACTTTTACCGAAGCAGGAACGTTTTATTATAGATATGTGTGTAAGAATTCAGCAGGAACATGTGAATCGATAAGTGAATTGTATACCGTATCAATAGGTGAGTCAATTTTGGTGTGTCCAAATGCGTTTTCTCCAACAAGTACACCTGGTGTAAATGATGAGTGGCGAGTCCAATATAAATCTATAGTGTCGTTTAAGTGTTGGATTTTTAATCGTTGGGGTGTGCAGATATGTGAGTTGACTGATCCTTCTCAAGGTTGGGATGGTAAATATAAAGGCAAATATGTGAGTTCAGGTGTGTATTATTATGTGATACAAGCTGAAGGGGCAGATGGTAAAGAATATAAGTTGAATGGTGATATAAATATAATCAACTATAAAGAGACGGAAAACTCTACGAATAATTCGGGAGAGGGAGTGATTGAGTAGTGTGAAAAATATGATATTATGAAATTAAATGGAGAAGATGTGGAATGTGTGTCAGTGTATGGTGCACGAGTTCATAATCTTAAGAATATAGATGTTGATATTCCGCATGGTAAATTGACTGTAATTACTGGATTAAGTGGAAGTGGAAAATCTTCGCTTGCATTTGATACAATATTTGCAGAGGGACAACGTCGTTATCTTGAAACATTTTCGGCCTATGCTCGTAATATGCTTGGCGTGCTTGAACGTCCCGATGTGGATAAAATAACGGGGTTGAGTCCTGTGATTTCGATAGAGCAAAAAACTGTAAATAAAAATCCACGAAGTACCATAGGAACAACAACTGAAGTGTATGATTTTTTGCGTTTGCTGTATGCGAGAGCGTCAGATGCTTATTCGTATGTATCGGGGGCAAAAATGGTTAAGTATACAGAGGAAAAAATCCTTTCACTAATACTGGAAAAATATGAGGGGAAACGTATATACATTTTGGCTCCGGTAGTAAAAAATAGAAAAGGACATTATAAGGAACTTTTTGAACAATTAAGAAAAAAAGGGTTTGTTATTACTCGCGTTGATGGTGAGATGCGAGAAATAATGTATGGGATGAAACTTGATCGATACAAGAATCACAATGTGGAGATTGTAGTGGATAAGTTGAGAGTGGCCCAAAAAGATATATCAAGGTTGAAAGAATCTGTAAGTGTTGCGTTTAAACAAGGGGATGGACAGTTGATGATTCTTGATGAAAAAACGGGTGAAATGGGGCATTATAGCCGAATGCTTATGGACCCGGAAACAGGCTTATCGTATGTGGAACCTGCTCCGCATAATTTTTCATTCAATTCACCTCAAGGAGCGTGTAACAAGTGTAAAGGCTTGGGATATGTGAATGAGATAGATCAAGAAAAGATAATGCCTGATATGAATGTGTCGATATATGATGGTGGAATACTTCCTTTGGGGAAATATAAAAACACATTGATATTTTGGCAAATATCGGCTATATGTGAGAAATATGATGTGGATTTGAAAACGCCATTGAAAGATCTTCCTGATGATGCAATTGATGATATAATGAATGGAACAGAAGAACGTCTTGTAATAAATAATGAGACAATGAGTACGTCGAATTATTTTATGTCGTATGACGGTCTTGTTAAATATATAGAAATACAACAATCAGAAGATGCTGATGTACAAGCTCAGAAATGGGCAGGGCAGTTTTTCTCTCGTATAGTGTGTCCGAAATGTAATGGAGCAAGACTTAATAAAGAAGCATTACATTATTATATAGGCGGTAAGAATATAGCCGATGTTGCATCGATGGATATTTCGGATTTGCAAAATTGGATGCTGAATATAAAAGATAAATTGACAGACCAACAATGGAAAATTGCAAAAGAGATAGTGAAAGAAATAAATGGACGTTTGGGTTTTCTTGTGGATGTTGGGTTAGGATATTTGTCGTTAAATAGAAATTCGGCAACATTGTCGGGTGGGGAAAGTCAAAGAATAAGATTGGCAACACAGATCGGTTCTCAATTGGTTAATGTGCTGTATATACTTGATGAACCGAGTATCGGACTTCATCAACGAGATAATCAACGCTTAATAGATTCGTTGAAAGCATTACGAGATAATGGTAATTCTATTATGGTGGTGGAGCACGACAAAGATATGATGCTTGAAGCGGATTATGTAGTAGATATAGGACCTAAAGCCGGCCGAAAAGGGGGGCATATTGTGTTTGTGGGTACACCTAAAGAAATGCTTGAATCTCATACTTTAACGGCTGAATATCTGAATGGAAGTAAATCAATCGATGTCCCTAAACAGCGTAGGAGTGGTAGTGGAAAAACACTTAGTTTGGTAGGTTGTTGTGGTCATAATTTGAAAAATATAAATGTAGATTTTCCTTTAGGTACTTTTATTTGTGTGACAGGTGTTAGTGGAAGTGGAAAATCAAGTCTTATAAATGGAACATTACAACCAATACTTAGCCAGAGGTTTTATCGTTCGTTAACTCCACCATTAGAATATAAAGAGGTAATAGGATTGGAGAATGTTGATAAGGTTGTAACGGTGGATCAATCACCTCTTGGACGTTCACCTCGCTCTAATCCTGCTACTTATACTGGTGTTTTTGCTGATATTAGGAATGTGTATGTGAATTTGCCAGAGGCTAAGATGCGTGGTTATAAGCCTGGACGGTTTTCGTTCAATGTAAAAGGTGGGCGTTGTGAAGTGTGTAAGGGCAATGGGTATAAAACAATAGAAATGAATTTTTTGCCCGATGTGCTTGTTAAGTGCGAAGAATGTAATGGAAAACGCTATAACAGAGAGACTTTGGAAGTGAAATTCAAAGGAAAATCGATAGCTGAAGTCCTTGACATGACAATAAATCAAGCTGTGGAATTTTTTGAGAACATTCCTGCGATTCTCAGCAAGATAAAAGTGCTTCAAGAAGTAGGGTTGGGTTATATTAAATTAGGACAACCTTCGAGTACATTGTCGGGAGGGGAGTGTCAGCGAGTGAAACTTGCAACGGAACTTTCCAAGCGAGACACAGGAAAGACTATTTATATTTTAGATGAGCCAACTACAGGTTTACATTTTGAGGATATAAAAATATTGTTGGAAGTATTGAATAAATTGGTCAAAAAAGGAAATACTGTAATTGTGATAGAACATAACCTTGATGTTATAAAATGTGCTGATTATATTATTGATTTAGGTCCTGAGGGAGGGCGAAATGGAGGTCAAATAATGGCTTTGGGAACTCCGGAAAGTGTAGCTGAATGTAAAGAATCGGTAACTTCTATGTATATTAAACGGGAACTTGAGAGTTTAAAATGAAATAGGTGATATTTTTTCATAATTTTGGTGTAAAAAACGTCTAAAATTGATTTTTAGACGTTTTTTTTATGCGTATTTTTATAAGATGGAATTGTTGGTTTAAGCTCTTGTTTTTCAATGTGTTATATGTGTATTTTGTCGTGTTTAATTGTCTGAGATTTGTTTTAGAATTGTAAATTCGTAGAGAAATTAGAAGTTGCTTGAAATTTTGCAAGGAGATTGAGTTAGGTAAAATGCCAACAAATGTGTTTGTGAATCTAAATCAATTCAATCCGACTGTGTTCAATAGTGTAAATATTGATGTTTGCGTATTGGAAAGGTTGGAACAAATGAGAATAAGGGGATTTTGGTTTTGAGAGTTGTGTAAAAATGAAAATTTGCAATTCTTTAGTGCTAAAAATAAACTTAAAGTAGAGATTATGGAATATTAACAATGCTTGTAAATAGAGTATAATCAAATAATTAGTGTATTTGTTTTAAAGTTCTTATATAGTGTTTGTTTTGATGTCTGTTTTCTGGTGTTTCTTGGCTTAATGGAGTAGTTAGTGGTCGGATAATCAATGATAAAAAGAGTAAAACTTAAAGTAAGTGTTTAAGAAGTAGTGGTTTCAGTGGATGTTTTAGAAGTTTTGAAATAGAAATAGATGTTTTGTTGTATATTTGCAAAAATAAATTTGCATTTTATAATAATAGTAATTATATTTGCATTGTAAAATTTATAAAATAAAACACCTCAAAATGAGTATTGTTAACCGAATAAAGACGTTTTTAGCTGCAAATGGAATTGCAAATTCTATTTTTGCCGATAAATGTGACATTCCACGTCCAAGTGTTTCGCAACTTTTAAATGGACGTAACAAGAAAGTAAGTGATGATGTATTGACAAAAATACATATTGCCTACCCTGAATTATCTATGATGTGGCTTATGTTTGGTGAGGGTGAGATGTGTACTGAGATTGGTCAAAATATAACCAATGCCAATAATGGTCAACTCGATGAGAATTCACTATTTTGGGATGAAGCGGCTGAAGGTGTTGGAAATGAAAATGTGTCGGAATGTGTAAATCCGGTGGCTGAGGTGTTGCAATCTTTGTCGAAAAATCTTGTTAAAAAACAGGATTCCGGCGTTGCGGGAAATGTAGGAAAGAGTATTGTTAATGTAATGGTGTTTTATTCGGATAGCAGTTTTGATTCGTTTGTTCCAAATAAATAAGTAATTTTTTTGTGTTGAATATATAATTTTGTAGCTTTGTAGATATATTATACAAAGTACAATGAAAAAATATATATCAGATTTTGTAATTGAGTCGAGTGAGAAACTTCATGCTAATTATGGACTCTTAAAATTGAAACCGGTAGAAGGTGTTTTACCAGATATCTTGCCAGGACAATTTTGTCAAGTTGAGATTAAAAATTCAAAAACGACATTCTTACGTCGTCCAATTTCGGTTAATTACGTAGATTATGATGCCAACCTATTGTGGTTGCTGGTACGTCGTGCAGGTGAAGGAACTAATGCGCTTGTAGATGCTCCAGAAGGTGAAATCGTGAATGTTGTATATCCAATGGGTAACGGATTTACAGTGCCAACTGATAAGCAAAAGAAATTGTTGCTAATTGGTGGTGGCGTTGGTGTTGCTCCACTTCTTTATTTTGGAGAGGTACTGAAAAGAGAGGGAGTTGAGGTGAATTTCTTACTTGGTGCAAGAAGTGAGAATGATTTGCTTGAGCTTGATGAGTTCAAAAAGAGAGGTAATGTGTATTTGTCTACTGAAGATGGTTCGGAAGGAGAGAAAGGCTTTGTAACCACTCATTCGGTATTGACTCAGAAGTGGGATATGATTTCTTGCTGTGGACCTATGCCTATGATGAAAGCTGTGGCTAAATATGCAGTGGAAAATGGCGTTGATTGTGAAGTCTCGCTTGAAAATGTGATGGCATGTGGTGTGGGTGCTTGTTTGTGTTGCGTGGAAGATACTCACGATCATGGTAATGTGTGTGTATGTAAAGAAGGTCCTGTATTTAATATAAAGAGATTGAAATGGTAGATTTGAGTGTAAATATAGGTAAACTGAAGCTTAAAAATCCGGTACTTACAGCTTCCGGAACATTCGGATATGGTGAAGAATATGCCGATTTTGTCGATTTAAATCGTTTAGGTGGTTTTATAGTAAAGGGAACTACTCTGAATCATCGAGAAGGTAATCCTTATCCACGTATGGTGGAAACTCCATCCGGTATGCTAAACGCTGTGGGGCTTCAAAATAAGGGTGTAGATTACTTTATTAATGAAATCTATCCACGCATCAAAGATGTGGATTCGCAAGTGATTGTAAACGTGTCGGGCGCATGTCTTGAAGATTATGTAAAGGTGTGCGAAAAACTTGCTCCACTTGATCGTATAGAAGCTGTAGAAATCAATATTTCATGTCCTAATGTGAAACAGGGTGGTATGGCTTTCGGAACCACTTGTGCCGGTGCTGAAAGTGTTACAAAGGCTATACGTGAGGCTTACGATAAGACAATGATAGTAAAACTGTCTCCAAATGTAACCGATATAGCTGAAATTGCACGTGCCGTTGAGGCTGCCGGAGCAGATGCTGTGTCGCTTACAAACACATTTCTTGGTATGGCAATCAACGTGGAAACGCAACGTCCTTATTTGTCTACCATAACCGGAGGACTTTCAGGTGCTTGTATTCGCCCTATCGCAGTGCGTATGGTATGGCAGGTGGCTAATGCTGTTAAGATTCCTGTTGTGGGGTTAGGTGGCATTATGAATGGTCGTGATGCGGTGGAATTTATGCTTGCGGGTGCAACTGCTATTCAAGTTGGTACGGCCAATTTCGTTGATCCTGCCGTAACAGTGAAGATTGTGGATTATATCGAAGAGTACATGAAGCGTCATGGCATAGAAAAGGTTACAGACCTTATCGGTGCTATGAAGCGATAAAGTATTGGTGTAAAGTGTATTTAGAATGTCATAAATATGGCAAAATACAATACCGCAAAAACATAATCCCCGAGTCTCAAATGCGAGATTCGGGGATTTTTAGTTGTAGTCAAACAGTTATATCCACAAAAAATGATTTAAAGTTGAACCTATTTGAGGTACGAGAGTAGAGGGTTGCTTCTTTCCGGAATCTAATACTGTTTCGCGTCTGTCAGACGCATATCTTCCTTACTATTCAGCCCCGACGGTTTAAAAACCGCCGGCTATTAGCAAAATATGTCCTTACGGACAAACCTTGCCTTAAAAGTCAATAACAATGTGTGTACATCGGAGATGTTCCATTATGCAACCTCATCGAGGTTGTTTCTTGATACTATCTTTCTCTCCCCACGATTTCGCTAATGCTACATCATGGGGTTTCCATTGCAAAACGCACTCTGCGTTTTATTTATATTGCACAATATCTTTCGAGTGTTTTGATGTGGGATATAAAGATAAAGGCGATTGGGAATGAGAACCAATCGCCTTTATAGTTTATGTGTGTGCTATGTGATTATAGCAAGCTTACAGAGCGTTTTAGGAAGTTGTTGAGGGCTTCGCCTTTCAACAATCCGTTGCCAAGCAATGCGATGTCAACAAGTTGTTTTACCTTATCGTTGCTTGCAGCATAAGTGCTGATAAGTTTGCTTTCTTCGTTGCGAATTTCTTCTGCTTTCTTTTCAAGCGCTGATGCTTCATCCTTCTTGTTATCGTCTTTGCGAACGTCTTCAAGTGCCTTGTTGGTATCGGCAAGCGATGTTTCAAGAGGTTCTACGCTTGATTTCAACGCTGTCTCGGCTTCGGCAATCACTTTCTTGATTACCGGGTGCTCGGTGTTGATAATCATATTGTAGCTATCGGGCAATTCACCATAGAAGCTCATTCCCGGTTGCATAGCAGCCATTTCTTTCATACGGCGCATATATTCACTTTGTGTGAGTACAATAGGATTAGCTTCGCTTCCAAGAGCTTCAAATGTGATGAAGAAATCACTCTTTTCAAGCGCAGGAACTTGTGACTTAAATAGTGTAGTTGTGATTGTGCGTTGTAGAGGAGTGATATCGGCATCTTTCTTGTTGTCCTTTGGGATAAGATTGCTGATAACATCGGCATCAACACGAGCAAAACGACTTTTTTCAAACTTTTGTTCAAGCATTCCGATGAAGTGCGAATCAAGTTGCCCGTTCATCATAAGCACATTGTAACCCTTGTCGGTTGCAGCCTTGATGTGAGTGTATTGTTCTTCCTTATCGGTTGCGTAAAGGTAAACAAGGTTGCCGTCCTTATCGGTTTGATTATCCTTAATAAGTGTTTTGTATTCCTCGAAATTGAAGAACTGCTTTTCGGTGTCCTCAAAAAGTGCATATTTCATAGCCGATTCGCAGAATTTTTCATCGGTAAGCATACCATATTCGATGAAAACTTTGATATCGTTCCACTTTTCTTCAAATCCCTTGCGATCCTTCTTTGCGATATTTTCAAGACGTGAAGATACTTTTTTGGTGATGTGTGAAGAAATCTTCTTTACATTTGCATCGCTTTGAAGATAAGAACGTGATACATTTAGGGGTATATCCGGAGAGTCGATTACGCCTTGCAGTAACATCAAGAAATCGGGTACAACGCCTTCTACTTGATCGGTTACATATACTTGGTTACAGTATAGTTGAATACGATTCTTATTGATATCGATGTTGTTTTTTATCTTAGGGAAATAAAGAATACCTGTGAGGTTGAATGGGAAATCCACGTTCAAGTGAATCCAGAACAATGGATCGTCTTGTCCCGGGTGTAGCTCGTGGTAGAACTTGATATAATCTTCGTCTGTCAAATCGGCAGGTTTTTTAGTCCATAGAGGTTCAACGTTGTTGATTACGTTGTCTTCATCGGTGTCAACATATTTTCCATCTTCCCACTTTTGTTGCTTACCACATACGATAGGAACGGGTAAGAAACGACAATATTTCTTCAAAAGAGCTTCGATACGTGCTTTTTCGAGGAATTCTTTGCTTTCGTCGTCAATGTAAAGAATGATGTCGGTACCACGCTCTGCCTTTTCGATTTCGGTCATTTCATATTCAGGAGAGCCATCGCACACCCAACTCATTGCTTTTGCTCCTTCTTTATAAGAGAGAGTGCGAATTTCCACCTTTTTTGATACCATAAAGGCTGAGTAGAATCCAAGTCCGAAGTGGCCAATGATTGCATTTGTATCGTTTTTGTATTTAGCAAGGAACTCTTCTGCACCTGAGAATGCAATTTGATTGATATATTTGTCGATGTCTTCGGCAGTCATACCGATACCATGGTCGCTCACAGTGAGAGTTCCATTGTCTTTGTCGATAGTTACGCTTACCGGTGTATTGTCAAGTGCACCATTAAATTCACCATGCGAAGCAAGAGTGCGAAGCTTTTGTGTAGCGTCGACAGCATTTGACACAAGTTCGCGAAGGAATATCTCATGATCGCTATATAAGAACTTTTTAATTACGGGGAAAATGTTCTCGGTAGTAACCCCAATAGATCCTTTCTGCATAATATATTGTATTTATGTATAATTCTATAACAATTAAGTGCAAAAAAAGTGCCATTCGGGTATAGTATGCCATTTTTGCAGAGAATAAAATCTTATGAGGGGAATATTCTTTTAGTAGGGTAAGCGTTAATTTAAGATAGATTAAAAAATGTGTGCAAAAAAGTTGCCCACACTATCTGTAACTTTGCAGTGTAAATGATAGTAATAGTTATTACCAATAAGAACAATTAACGCTTAAATACATTATAAATTATGAAGACAATGGCTTTAAATTCAGCACAAACCAATGTGTCGCAAGTGAAAACTTTAGGTCAATTGATGAATGTTATGGGAAAGTCAATCACTAATTACGTAAAAAATGATGATGCTATGGTTGCAATTATGATGATGTGTGTTGTGCTTGTGATTCTATCAGTAGCAATGAATGATGTAGTGATGATAGCAGTGTCGGGTGGAGTGTTTATGCTTGCTTTGATACCGATGCTCTATCGTTGGAGTAAATTGCCCGAAGAAAAATAGTGTGTAATGGAATTGGGTTGTGGTTTATTAAAGAAAATATGCTGTGCATTTTATCGGCACAGCATATTTTCTTTAAATATCGGATGTGTTATAACTCTATTGCGTTTTTGACTTTGTCGGGCAATAGAGCGAAGTCTATTACTTCTTTTATTGTACTTACATAGTGGAATGTCAATCCTTTCAAGTAGATATCTTTTATCTCATCGATATCTTTCTTGTTCTCTTGGCACAGGATAATATTGGTTATTCCGGCGCGTTTGGCAGCGAGAATTTTCTCTTTTATACCGCCTACCGGTAAAACTTTACCGCGAAGAGTGATTTCGCCTGTCATCGCAAGATTAGGACGAACTTTACGTTGTGTGAAAGATGAGGCAAGTGATGTAACCATAGTTACTCCTGCTGAAGGTCCGTCTTTAGGTATTGCTCCTTCGGGCACGTGAATATGCACGTTATACTTATCGAATAATTCGTAGTCGATTCCGAAAAGTGTACTATGTGATTTCAAATATTGCATAGCAATCACAGCCGATTCTTTCATTACATCGCCAAGGTTGCCTGTTAGAGTAAGTTTTTCTCCCTTGCCACGTGAAAGAGATGATTCTACAAATAATATCTCACCACCTACTGCGGTCCAGGCAAGTCCTGTAACGACACCTGCGAAATCGTTGCCTTCGTAGTGATCCTTGGTGTATTCAGCAGCCCCGAGAAAATCGTTGAGGTTGCTTAAAGTGATTGTTTTAGGATATTCACTATCGGTAGCTTTGAGACGAGCACAGCGACGAAGCACCTTTGCTATTTTTTTGTCAAGTTCGCGTACACCCGATTCACGAGTATAAGAGTCAACTATTTTTGCAATTGCAGGTTTGTTGAAATCTATTTCTTTAGGGGCGAAACCATGAGCCTCAAGTTGTTTTGGAATGAGGTGTTTTTTTGCAATTTCCACCTTCTCTTCCATTATGTAGCCATTAATTTCGATGATTTCCATACGATCGAGAAGTGGTTGCGATAAGCCTTGTAGCGAGTTGGCTGTTGCAATAAACAATATCTTTGAAAGGTCGTAATCGATATCAATGTAATTGTCGTGGAAATGGCTATTTTGTTCAGGATCAAGAACTTCAAGTAAAGCTGAAGATGGATCACCTTTGAAATCTTTGCCAATTTTGTCGATTTCGTCAAGAACGAATACCGGGTTTGAACTTTCACATTTGCGCAATGCATCTATTATGCGTCCGGGCATAGCACCTATATATGTGCGTCGGTGTCCTCGTATTTCAGCTTCGTCGTGCAAACCACCGAGTGACACTCTTGCATATTTGCGCCCGAGCGCATCCGCGATAGATTTCCCAAGGGATGTTTTACCCACTCCGGGAGGGCCATAAAGGCAAATGATAGGAGATTTCATATCGCCACGTAGTTTAAGCACAGATAGGTGCTCAAGGATACGATCTTTTACCTTGTCAAGTCCGTAATGGTCGTGGTTAAGTTTACTTTCTACTGTTTTTAAATTGAATTTATCGACAGTGAATACATTCCAAGGAAGATTCAATAGAGTATCCAAGTAACTGTATTGTACGTTATAGTCGGGTGATTGAGGGTTGATACGTTCAAGTTTTCTCAATTCCTTATAAAATGCTTTTGCAGTATCTTCGCTCCAATTCTTTTTCTTGGCACGTTCTTCAAGTTCGGCAAATTCATCATCGGAAGTACCAAGTTCATCTTGAATGGTACGAATTTGCTGTTGAAGAAAATGCTCGCGTTGTTGTTGCGACAAATCTTCACGTGTTTTAGATTGAATATCGGCCTTTAATTCAAGAAATTGAGCTTCCTTTGACAAAATGGCATATAATTTATAAGCACGTTTTTTAATAGAGCGTTCTTGTAACAAGTTTTGTTTTTCAGTAGGGGAGAAAGGTATATTTGTAGCAAGGAAGTTGATGAGATAAATAGGATTGTCGATATTCTTGATTGCAAATGCCATTTCTTGTCCACCTTCGGTAAGATTGCGCAATATGTTGAAGGTTAATTCTTTAAGGGACATTGCTATAACATCAAATTCTTTGTCGTTCTCAAAAGGCATAACTTCATCAAGTAATGTTACTCGCCCACGAAGATATGGAGAAGACTCTGTTAAGTCATCAAGGTGGAATACCGAACGGCCTTGTAATATCACGTTAGTTGATCCGTCGCCCAATTCAAGAACTTTCACTACATCGGCTATTACCCCAACGTCATAAAGGTCGTTTAACCAAGGGTCTTCTACCTTGCTATTGCGTTGGCACACAACTCCGATAGGCATATTGGTGCGTTGAACTTCGTTGATAAGTTTTAATGACTTATCTCTGCCAACAGCGATAGGAAGTGTAACTCCAGGAAACAAAACCATATTCCTTAGAGCAAGAATGGGAATATCTTGACCATTAAGTTTTTGAATGTCCTCTTCGTTGCCTATTTCTCCTTTGATTTCGGCAAAAATTGGCATAATCCGTGCAGAACTTTCTTCGCTCATATCAAAGTCTTTAAATTTCATATTGTATTGCTATATATAATTCTTCTTATGTTCAGATTGTAGTTATAACAAATAAAGTGCCAAAATTACACAATTCTATTCTATTAGTGAATTTTATTATGAATTTTTATGAAGTTAATTGATGATTAGATAATATAAACGAGCGAAGTATTATAATTGAATCTCCGCTCGTTTCGTTTATATTAGAGTATTAAGTTGATTTTAATTTTTAAAACAAAGATTGCCATCGATTAGTTCAATCGTAATTGGGTGAGAGCTGTCGACTTTTTGGGCTAAGATGTCTTTTGATAATTGATTTAACACAAGTCGTTGGATAACACGTTTCACCGGTCTTGCTCCAAATTCAGGATCATAACCTTCTTTACCAAGATATTTGAGTGCATCGTTAGTAACCGATAGGGTGATGCCATTTTTTGCAAGCATTTTCTTGATGCTTTCGATTTGTAATCCTACGATTTCAAGAATTTCTTTCTCGTTTAATGGAGCAAACATAATTATTTCGTCTATACGATTTAAAAATTCAGGTCGGATAGTCTTTTTGAGCATTTCAAGCACGCCTTTCTTTGTAGATTCGATTACTTCATAGCGATTTCTATCGTTTAAGTCCTGCATTTGTTCGCGAATATAGGCTGAACCAAGGTTTGATGTCATGATGATAATTGTGTTTTTAAAATTCACAACTCGTCCCTTGTTGTCGGTCAATCTACCATCATCAAGTACTTGTAATAGCACATTGAATACATCAGGATGAGCCTTTTCAATTTCATCAAAAAGAACCACAGAATAAGGCTTACGACGAACAGCTTCAGTTAGTTGGCCACCTTCATCGTAACCAACATATCCAGGAGGTGAACCGATAAGGCGAGTAACAGAGAATTTTTCTTGATATTCGCTCATATCTATTCTTGTCATCATATTTTCATCATCAAAAAGATAGTCGGCAAGAGCCTTGGCAAGTTCGGTTTTACCCACACCGGTAGTACCTAAGAAGATAAATGAACCAAGAGGACGACGTGGGTCGTTGAGCCCTGCACGACTACGGCGCACTGCATCGGCAACAGCACAAATAGCTTCATCTTGTCCTATGACACGTTTGTGTAATTCTTCTTCTAAGTGAAGCAGTTTTTCACGTTCACTTTGTACCATTTTGCTCACAGGTATTCCGGTCCAATGTGATACTATGTCGGCTATATCTTCGGAATCGATTTCTTCTTTAATTAAAGCCTTATCACCTTGCATATTGTGTAACTGTTCTTGAATGGCTATGTTTTCGTCTTGCTTTTGCTTGATGCGAGAATAACGAATTTCTGCTACTTTGGCGTAATCTCCATCACGTTCGGCACGTTCGGCTTCAAAGTTGAGGTGTTCGATATCTACTTTATTTTGCTGAATCTTATTGATGAGTTCCTTTTCTGCTTTCCATTTTGCACTGTATTCTTTCTGTTCATCACTTAGATTTGCAAGTTCTTGGTCAATTTGTTTTATTTTTTTATCGTCTCCTTCGCGTTTAATGGCTTCACGTTCTATCTCAAGTTGAGCTATGCGGCGGTTTATGTCGTCGAGTACTTGTGGAACAGAGTCGATTTCCATACGTAATTTTGCTGCAGCTTCATCAATAAGGTCGATAGCTTTATCGGGTAAAAATCGATCGGTAATGTAACGTTCTGATAGTTGAACGGCTGCGATAATGGCTTCATCGAGAATACGCACATGGTGATGATTTTCGTAACGTTCTTTTAACCCACGAAGAATGGCTATTGCGCTTTCTTCATCAGGCTCGTCAACCATAACTTTTTGGAATCGGCGTTCAAGTGCTTTATCTTTTTCGAAATATTTTTGGTATTCATCGAGAGTGGTTGCACCGATGCTTCTTAATTCACCTCGTGCGAGAGCTGGTTTAAGAATATTGGCAGCATCCATAGCCCCTTCTCCTTTACCTGCACCAACAAGTGTGTGAATCTCGTCAATAAAGAGAATAATTTCGCCATTAGATTGAATTATTTCATTTACGATAGATTTCAATCTTTCTTCAAATTCTCCTTTGTACTTGGCACCTGCCACAAGGGCTCCCATATCAAGAGAAAATACTTGTTTGGTTTTAAGATTTTCAGGAACATCTCCTCGTACGATACGTTGTGCAAGACCTTCGGCAATAGCAGTTTTGCCTGTTCCTGGTTCACCAATGAGCATAGGGTTGTTCTTTGTGCGGCGACTGAGGATTTGAAGCACGCGGCGAATCTCTTCATCTCGACCAATAACAGGATCGAGTTTGCCTGTGCGTGCACGTTCATTTAAATTGATAGCATATTTACTTAGGGCGTTATATTGTTCCTCTGCACTTTGGCTTGATGCAGATTTGCCTTTGCGAAGTTCTGCTATTGCTAATTCCAAATCTTTAATGGTCATTCCTGCATTTTTGAGCATAGTAGAAATGCTATTGTTGGTTTGCAGTATTCCCATAAGTATAGATTCGATAGTAACGTACTCATCGCCTTGCTTTTTAGCAAAATCAAGAGCTTTGTTGAGTGCTTCATTAGAATCTTTGCTTAGATAGGGGTCTTGACCTCCACTTATGCGAGGAAATTTATTGATTTCGTTATCAATAGATTGTGAAATCATTCTGTCGTTAAGTCCAAGTTTTTGAAAGATGAACTTTATAACCGATTCGCCTTCTTCTATCATTGCTTTAAGCAGATGTGCCGGTTCAATAGCTTGGTTTTGATTGCTACGAGCTATAAGCACTGCTTTTTGCACTGTTTCTTGTGATTTAATTGTGAAATTGTTGAAATTCATAATATTGTAGGTTTTTTTAGTTGATATTGATTTATAATAGGTTGTATGTTTTGTAAATATATAAACAAGTTTTGTGCCAGAAGGTTATATGATAATTGAGGTGTCAGTTATTCTGTTGGTTAATAATAGAATATAGTATTATAAAATATGTCAAAAATGCAGAAATTACATAAATGTAAAGAGGCGATGTGTCAAAATAGCACATCGCCTCTCTCGTAAAAAAAGTTTAATTTAAGTTCTTTCGAACAGTATCTAAATATTTTTTCATTGCTTCACTGTCGTGATTTTTTACAATTTCTTGAAGATTGCTTAGCTGTTGTTGAATCTTTTCAAGTTGCTCTCCTGTATGCGGATTAAATAGAATTTCTTGAAGCAGATAATCATCTTCTGACATTAGTCCATGAGCAATTGTCATGTGTCGTTTGAAGGTTGTCCCTGGAGCTTCTTGATGTTTCATAACACTTGCAAACACTAATGTACTTGCAAATGGAATTGAAAGGGAAAATGCAATAGTTTCGTCATGTTGTTGGAAAGTATATTCAAAAATATTTAAGTGTAATTCATTGTAAAGATCTTTGAAGAACACTTTCCCCATATGATCGCTTTCGGAAATAATAATAGCATTTTCGCTTGATAAATTACTTAATGATGCAAAAGTAGGACCAAACATCGGATGTGTACTGACAAAAGGGTGACCGGCATTAGCATAGAAATCAGCAAGCCCTGTTTTTACTGATGCGATATCGGAGATAATACAATTCTTGGACAAGTATGGAAGAACTGCTTCAAAAGCAGGAATGGTATATTTTACCGTTGCAGCATTAATGACGAGTTCGGGATTAAATTCGGCTACTTCTTCGTAAGTAGTCATACGTTGCGTGTTAAACGTGAAACGCAATTTCTGAGGGTTTGTGTCAAAAACAGCTACTTCGTGCTTAAAACTAAGAACATCGCAAAAAAATGTTCCCATTTTGCCTGCACCTAATATTAAAATTTTCATTGAATGGTAATGATGGTTAAATTTTTCTTCCGTTAATAATCTCAATTTGCTGACGTACTGATTCTTCGTGAATAGCTTGAAGCACAGTTTTCATAAAATCGCCACTCATTTCCATTTCTTCTGCAAGTTTGATACGAGATTTTAGAATATCATCATAACGTCTGGTTTGAACTACTTGCATATGATGTTCCTTTTTATATTGACCGATTTCACGACATACGCGCATACGTTTACTTAATATTTCAATTAAGTCATTATCGAGTTCGTCAATTTGTTGGCGAAGCAGATTAAGGTTTTCGGTGGATTGAGATGTTGCGCGAACAACTAGAGTGTTAATGATATAATTAAGCACGTCAGGTGTTACTTGTTGACTTTTGTCGCTCCAAGCATTATCGGGGTCACAGTGAGATTCTATTATAAGACCTTCAAACCCCATGTCAATAGCTTGTTGAGAAATAGGAGCGATAAGTTCTCTCAATCCGCCAATGTGAGATGGATCGCAGAATATAGGTAGGTTTGGTATGCGACGATGTAACTCAATAGGGATGTGCCATTGTGGCATATTACGATAAAGGTGTTTTCCGTAAGCGCTAAAACCGCGATGAATAGCTCCAAGTTTGCGAATGCCTGCATTGTAGATGCGTTGTAGTGCTCCAATCCAGAGTTCTATGTCAGGATTTACAGGATTTTTTACAAGAATTGTTTTATCCTCATGACCAACAAGAGCATCGGCAATTTCTTGCATAGCAAATGGGTTGGCTGATGTGCGAGCACCAATCCAAAGTATGTCAATGTTAGCATTTAGAGCAGCTTCAACGTGGGCTTTAGTGGCTACTTCAGTACAAGTGTACATCCCGGTTTCTTCTTTAACTCGTTTCAGCCAATTAAGACCTTCGATTCCGATACCTTCAAAGCCACCTGGTTTTGTTCGAGGTTTCCATATGCCAGCGCGGAAATATTTTATGCCATTATTGGCAAGATTCATTGCAGTATTTATTACTTGTTCTTCGGTCTCAGCACTGCATGGACCGGCAATAATCATTGGTTTGTTGTCAATACTTTGTGAGATAATTGACTGTAGATCTTCCATCATAATATATATGTGTTATTGTTTGTGGATAAATTGTTTAATACGATTTAATGCTTCCAACATTTTTTCTTCTGTAGCGCAAAGGGATATACGGATATAACGTTCTCCATTGCTCCCAAAAATAAATCCTGGTGTGATGAAAACATGGGCATTATATAAAATGTCGTCGGCTAACGCTTCTGAACTTGTTGCACTATCGGGAATTCTTCCCCATAGGAAAAGCCCACTTTGATTGGAGTCGAAATGACAACCAAGAGTATCCATAATTTCTTCAGCGATTAAACGACGTTTTGCATATACGGCATTTAATTCGTTGTACCATTCTTGACCTTGCTTAAGAGCTTCGACAGCCGCTTTCATCATTGGACGGAACTGTCCCGAATCAATATTTGATTTTACTTTCAAGATCCATTGGATAAAAGTAGGATTTGAAGCAAGCATTCCGATGCGCCAACCCGGCATATTGTGCGATTTGCTTAAAGAGTTCATTTCAATGGCAATGTCTTTTGCACCTTTGGCATTGAAGATGCTTAATGGTTTGTCGTTAAGAATGAAACTGTAGGGATTATCGTTTACAATAACTATATTATGTTTGCACCCGAAATCAACTAATTTTTGGAAGAGCTCTAAAGATGCACGTTTTCCTGTAGGCATATGAGGGTAATTAACCCACATTAGCTTAATTTTTTCAAGAGGAAGCTTTTCTATGGCGTCAAAATCAGGTTCCCAATCGCTTTCTTCAGTGAGGTCGTAAGTGAATAGTTCTGCTTCAGCAAGTTTGCTTACAGATGTATAAGTAGGGTAGCCAGGATTGGGTAATAATACTCCATCGCCAGGGTTAATGAATGCCAATGTGGTATGCAATATACCTTCTTTAGAACCGATAAGAGGTTGTATCTCATTTATCGGATTAAATTCAACATTGTAGAATCGTTTGTACCATTGTGCGAATGCGTCTCTCAGCTCAGGTAATCCAACATAAGGTTGATAGCCATGTGTATTGGGCTTTTGAGCTTCTTGGCAGAGTGTGTTAATGGTATCGGCGTGTGGGGGACGATCGGGACCTCCGATGCCTAAAGAAATGATGTCGGCACCATTTGTGTTCATCTCGGCAATCTCTTTTAGTTTGCGTGAGAAGTAATATTCTTTTACCTGTTGTACTCTGTTGGCAGGTGTGATAATCAAATTATTGTTTGGCATAAGCTTTATATTCTCCTAAAATTTTAAATTCGTTTAAAAGTGGGCGTACTGCATCGATAGATTGCTTGTAGCGCATATAATTGTCGAATGTGACATCAATATAGAAACGATACTCCCATTCACGTCCTATAATTGGCATAGATTGAATCTTGGTAAGATTAATGTCATAGAATGAAAATATTGTGAGGATTTTAGAAAGACTTCCATGTGTGTGGGGTAAAGTAAATACTAAAGACGCCTTATCGATAGGTTTATTTTTGATGAGTTCTTCAGCCTCAAGAGGATCGGCAACGATAAGGAAACGTGTAAAGTTACGCTTGTTTGTTTGAATATCTTCATCGAGAATATTGAGCCCATATAACTCGGCAGCATACTTACCACAAACAGCCGCATGTTTCATCACATTATTTTCAGCTATATATTTTGCACTGCCAGCAGTATCGCTTGTTTCTACCATTTTGAGATTTGGATGTCGAAGAAGATATTGCTCGCATTGCATAAGTGCCATTGGGTGAGAATTGACTTCGGTAAGTTGTTCTATTGTTTGACCAGGTAAGGCGCAAAGAACGTGAGAAATATACATATGTTGTTCGCCTACAATACTAAGATTGCTTTGTCGTAACAATTCATGATTTTGAAGCAGACTTCCGGCTATTGTGTTCTCAATAGCAACAATGCCAAGAAGTGATGCATCGTACTTTAGTTTATCAAATAAAATAGGGAATGTTTCGCATGGTATAGCTTCGATAGGCTCGTTTGCGAAATACTCTTTAGCCGCTGCTTCGTGGAAGCAGCCTGCTACTCCTTGTATAGTGATTCTTCGTTTCATTGAATATGAATGTATTGTAAATAAAAAATCCTGTCATTTTTTATGGCAGGATTTTTTATAGGGTTAATCATTTGTTCAAAAAAAATTAAGCGCACAAACTCCTGCCTTTATTTTTGCTGAAATAAAAGTAAAAGAAAAAGTAATATGCGTAAAATCGTTTCATATTGATGTTTAAAACAAATATCTGTTGCAAAGATAAAGAAAAAATCTTAAAACCAAATTAATTTGCAAGTAAAATGTGCTTAAAAATTGCAAATTGCTTAAATGAAAGATGTTAGGGAAATATATTTTGGTATTCGGTATTGTTTGTTGTATCATTAACCACAGTGATTGTACATTTTGATGATTTATTCTCACAAGTGGCAACAATGTTGGTAGAACCTGCGGAAATAGCTTTAACATATCCTGTGTTGTCAACTATTGCAATGTCATTATTCTCACTGCTCCAATTTAATCGGATAAAATTGGGCTCATTGAAATTACCACCTAAAAAATCAATCGTGGCTGTAACTCTTATAGAATCACCTTTTACAATAGTAAGAGTTGTCGGATATACATTTACGCTCTTAATGGAGAGTTTATTGCTACAAGATGTGGCAAGAGCTAGTAATGTAACACATATGATATATAACGAAAGTTTCATTTCAATGAAAGTTTGAGTATTGTGCAAATATAAACTAAAAATATGAGTTTTAGTGTTAAAAGGGGGTGAAATTAGTTAGAAAATGAAAAAAAGTAAAGCTAAATTTGTTAAAAGTCTAAAGATGATGTAATTTTGCAAAGTTTTTGCGGAAGAGTAAACTTAAGCAAAATAAAAAACGAAATTAATCATTAAAATATATTCTACAAAATGAATGTAACATTGGAAAAGATTGATAATGTGAATGGTGTCATTACATTGTCAATAGAAGAAAAAGACTATCAAAACAAGGTAAAAACAGAATTAAAGCAAATCGGTATTAAGCACCCACTTCCAGGATTCCGCCCAGGACACGTACCAGCAAGTTTGTTGCAGAAGAAGTATGGTAAAGAAGTTCTTGTAGAAGTGGTAAATCGTGAAATTTACGATAATCTCGTTAATTATATACAAGAAAATAAACTTAATCTTCTTGGAGAACCAATTATTTCAAATGCTGAAGAAGTGAATTTTGATACAATGAAGGATTTTTCTTTCAAGTTTGAAGTTGGTTTTGCTCCTGAAATCAAGTTGGTTATAGACAAGTCAGTTAAGGCTCCTTATTATACTATCGAAGTTGATCAGAAGATGATTGATCAACAGAATGAAACGTTCTGCAAGCGTTTTGGAAAGCAAGTAAAAGGCGAGCAAGTAGATGCTACAGCTCTTGTAAAGGGTTCAATGGTAGAACTTGATGAAAATGGTGCTATTAAAGATGGTGGTATTAATGTAGAATCAACAATTGTAGCTCCTCAATATTTCAAGAGTGAAGAAGAAAAGGCAAAATTTGCTGAAAAGAAAGTAGGTGAAGAGGTTGTATTCAATCCTTGGAATACTTGCGAAGGTAATCTTGGCGAAATGTCATCAATGTTGAATATTGACAGAGAACAAGCAGATGTAAAGAGTGATTTCAAGTTGACAATCACAGAAATTTTAGTTAATCAAGCAGCAGAATTGAATCAAGAATTATTTGATGCAGTATTTGGAAAAGATGCTGTTTCATCTGAAGAAGAATATTTTGCTAAATTGAAAGAAATGATTGCCGCACAACTTGTGAATGATAGTAACTATCGTTTCTCTATTGACGCAGAAAATGTGTTGAAAGCTCAAGTGGGTGCTTTGGAATTGCCAACAGAATTCCTAAAGAAATGGTTGGTACGTCAAGACAACAAATATACTGCGGAAAATATAGAAGAAGAGTTCCCAAAGATGGTGCCACAACTTGAATGGCAACTAATTAAGGAAGAAGCAGCAAGATTACTTGAAGTGAAGGTAAATGAAGATGACTTGTTGTCGGATGCTAAGCGTATCGCATATCAGCAATTTGCTCAATACGGTATGGCTAATGTTCCTGAAGAAATGCTTGAAAAGTATGCAAAGGAAATGCTTGAAAACAAAGAATATCGTTCACAAATCGTTCAACAATCGGTAGATAATAAACTGTTTGCTGAAATTAAGAATGCTGTAACACTTGAAGAAAAGTCAGTGTCGGTAGAAGCTTTCAATGAACTTTTCGCTGTTAAGTAAAATAATCTTACAATAATACTATAAATAATGAGGAGAATGTTTTTTGCATCTCCTCATTTTTTGTAGTTTTGCAAAAAAGAATAATATTATAAAAATGGGACGAAAGAGAAAAGAATTGCCTTTGTTGGAAGGTGTTGAAATATCAGGTGTGGCAGCTGAAGGAAAAAGTATCGCAAGAGTGAATGATATGGTTGTGTTTATACCTTATGGTGCTCCCGGTGATATAGCTGATGTTAAAATAGATAAGAAGAAACACAGTTATGCCGAAGGGCATATTGTGAATATGGTGAAACCAAGTGAGGTGAGGGAAGAACCTTTTTGTCAGCACTTTGGAGTATGTGGAGGCTGTAAGTGGCAACATTTACCATATTCTGAGCAGTTGAAGTATAAACAGCAACAGGTAAAAGACGCAATGGAACGTATTGCAAAAATACCTATTCCGGAAATTAATCCGATTTTAGGCTCTGCTAATACTAAATTCTATCGTAATAAGCTTGAATTTACCTTCTCGAATAAATGCTGGCTTACATTTGAAGAAATGAGAAGTGGAATAGAATATCCTGATAGAAATGCGTTAGGATTTCATATTCCCGGTGCATTTGACAAGGTTCTTGATATAAAGAAATGTTATTTGCAAGAAAATATTTCAAACTTCATAAGACTTTTCATTAGAGAATATACATTGTCAAAAGAATATTCGTTCTATGACTTGAAGGCACAAATCGGTCTGATGAGAACATTGATGATTCGTACTGCAAGTACAGGTGATATAATGCTTGTAGTAGTATTTGGTGAAGATGATAAGGAAAAAATTCAAGATGTGATGTCGGCAATAGCAGAACAATTCCCTCAAATCACATCTTTACAATATGTTGTGAATTTAAAGGTTAATGATACTATTGGTGACCAAGATATAATTCTTTTCAAAGGTAAGGATTATATAGAAGAAGAAATGGAAGGCTTGAAATTTAGGGTTGGTGCAAAATCTTTTTATCAAACCAATTCAGTTCAAGCATACGAATTGTATAAGGTAGCTCGTAAAATGGCAAATCTTACCGGAGATGAACTTGTGTATGACTTGTATACAGGAACCGGTACAATTGCTAATTTCGTAGCTCGTCAATCTAAGAAGGTTGTAGGTATTGAGTATGTAGAAGATGCGATAGCCGATGCAAAACTTAATTCTCAGGTAAATGGTATTGATAACACCTTGTTTTATGCAGGTGATATGAAAGATGTACTTACAGAGGAATTTGTGGCACAACATGGCAGACCTGATGTTATGATTGTGGACCCACCTCGTGCCGGTATGCATGAAGATGTGGTGAATGTGATACTATCTTCTGAGCCTAAGAGAATTGTGTATGTGAGCTGTAACCCTGCAACCCAAGCTCGTGATTTGGCTATGCTTGATGCGAAGTATACAGTAACAGAAATACAGCCTGTGGATATGTTCCCTCACACACATCATGTTGAGAATGTGGTGGGATTATCTCTAAAGGAGTAACCTTACTCAGGAATTTTATCAATAAGATTAGAATTTAAAAAACGAATATCATTTGTGACATTCTTTCCAATAAAGGGAGGAATGTCATATTTGTAATTGCTTGAAGGTATTTCGATTTCGGCTAGAATAAGTCCTTCAAGAGCGCCGTTGAATTCATCTATTTCCCAGATATTGTCGTTGTAATTTACGATATGTCGAGTCTTTTCGATAATTGGTTTGATACAAAGTTGTTGTAAAAGCATCAAAGCCTCTTTGTATGGTATCTCGTATTCAAATTCAAGTCGAGTATCACCATTGTTTTTGCCTTTGATTGTGATGAACGCTTTATCGTTTGCAGTTCTAATACGAACAGTACGTTCC
The DNA here is from genome assembly GCA_015061055.1 of Bacteroidales bacterium. Taxonomy (GTDB): domain Bacteria; phylum Bacteroidota; class Bacteroidia; order Bacteroidales; family Muribaculaceae; genus RGIG4576. The sequence goes on from SUXH01000001.1 coordinate 61,231, forward strand.
TTATCTTTTGACAGATACCCTTGATGTATTGTGATACGTTTTTGGGTAAAATCTTTATAAGATTTGTTAATAACAAGGTACTTGTGTTCAATTTCAGTAGGCATAATTAAACTTATTTCATATAAATACTATTAAATAGGAAAAATGCAACATTTCGTGTCGCTTATTTTTCGTAATTTTGCAAAAGTAATTTTTTATAGTGTATTCTACAAGTATTTAGGTTGAATAAATGTTTAATAGATATATTTCTAATATAGTATGTGTGATATTGTGTATGTTGATATTTTCGGTAAATGCACATTCACAGCATACGATTAGCCCTACAACAATAAAAGGAGTAGTTATAGATTCAATAAGCAAGGAACCTGTTCCATATACAGCAATCTTCTTAAAAGGTTCTGATAAGGGGTTGTTGACTAATGAAATGGGTGAGTTTGATATGACCACGTCGGCAAATTTTATAAGTTTGAATGTCTCTGTAATGGGGTATAGAGACAAAGAAGTATATGTAAATAAAGGAAAAGAGAATAAGTTGAAAATAGAATTGGTGCCAACCGGTGTGGCACTGAAAGAGGTGGTCGTAAATTATAAGAAGGATAAGTATTCGAAGAAGAACAATCCGGCAGTGATATTTATGGAGAAATTACGATCAAAAAGGAATGATAACGACCCTAGAAATCACGATTATTATAGCTACGATAAGCACACAAAGATTAATCTTGGACTTAATAACTTTTCACCGGAACAAAAGAAAAATTGGGTGGTTGAAAAGTTTTCGTTTATATTCGATTACCTTGATACATCGGAAGTGTCGGGTAAGCCAATATTAAACGTGTCGGTAAAGGAGAAAATATCAACTGAGTATTATAGAAAGGACCCAAATACCAATAAGGAATTGGTGCGAGGAAATAAAAGTGCCGGTATTGATGAAGTTTTTGATCAGGAAAGTATTCAACGTTTTCTTGAAGATGTGTTTAGGGAAGTGAATGTGTTTGATAATGATATTACAATAATGCAGAATCGCTTTGTGAGTCCGTTGTCAAATATTGGAGTTAACTTTTATAAATATTATCTCACTGATACAATTCCTATTGAAGGCGAGAATTGTATTGAATTGAGTTTTGTTCCATTCACTCCCGAATCATTTGGGTTTACCGGAAGAATTTATGTGCCACTTGGTGATAGTTCATTGTTTGTGAAGCGCGTGAAGTTAAATGTGCCAAAATCAATTAATTTGAATTATGTTGAGAATATATATATGGTGCAAGACTTTGAAAAAGCTCCCGATGGCAGTAGATTAAAAGTAAAAGACGATATGACTGTGGAGTTTCAAGTTATGCCATCGACGCAAGGATTATATGCTCGAAGATTGACAAAATATAATAATCATAGTTTTGAAGAACCGGCAGATATTGATATTTTTGATAAAGAGGGAAGAACGATAATGGCAGAGAATGCATTATATATGCCGGAACAATTTTGGAATGATAATCGACAGATTCCAATAAAAGAAAGCGAAAATTCTGTAGGGAAAATGCTAAATCGAATGCGTGAAGTGCCATTGTTTTATTGGACAGAGAAAGTGATTGTTACATTAGTGTCGGGATATATTCCAACGAATGGAAACAATAGTAAATTTGATTTTGGTCCTATGAATACGACTATAAGCGGTAATCCTGTGGAAGGAGTACGATTAAGAGTAGGGGGAATGACAACTGCCAATTTGAGTAAGAACTGGTTCTCTCGTGGATATGTGGCATATGGCTTTGATGACAAAAAATTAAAATATCAAGCAGAATTAGAGTATTCGTTTAACGAGAAAAAGTATCATTCATTAGAATTTCCCATTCATTCAATCAAGGTGTCGCATAGTTATGATGTAGATCAAATAGGTCAGAGATATATGTTTACGAATGCCGATAATGTGTTTTTGGCATTGAAGCGTCAGAAAAACGATAAAATGACTTACTTGCGCTCAAGCAATCTGCAATATACGCTTGAAACACAATCGGGATTCTCGGTATCGGGCGGATTTAAATTCAATACTCAGGAGGCTACAAGGTGGTTGCCTTTTATAGATGGTAGAGGTAATATGTATAAAAGTTATGATGAGGCTTCATTTAATCTGACTTTGCGATATGCACCGGGCGAAAAATTTTATCAAACAAAGAATTATCGTATTCCGATAAATCTTGACGCTCCGATATTTGCTTTAACGCAAACTTTTGCACCTCAAGGTTTTTTAGGTAGCAGAAACACAATAAATAAAACGGAATTTAGCGTGCAGAAACGTTTTTGGTTTTCGGCTTTTGGATATACAGATGTAATTTTAAAAGCCGGGAAGATTTGGAGTGAAGTAAATTATCCTGATTTGCTTATACCTAATGCAAACTTGTCATATACCATTCAGCCAGAATCATATACATTGATGAATGCTTTTGAATTTGCAAACGATCAATATTTGTCGTGGGATTTAACTTACTGGGCTAATGGTGCAATATTTAATAGAATACCGCTTTTGAAGTATTTAAAATTGCGTGAGGTATTCTCATTTAGAGGATTGTATGGTAAATTGAGCGATCAAAATAATCCGGAATTTAATGAAAGTCTATTCCGTTTCCCCAAGAACACTAATTGTAAACCAATGGAAAAGCGTCCATATATGGAATTGGGTGTAGGACTTGATAATATTTTCACTATTTTGCGATTAGATTATGTGTGGAGATTAACCTATCGAGATACTCCGGGAGTTGACAAAAGTGGTTTGAGAATACAATTACATTTCACTTTCTAAAAGGATATGTAACAGAAAACGAGAATGTTTGGGCATTCTCGTTTTCTATTTAAAGTTGGATATTACATTTTACCATTAGAAAATAACTTTTGTTGTCTTATTTCCTTGTTTCTTGATATAAATTCCCTTTTTGGGATTTTCTACCTTAATACCTTGCAAATTATAATATTCAATAGGAGTATTTTCGTCATTTACAATTTCATTGATTCCTGAACTTGGAACAACTTTTATCGTTCTTGAAACCGTTGAAGGTGTGCTGAAATTATAGTTACCCCATTCATTCTTTTGATTTGTAATTCCAAAAATTAAATTAGTTGTGCCTTCTTGTAATCCTGTAACACTCCACTTTGGATTATTTGAATTGGCAAATTGCCCTACAAACTTAATTTTTGTTTTATCATAATCAGCATTGAATGTACAATAGATATCACCATTGTATGAAATTCCTAAATCAACGGTTTTACCTACTTCTACCGTAATTGTGGATTCATCTTCCCATTCAAGTTCATTAGAGCCTTGTTTTACTGTCAGATATGCTCTTGATGGTTCTGCTACAACATTAGGATTAGTTCCCTTAGCTTTTAGATTGAAAATATATTTACCCACTGTTGTTGGACCTGAATAATTTACATATTTACCGGCATATTCTCCACCTGAGATAGTTGTTTCGTGTTGTGAATATTTTCCTTCTGAGTCTAAAGCCCAAACTGTCAAGTAGAAATCATCTTCATTATATTCTCCTGATATTTCCGGAACAAATTCAAACCAATGTTCAGTTACACTTTTTTCCATATCATAATATGTAACGGTGTTGTATTGGTTTTTGAAACCGATAGTTTTCGGTTTGATGGTAAGTGTTCCGTTTCTATAGGTAAAATAATAGTTATCATCATCACCACCACTTACCACGATAGGATATGATCCTGCATTTGATTCTTTTGTTGCTACACAAGTTACTGTTGGTTGTTCTTTCAATGAGTTCTTGGTATCTGAATTGGCAAAACCCGAATATGATAATGTGAATTTTGGATTCTCAGTACCATACATTTTAGAGCAGTCATTAGCTTTAACAGTCAATTCACGCTTTGTGATAGTTAATTCGCCCGGTATATATTGTGTTACATCATAATTTGTTGCTACACCTCCGGTTGCTGTTACTGTATATACACCACAAGGCGAGTTTTTTGTTGCATTTGTTTTAGTAGTTGGATATGTAGTCCAATCAGGTACTGTTTCACCATTCTTCAACCCTGTATAAGTAAATTGCAATTGCGGGTTCTCGTTGCCATACACTCTTGTTGCATTTTTTACTGATAATGAGATAGCGGCTTTCTTCACTTTTAGCGTACCATATTTATATGTGATTTCGTAGTTTGGTGCGTCGAGTTCGGCAAGAATGCGATATGTACCTACATTACTTCTTCTTGTTGCTTCACAAGTGTATATTGGTCTTGAATCAAGAGTACTTAAATTTTCTCCATCGACAAAACCGGTAGCCTCGCAAGTAAACTCGGGATTATCATCACCATATTCACGTTCACAATTGTTTACGGTAAGTGTCAATGATGCCTTAGTTATTTCGTAAGTGTATGGAATCTCAACTTCAAAATCTACGCCATTTGAATATTTTGCTATCAGATTTGTGGTGTGAGTACCTGCATTTTTATCAAACTCAACTTCATCTACATTAAGAGTGGCATTATATGCTTTCAGGTTGTTGCTCCATTCCACTTTTGGATTCATACCTGTGTATGGAAATGTTTTTGCACCAAAAGAGATATATTCCGTTCCGAATCCATAAACTTCCTTACTTGGTACATATTGCTCAAGAGCAGAATGACAACGATAAAAACTACTTTCATAATATGTACTCATCCAAGCTCCACCACTTGATATAAATGGTGGTAGTGTAGATAAGAAAAAAACTTCCATAAGTTTACTACAACCATAAAAAGCTTCAGCTTCTATTGTTTTTATAGATTTGGGAATAATAATTGATGTTATATTACTACAATTCTTAAAAGTTCGTCTATCAATAGTTTCAACTGAATTTCCCATCGTTACGCTTGTCAAGCCAGTGCAACCATTGAAAGCAGAATTTCCAATGCTTGTAACGGAGTTAGGTATTGTTACACTTGTCAATCCTGTGCAACCACTGAAAGCCTCTTTACCAATGCTTGTAACGGAGGTGGGGATACTAATATTCGTAAGTTTTGTGGAGTTTCTAAAAGCATTAGATATAGCACAAACAGTATAAGTACGGTTATTGTAGTTCACTGTTTCGGGGATAACGACATCTCCTGAATATGAAGAACTTCCAGATGTTACCTCCACTTCGAGATTTGATGGAGAGGTAATATTGTAATAGATACCGTCTTTCTCAAAATCATATGAAAATGCGTGTGAACCAGTCAATAGCACCGCTATCAACATCAGTTTTCTTAAAATATTATTTTTCATAAATGTTTAATTATTTAGTTTACTTAGACATAATGTTATTAAATCCAAAACAGAATCTTTTGCATAAAGCCCATAAGCTGTATAAAATTCTATCCTATTTCCTTTATGTTTTTTTATAGTTTTATCTATGATTTCATACGTATTATTATCTTTAAAATAAATTAAATTGCCATGAGCAATAGCATTTCTCAAATGAGTAAGGAATGATATGGGTTTGTTTTTTCTTATTACACAATACATTTGATTATGCTGACACTTATTTTTTGTATTTAAAACATCCTTTTGCTTAACTTCTATAATATTTTTATCAGGCACTATTTTATTAAACTCTTTTTTGAACTTATTTTTTGAATATAATTCAATTATCTTATCAAAATTTGCACAATAAACATACAATAGTGTAATTTCATCAGTGGTTAAGTCATTGATTATTCTTTTTTTATTTTTAATGACCATAATGAAATAAGGTTATAAACATTAAAATTTAATCTCATCAATAACATCATAAGGTATTGATATCATTTCCATATTATGTACACCAATGCGTGCCGCTTCAGATTTACTGATTTTTAGATTTACGACCAACGGAGTTTCCTGATTTAAACCTTCAGCACCAAAGTAAGTACCATTATAAACATCTCCATTATTTACAGAAATAGAACAATTCTGACCATAATGACCTGTCAATTTGTTTAATAAGTCATACGCATCCATTTTATATTATTTTTGTGTGCCTCCTATGTCCTCTAATTTGGCGGTTTATGTAACTATACAAAGAAAGCGCGGGACATTGATCAGTTTATCTTATCAGAGGTATCGCCAAACACCCACACAGAAATAAACAGTCCACCCACGCCCAACCTATATATTCACCCCCGCTTACAGGAGTGGATACGGCAAGCACAGCGTCTTTTGACTGCTTTCTCCTTCTGTGTTTGAAAATTGGCGATTTTCTGATAAAGGATAAAGCTAATACGCTTTCCATAAATATGTCCTCCTTGACAATAACTCTTTATATGCCAAAGATTATTGCAAAGATAGCGAAAAAATGTTATCGGTGGGGTTATATCCAATAAAATATTGAAAAAATGATTTAAAGTTGCATCTCTTCGAGTTGCGAGGGGTGGGGTTGCTACTTACCGGAATCTAATACAGTTTCACGTCTGTCAGACGCATATCTTCTTTGCTATTCAGTCCCGGCGGTTTTTAAACCGCTGGCTATTACCCAAATATGTCCATACGGACAAATCTTGCCTTTAAAAAAGGTTTCCTGATGTTCAATACGCTTCGGGCGTTTTATATTGATTCCGGTTTTCCTTGTTTTCCTATCCCGGCGGTTTAAAAACCTCCAGCTATTATTTAAATATGTCCTTACGGACATTAGTCATAAAAAGAAAATGAGGTTGTGCCAAAATGAAAAATTTTGACACAACCCCAATGTCATTAATATATATGTATATATTATTTATTTACTTGGAAGCGGTTCCAACCATCACGAAGATGAGCTACAACTTGTTCTGCTGCTGCAATACCGGCTTTGATATTTGCTTCAGCTGTTTGAGCACCCATTTTCTTTGGAGTGAAGAATACACGATCACCATATTTTGCAGTTAATTCTTCTGCATTATCAGGTTTAACGTCTGCAACATAGCAGATGTCCGGACGAGCTTCAAGTGCTTCAGCAAGACCAGCTTCGTCAATTACTTCCTTGCGCGCAGTGTTAATCAGAACTCCATTCTTAGGTAGCTTGCAGATAAGTTCTTTTGTAACAGACTGCTTAGTTTGTGGAGTAGCAGGAATGTGAAGAGATACAAATTGGTTGTTGCTGTAAAGTTCTTCAACTGAGTGCATTGGAGTAACACCTTCAGCAACCATATCTTCGTCTTTCACGAATGGGTCAAGAGCTGTTACTGCCATACCGAAACCTTTTGCAATGCGAGCTACATTACGGCCCACTTGACCATAAGCATGAATACCAAGAGACTTTTCTTTAAGCTCAGTACCTGCCTTGCCATTGTAGTGATTTCTAATCATCATAATAGCCATACCGAAAACAAGTTCTGCTACAGCATTTGAATTTTGACCGGGTGTGTTCATTACGCACACACCTTTTGCCGTAGCTTCTGCAAGATCGATGTTATCGTATCCGGCACCGGCGCGTACAACTACTTTAAGTTGTTTAGCAGCGTCAAATACTTCCTTGTCGACAATGTCGCTACGCACGATAAGTCCTTCTACATCGGCTACAGCCTTGATAAGGTCTTCTTTTGTTCCTTTTTCAAGAAGAACTAACTCGTGACCGGCAGCATCAATCACTTTCTTAATTCCGTTTACAGCTTCGGCTGCAAATGGCTTTTCTGTTGCTACTAAGACTTTCATATTTTTAGAAATTGTAGATATTTATTTTGTGATTAATGATTCTTTTCAAATTCTTTCATTGCAGCGACAAGAACATCAACGCTTTCCATTGGAAGTGCATTGTAAAGAGATGCGCGGAAACCACCTACGCTGCGGTGTCCCTTGATACCTACGATACCCTTAGTGCTTGCAAAGTCGTTGAATTCTTTTTCAAGTTCAGCATATTCAGGTTTCATCACGAAGCATACATTCATAATAGAACGATCTTCTTCTTTAGTTGTACCTACGAACATACGGCTTGAATCAATGGCATCATATAGTTTAGTTGCCTTAGCGATATCCATTTCTTCAAGTTTCTTTACGCCACCAACTTCTTTGTACCAACGAAGAGTTTGAACAGCTGCGAAGATAGGAAGAACAGGAGGAGTGTTGAACATAGAACCCTTATCGGCATGTGTGCGATAATCAAGCATTGTTGGAATAACTCTGTCAACCTTACCAAGAGCATCTTCTTTCACGATTACGAAAGTTACGCCTGCAGGCGCAAGGTTCTTTTGTGCTCCACCATAGATAACATCATATTTTGATACGTCGATAGGGCGAGAGAAGATATCGCTTGACATATCGGCAATCAATGGCACGTTTACATCAAGATCCTTGCGGATTTCGGTACCATAGATAGTGTTGTTTGTTGTGATGTGGAAATAGTCGGCATCAGCAGGAACAACATAATCTTTTGGGATATAGTTATAATTGTCGGCTTTAGAAGATGCAACTACTTCTACTTCGCCAAAAAGTTTTGCTTCTTTGATTGCCTTATTAGCCCATGTGCCGGTATCAAGGTATGCCGCTTTTGTTCGTAGCATATTGAATGGAACCATACAGAATTGTGTACTTGCACCACCTCCAAGGAAAAGAACTTTATAGCCTTCCGGAATGTCAAGTAATTCTTTGAATAATTGTTCTGCTTCGTCCATTACAGCAATGAATTCTTTGCTACGGTGTGAAATCTCAAGAATAGAAAGACCTGTTCCTGAAAAATCCTTAATTGCTTCAGCTGTTTTATTAAGTGTATATTCACTTAATATTGATGGACCGGCATAAAAATTGTGCTTCTTCATAATGAATCTTAATAATGTTCTTAAATTGAATTACAAATTTAATGCTTTTATATCAAATTGACAATCGATTTTAAGGAAAAAAATCTGTAATTGGGAGTAGATTGTTTTGTATGTATAACAGAAATTTCTGAATAAATATGGATGTGAGTTTATAATATTTTGAGTATTAAAGGGTTGTGGCGAATTTCTATTCTATATCGGAAATTGCCTCAATAAAACTTTTTGCAACAGAAATGTTGGGAATACAATTATTCTTCAGTTCGTTATTTGCAAGGAATAGAATTTTATCAGTTTCGACCGATTTATTAATAGAAAGTAGATTAACAGCTAACCTCATGCAAACATAGCGTTCCATATCGGAACCATTAACCAACTTAGCACATAATTGAGATGCAGAAGGGATATTTCTCAATAATTTATGGCAAAGATTGTCAGCAATTTCGTGGTTTTCAATTTCTGATATCCATTTCAATGCGATTTCTTCGTTAAACAATTCAATTGGATATAGCATTGGGGCAATGATTCGGCATTCGCGAGTATCTTTGCTATTCCATAGCTCAGTAGCCACGATGGCATTTTTGTCGAAGTGTTTTGCGATGTCTATGATTTGAGGAAGATTGAGCCCAAAAATCATTTTATGGCAATCTCCAGAATTTCGTAAGTTGTCAGCAAGCAGACCGTTACGAAATACAAAGAATTGTTGACGAATTTGTCTGGCAATTTCGTGAGAATCGTTTGGCATAATTTAAATTATATAAAAACTGTTGCAAAAATAATGAAAATTATCTTTGCAACAGCATTATTATAATACTAAACGTAGACTTATTTTGTCAGATGAGAGTAGTCGCGAGAATAACGCAACATTTGATCTACGTAATTTTCAGTATAATCGATTTTCACATCAGTTATGTTGCCGTTTTCGTCGGTAACAACAGTGTAAATTGGATTAACGAAACCCTTGTAAGGAGCAATGTTTAGGCTGGCATAGCGTTCAAGTACTTCTTTGTGTATTTCAGGATCAACTTTAACTGCGTATTCTTCTACAAGCTTCATAGCCGCATCGTAGTCGCCTTCGCTCTTGATACGTTGAATTTCGGCAAGTAGTTGACCGAATAGATTGCGTAATTTTGTGTAGTCGTTAATCTTGATGAATGTCTTGCCATCACGTTTAACTAACTCGATAACATTATCTTCTTTACCATGCTTATAAGCCCATTCAGCAATAAGTTTGCGATTACGCATATGTGATTCTTCAACGTCTTTGCCTGGTTCGATGCGAGTTAATTGAGTCATATAACCATTAAGGATATATTTGTAGTATTCAGACTTGTAAGCTTCAGGATTATCTAGAATGCCAATTTCAATTAGTTTTTCGTCAGCAAGATAATAAAGTGCAAATAGGTCGGCACGAGTTTCTTCGATAGTAGATCCGTAAGCTTTTAGTGCATCCGGGTCCACACCGGGAAGTAGCTTACCAGAACCATGACCAAGACATTCGTGAAGATCGGTATGTAGTTTGTCGGTAAGTGATAAATATTTGTTCATACTTTCAATTTCTACTTCAGAATAAGCAAATTCTTGGTTGAACCCATTTCCCTTAGCCGCTTCATCGTAAGCATCAGTAATGTTTTCTATAGTTACTGACTTCGATCCATAGTTGGCACGAATCCAATTAGCATTTGGAAGATTGATGCCGATAGGAGTGGATGGATAGCAGTCGCCGGCAAGGATAGCAGCAGTGATAACCTTAGCTGATACGCCTTTCACTGTTTCTTTCTTGAATTTGCTATCTACTGGTGAGTTATCTTCAAACCATTGTGCATTTTCGCTAATGATTTCGGTACGGCGTGATGCATCAAGATTTTTGAAGTTAACAAGTGACTCCCATGCACCTTTCATACCGAGAGGATCGCCATAAGATTCAATGAATCCATTTACGAAGTCAACTTGAGAAAGCGTGTCTTGTGCCCAGAGGATAGAATACTCGTCGAAAGTCTTAAGGTCGCCTGTTTCATAGAAATTGATAAGTTTTTCGATATGTGCCTTTTGTGCATCGTTTTCAGCAACTTCTTCAGCTTTCTTCAACCAGAATACGATATTTTCGATAGCTTCGCCATAAAGACCTCCTATTTTATAAGGAAGTTCAACGATCTTACCATCAATCTTTACAAGTTTAGTGTTAAGGCCATAAGAGATTGGAGTAGGGTCATTAGGGTCTTTAAGTTTGTTGTAATAGTCTTCAACTTCTTGTTGAGTTACACCTTCGTAAAGGTTTGCTGCAGATGTAAGAATTAGGTCTTGACCTTGAGCTTGGTTAACTCGCTTAGGTGTAACTGTTGGATCGAAGATTACAGGGCTGAGTGTCGCAATAATTTCATCGGCACTTTGAGAAAGAACTTCAGCAGGAAGATCTTTTACTTGTTCAGCAAAGAATTCAGCTGAGAATTCGGGAACAAACTTATCAGTAGAGTAATGATGGTGAATACCATTGCCAAACCATACTTGTTTCAAATATTTTTCGAATGCTTTGAATTCGGCACTGTCTTTATCTCCAGTGAAGTTGGTGTAAATAGCTTCAAGAGTTTGTCGAACTGCAAGGTTGTACTTACCATTTTGGTCAAACATAATATCACGACCATGTAGTGCCGCTTCATTAAGGAAGTAGATAAGTTTCTTTTGATTCAAAGAAAGTTCTTCAAAACCAGGAACTTTGTAGCGAAGAACCTCAATGTCGGCAAATCGGTCGACATTATAATCAAATTCAGATGTTTTTGTTGTGTCAGTACAACTTGTTGTAAGAATTGCCATAGATGCAATTGAGATTATAAATTTATTCATATCCTGTTAAGTAATTTAAATTATTATTCAACATATAATACTAAGCCTTTCAGATATTCACCTTCAGGGTGATAAATGTTGATAGGGTGGTCGGCTGGTTGTGTTAGTTGATGTAAAATACGTACTTTTCTGCCGGATTGTGCTGCAGCACTGAATACTGCAAGGCGGAATTGCTCTTTATTTACGGCTTGAGAACAAGAGAACGTAAATAAAATACCACCACTCTTGATTTTTTCGAATGCTTTTGCGTTGATTTTACGATAACCAATCAGTGCATTTTTTAATGCGCTCTTATGTTTGGCAAATGCAGGAGGATCAAGGATAATCAAGTCGTATTCATCTTTTTTCATATCGGTGAGAAACTTGAAGGCATCTTCAGCAAATGCTTTATGTCGACTGTCTCCAGGGAAATTCAATTCAACATTGTCGTTGGTAAGTTGGATAGCTTTTGAAGAACTGTCTACTGAATGTACCAGATTTGCGCGACCTCTCATTGCATAAAAAGAGAATCCACCGGTATAACAAAACATATTGAGCACATTCCTTCCGCAAGAATATTTCTCAAGAAGCGAACGATTCTCACGTTGGTCGACAAAAAAACCGGTCTTTTGTCCCTTTAACCAATCAACGTGAAACTTGAGCCCATTTTCGATAGCTATATTGGTGTTATAGCCGCCTATGATATAGTCGTTTTGAGCATCAAGCTGAGCCTTATAAGGCAATGTGGTTTCTGATTTGTAGTATACGTTTTCCACAAGTTTGCTCGGAAGATTTACAAGAGCTTGAGCTATTGATTTGCGTGCAAAGTGCATACCAGGAGAGTGCGCTTGTACTACAGCTGTGTTACCGTAGATATCAATTACAAGTCCCGGTAGGAAATCTCCTTCTCCATGAACAAGACGGAATGATGTATTATCGTTGCGAAGCAAACCTATAGATTGTCTTAATTCCAAAGCTGCTTGTAGTCGCTCTGAAAAAAATGATTCGTTTATTTCGTTGTTACCAAAAGCAAGTATGCGAACACTTATGCTGCCAACTTGGAAATGTCCGTTCCCGATAAGTTTTCCATCGTGTGAATATACACTCACAAGGTCGCCTTCTTCGATAGTGTCATCACCGCGATCGATTGCACCCGAAAAGACCCAAGGGTGAAAGCGTTTTAACGAATCTTCTTTACCGCGTTTAAGTATTATTTTTTTATATTCCATATTGTCATATTATTTGAAAAGGAATCGATATATATCGTTGCCATTTGCGTATAGCATCAATGCTAATAGGAATATCATACCGGCCATTTGAGCATATTCGAGGAACTTTTCGCTTGGTTTACGACGAAGTATGATTTCGTATAGCAAGAACAATACATGACCTCCGTCGAGAGCCGGAATTGGCAAGATGTTCATAAATGCAAGTATCACAGATAGGAATGCTGTGATATACCAAAAATTCTCCCAACTCCACTTTTCGGGGAATATACTGCCAAGTGCTCCAAAACCACCAAGACTTTGAGCGCCTTCCTTGGTGAAGATAAGTCCTAATTGAGAAACATAGCTTGATAGTTTGTCAACACCCATTTCGATACCTCTTGGAATAGAATTCCATAGAGAATAGTCAATTGTAGTTGTTTCGTAAATTTCTGTAATAGGCGTGAGTTGAATGCCTATTTTACCGGCACCATCTATTTCGATATCGCAAGAATGAGTAACGTAGTTGCGAAGGAAAGTCATAGGCACTATCTTTTCTTTGCAGCTATCGAGTTGTGCTTTGAATAGATCGTAAGAAGGTGTTGCATTACCATTAACACTAATGATGTGATCACCTTTTTGTAATCCGGCTTTGATTGCACCCATTCCGTTTTGAGTATTGGCAACAACCACAGGAAGGCGATAAGCCATAAAAGATTGTCCATCTTCAGCCTCTTTATTGGCAGTGAATATGAAGTTGTTAGGAATAGAGATTATGACTGTATCTTGCTTGTTGCGTAAAACCGATACATTTTTTGCTCCTACTATTGCTAATATTGATTCTCCAGACAAGTAATCAAGTTCTTTGTCATCGGCGAATAGAGGAATATCTCCATCTTGGAATCCAATTTTGTGTGCTGCCGGGCTATACATCATACCTTCTTCTGCATTACGGAATGGTAGGAATTGTTCGCCCCAAGTGAATATAATTCCAGCATATATGATGATTGCAAGAATGAAATTAAATAGCACACCACCAATCATTATGAAAAGTCGTTGCCAAGCTGGTTTTGAACGAAATTCCCATGGTTGTTCGGGTTGTGCCATTTGTTCTTTATCCATTGATTCATCTATCATACCGGCAATTTTGCAGTAACCTCCAAGAGGAAGCCAGCCGATACCATATTCGGTGTCGCGCCAAGAAGCTTTATCTTGTTCACCGGGCTTAGGCTCTTTCTTTTTAGGTTTGTATTTGAAAAGAGAGAACCAAGGATTGAAGAATAGGTAAAATTTTTCAACTCTTACACCGAAAAGTCTTGAAAAGAAATAATGTCCAAACTCATGTATCAGTACCAGTATGGCAAGAGCCAACATAAGTTGGACTGCTTTAATAAGAAATGTTTCCATTTAAACGATGTTGTCTTAATTTATTTAATTAATGATGCCGCATATTCGCGTGCAATTTTATTAGTGTTAACGTAATCAGAATACGAAGGGTGAACTATATATGAAATATTATTGATTGTATTTTCTACAATTCGTGCAATGTCGACAAATCTAATTTTTTCATTTAAGAACGCCGCTACGGCAATTTCATTGGCTGCATTTAGTATGCAAGGAATGTTGCCAGCTCTACGCATTGAATCGAATGCAAGTCCAAGAAGTGGAAATTTATTGTAGTCGGGGGTCTCGAATGTAAGATTTGAATAGTCGGTTACTCGCATACGATCGCAATTGCTTTCAAGTCGCTTAGGGAAACCGAGAGCATAACGGATAGGCAAGTGCATATCGGGCAATCCGAGTTGAGCCTTAACAGAACTATCTTTGAACTCTACCATAGAGTGTATTATTGATTGAGGGTGTACCACCACTTCTATTTGGTCGGGGGTAACATCGAAAAGCCAACGAGCCTCGATAACTTCAAAACCTTTGTTCATCATTGTAGCTGAGTCGATTGTAATTTTTGCACCCATATCCCAATTAGGATGTTGGAGAGCATCAGCTTTTGTAACGTATTGGAGTTCTTCGAGAGATTTAGTTCGAAATGGACCACCGGAAGCTGTTAAAATGAGTTTTGAAATAGCATCGTGGTCCTCGCCTACGAGGCATTGGAATATAGCTCCATGCTCTGAATCCACAGGATAGATTTTAGAAGCAGATTGTTCTAAAAGTTTGTAAATCAGTTCACCTGCAACCACTAAAGTCTCTTTATTTGCCAAGGCGATAGTCTTGTTGGCTTTGATAGCGTTGATAGTAGGTTCAAGTCCGCTATATCCCACCATAGCAGTAACAACAATGTCAATAGCAGGAATGTGCATAGCATCGCATATAGCTTTAGCTCCGGCTTCAATCACGATGTCGCGCCCTGCAAGCATACTTTTTAACAAGTCGTAACGGCTTTCATCGGCAATAATAACGTGCTTTGCTCCATATTTAATAGCCTGTTCGGCTAATAATTCTGCTTGTGTATTGGCAGTGAGAAGATAAGGGGAAAATAGGTGAGGATATTCAGCAAGAATATCGAGAGTTTGTCGTCCTATAGATCCGGTACTTCCTAATATTGCAATTTTTCGTTTAGCTTCCATAAACTATATAATATCAAAATACAAAAATACGAAGATATTCTCGTTTATGAAAATCTGTTAACAGAATTTATTGTTTATAAATTGAATATAATACTAAATCCTTTGCAGAATACAATGGGGCAAGATTGCATTCTATAACCTTAGCCAAGGAGATGCCAAGATTGCGCGAAAGAGTGCGGGTGATTTTGCCGGAGAGATTGCCGAGCTTGAGGCGGAACGCCAAATGGCGATTGCGTGGAGCAAGGGTGGGCCTGCGAATGAAAAGCCTTTAGGTTGGGAATATTGGAAGCAACGTGAGGGCTTGAGTGAACCTGTTGAGGGTGAGAATGGCGAAAAGGGCTTAAATGGCGAAAAAGTTGCAACAAAGGCTGTTGAGGCTGATGTGCCGGAAAAGGTATTTGGTGTGGAGGATGTGGTGAAGCGCGTGGAAGAATGGAGCGAAAAACTGGATGGGAATGGCATTCGTGTTGTGACTCGCATAGAAGATGTTGATAATGCGCGTGCGCTTGAAGTATTGAAAGAGGGGAAACGTGTTGATGGCTGGTATGATGTTGCCAATGACCAAGTGGTGATTTATGCTCCAAATGTAAAGTCGGCTGAAGATGTGGACAAGACTTATGTTCATGAGGTGGTGGCTCACAAGGGAGTGCGCGGGTTCTTGGGTAAGCATGCAGATGAATTCTTTGAGAGAGTGTGGAAAGATGTGATGAGCGATGCCGAACGCTCGTATTTCGAGAAATATGAGGGTGTGGGAGATATCAAGGATGATAGAAAGCGCAGAGTTGCTGCCGCTGATGAGTATGTGGCGCCTTGGGGAGAAGGTGAGTCGTTTGCTGAAGCATTCGACCGCCTTAGCCGAAAGAAGAATGTGCTGAATGTTGAGGTACAAAGGATGGAGCGCAGGCGAGCAATGGGAGGCGATATAGATGAGGGTGATGAATAAGTGCCTGTGAGTGATAAGATATTGAATGTGACTTATTCGGTATTTGTATTAAAGAAAAACATATGATTTTTGAACCTATAAAAATATTTGGTGTTATTTAGGTATGATAAGAATATAACGATGTTTAATTAAAATTATTAAAGTAATGAAAACGAAACAACTAATTTTAGCCTTAGGATTGGTGTTGGCAATTCCAGTATGTGCGCAAACACAGAATCAAAAACCGGAAAGTGTGGAGGTGGATATTACAGAAGTAACGATCACCGAGGTAGATTGTAAACCAATTTATACTACTACTTGGCGTGATAATTGGTTCATTCAGCTTGGAGCGGGGATGAATATGCCGCTCGTGGAGAATTATTTGCCCAAAGAAAACGCAAATCGACAGATTACCTTGGCAATGAACTTGGGTGTGGGACGTTGGTTTTCTCCGTATATGGGATTCCGATTTTCTGCATTAGGAGGTTCATTACATTGGGAAAATGTAAGTTTTAGTAGGGCAAAATACGCCAATTTAAACCTCGATTTTATGTGGGATATGATGAACTCAGTGGCCGGTGTGAATCCGAGTCGTGTGTTTAGTATTAATCCGTTTGTAGGACTTGGAGGAGCTTATACTTGGGATATCGATAGTGAGGGAGCTAATGTGTATTCCGATGGGAAGCTACGTACTGATACATGGACTATGCCTGTATCGGCTGGTATTCAATTTAGATTCCGCACTGGTAAATATGTTGATATTTTCCTTGAAGCACGAGGTCAATTCTATGCTGATGTATTTAATTCAACTGTGGGAGGGAAACCAATTGATATTGATTTCACAGCTTTAGGAGGATTGAGTTTTAATATAGGTGGCGTAAACTTCTCAAAAACTGAGCCTTGTGCATATTTGGGATATATGCAAAATCTAAATGACCAAGTAAATGAGCTGCGTTCTAAATTGGCTAAAACTAAAAATGAATTAGCTGCAGCTAACGCACAACTTCCATGCCCGGAACCTGTAGAACAAATTACTATGGTTGAAGTGGATAGTCCTCTTCCTCTTGCAACAGTGAGATTTGCTCTTAATTCAGCTAAGATTTCTAATGAGCAAATGGTGAATGTGTATAATATAGCTCAATGGCTTAATGAAAATCCTGATGCAACGATTACGTTATGTGGTTATGCTGATGACGAAACAGGTTCGGCTGATTATAATATGAAACTATCGGAACATCGTGCAAAAGCGGTATGTGATGCCTTAGTGAATGAGTATGGAATAGATGCCGGAAGATTAACGCTTGTGGCTTTCGGAAGCGAAGTGCAACCATACGATACAAATAATTGGAATAGAATAGTAATATTCCAAAAGAATTAAATAAAGCCATAATAAATAGATGTATAAATGAATGTTAATTGAATGATGTCCGGTTTGTAACCGGGCATCTTTTTTCGTCGAATTTTGGTTTTAAACTGTAAAGATTGTAACTTTGCGTAATTTAAAAAACAACATTCGAGGGAGGTAAATGATTTCGATACAAGGATTATCGGTAGAATTTAGTAGTAAATCGCTGTTTAGCGATATAAGCTATGTAATAAATAAAAAAGATAAAATAGCATTAGTAGGCAAAAATGGAGCAGGTAAGTCTACAATGCTTAAAATAATAGCAGGTTTACAGCAACCTACTCGTGGTATTGTTGCTGTGCAGAATAATATAGTGGTGGGTTATCTGCCACAACAAATGGTGCTTGCCGATACTAAGACAGTGCGTGATGATGTGAGTGAAGCCTTCAATCATATTACTAAGTTAAATGATGATATAAAAAAACTTAATGAAGAGCTTGGGGAACGCACCGACTATGAAAGTGAGGATTATCACAAGTTGATAGATCGCTTGACTCATTTGACTGAAATTTCGAATTATTATAATTCGGAAAATAGTGAAGCAGAAATGGAAAAGACCCTTATGGGGCTTGGCTTTTCTCGTGCTGATTTTGACCGTCCAACAGCAGAGTTTAGCGGAGGCTGGCGAATGCGCATAGAGCTAGCCAAACTATTGCTTCGTAAACCAGATGTGTTGCTTCTTGATGAGCCTACTAATCACCTGGATATAGAATCGATTCAGTGGCTTGAAAATTTCTTGGCAACTAAGGCTGATGCTGTGATGTTGGTATCGCATGACCGAGCTTTTATAGATAATGTAACGAATCGTACGATAGAAATTTCTTGTGGGAAGATATATGATTATTCGGTAAATTACACACGATTTGAGGAGTTGCGCAAGGAACGAGTAGAACAGCAGATGCGTGCATATCTTAATCAACAAAAAGAAATTAAGGATATTGAGGATTTTATTGAACGTTTTCGATATAAACCAACAAAGGCAATACAAGTGCAGAGTCGTATCAAGCAACTTGAAAAAATAGAACGTATTGAAGTTGATGAGATCGATAATTCGCATATTAATCTAAAATTTCCGCCAGCACCTCGTTCGGGTGATTATCCTATAATAGCAGAAGATGTTAGAAAGCAATATGGAGAACATCTCGTGTTTCAAAATGCAACATTTACCATTAAACGTGGAGAAAAGGTTGCATTTGTAGGAAAAAATGGCGAAGGTAAATCGACACTTATAAAGTGTATAATGAATGAGATTCCATATGACGGGACGTTAAAACTTGGTCATAATGTAAAAATAGGATATTTTGCGCAGAATCAAGCACAATTACTTGATGGAGAAATAACAGTGTTTGATACAATAGATCATGTGGCGGTAGGAGATATACGCACAAAGATTCGCGATATACTTGGCGCATTTATGTTTGGTGGAGAGGCTTCGGATAAGAAAGTGAAGGTGCTTTCGGGAGGGGAAAAGACTCGATTGGCAATGATTCGTTTATTGCTTGAACCTGTAAATTTGTTGATACTTGATGAGCCTACCAATCATTTGGATATGAAAACAAAGGATGTGCTTAAAGCTGCCTTAAAGGATTTTGATGGTACGATTATAGTGGTATCGCACGATCGTGATTTCTTGAATGGTCTTGTAGATAAAGTGTATGAGTTTGGCGGAGGAAAGGTCCGTGAATTTCTTGGGGGAATCTATGAATTTCTTGATTATAAGAATATGGATTCACTGCGAGAACTTGAGAAAAAAAGTGAGTTGAAATTGTCGAACTCACCAACAAAGAAACTTGAAGAAAAGCAGAGCTTTTCGGGGGGTAAATTGAGCTATGCAGAGCAAAAAGAACGAGAAAAAAATATCAGAAAAGCAGAGAAATTGGTATTAGACTTTGAAAATAAAATTGCTGAAATAGAAAAGCAGATTGCTGAAATAGAAAAGACGCTCGCATCGGGAGAATCAGTTGGTTTCGATGTGTATTCAAAACATGCTGAATTGCAAAGTCAACTTGAAAAAACTATGAGTGAATGGGAACTTGCTTGCGAAGAAGTTGAAAAAATCAAAGTACAGTAATTATATAAATATAATCATAAATAAAATATTAAAGAATGAAAAAGTTAAACTATTTATTAATTTCGCTGACGATGACAATAATGTGTATGAGTTGTGGCGAAGGTGCAGAAAAGCCAAAGGGAGTAGATAGAGCTAATCTTGATGAAACAGTAGCACCGGGAGATGATTTTTATCAGTATGCTTGTGGTGGTTGGATTAAAAACAATCCACTTCAACCACAATATTCTCGATTTGGTCAGTTTGACCTTATGGCAGAGAATAACAAAGAACAGCTAAGAGAGTTGGTTCAAGGACTTGCAAAGCAAGAAAATAATGATGGGTCGGTAGCTCAAAAAGTAAATGACCTATATTTACAAGGTCTTGATAGTGTTCGTTTGAATAAAGAAGGAGCGTCGTCAATTAGTGCTGATTTGGAGAAAATTAACGTAGCTACCAAAACGGAATTTATGGAAGTTATAGCATGGATGCATTCTGAAGGCATTGCATCACCTTTCTTTAATGAAGGTGTTGATGCTGATTTGATGAACTCAAATGAAAATGTGCTATATTTTATGGAATCGGGTAGAGGTCTTGGAGAACGAGATTACTATCTTGAAGATGACGAAAATTCAGTGAAGATACGTAATGCTTATGTTGATTATTTGAAGAAAATATACACATTGTCGGGTTATGATGAAAAGCGTGCTGAAGAGGCTACAGCAAATGTGATGAAGATAGAAACAGCTCTTGCAAAAGTGGCTATGAATCGCGAAGAACAACGTAACATAGCCGGTCAATATAATCCATATACGTATGCACAATTGAAGAAGGATTATCCAAATATCGGTTGGGATGTGTTAATGAATAGTTTAGGTTTAGCAAATGTTGAAAATGTGATTGTAGGACAACCACGTAGTTTTGCTGAAGTGAATAAATTGCTCGGTGTTTTGAGTGAACAAGAAATTAAGGATTATTTGTCCGCTTGTTATATTCGCTCGGCTGCATCTTATTTGAGTGATGAGTATGTTGATGCTAAGTTTGAGCTATATGGTAAAGCTATGTCGGGCAAGAAAGAACAAGAACCACGATGGAAGCGTGCATTGGCAGTTCCAAACGGGTTGTTAGGAATGGCTGTAGGTCAATTGTATGTAGAGAAGTATTTTGCAGGTGAGTCGAAGATGAAAATGCTTATGCTTGTTGATAATTTGAAATCTTCACTTAGCGAACATATCAAGAATCTTACATGGATGACTGATGAAACAAAGGCAAACGCTCTTGCAAAGTTGAATAAGTTTAAGGTGAAGATTGGTTATCCTGACACATGGAAAGATTATAGCTCAATTAATGTTGATAAGAATGATTATTATTGGTCAAATATTAAGAAGGCTATGAAATGGCATGCAGAAGATAATATAGCTAAATATGGAAAGCCTGTAGATAAAGAAGAGTGGCTGATGACACCTCAAACAGTGAATGCTTATTATAATCCTACAACAAATGAAATTTGTTTCCCTGCGGGAATTCTTCAGGCTCCTTATTTTGATGTTAATGCTGATGATGCAAGTAATTATGGCGCAATTGGTGTGGTAATTGGTCATGAAATGACACATGGGTTTGATGATCAAGGTCGACAATTTGACAAAGAAGGAAATATGATTGATTGGTGGACAGAAGAAGATGCCAAGAAATTTACAGAATTGACAGATATACTTGTAGCTCAATTTGATTCAATAGAGGTGGCAGATGGAGTTAATGCAAATGGACGTTATACACTTGGTGAAAATATAGCAGATCAAGGAGGTCTTAGGGTGGCATATACGGCATTCAAGAGAACTGCACAGGGGCAAAGTGAGGACCTTATTGACGGATTTACTTCCGATCAAAGATTTTATCTTGCATATGCTAATGTATGGGCCGCTAATATTACCGATCAAGAAGTGTTGCTTCGTACAAAGACTGATGTTCATTCTTTAGGAAAATGGCGTGTGAATGCAACACTCCGTAATATAGATACGTTCTTTAAAGCTTTTGGCATAAAAGAAGGCGACCCAATGTATCGTAGTGAAGACGAACGAGTGATTATATGGTAAAACTAGATGAGTTTGTGTAAATTTAAATAACAAAGAATTAAAATCCTCCTAATAAGGGGGATTTTTTGTTGCTATAAGGAGATATAATTATATTAGAAGAAGTAAAATATGTATTTGGGTTTTATAATAATGTTTTCTTTCTTTGATAAATTGTAGTATATATGTGATGTGTTTAAAAATCAAATATGATGTGAAATATTTTTTTGATGTAATGGTAATGAGATTGAAAGTTTTTACGTATATTTGTAAAATCTTATATAATGTGGGAATGTGTGCTTGCGTTATATGAGAAATAGAATGTAAATAATTTAAAATAAGGCATATATGAGATTTAATATTTCAAGTAAGAATTTGCTTGCACATTTGAGCTTGGTGAGCAAAGTGGTTAATTCAAAGAATAGTATTTCTATTCTTGACAATTTTTTGTTTGAATTGAATGAAGAGCAATTGGTTATAACTGGTAGTGATTCTGAAACTACGCTTTCAACTCGAGTAGATGTTGTGGAAGGTGAAGGAGAAGGCAAATTTGCTGTAAATGTAAAGAAACTACTTGATTTGCTAAAGGAATTGCCTGATCAACCATTGCAATTTGAAGTAGATGACAATACTTTTGAAATTGTTATCACATATATGAATGGCCAGTATAATTTTGTTGGGATCGATGGCAATGAGTTCCCTCGTCGTAGTGCTATAGATGTAGCAGCAAAGACTTATACTATTGATGTGAAGGAAATCTTGGCGGGTATCGATCATACATTGTTTGCATCAGGAACAGATGAATTGCACCCAATAATGATGAGTGTTTTTTGGAATATAACACCAGAAAATGTAACATTTGTTGCTACTGATACTCACAAACTTGTGCGTTATACAAACAATCGTATTCAAACAGGTGTTGAAGACTCGTTTATATTGCCAACTAAGCCTGCTAATATTCTTAAATCGGTGTTGGTTAAAGCGGAAGGTGATGTGAAAATATCTACTGATGCCAAGGGGGCTATTTTTGAATCATCATCGTTTACGTTAAGTTGTCGTTTTGTGAATGGAACATATCCAAAGTACAATTCGGTAATTCCACAGAATAATCCATATAAATTGGTTGTAGATCGTGTGTCATTGTTGAATGCGATACGTCGTGTGTCGGTGTTTGCGAATGCTTCGGGATTAGTTATTTTCCAATTGAAGGAGAATGAAATTTATATGAAGGCGGAAGATCGTGAATTTTCGACAATGGCAGAAGAAAGGATGATGTGTGATTATCAAGGAGAAGAAATGCTAATTGGTTTCAATAACACAAAGATGATAGATGTATTGAATAATATTAGTTCGGATACTATGGTAATTACTTTGTCGGGTCCATCTCGTGCCGGTGTATTCTTACCCGAAACACAAGAAGACGGAGAAGAAATGCTTGTATTGTTGATGCCAATGATGGTGTAAAGAATCAGGGGGATAGTTAATGAATCTCAATTTAAGAAATCCAATAATCTTTTTTGACCTTGAAACCACAGGAGTGAACATTACTCATGATAAGATAGTGGAGATATCTTATATAAAAGTATATCCTAATGGTGTAGAGGAAGATAAGACAATAAGAGTAAATCCTGGAAGGCATATTCCGGAAGAAGCAACGGCAGTGCATCACATTACAGATGAAGATGTGAAAGATGCTCCGTTGTTTGGCCAAATAGCGAAGGAACTCAGTCGAGTATTTGAAGGGTGTGATATCGCCGGATTTAATAGTAATCGATTTGATATACCTTTACTTGCAGAAGAATTTCTTAATGCCGGAGTAACTATAGATTTGTCGAAAAGGAAATTTGTCGATGTACAGACTATTTTCCACAAAATGGAACAACGTACATTAGTGGCTGCATATAAGTTCTATTGTGGTAAAGATTTGAATGATGCACATTCAGCAAGTGCTGACACTCGGGCAACATACGAAGTGCTTAAGGCTCAACTTGACAGATATTCAGACTTGAAGAATGATGTTGAATACTTGTCGGATTTCTCATCTCAGAAGAAGAATGTAGACCTGATGGGGCGTATTGTATATAATGAGAAACAACAAGAAGTGTTTAATTTCGGAAAATATAAAGGTGTTTCGGTGGAAGAAGTGTTACGTAAGGACCAAGGATATTATGCTTGGATGATGCAAGGTGATTTTGCACAAGATACGAAACGCGTTCTTACTCAGATAAAACTGAGAATGAAATAATATTAATCGGATAAGTGTGGAATAAGTGAAAAAGATACTTTGCAGAAAAATATTAGCATTAGTAATAATTTGCGCATATAGCTTTATGTG
The DNA here is from genome assembly GCA_015061055.1 of Bacteroidales bacterium. Classification (GTDB taxonomy): domain Bacteria; phylum Bacteroidota; class Bacteroidia; order Bacteroidales; family Muribaculaceae; genus RGIG4576. The sequence goes on from SUXH01000001.1 coordinate 85,349, forward strand.
TAGTGTATATGCACAAGAATTAAATTGTAGTGTAGAGATAAATTCTGATCAAGTGCAAGGTAGTAATAAAGAGGTGTTTACTACTTTGCAACAATCCATTGCAGATTATATGAACACTACAAAGTGGACTGATGCTCAGTTTTATGCAAATGAGAAGATAGAATGTAAATTATTTTTTACGATTAAATCGTATGATGAAAGTAATGTGGTGGTGGGAGATTTGCAGATACAGTCAAACAGACCTGTTTACAATTCAACTTATACTACTACTATATTCAATTTCAAAGATACTAAGGTTGAATTTTCTTATGCATTGAACGAGCCTTTGATATTTTCGGAAAATACGATGGAGAGTAATCTTACGGCAATCTTGAACTTTTATGCTTATATGATTTTAGCACTTGATTTTGATACGTTCTCATTGCGAGGAGGTGATCCTTATTATGAAAAAGCTGCAAATGTAGTGAGGTTGGCTCAAAGTACGGGAGAAAGTGGTTGGAAAGCTTTTGAAGATACCAAAAACAGAAGTGCAGTATTAAGTGCATATTATGATAAAAATACGTCACTTATTAGGGATATTATGTATCAGTATCATAGAAAGGGTCTTGATGAAATGGTTCTTGGTGTTAATAAAGGAAGGGCAGTAATAACAAGCTCCTTAGAATCGTTGAAGAAGATTTATGATACAGCTCCGATGTCGGTATGTCTTTCTATTTTTAAGGATTCAAAACTTGATGAACTTGTAAATGTGTATTCCCAAGCACCATCAACCGAAAAGGAGAAAGTATATGAACTGCTATATCCACTTTATCCCACAGAGAATACAAGATTGGAGAAAATAAAATCAACGGAAACAAAATAAGAATCAAAAATGCTTACGCATCTATTGATAACAAATTATGCACTAATAGATAATCTTGAAATTGAATTTAAGAAAGGATTAACTATTATTACCGGAGAAACAGGTGCGGGAAAATCTATAATATTAGGAGCTTTATCGCTAATATTAGGTGAGCGAGCTGACTTAAAGGTGATTCGTAAGGTAGAAAGTAAGTCGGTTATTGAAGCAACATTCAATATAGAAGCATACGACAGATTGGAATCTTTCTTTGAGCAGAATGATATAGAGTATTATGGTAATGAATGTATTTTGCGAAGAGAAATTTATTCAAATGGTCGATCAAGGGCATTTATAAATGATAGTCCTGTAACATTGTCTGTTCTAAGAGATTTAACATTAAGATTAATAGATATACACTCTCAGCATAGTAATATGTTGTTGAGAGAAGAGGACTATCAATTAAACATAATAGACAGTGTATCGAATAATGAGGTTATACGTGCTGAGTATGCTGAGTTGTTCTCAAAATATAAATGCCTTAAGGCGGAGATTCTCGCATTAAAGGCGGAGTATGAAAAGAATCGTGCAGAGGAGGATTATATACAATTTCAACTATCGCAAATTTCTGAATTGAAATTGCAGGAAAATGAAGATATAGAACTTGAGCGTGAACAAATGCGATTGTCGAATGTAAATGAGATAAAACAATGCTTGTGGAGTGCCTCATCAATGATACAAGATGAAGAAAATTCGATTATATCTAAAATGTCGACTATAATGAGAGGCTTTTCTCAGATAGAGGGAGTAGATGCAAATTTGAAAGAGCTTTCGGAGCGTTTGCAGTCGATGATAATTGAGCTAAAAGATTTTGGACGCACAATTAATTTGATTCAAGACTCTTATGTAGATAATCCATTGGAATTGGAAAGAGTTACGGAGCGTTTAAATAGTATTTATGATTTAGAAAATAAGCATAAGTTGTCGAGTGTAAACGAAATAATCGCTTTACAACACTACTATAAAGAAAAAATAGCTAAGTTGACAAACTCAGAAGAGGAAATAAATCGTTTGGAGATTGAATTGGCTAAAGTTGAGCACGATGCATTAAATAAAGCTCAAGAATTATCTCAATCACGAAAAAAAGGAGCTGAGATATTCAAAGAAATACTGAAAGAAACAGCAACGCCATTAGGCATGAAGAACTTGAGGTTTGAATTGGAATTTAGTGAATGTGAATTATATGCGCAGGGTATAGATAAAGTGAAATTCTTGTTTGCATTCAATAAGCAACAACAGTTAATGCCAATTGAAAGTACTGCATCGGGAGGTGAATTATCGCGTGTGATGCTAAGTATAAAAGCTATTATAGCACAAAATATGCAACTGCCAACAATTATATTTGATGAAGTGGATACAGGAGTATCGGGTGAAATAGCTCATAAGATGGGTGAGATGATGTGTGGCATATCGAAAAATATACAAGTTATAGCAATTACACATCTACCACAAGTTGCAGTTATAGGAGATAATCATTTAAGAGTGTATAAGGCAGATAGTGATGAAGCTACTTATACCTCAATATGTGAATTGTCGAAAGATGAGCGAGTAGAAGAAATAGCGCGAATGCTCAGTGGAAAAGAGATTGATGCTGCTGCTATAAATAATGCTCGATCGTTGTTGGGTTTTTAATGGAATATAAAAAGAATATGGATAAGAGTGATTATATATTTGGTATACGTCCAGTAATTGAGGCTATTGAAGCCGGAAAAGATATTGATAAAATATTGATTAAAAAGGATTTGAGCGGAGAACTTGTGAACGAGTTGTATGATTTAGTAAAGGAGTACAGAATATTAATTCAAAGAGTTCCACTTGAAAAAATAAATAGAATTACAAAAAAGAATCATCAGGGAGTGCTTGCTATATTGTCGTCGGTTACTTATAATAATATAAGTAATGTGATGCCTGAGATATATGAAGCAGGAGAGATGCCATTTCTTGTAGCTCTTAATGGAGTTACTGATGTACGAAATTTTGGAGCAATTGCGCGTACTTGTGAGTGTGCCGGTGTTGATGCAATCGTAATTCCGGAGCGACATAGTGTGTCGGTAAGTGGAGATGCAATGAAAACATCGGCTGGAGCATTGAATTATGTACAGGTGTGTCGTGAACATAGTTTGCAAGGAGCATTGAACTACTTAAAAGCTAATGGATGTAAGATTGTTGGCGCTTCGGGTAAAACAGATAGGTTATATACTGATGTTGATTATACTGTACCTATAGTGATAGTAATGGGTGCAGAAGATAAGGGATTGGATCCTGAAGTAGAATCTGTGTGCGATGAACTTGTTACAATACCTGAATTTGGAAAGATAAATTCATTGAATGTATCGGTAGCAGCGGGTGTGCTGATGTATGAAGTGGTGCGCCAACGTAATAAAAAATAGCAAAAGATTTAATTACTCATTAAATTGCTTGAAATAATAGTTATTTTAAGGTAACTTTGCAAAATAATAAAAAAATAGAAAAGTATTTATGATTACACGTATTTTAATACGCATAAAGGTGGTACAGATGTTTTACTCTTATCTTTTAACAAAGGAGGGTAGAACAATATCAAATGCTAAGAAAGAATTAGAAAAGAGTTTGGATAAAGCGTATGAATTGTATATTTCGATGTTGGTGCTGATGATAGATTTGACAGATTATCATGATTTAAAGCTTGATATGGCAAAACATAAATATTTACCAACAGAGCTTGACAAAAATCCTAATACTCGATTTGCGGATAATAAATTTATTGCAAGATTACGTGAAAATAAAGATTTAAAGGCATATTTAAAAGATACACCTATTTCTTGGCGTGAAGATATAATCTTTATGAAACTTATGCACGATAAGATTTTGCATTCAAAAGTTTATGAAGATTATATGAATGCAGAAAGTGTAAGTTTTGAAGATGATTGTTCTCTGTGGCGTGATTTGCTAAAGAAGGTAGTTTTTGTAGATGAAGATTTACTTGAGATACTTGAATCAAAGTCGGTATATTGGAATGATGATTTAAATGTAATGGGAACTTTTGTTCTTAAGACAATTAAGCAGATTTCAAATAACCCTGATATAGCAACAATCCAACCAAAATATAAAGATGAAGAAGATAATGAATTTGGTGAACGATTGTTTGAATGTGCTGTTAGAGAAAATGAGGAGAACAATAAAATAATTGATAGATTTGTTCAGAAAGATCAGTGGGATACCGAACGATTAGCATTTATGGATAGGGTGATTCTTAGTGTGGGTCTATCGGAAATAAAGAATTTTGATAATATTCCTACAAAGGTGTCAATGAATGAATATATTGAGATTGCTAAGTTTTATAGTACTCCGAAAAGTGGACAATTTATTAATGGCATAATAAATTCGTCTATAAATTATTTGAAAGATTGTGGTAGAATTACCAAGAATTAATAATATTATAAACAATTAAAAGTGATATTTATGTTAACATCAATTTTCTTACAAGAAGCAGCTGCTGCAAGTGGTAGTGGAATGTCAACAATCATTATGATTGTGTTGATGATTGCGATTTTTTATTTCTTTATGATACGTCCACAAAACAAAGAACGCAAAAGAATGAGAGATTTTTTGGATTCATTGCAAGTGGGAAGTAAAGTAAGAACTGCGAGTGGCGTTTATGGTAAAGTGAAAGAAATTAAAGATAATGTGATTATTCTTGAAATTGCAGATAATGTTAAGATTAAGATTGATAAAAATTATATTGTAGGATCTGCTGAAGCTCCTGTACAAGAATCAAAATAATCATTAGTAACATAAAAAAAGGCCATAATGCTTGTATTTTAAATATAGGCTTATGGCTTTTTTAATAATGAACGGATAGATATGTTGAAAAATAAGATAGATGAATTAATTAAGAATGTTAGAAGTTCTACGTTTGTAACAAGTACGGCTTTACAGTATTTAGTATTCGTATTTATTTCGTTCATTTTTTGGGCATTTATATCATTGAATAATAATATTCAGTATGATATAACAATGCCATTCAAGATAACAGAAATACCTGATAGCTCCACGATTATTTCTGATGTGCCACAAAGTATAAATGTAAATGTAAAAGATAAAGGACTTAATTTGCTAAGGTTTATTATAGGAAAAAGTCCTGAAATAAAAGTAAAATTTAAGGATTATGCACTATCGGATGGAATGATAGAAATTCCTAACTTGGCATTAAGAAAAAGTATAAGAGATGGGCTTGAGAATACGACTATTATTCAAAGTATGTCGTTGGAAGACATAAAATTGAAGTATACAAATCTGCCTGGTAAAAAAGTCCCTATACGAGCTGATGTAAATGTACATCCGAATATACAATATACAATTTATGGTGATATAAAATTGGATTATGACTCAGCTATTGTATATTCAGATAGGAATACACTTGCTATAATCGATGAAGTGCATACATATAAAGTAAATGAACGTAATCTGAAGGATACATTAACCAGAGTAGTTTCAATATCTCCGATTCAAGGAGCAAAAATAATACCGGAGCAGGTGAATCTTACAATCCCTATTGAGCCGCTTATTTCAAAGAGTCAAGAGATTCCTGTTGTAGTAAAGTATGTACCATCGGATATAAATGTGATTACTTTCCCTTCAAAAGTAATTGCGACATTTTTGGTTCCTTTTAGTATGTATAAAAAGTCATTACCACTTGAAGCCGTTGTGAACTATAATGAAATAAAAAGTACTTCGAATAATAAATTGTGTGTGCGTATTGAAGAAAGTCCTGCAATTTATGAGAACATATCATTAGTTCAAGATAGCGTTGAGTATATTATTGAAAAGCATTGAAGTGAAATGGGAAGACTGATTGCTATTGCAGGAGGAATAGGAAGTGGCAAGAGTGTAGTATCATCAATAATACGCATATTGGGATACAAAGTATATGATTGTGATTCAGAAGCCAAAAGGTTGATGAATACAAACACTGCTATACAAGGAGAACTGGTAGAGAACTTTGGACCGCAAAGCGTATTGAATGATGGCACAATAAATAAGAAATATATTAGTTCTGTTGTATTTGGGAATGAAGATGCTTTGAATAAATTAAATTCGATTGTGCATCCTCGTGTAAAAGATGATATTGTGAATCAAGCCAAGTGTGTTATGCAATCCATTATGTTTGTAGAAACTGCAATATTGCTTCAAAGCAATTTGTTTGATATTATTGATGATGTGTGGGTTGTTGAGGCACCGGAGAATGTACGTATCAATAGGGTAATGAAGAGAAATGCGATGTGTGAGGAAGATGTTATAAAACGCATAAAAGCACAAGATGGACAAGATTATAATACTCTAAAGTCGGTTAAAACAATAGTTAATGATGGTGTGGCTCCTTTGTTTCCTCAAGTGGAAAAACTTGTTAAAGAAATATTGAAATAAATGGTGATAAATGTAAAAGAGTGTAAAGTTCTTGATATAACCGAAAATGAGTGCTAAATTTGCAATAGATTAAATAAAAACAAAATATTTTATTAAGAACATTAATTATTATGTTGAAGAAAATACTATCAATTTCAGGAAAATCGGGATTGTTTAAATTAGTTTCGTATGGCAAGAATATGATTATTGTAGAAGGATTAAGTGATGGAAAGCGTCTTCCGGCTTATTCTCACGAAAAAATCATTTCTCTTGGAGATATAGCTATGTACACATATAATGAAGAAGTGTCATTGAGTAGTGTGATGCAAACTATATATGATAAAAATGAAGGTAAAGCAATAGATGCAAAACAATATGTTGATAAAAAAACTTTATTTGCATTCTTTGAAGAAATTTTGCCTGAATTTGATCAAGAAAGAGTGTATCCTAATGATATAAAGAAAGTGATATCTTGGTATAATTTATTAGTTGGCGCAGGGTTTACTTCATTTAAGGAAGAAGAATCAGACTCGGAAACAGAAGATGAGGCTAAGTAATTAAGAATTAAAATAATAATTAAGATATTGGTTTTAAATATAGGGGAATAAGTTTTAGTTACTTGTTTCCCTATTTGTTTTAATAAGATGATTTGGTTGTTTAATATAATTGATGTTAAGGTAGCATTAATGATAGGTGTGATGCTCTTATGTGTATCTTGCAACTCTACGAAAAATGTTGTCCACGAGGAAAATATAAACAAAGAAAAGGTGTTCTTATCTGGAAATGTAGATAAGGATCTGTATAAAGAAGTACAACAATGGATTGGTGTGCCATATAAATATGGAGGTAATAGCAAAAGTGGAATAGATTGTTCCGGTTTGGTTGTTCAAATATATAATAATGTATATGCGAAAAAACTTTATCGTACTTCTTATGAAATATATGAAAAGAATTGTAAGAAAATAAGTGTAAACGAGTTAAAAGAGGGTGATTTATTGTTTTTTAATACATCAAAGAAGAAAAATCGAATCAATCATGTGGGACTATATCTGCAAAAGGACAAATTTGTGCATACGTCAACAAGAAAAGGTGTTATAATATCCGATTTAAAAGATTTGTATTACAAGAATTGCTTTATTGCTGCCGGACGTGTGGAGTGATATTTAATTTCCCATTGAAAGACCATACAGCCCCATCAGATGAAATAGAATGAAATGTTTGTTTCAATGCTTTGCATTCTTGTATAAGTTGTTTCACTCTTTTGTAATAAATGTTGGAACTAAAAATGATTATTTTGGGAGAATAGTTCCTTAAGATGTCTTCAATATTTCCGTAGAACCCTTTTGTAACTAAAACGATATCTACCTTTATTTGAGGTGTGCGCGATAACTTTGTTATGCTGTTTTCACAAATTACAGCAATTTTATAATTGTCAAGTGTGGTATGTATATCGGTTGAATGATATCTGTAAGAAATAGAGTCAATATTGTGTTTTGTTAAAAATTTCTTATGATAGTGCTTGAAAGTTTCAATATCAAAATTCTCATTGTATACAGTTAATGTTGCTTTTGTATTATTTATTGTTAGAATAGGGGTTGACTTGTTGTGTTGAAATATAACAACCCCTGATTGTATGATATTCACGTTATTTTCAATTGATTTTAGTGTGATAGTACCAATAATCAATATAATAATACTATGAATGTAGATAATCTTTTGGGGATGTATATTATATAGGACAACAAGTGTGAATATTAAAAAGGTAAAAGTTAAAATTAATGGTGAAATATATGTTTCAAGATATAAATAATCACCTAAATGAGATATATCAATTATAACCTTGTATAAACCATTGAGAATGTTTGATAAAAAGGTAAAATCAAAACCTAATATGAGAAACGATAAATAGATAATACCAATTAAGATGATAATTGGTAAAAGAGGGATAATGATACAATTAGTTATTATAGAGACATATGATATGGTGTTAAAATAGTAGGCAGTAAGGAAAATAGTTCCGATAGAAACAATAAGAGAAGTAGAAAATATAGAATATGTAAAATGTAGTAATTGTTTTTGCGGTGAAATAATAGCAATTTTGTGTGCAAATGCTAAAATTATAAATACAGATAAGAATGATAATTGGAATCCTATGTCATAGATAGAGTATGGATTGATTATAAGAATAATTAAAACAGATGTAAATAATGCATTCATTGATGTGTTTTTTCGATAGAGTAAATGAGCTAAGATTACAAAAGTCATCATAATGGTAGCTCTAATTACAGAAACCGATAATCCCGTAACAAATGCAAATGCTATGATAGATAATAGGGTGGTTATATGTCGGATGCGTTTACATCCTATATAATCAAGAGGGAGAAGTATGAAACTTATTAAAAATGCAATTATGCATATATGTAATCCACTAAGAGCTAAAATATGAGATATTCCGGCGTGAGAGAATGCATTTCGTGTATTGAGATCAAGAAAAGAGTCCTCACCCAAAAGTATTGTGATGAAAAAATATTTTGTTTCGGGGGTTAGTGATGATGATAAGAGGTAATCAATAAGGCGATTTTGTATTATGCGTGTATACGTAAATATATTATTTTTGTGTCCAATCACTTTATATTCATTGTTACGAATGAATGTGTGATATATAACACCTTTGTTTTTCATATAGCCGGCATAGTCAAACTCATCGGGATTACCGTTGTTTTTTATGAGTTGTGGGATAAATTTAAAATTAATTATATCGCCCTCACTTAGAGTATAATCATTGTTTTCAATCCAAGAGGAGATTTTACTATTTATTTTTGATGTATTGCCTAATGTATCAGTGTATTGTAGGACGTTGATATGTAAATTGCATGATGTGTCGTTATGCTTGATACTTTCAATGATGCCAATAGCACTTGTCGTATTCTCGGTATCAATCTCTTGAGGCGATTTGAGATAACTATATAAAATCCCAATAAAAAAGATCGTTATAGCTAAAGGAATATTAACTAAATAACTTTTTGATAATTTGGTGTAAGGCGATGATTTATGTGTGATAAAAAAGTAAAAACACGCACACAGGATAGTTGTAATTAGTATAAGAGAAATAGGTAAATGTATAATTCTTGATATAATAATGCCTATGCTGAAAGGTAACACAACTTTCAATATAGGCATTTTTGCAAGAGTATTATGCATTGAATAATACAATTATAGAGGTGATTTTATTATGAATTCCAGATTTCGTAAGAAACAAATGCTTGAAGTAGCAACATTTCCAATCCATTTTTTACTGTTGCACCATTCTCTTTGGCTTTTTTCATAAATAATGTTTCGTCGGGGTTGTAAAGTAAGTCATAACAAAGATGTTTTTCGGAGAGTAACTCATACGGAATGTCGGGGCATTCATCAATATTAGGATACATACCGAGAGGTGTCGTGTTTACAATGATATGGTATTCATCAATTATGTTTTTGTCTATATCAGTATATGTGATTGTGTTGTCAGTTTTTTTTCTTGACACAAGTTGAGAATCTATTCCGAATTTATTCAAACCATACATAACAGCCTTAGCTGCACCTCCGGTACCGAGAATCATGGCCTTCTTCATATGTGGTTTTAGTAAAGGACTTATAGAATCACAGAATCCAATAACGTCGGAGTTATATCCTTTAAGTTTTAAATTGTTATTTTCATGAATTATTTTGATTACATTGACCGCTCCTATATTAGCTGCGTCTTCATCGAGTTCATCAAGAAAAGGAATTACTTGTTCTTTATAAGGAATAGTAACATTAAGACCATTTAAGTTATAGTATTCGCTAATAACTTCCATAAGCATATTGATGTCGGGAATTTCAAAATTTATATATTCGGCATCAATATTCTCTGCTTCAAATTTGTTGTTGAAGTAATTACGAGAAAACGAATGTCCTAATGGATAACCAAGAAGTCCGTATAAAGTACCTTTCATATTAAGTAGTGTTTAAAATATTAATAAGTGTATTGTAGATTGTTTACTGAAATCTATTGCAAAAATAATAGATTAGAGTAATACTTCATTTCATTTTTCGCATTTTTTTGTTCATTTTTAACCCATAAAGAAAAAATGAACTTAAAAGTGGGAATAATTGCTCGTATTTTCGTAAATTTGCAAGATATAATACTTGGAATAATATTTGTTATGTTGGACGTAAGGCGATTTTTATTGATTATGATTGCAATGATGATATCATTGCTGATAAATGCATCGCCATATACAGTTGTTATTGATGCCGGACATGGAGGCAAAGATGTGGGAGCCTTAGGTCGTAAGGTGCGTGAGAAAGATGTAAACTTATCGGTTGCTTTAACTTTGGGCGGATTGATAAAGTCTGAATTTGAGGATGTAGAAGTGGTTTACACTCGCGATAAAGATAAATATCTTACATTACAAGAAAGAGCGCAAATAGCAAATAAGTCAAAAGGCAACTTATTTATATCAATTCATTGTAATTCGCTTGATAAACGGAATAAAAATCGTAATAAAATAAGAGGTGCATCAACTTACGTTCTTGGATTGCATAAATCGGACGATAATTTAGAGGTCGCAATGCGAGAAAATTCAGTTATTGCATTAGAAGATGATTATAAAATAACTTACCAAGGGTTTGACCCAAATTCTTCAGAATCGTATATTATTTTTGAGATAAGCCAAAGCGCACATTTAGCACAAAGTGTAGATTTTGCATCAAGTGTACAGAATGAACTGAATAAAACTGCTAATAGGGTCGATAGGGGTGTGCGACAAGCAGGATTTCTTGTCCTTGCTCGCACTACAATGCCGGCAGTATTGATTGAGCTGGATTTTATTTGTAATCCAACAGAAGAACTTTTTATTGGTTCTAAGAATGGACAAGAAAAGTTAGCTAAGGCGATTTTTAATGCTTTCAAAAAGTATAAGAATTCTATTGACAATAAAACCATATCGGCTGAGAGCATTACAGCAAATAATAAAAAAGTTGATTTGACTGAGGTTAAATCAACTCAACAATATGATTATGACAATGACAATGTAAGTGTCGATCAATTAAAATATAAAGTTCAATTTATGACATCTTCAGAAAGAATAAAATCGGGAGATAAACGCTTCAAAAAACTTAATGGAGTGGAATGTTATAAAGAGAATGGAGTATACAAATATACTGTAGGCAATGAAAGTACTGAAGAAGATGCTGAAAAATTGCTTAAAGAAGTGAGAAAAAAATTTAAAAAAGCGTTTGTCGTTGTGTTCGATGGCGATAAGCGCATAAAGTGATTTAAATATTAATAATAATGAAGAAAATTTTTACAAAAGAAGTACTAATTGCCATTGCTGTAATAATAAGTATTGGCTTGATGTATTGGGGAATTAATTATCTTAAAGGTGTGAATTTGTTTACCCCGTCAAACTATTATAAAGTTAGCTTTGAAAAGGTTAATGGACTTAATGTGTCGGCTCCGGTAACTATCAATGGATTTCAAGTGGGATTGGTAAGCAATGTTTCTTATGATTTCAACAACAATGGTAATATTATTGTTGAACTAAGCCTTGATAAGAAACTTCGATTGCCTATCGGTACGGAAGCTATGATAAGTACAGATATGCTCGGAACCTCTACAGTGTTGTTGGTATTAAATAAGGACCGGAATGATTATTATGAGGTTGGAGCTGAAATACCCGGTAAAATTCAAACAGGACTCATGGATAATGTATCAAATGATATTATGCCATCAATAACACAGCTATTACCTAAAGTTGATAGCATTCTTGAAAATTTAAATAATATATTGTCTAATCCTGCATTGAATGAATCGGTGACACGCTTGAATAATATAACATCTAATTTAGAAAACTTGACATTGCAGTTGAATAGAAGTGTACCTGAAATTTTCAATAATGTTAATGTAATATCGAATGATTTAAAAACTATATCGGGGAATGTTGCTGAGATGACAACAGAGCTAAATACAGTGCCTTTAGATTCGACTATGAAAAGTATAAATGAAACTATGGCAAATCTTAAGGATCTTACAGAAGCAATGAAGAATGAAAATTCAAGTCTGGGTTTATTGATGAATAATGATGGATTGTATAATCATCTTGATCAAACAATACTAAGCTTAGATTCATTGTTCAAGGATATAAAAGCTAATCCAAAACGATACATTAATGTAAAAGTATTCTAATTTATAGTTTAATTATAATCTGGAATGATTATTTAGAATTATTCTAAACAGCGTAAAATGCGTGGAATTTTATTTGGAGCATTTTATGCTGTTTTTATTAATGGTTTTTGATAGGTGCAATTTATGAGTAAAATAACGCTTTTTTGTGAAGTCGTTGAAAATAAGGAAGATAAATATTTTGCTTGAGTGGATAATCTATAAAAACATTGTTTTTTCATAATTAGCTGATATATAAATCGTTATTATCCTTTCCTAAAAACCAAATTTTTTAATGTTTTTTTTTGAAAATAATTTTGGCAAATTTTGTACTCGAAAACGAAGAATATAATAACTGAAAATGGTTTCTCAAGATAAAAACATATTATGGGATAAGTGCCTTGCAATTTTTAGGGACAACTTATCAGAGGAGCAATTCAAAGCTTGGTTTGAACCAATAACTGTACACAGTTTTGATGGTGTCAAGCTTGTTTTGAATGTGCCTTCACAGTATTATGTTGAGCGTATTGAGAGTGTTTATCTAAATTTGGTTAGAAAAACATTGCGCCATGTCTTTGGAGATCAAATTCGTTTATATTATAATGACTCAAGTACGACAGTAAGAGGTGCTACAAGCAGTCCTGTTATTGAAAACAGAGTAGAGAGGTCAATTCCCAAAGTGGTGTCACCATTCCAGAAGGTTGAATATGATGAAATTGATTCACAATTAAATCCAAAGTACACCTTTGATAATTATTGTGGAGGAATGTGCAATAAATTGGCTGTTACTATTGGTGAAAAGATAGCAACCGATCCTACTTGTCGAACATTCAGTCCATTGTTTATATTTGGAGCTACAGGTGTTGGTAAAACGCATTTGATACAGGCTATAGGTATAAAGATGAAAGAGTCGCAGCCACGAAGCCGAGTGCTATATGTTACTGCACGTATTTTTGAGAGTCAATATACAACTGCTGTAAGAAATAATAAAGTTAATGATTTTATTAATTTTTATCAAAGCATTGACACCTTAATCCTTGATGATATTCAAGAATTGGCAGGTAAAACAGCAACCCAGAATACATTTTATCATATATTTAACCACTTACATCAAAATCAAAAACAATTGATTCTTTCGAGTGATACTCGACCGGTTGATATGGACGGAATGGTCCCTCGATTGATATCACGATTTAAGTGGGGGATGACAGTTGAACTTAATAAACCCGATTTCTCATTACGTCGTAATGTGCTTACGATGAAAGCAGAACAAGATGGGCTTGTTATTTCAAATGAAGTTCTTGATTACATCGCAAACAATGTTACTGATAGTGTAAGAGAACTTGAGGGTGTTGTGGTTTCTTTGCTCGGGCACGCAGCTATGTTAAATCAAGATATTACTTTGGATTTGGCAAAAGCCGTAGTTGCTAATGCGGTGAAGGTTTCAAAGACACAATTAACATTTGAAATTATTGCCGAAAAAGTGTGTGAGCATTATAATATTGACACCGATTTGATTTATTGTAAGTCTCGTAAGCGTGAGATTTCGGATGCAAGACAAGTTGTGATGTATTTAGTGAAAAAACATACCCAATTATCATCTACAAACATTGGGTTACGATTGTCAAGAAATCATGCAACGGTGCTACATGCTTGTAAAAACATTGAAGAACGCCTTTCGGTTGACAAACAGTTACAAGAAGATATAAATGCAATAGAGAACGGATTTAAGGGTTAATTCTTAAATCCGTTTTTATTATGTGATAAATTTTGTTAGGAAAATAATTATAATTAATTTTGTATGTGCCTGCGTCGAATGTTTCAGGAGTGAGACGGTGGGGCGGGCATAGTTTTTATGGAAAGACGTTTACTTGACGTTTTGTTTTTGGCTTATCAAAACTTAGGAACTTTTGAAATCACAGTCAAAAATGAGATAAAAGGTAGATGTCTGTGTGGTATGTATATACCGGCTCTGTGTGCTACCCTTAGCAGGGTAGTGCATGGAGTTGTAATTATACAATCGACGTAGGTATCTTGATTTACTCGTTTTACTGTGGTGGGTTTCCTAAGACCTTGATAAGCGGAACGAGTGAAGAGTACAGATTCCTGCGTTTTTCTTTTTATTAATAATAAAAATATGCCTGTTTGAGGAGTCTGGTGGGTGAAATAAAAATTATGGAATGTACGAGTAATTTAACAATCGATTCTTTTAGGGAAGAAGATTACGTGAGGTTAATGGATAAAATATATGTGCATAAATCGATTGATTTAAAAAAGAAAATATATCATTATTTACCTTTGGAATATTTATTACCTATTTTAGAAAATAATAAGTTTAGAATTTCTAATAGGAGGAATTTTACAGATTTAAGTGAAAAAGGGCAAAAAGGTGATATTAAAAAATGTTTTAGAATGTGCTATAGTTCTCCTGATAATAAAGAAAGAGAAATTAATTTAATACGTGAAAATGAATTATCTGAAAAGATTAGAATATCATATAGTATCTGTGTTTCTTGTTGGACTTATGATACACATATTGTAGAAGGACTTGGCAATGAAGTTGACGAAAATTTTTTGATGTGGAAAGCTTATACAGGTGGTATTACTGGAGTACGAATAGAAACAACTATTGATGATTTTTTGAATTCAATAAAAGAAACGCCTTGTTATATATTAGTCAGAAATGTAGAATATAAAAAAGAATCATTTACTAATACTGTGGAAGAATCAATATTTAATAAAACTATATATTATAGCAAAGAGCAGGAATTACGAATTTGTGCATTATGCTCGGCTGATAAATTATGTTTAGATGTTGATGTGTCTAAAATGATTCATGGGATTTGTTTATCTCCGTTTATTTCAAATACCTATGCTGATTTTATCAAAAGATCATTGGAGAAAAAATATGAATTTCTACAAGAAAAGATAAAAAAATCAAGATTATTAGAATATAAAAAGAATGTTTAATTTAAAAGTATATGTTATGAGAAAAATCACGTTTATTTTATTTGCTTTTTTTATTTACACAGCAAATGCTCAAATACAAAATAAAATTTACAACTGTACTTTGGGTAAAACGAGTTTTAGTCAAGTAGTTAATAATGTAAATAATAAAGGCTATTTACCATTACCATATGAAGATTTTTTATTTGCAAATAATGTGTCTTGGGGTGGAGTAAAATGGGCTGTTGCTACATTTCAATTTGATGAAAGTCGCAGGCTTGTGAAAATTCGATTTTTGATAGATGAAACGACTACACCTAAGAATAAAATTTATTATACATTTGAACAATTGAAGAAGAAATTACAAAAAAAATATTTTTCATATATGGTGAATGATGATGAAGGTATAATTAGGTTTGTTGATAAAGTAACGGGGTTAAATTTAATCTATCATAACAATGAAGATAATACTTGTGTTGAGTTACAATATATGTATTTCCCATATTTTGTCAATGAATATGAAAGAGGGAATAATGAGTTGTAGACTTGATGTAAAATAGAAGAATATATGCATCAAAAGATAAAGATGAAAGTCTATCAGTTTAATAATTGAGAAGAATAGGCTATCCATTAAAAAATACGAACTATGAGAAAAATTATATTATTATTTCTTACCATTATATTTTCAATAGCAACTATCGCACAAACAAATAGTTTGAGAAATATTCTTATATTTAACGTTATAGGAATTAATTATGAACTTCATTTAAAAAACGGAGAAAAATCATATGGTGATAATAAGCCAATTACTGATGGTAGAAAAGTAATATTTGATTTTGATAATAATACCATTTACGTTCAAAAAAATGTGTATTCTCCTTTTAAGATTATAAACCACTTTACAGCTCAAAATACGACAATTTATTCTGTAGTATTTGATGTAATTGGTAGAGATAAGAAACCTGCAAAACTCCAATTGGTATTGTTAAACTATCGAGCCTTGTTATATATTCAACTAAATAATAGACCAGAACTATTATATGTATATGATTTGGCATATGAGTAGGAGCATAAAGAAATGTAGTGGTAACATTGGTTGTGAAATTATTATTAAAAGATGCTAATAGGGTGGATATTGTAGGGAATAAAAAATACCCGTGGAATTTTCCTCACGGGTATTTTTTACATTGTATTATTTAATGCTGTGATTATTCTTCGTCAAGAAGGATTTCAAGCATCTTGATTACTGATGTTGCAACCGGAGTACCAGGACCGAAGATTGCAGCCACACCTGCTTGATACAAGTAGTCGTAGTCTTGTGCCGGGATTACACCGCCGGCAACCACCACGATATCTTCACGACCAAGTTTCTTCAACTCTTCAATTACTTGAGGAAGAAGAGTCTTGTGTCCTGCAGCAAGTGATGATGCTCCAAGAATGTGAACGTCGTTTTCTACAGCTTGACGAGCAGCTTCGGCAGGAGTTTGGAACAATGGTCCCATATCTACGTCGAAACCACAGTCAGCATAACCTGTAGCAACTACCTTAGCACCGCGGTCGTGTCCGTCTTGTCCCATCTTAGCAATCATGATACGAGGTTGACGACCTTCTTTCTTAGCAAACTTCTCACACAATTCTTGTGCTTTCTTGAAGTTTTCGTCTTGTTTAGCTTCTGATGAATACACGCCTGAAATAGTTTTGATTACAGCTTTATAGCGACCTACTACTTCTTCGCAAGCATCTGAGATTTCACCTAGAGATGCACGAACGCCAGCAGCCTTAACTGCTAGGTCAAGTAGGTTACCCTTCTTAGTTCTCACACATTCTGTGATAGCAGCAAGTGCAGCCTTAACAGCTTCTTCGTCGCGAGCTTCACGCAATTCAGCAAGACGTTCAACTTGTTCCTTGCGAACTTCGGTGTTGTCGATTTCAAGGATGTCAAGAGGAGCTTCTTCTGCAAGACGATACTTGTTGATACCAACGATAGTTTGTTGTCCTGAGTCGATGCGAGCTTGAGTGCGAGCAGCAGCTTCTTCGATACGCATCTTAGGAATACCTGATTCGATAGCCTTAGCCATACCGCCAAGTTTTTCAACTTCTTGGATGTGTGCCCAAGCCTTTTGAGCAATTTCGTTAGTAAGAGCTTCTACATAATAAGAACCAGCCCATGGGTCAACTTCTTTGCAGATGAATGTTTCTTGTTGGATGTAAATCTGAGTGTTACGAGCGATACGAGCAGAGAAGTCAGTTGGAAGTGCAATAGCTTCGTCAAGTGCATTTGTGTGCAATGATTGAGTGTGACCAAGAGCTGCCGCCATAGCTTCGATACAAGTACGACCAACGTTGTTGAATGGGTCTTGCTCAGTAAGTGACCAACCTGAAGTTTGGCTGTGAGTACGCAAAGCAAGTGACTTAGGATTCTTAGGACCGAATTGATTAACAATCTTAGCCCAAAGCATACGTGCTGCACGCATCTTAGCAACTTCCATGAAGAAGTGCATACTGATACCCCAGAAGAATGATAGGCGAGGAGCAAACTGGTCGATAGTCATACCTGCATTTACACCGGCACGAAGGTATTCAAGACCGTCGGCAAGAGTGTAAGCAAGTTCGATATCAGCAGTGGCACCTGCTTCTTGCATATGGTAACCGGAGATTGATATTGAGTTGAATTTAGGCATATTTTGAGAAGTGTACTCAAAAATGTCGGCAATGATACGCATTGAGAATTCAGGTGGATAAATATATGTGTTACGCACCATAAATTCTTTTAAGATATCATTTTGGATGGTACCAGCCATTTCGTCAAGTTTAGCACCTTGTTCAAGACCTGCATTGATGTAGAATGCAAGAACAGGAAGTACAGCTCCGTTCATAGTCATAGATACTGACATCTTATTCAATGGAATACCATCGAACAATACCTTCATATCTTCGATAGAGCAGATAGATACACCTGCCTTACCAACATCACCTACTACGCGTTCGTGATCGGCATCGTAACCGCGGTGAGTAGGAAGGTCGAATGCAACAGAAAGACCTTTTTGACCTGAAGCAAGATTACGACGATAGAATGCGTTAGATTCAGCTGCAGTAGAGAAACCTGCGTATTGGCGCACTGTCCAAGGACGCATAGCATACATACCGCTATAAGGACCTCTCAAGAAAGGAGGAAGACCTGCTACATATTCAAGGTGTTCAAGACCTTCAAGGTCATTTTTTGTATAAATAGGCTTAACCGGAATAAGCTCAGGAGTCAACCAAGTTTCGCCTTCAGCAATCGGATTATGCTTAACATTAAAAGCATCGGTTGCGATATCTATATTTTTAAAATTAGGTTTCATAGTCGATGTTATTTTAATAGTTTAGCGTTGAATGCTTGAAGAGTTTCAAGAACGTTACTCTTAACATTTACAAAGTTAGTAATTCCAATTGCCTTAAGGTCGTCGCTACAAGCAGGAGCGCCGGCTACTACGAATTCAGCACGACCATTCAAATATTTGTAAGCTTCAGGAGCTAATTCAGCATATTCGTCGTCGCTTGAGCAAAGAACGATAACATCGGCTTCTTGTGCGATAGCTGCATCTACACCTTCTTGAACTGTATTGAATCCAAGGTTGTCGATGATTTCATAACCAGCGCAAGCAAAGAAGTTAGCAGAGAATTGAGAACGAGCAAGACGCATAGCCAAGTTGCCTATAGTAAGCATAAATACCTTAGGACGATTTGCTGCGCGTTCGGTGGCAAGACGAAGTTCTTCGAAATCGCTTGCAGCACGCTTGTCGCTCAATGCTTCAACAGCTTCGCCGTTAGCATCTTTAGCGCAACCACAGTTGCAACCTTCAACTTCAATCTTATCGTTAGCCATTTCGTTGAAGTTAGGGAATTGGTTAGTACCAAGAAGGTCTTCCTTGCGACGAGCAACGTCAGTGTGACGTTTAGCCGCTGAAGCGTTAACAGCCTTTTGGACTTCACCTGCTGCAACTTGAGCAGCAAATCCACCATTATCTTCTACAGCCAAGAATACTTTCCAACCTTCTTGTGCGATTGCAACAGTAAGAGTTTCAACATAGTAAGAACCACCGGCAGGGTCAACAATCTTATCCATATCAGATTCTTCCTTAAGAAGAAGTTGTTGATTGCGAGCCATACGTTCAGAGAATTCACCAGGAGTCTTATATTGCTTGTCGAAAGGAACTACAGTCAAAGAATCGATACCTGCGATTACAGCCGACATAGCTTCAGTTTGAGAACGAAGCAAATTTACGTGTGCATCGTAGATAGTTTGGTTGAATTCAGAAGTGATAGCGTGAACTGCCATCTTGCAAGCGCATTCACAAGCAGGTTCATATTGCTTAACGATTTGAGCCCAAAGCATACGAACAGCACGGAATTTAGCGATTTCCATAAAGTAGTTGGTAGAAACGCCCATATTGAATTTGATGCGCTTAGCAACTTCATCAGCAGAAAGACCTGCCTCAGTAAGAGCAGTCATCCATTGTGTACCCCAAGCAAGGGCATAACCTATTTCTTGATAGATGTATGCTCCGGCATTAGTAAGCATATAAGAATCTACAGCAAGAACTCTTAAATCTTTAACATCAGCAACCACCTTAACAAGTTCAACTGCAGTAGCAGTGATATCTTTATGGAATGCAAGACCATGTTTTAATAGACGCTTGTAAGGGTTGAATTCGATAGAACCCTTAAATGTTTCTTCTGCTTTGTTTGCCTTGATGTAAGCTACAAGAGCATTCGCCAATTCTACGGCTTTGCCTGGACAACAAGCAAAGTTTACTTCTACAGCACCCAATACAACGCCATTAAGAAGTGTTGCGATGTTTTCAGTTGTAGGCTCAACCTTTAGCTTGAAACCAAGAGAATCTACACCCTTGTTCAAGATGTCAAGAGCCTTTTCATTGGCTGCTTTCACGTCGTTAACTACGATTTCTTGACGGATAAACCAATTGTTGTTGGTTTTAGTACCACGAACAAATGGATATTCTCCAGGAAGAGAATCAGTTGTTTTTAAATCTTTAATGTCTTCAGCGCGATACATTGGCTGTACATTAAAACCCTCATTTGTTCGCCAAACAAGTTTCTTCTCGAAATCAGCACCTTTTAGGTCGGCTACAACTTTAGCCTTCCATTCTTCGGTAGAAATCGGAGGAAATTCGGTAAACAATTTTTCTTTGTTTTCTGCCATAACTTTAATTATGAAATTTATAGTAATTTAAGTTTGTTAGTTCCTTATGGATTTTTGCTATGGTAATTTAGTTGTTAATTCAATAATTAATTGATAATATTAATTGTGCAAATTTAATAATTATTCTTGTGAAAACAAATGAAACAAGTATGGTTTTAAAACATAAAAGGTCCATTCGTTGAAGAATGAACCTTAAATATGTTTAAAACAACAATTCTTAGCCTTTGATAGCAGCAATTCCAGGAAGAATCTTTCCTTCGATAGCTTCAAGAAGTGCACCACCACCAGTAGAAACGTAAGAAACCTTATCGGCAAGACCGAACTTGTTTACACAAGCTACAGAGTCGCCACCACCAACAAGTGAGAATGCACCTTTTTCAGTTGCTTCTACGATAGCGTCGGCAATTGCGCGTGAACCTGCAGTGAAGTTGTCGAATTCGAATACGCCTGCAGGACCGTTCCAAAGAATAGTCTTAGCATCTTTGATGGCGTTAGCAAATTTTTCACGAGTTTCAGGACCTGCATCAAGACCTTCCCAACCTTCTGGGATGTTGCCGGCAGGAACTACTTGAGTGTTTGCGTCGTTGCTGAATGAGTCGGCTGCAACACAGTCAACACCAAGAACCAAGTTTACGCCTTTAGCCTTAGCTTTTTCGATAATATTAAGAGCAAGGTCAAGTTTGTCATTTTCGCAGATAGATACACCTACAGTTCCGCCAAGAGCCTTAGCAAAAGTGTAAGTCATACCACCACAGAGAATCAAGTTGTCAACTTTATCCATCAAGTTTTCGATGATACCAATTTTAGTTGAAACCTTTGATCCACCCATAATAGCGGTGAAAGGACGCTTGATGTTGTTGAGTACGTTTTCAACAGCATTTACTTCTTTTTCCATCAAGTAGCCAAGCATTTTGTGGTCGGCATCAAAGTAGTCAGCAATAACAGCTGTTGAAGCGTGTTTGCGGTGTGCTGTACCGAAAGCATCGTTTACATATACATCGGCATAGCTAGCAAGAGTCTTAGCAAATTCTTTTTGACTTGCTTTCATTGCGTTCTTGGCTTCTTCGTAAGCAGGATCTTCTTTGTCGATACCTACCGGTTTTCCTTCTTCTTCAGGATAGAAACGAAGATTTTCAAGAAGAAGAACTTCACCTGGTTTAAGAGCGGCAGCAGCATCAGCAGCTTTAGCACAATCAGGAGCAAATTCTACGTTAGCACCAAGACGATCGGCAACTACGTCCTTGATTTGACCAAGAGAGAATTTAGGATTAACCTTTCCTTTAGGTTTGCCCATATGTGACATAATGATAAGACTACCACCGTCAGCAAGAATTTTCTTAAGTGTAGGAAGTGCACCGCGGATACGAGTATCGTCGGTTACTTTACCATTTTCGTCCAATGGAACATTGAAGTCTACACGAACGATTGCTTTTTTACCAGCAAAATTAAATTGATCGATTGTCATTTCTTTAAATATTTAAAATGAGTAATATAATTTTCTATAATATCATACAAAAATACTCTAAATTTTTGATATTTTATTGTGCTATGGAGTGTTTTTTGCTTGAAATAGTTGAAAAATAATTAAATTATGTGGTTTTCAGCAAGTAACTGAGCCATTTCTTCTTGTAGTTCTTTTGCTTTTTCTCCTGCAATGCTTGCGAAATCTGCATCTTTTGAAGCATGGATAATACCACGTGATGAATTAACCAATAAACCACATTCGGGTGTGATACCATATTTAACGACTTCGCTTAGGCTACCGCCTTGAGCGCCAACGCCGGGAACAAGGAGGAAACTTTTGGGGGCTATACGACGGATTTCTTCAAACATTTTTCCTTGAGTAGCACCTACTACATACATCATATTAGAGTCGTCTCCCCATTCAGCCGATTTGCGAAGAACTTTTTCAAATAGGGGAGTGCCATTTTCATCTTTACCAAATTGGAAGTCTTGCGAACCTTTATTTGAAGTTAATGCAAGTAAGATTACCCATTTTCCTTCGTATCCAAGGAATGGAGTAACACTATCTTCACCCATATAAGGAGCTACTGTTATTGCGTCTACATTGGTGTGTTCGAAAAGTCCTTTTGCATACATCTTTGATGTATTACCAATGTCACCACGCTTAGCATCGGCAATAATAAATATGTCGGGATGGTTTTCTTGGATATATTTTACTGTTTCTTCAAAAGCCTTAACACCTTCAGAACCTAATACTTCGTAGAACGCAAGATTAGGTTTGTATGCTACAGTATATTTTGCTGTTGCGTCGATAATTTCTTTATTGAACTCAAATAGTTTGCCTTTAAGATGTTCCGGCATTTTTTCTATGTCTGGATCAAGACCAACGCATAAGAATGATTTTTTTGCCTTGATGTTGTTGATAAGTTCTTGCTTATTCATATTCTGTAATTATTTAGACTATATAGATGTTACTAATATTGGAATTTGAATTGTAAATTATAATTCGTTTTCTTTCAATTTTTCAGCATTTTCGGCAACAATCAGGTGATCGATACAATCTTGAATATCACCATCCATAAACGCATTCAAGTTGTAGATTGTATAGCCAATACGGTGGTCGGTGATACGTCCCTGAGGATAGTTATATGTGCGAATTTTTGCCGAACGATCACCTGTTGATACCATCGTTTTGCGTCGTGACGCGATATCATCTACATACTTTTGATGTTCTTTGTCGTAGATGAATGAACGTAGGCGTGTCAAAGCTCGTTCCTTGTTTTTGGGTTGGTCGCGAGTTTCGGTACATTCGATAAGAATCTCTTCCGATACTCCGGTGTTAGGATTCTTCCACATATAACGTAGGCGTACGCCCGATTCCACTTTATTTACGTTCTGCCCGCCGGCTCCACCACTTCTAAAAGTGTCCCATTTAATTTCGCCTTCATTGATTTCCACATCAAACGGTTCAGCTTCGGGAAGCACTGCAACCGATGCAGCCGAAGTGTGTACGCGACCTTGTGTCTCGGTGGCTGGTACGCGTTGCACACGATGAACACCCGATTCATATTTCATAGTGCCATAAACTCCCGGACCGCTTACCGTAAATACAATTTCTTTGAAACCGCCTGCAGCGCCTTCATTGAAACTTGAAACTTCGGTTTTCCAACCTTTTGTTTCACAATATTTGGTGTACATGCGGAATAGGTCGCCGGCAAAAATAGCAGCTTCATCGCCACCAGTGCCACCTCGTATTTCCACGATAGCATTACGGCTGTCTTCTGGATCTTCGGGGATAAGTAATAACTTGATTTCCTCTTCAATTTTAGGAATTGCGGCAGTGTTGGCCTCAAGCTCTTCCTTTGCCATATCTCGCAAATCTTCGTCGGTTTCAGTGTCAAGAATAAGATGTGCTTCGTCAATTCCGTTTAATAGAGCTTTATACTTATTGGCTGCTTTTAGCAGTTCCCCAAGGTCTTTATATTCTTTGCTTAACTTGACATATCGTTTCATATCGGCTATAACCGATGGGTCGGTTATAAGTGTGCCAATCTCTTCAAAACGAGCATCAAGCCCTTCAAGACGTTCTAATAATGGTGTTTGTGCCATGAAAAAAATGTTTGTATGTAATTTCCTACAAAATTAGCAAAAAAATTGCACACAAACCACAATTTATAACAAGATTAGGTAAATAAGCCCAATATGCCCAATAAGCCTAATAGTTCAATATGGCTAATGAACCAAGTAGAAATTAAAAACTTGTTTCATAGATATATTTAAAATTTTCCCAATCGGTGGCTGACTTATATACCGATTTACAGCCAATAGGTACATATAAAGTTGCATTATAAGAAGAGTCAGAAAATGTAAAAGAATAACAAATTGGAGGTGTTGTTGCTTTACAATAGACTTCAGTCAAGCCGGTACAATCGTAGAAAGCGCAATATCCAATGCTTGTAACGGACTTTGGTATCGCTACACTTGTCAAGCCGGAGCAACCCCAGAAAGCAGAACTTCCAATGTTTGTAACAGAATTCGGAATGGTTACACTTGTCAAACTATTGCAACCATAGAAAGCAGATTCTCCAATGCTTGTAACCGAGTTAGGGATAATCGTAGTTTTACAACCGGTAGTCAGAGCGTTTGTAGATGTTTCTATTATTGCATTACAATTATCACGCGAATCATAGACGGTATTTCCACTTCCCACAACTATTGATGTCAAGCCGGTGCAACCAGAGAAAGCTCTTTTTCCTATGTTTGTAACGGAGTTTGGAATCGTTATACTTGTCAAACCACTGCAACCAGAGAAAGCGTACTCAAAAATATTTGTAACGGAATTAGGTATAATTGTATTACTACAACCTTTTATCAAAGTGTTTGTTTTAGTTTCAATAATTGCATTACAATTATCTCGTGAATCATATTTTGTGTTTCCACTTTCTACAACTATTGATGTCAAGCCACTGCAACCATAGAAAGCAGATTCTCCAATGCTTGTAACCAAGTTTGGTATGGTTACACTTGCCAAGCCACTGCAACCATAGAAAGCAGATTCTCCAATGCTTGTAACCGAGTTAGGTATCGTTACACTTGTTAAGCCGGTACAACCGTTGAAAGCCCAATTTCCAATGCTTGTAACAGAGTTCGGTATCGTGATTGATTTTAATTTTGAGCAATGATCAAAAGCGTTATTTCCGATAGTAATGACGTTCTTAGGTAGTACAATACTTACTAAGTTATCGGCATTCTTAAATGCTTCTTTATCTATTGCCGTTACTGGTGAATGAAATACTATTGTGCAATAACCATCTTTTGAC
Organism: Bacteroidales bacterium; assembly: GCA_015061055.1. Classification (GTDB taxonomy): domain Bacteria; phylum Bacteroidota; class Bacteroidia; order Bacteroidales; family Muribaculaceae; genus RGIG4576. The sequence continues at coordinate 110,755 of SUXH01000001.1, forward strand.
GAATATGTATTCGATACAGGTATAGCACCTCCAAATACATCGAGATTCTCAAAGCGAACAATAATGTTATCATTGGTTTTGTAGATGATTGTGTTGTCATCAATCTTTGTGGGAAGCCCTGATTCATTGTAAGCAGGAGTACTGCCACCACCTCCTCCTCCGGGTTCATCGTCTTTGCTACAAGAAGATAGACTGATGCTTGCTAAAATAGCGATAAATGTTAGTGAACGAAAAAGTTGTTTTTTCATATTTTTTTGTTATTTAGTTATTACTTTGTTTCTTTTTTAGTAGTACCTCTTCGAGGTGCGAGGGGGGTGGTATGTTTCTTACCGGAGGTATCGCTTTGCACACCATAGGTTACTCGAAATCACACCCTTCGGGCGTTTTAAACTCTTTGAACGAATTAGTCCAAGGAGCCTTATTAGCCTAATTTGGCTTATCCAATTTTTCTGTTTTTTGTATAGAATTATTTTGCACTGGGAGGTTCAAGTTGGTGCGTGTTTTCAAAAATGGTTTACGGTTAGGGCATAAAAGAAAGGTGTGAACCTCTTTAACTTATCCTTAGATAGGCTCTGGACTGCCCTGCGATAGATAAATTAAAACAGTTCACACCTTTGGTTGTATATGATTGTTAGTACACATATATACATTACCAAAGGAGAACGCTTTGTCATTCCTATCGCAAATGAATTGTCCAGATTCATCTAATGGAATATGCTAAACGTCTTCCTAATATGTCAATGTTGCTCTCTTGCAACAAGTGCAAATTTAAAAAATATTTAGCAAATTGCGTTCTTTTTGTGAACTGTTTTTTTTGTTTTTCTTGAAATAAACGTAAAATATTGCTTGCAAAACGTTGATTTAACTCTTATAAGCCATGAGACCAATGCTCGGTTAATCCTCTGATTTACAAGTATAAAGTTACAACTTTTTATTTGATTATGCAAGTTTTCTGATACTTATTTTTTGTAATATTTATATGTTTTAAGTGGTTGATTTTATGATAGTTGAGAATTGGTGTTTAATAGTCGAAAGGTTTTATCTATTGTGTAATAGGTGTAATCTGTTGTCGAATGTGAAAGGTGAGTGTATATTTGCAATGAAAAATAATTAATAATTAAAAATAAAAAGTTATGAAAAAGTATATTTGCAATGTATGTGGATGGGTTTATGATGTTAATGTAGGTGATCCTGATAGTGGAATTGCACCGGGAACAAAATTTGAAGATATTCCGGAAGACTGGGTATGTCCGTTGTGTGGAGTAACTAAAGATGACTTTGAAGTGTATGATGAATAGTAATGTGTAGGTTGAACTATCTTCGTTGCTATAATGTTTAATGTAAAAAGACTGTTATGATAGATATGGAAGATATAAAAACTATGTTTGATGAGCGGACGAGTGTGCGTAGATATGAGCGTGAACCGATTCCCGAAGGTGCGCTGAGTGTAATCTATTCGGCAATTTTGAATACTCCAACAAGTTACAATGGACAGCAATTTTCGGTAATCGATGTTTCCGAACAGACTATGAAAGAAAAGATTTATGAGATAGTGGGACAGAAGCAAATAAAGACATGTAATCGTTTTTTTGTGTTCTGTGCCGATTATAATAAGATCAAGAAGCTATCTCAGAAGAAAGGTCTTGAAATGCCGGCAGTGGAAAAAACTATGGATGGGATAATGGTTGGGGTGATTGATGCAACATTGGCTATGAGTAATGCTTTGATTGCAGCTCAGTCGTGTGGGCTTGGCAGTTGCTGTATAGGTTACACGAGAACAGCTGATCCTCAACGCTTGGCAGAGTTGCTGAATCTTCCGAAAGGTGTGTTTGTTGTGTGTGGTTTGGCAGTGGGAATTCCTCGTGAAAGTCCGGATGTAAAGCCTAAGCAACCCAAAGGAGCCGTAATTCACAAGGATAGGTATAATGAAGACGGATTGACCGAAAAACTGGAATATTATGATAATATGATAACTGCTTATAATGCAACTCGTAGCGGACAGAAAACCGATAATGATTGGTGTGCACACATATTAGATTATTATAAGGATATAATGGGGTATCGTATTCTTGAATATTTGCAGCAACAAGGGTTTGATGTACAAAAGTAATAATAAAAAAGTCCCCAAATGGGACTTTTTTATTATTACTTTATCCAAAAAGTTGTGATATATTTGAGGTAATAAGTTTTACAGATATAGCAAGCAAAATTACGCCAAAGAACTTTCTAATAAGGAATATTCCACCAGCACCTAAGAAACGTTGTACCTTATCGGTCATTTTCAGCACAAAGTATACCCAAATCATGTTGGCAGTAAGTCCCAAAAGTATATTTATGGAGTCGAATTCAGCTTTTAGAGATAAAAGTGTTGTAAAAGCACCCGGACCTGCCAATAGAGGGAACACAAGAGGTACAAGGGTGGCTTCTTTTATTGGGCCATTATTCTTGAATATTTCTATATCGAGAATCATTTCAAGTGCAACGCAGAAAATTATAATACCACCGGCAGCTGCAAATGATGTGATGTCTACGTGAAATAATTTTAGCAACAAATCACCTGCCAGAAAGAATACAAGCATTAATACAAAAGATAATATAGTTGCTTTAAATTCGCTAACCGGACGTTCGCGTTGTTTCAAATTAATTATGATTGGAACAGAACCGATAATATCGATAATTGCAAACAGTACAATAAAGGCACTTAAAAATTCTTGGATGTTAAATTCGTTGAACATAATTTTATGATTATTTTTTTACAAAAATAGTGTTTTTTACTGTTAAATACAAATGAATGGTTTTGTGTGTTTTTAATAGTTTAAGAGGTAAAACATATTTAAAATATATGTTTTTATGATTTGTGGGTAAAAGTGTTTAAATTTGTAAGCAAATTGTAGAGAAAAGTTTTATACTATAATTTGTAAAGTTATTAATGGCGCGCGAAAAAAATTTTAGATTTAAACAATTTAGCATAAAAAATGAGAAAAGTGCAATGAAAGTAGGGACGGATGGGGTCTTGCTTGGTGCTTGGTGTGATGTGGAAGATGTAAAGACGGTGCTTGATATAGGAACCGGAACAGGACTATTGGCTTTGATGGTGGCACAAAGATGTAATGCTGAAATTATAGCAGTGGAAATTGATGTTGATGCAGTGGAAGAAGCTAAATTAAATTTTGAATTGTCACCTTGGGAAGAACGATTGAGAGTTGTACATAGTGATTTTGTGGATTTTTCGAAAAATTGTGAATTGAAATTTGATGTGATTGTATCTAATCCACCTTATTTTATCGATAGCCTTGTGTGTCCAGATGAAAAGAGATTGAAGGCCAGGCACACTGAGTCGTTGTCCTATGAAAACTTGATTGAAGGGGCTGTGAAACTATTGAATGATGATGGGTATATGTGTATTATTACTCCGAGTGATGTGGAAGGCTATTTAGATAATGTAATTAAGAATAATGGTTGCTTTGTTGAAAAGAAGCTATATGTGCATCCTATAGTTGGAGGAGAAATAAAACGAATTTTGTGGAAATTAGGAAAAAAGTCCGTTGGATGTGTAGTAGGACATATAGAAATAGAAAAGGCTCGTCACGAATATACAGATGAATATATTGCTCTCACTTGTGAATATTATATAAAGATGTAAATAGAGTCTTAATATTATATAAAAACGAAACAAATCATTGCGGTTTATGCTAAAGTGTTGATTTATTTGTACTAACTTTAGCAAGTGTTAGATTAAACTTTAAGAGTTTATATATGTCTAAGAATAAAATAATTAAATTATAGCTGACTATGAAAGTGAAAGTGTTATTGTTGCTAAGTGTTTTTCTGTCAACCTCGTTTGTGAGTGTTGCTCAAGACTATGATGATATATATTATGATAGTTCAAAGGCAAGTAAAAAAGAGGTGAAAAAGAATGATAAAAAAGTGAGTACGGAAGTAAACAATTATGTTGTGTACTCGGATAATTCCAATCTGGATAACGGAAATTGGAGAGATGTTGATGAATATAATCGCAGATATACCTATAATGATACTTTAGCCGTCAATAATACAAACCTTGAAATGCAAGGAGATTTTGTATATACAGATAGGTTACGCAGATTTTATAATCCTTCAGTTATAGTAGAGTCGAATGATCCTCAGTTGGCAGAGCTATATTATGTGTCAACAACGCCGGAAGTAAATTTAATAATTGGAACACCAACATATTATTGGAATCCTTTTGGGTATTATTGGTATAGTCCATCTTATTATTGGCATTATGGTTGGTATGACCCAATGTGGCATTATTCTTGGCATTGGGATTGGTGGTATCCACATTATCCACACTATCCCCACAATCCTCCAGGATGGCATCCGGGCGGAGGTCATTACCCTGGTGGAGGTATAGCTCCTGGTGGAGGATCTCATAGAAGACCTACATATAATGCAGGCGGTAGACGTCCATTTGGTGTAGATGCTTCACAGAATGGTTCGAGTTTAGGTCGTCGTCCATCATCAGGAACAACAGGACGTGGCAACTCATCGGTAAATAATGGTATAAAGCGTCAACAATCAAATGTAAATAGAGGTAGCTCATCAAGTAATAATACGGGTCGTCGCCCATCAATGAGTCAAGGCTCCGGTAATACGAGAAGTTCAAGTTCTTCAAGTAATAGAGGTGGGTATTCATCAGGAGGTAATAACTCACGTGGTGAAAATTTTGGTGGTGCTACAAGAGGTGGGTCTCGTGGCGGACGTAGATAATCATTAGTGGATCAGATATAGAAATAATAAAATAAGATAAATAAAATTATGAAAAAGATATTATTGTCAATGATGATGACTTTGCCATTGATGGCAATAGCTCAAACTGCAGTCGATGCATATTCGGTGTCGCAAACAGAGCTAAAAGGTACAGCAAGGTATATGTCAATGGCCGGTGCGTATGGAGCATTAGGAGGCGACTTGTCGTCAATTAATCAAAATCCCGGTGGTTTAGGTGTGTATCGTAGTTCCGATATAGGGATAACTTTTAGTCTTAATATGCAATCTTCTGAGACTACATCGAAAGGCTTCTCTACAAGTGTGAATCAAACAAAATTTAATGTTAATAATTTGGGATATGTAGGAGCATTCAAGCTTGATTCAGAAATAATGCCATATTTGAATTTTGGAATTTCATATAATCGTCCTGTATCATATAATCATCGATATAGCGGGAGAATAAATAATATTAAGAACTCATTGTCTAATTATATTGCTGATGTAACCAATGCAGGGGGGTATACGACTTATGATTTGGCATATTTTGATAATAGTGATCCATACTTGGATTCAAATGCACCTTGGTTAAGTATAATGGCTTATAATTCATTCTTAATAAATCCTCAAGGTGTTGATTCGTATGGTGATGGAAATAATTTTACCGGATTGATGAATGAATCTACATTGGGGTTCGGTGAATATGAAGTGATTGAATCCGGTGGTGTAGATGAATTTAATATGAGTATGGGTGGAAATCTTGCTGAAATACTATATTGGGGATTGGGTTTTGGATTAAGTAATCTTGATTATAGTAAATATACGTATTATGGTGAAGCTTTGAGTAATGCAACTGTTTTAGAAAATGATAATGGTGGATTGGACCACAATGGAACGGCTTCATTTGGGTTGGAGAATTGGCTGAATACGACAGGTAGTGGATGGAATTTTAAGTTTGGTGTGATTTTGAAACCTATCAATGAGTTGCGTTTTGGGGTGGCAATACATACTCCTACTTATTGGAACTTATCGGATGTTATATATTCTTCTATTAGTTATGAAACAGAAAATTCATTGGGTAATTATATGAATGAAGGTTTGGAAGAAGCAAATGCAGGGTATGCCGATGAGATATATTATAAAATAAGAACTCCATGGAAATTTAATGTAAGTATGGCTACAGTTTTGGGAGGTTCTGCAGTTTTAAGTGGAGAATATGAACGCATTGCATATAATGATATGAATATACAATACGAATATGATTATAATATATATCATGAAGACCCACAAGTAACGTCGTCAATTAAGGACTATTATAAAGCGATGAACATTTATCGTATAGGAGGTGAGTATAAGTTTATACCATCGGTTAGTGTGCGTTTGGGATATGCTTATCAAAGTTCTCCTGTTAATGATAAAGCGTTAAATGATAGAATTGATATTATAACTTCGGGAACGACTCCGGCATATGTGTTTGATAAGTCTACTCAGTATATAACAGGAGGTTTGGGTTATAGGCATAAGGGCTTTTATACAGATGTCGCATATGTTCATAAAATGAAGGAAAGTGTGTATAAGGCATTCTCTCCAATACCGGATGGTTCTCCTTCGGCAATAATAAAGGATCATGACAATCAAATTGTATGGTCAATAGGGTATAGATTTTAATCCAAATTAAAATGATGTAATGGGGTAGAGATGTCTGATCTTTACCTCATTTGTTTATATAGGTATTATATTTAAATAGTAAAAGCTCCTTGGTTAAGGAGCTTTTTGGGGTGTTATTTGATAATTGTTGAGATTCTTTTTTTGTCGTTTGAAATGTCGATTAATATTGTGTCTCCATTGTGAGCATCACCTTTTAATATAATTTCGGCAAGACTGTCTTCTATGTGAGTTTGGATGGCTCGTTTAAGAGGTCTTGCTCCATATTGTTTGTCGTAACCTTTTTCTGCTATAAAATTCTTTGCTTCAGAGGTTATTTCAAGTTTAAAACCTAATTCATGCACACGTTTGTAGAATGCTTGTAATTCAACATCAATGATTTTAAATATTGCATCTTTGCTGAGAGAATCGAACATAATGATATCATCAATGCGATTAAGAAATTCGGGTGAGAATCGTTGATTTAATGCTTTGGTGATAACACTATGAGAACGCTCTTTAGTGATAATATCGGTGTTAAAACCAACTCCTCCTCCAAAGTCCTTTAACTCACGAGAACCTGTGTTGGAAGTCATAATAATGATAGTGTTCTTAAAGTCAACTTTACGACCGAAACTATCGGTTAAATGACCTTCGTCCATAACTTGAAGCAACATATTGAAAACATCTGTGTGAGCTTTCTCAAGTTCATCGAGAAGGACCACAGAGTAAGGGTGACGACGCACTTTTTCGGTTAGTTGTCCACCTTCTTCATATCCTACATATCCCGGAGGAGCTCCTACGAGTCGTGAAGCCGAGAATTTTTCCATATATTCACTCATATCAATACGAATAAGAGCATCTTCACTACCGAAAAGGAACTGTGCTAGTTTTTTTGCGAGATATGTTTTGCCAACTCCTGTTGGGCCTAAAAACATAAAACTTCCAATAGGACGATTAGGATCTTTAAGTCCTACGCGATTACGACGAATGCATTTGGCTATTTTTTCAATAGCTTCATCTTGTCCTATGATGGAATCTTTTAGTTCATCAGCCATTTTTAAAAGACGTTCGCTTTCTCCTTGTGCAATGCGTTGAACAGGAACTCCTGTCATAAGTGCTACTACTTCTGCTATTTTATTGGCGTCGACAATTTCTCGTTTTTTAGCCAATTCTTTTTCCCACTCAAATCGGACCTTGTTTAGTTTGTGAGAGAGCTGTTCTTGCATATCGCGATAGTTTGCGGCAATTTCAAAGTTTTGAGATTGAGCTGCTTTAATTTTATTGCGTTGTACTTCAGTGATCTCTTTTTCAAGATCTATAATTTCTTTTGGAACTGCAATATTAGCAATACGAACACTTGCTCCTGCTTCATCGAGTGCGTCGATAGCTTTATCTGGGAAATTACGATCGCTAATATATTGTTCGGTTAGTTTTATGCAACTTCTTATTGCTTCAGGTGTGTATGTTACACTATGGTGTTCTTCGTATTTGTCTTTAATACGGTTTAGAATTTCTAAAGTTTCTTCTGCTGTTGTTGGTTCCACTAAAACTTTTTGGAAACGTCGTTCGAGGGCTCCGTCTTTTTCAATGTTTTTTCGATATTCATCAAGTGTTGTTGCACCGATACATTGGATTTCTCCTCGTGCAAGCGCTGGTTTTAGTAAATTGGCTGCATCCATAGAACCTGTTGCATTGCCAGCTCCAACGATATTGTGAATCTCGTCAATAAATAATATGACATCAGGGTTTGATGATAGTTCATCAATAACAGCTTTGATTCGTTCTTCAAATTGGCCTCGATATTTAGTGCCTGCAACGAGTGAAGCCATATCTAATGAAACAATACGTTTGTCGAATAGTGTGCGTGATACTTTTCGTTTTGAAATAGCAAGAGCAAGCCCTTCGACGATAGCAGATTTTCCAACACCAGGCTCGCCGATTAGTATAGGATTATTCTTTTTTCTTCGGCACAGAATTTGAGTAAGGCGTTCAATTTCTTTTTCTCTGCCAATAACAGGGTCGAGTTTTCCATTATCGGCTTCTCTTGTCATATCTTTGCCAAATTTGTCGAGTATCGGAGTTCCGTTACTATTCTTTGTGGTGGTTTTGTTTGTTGTGCCACTACTTGATTGTACTTGCTCATCGGGATGATTGCTTTTACCTTGTGGGGTATCATTGGCAAAATCTTCTTCATCATCATCGTTGGCGAAGTCGGCGCCCATTCGAGGACTTGTTTTATATAAGTCTATGTGATTGAGATGTTTAAGTCTGTCGCTTAATTCCATATATCGTTTTAATTATTTACTTGTTTGGTATTAATTGTAACGCAAAATCACAAATGTAAGTTTTAATTTATGATTTGTTAATTACGAATATTTATTAATACAACAATTATTATGCCAAACTCGTGTCTTTTATTAAATAATAGTTGGGGTAATTGGATTGTAATATTACTTTTTTTTTGTATCTTTGTATGTTCAAATTTATTGAATTTAAGCGCTGGATAGGTGTTGAAAGTATAATAGAATATAATAGTAAAAAAAATGTCGGAAGATCGAATAAGAAAGATCAGTATTGAAAATGAAATGAAGTCGGCATACATTGACTATTCAATGTCGGTGATTGTGTCGCGTGCGCTTCCTGATGTCAGAGACGGATTTAAGCCTGTACATCGAAGAGTCTTGTTTGGGATGGAGAAGTTGGGCAATGTGTCTACAGCTCCAACAAAGAAATCTGCTCGTATTGTTGGAGAGGTTCTCGGTAAGTATCATCCACATGGGGACTCATCAGTGTATTTTGCCATGGTGCGTATGGCACAAGATTGGGCTTTGCGTTATCCGTTGGTAGAAGGACAGGGAAATTTTGGCTCAATTGATGGTGATAGCCCTGCTGCAATGCGTTATACTGAAGCTCGTTTGGCAAAGATGGGTGAAGAAATGATGCGTGATATTGATGAAGATACAGTAGACTTTACTTATAATTTCGATAATACGTTACAAGAGCCAACAGTGTTGCCAACCAGATTCCCTAATTTGTTGGTAAATGGAACCTCTGGGATTGCTGTGGGTATGGCAACAAATATGCCTCCACATAACCTTACAGAGTCAATCAATGGTTGTCTTGCATTACTTAATAACCCTGAAATTGATATAGAAGGGTTGATGCAGTACATTAAAGCTCCTGATTTCCCAACAGGAGGTATTATATATGGCTATTCGGGAGTGAAAGATGCTTTCTTAACCGGAAGAGGCCGAATTGTGGTTAGAGCAAAGGCTGAGATTGTAACAGAAGATGATAGAGAGAAAATAATTGTATCAGAAATACCATATAATGTAAATAAACGAGTATTAATTGAAGATATAGCTCGATTAGTAGAAGAAAAACGATTGGATGGTATTTCAAATATTAATGACGAAAGTGACCGTAAGGGTATGCGTATCGTTATTGATATAAAGAAAGATGCTAATGCAAATGTCGTTTTAAACAAATTGTTTAAGATGACTCAATTACAGTCCTCGTTTAGTGTTAATAATGTGGCGTTGGTAAAAGGTCGTCCACAGACACTAAATCTTAAGGAAATTCTTCAATACTTCCTTGAGCATCGTCATGATGTTGTTATTCGTCGTACAAAGTTTGAGCTTAAAAAGGCACAAGAAAGAGCCCATATAGTGGAAGGCTTGATTATAGCTTCGGATAATATTGACGAAGTAATTCAAATTATAAAGTCAAGTAAGACTACAGATGAAGCTCGCGAGAGATTAAAAGAAAGATTTAATCTGGACGATGTACAGACTCGTGCAATTGTAGAAATGCGCTTACGCAATCTAACAAATCTTGAACAAGATAAATTGCGTGATGAATATGCAGAGTTGATGAAGTTGATACAGCATTTGAATGACATTTTGACAGATGACACTGTGTGTCGAAAGGTTATCGAAGATGAATTAATTGAAGTCAGAGATAAATTTGGTGATGAAAGAAAAACCAAAATCGAATATACTGCTGGCGAGTTTAATGCAGAAGACTTCTATGCCGACGATGAAATGATAATCACAATATCTCATCTTGGTTATATTAAGAGAACTGCATTGAGCGAATTTAGAGCGCAAAACAGAGGTGGAGTAGGTGCGAAGGGTAGTGATACACGTGATGAAGATTTTATTGAGTATATCTATCCAGCATCAATGCACAACTATATGCTGTTCTTTACACAAAAGGGCCGTTGCTATTGGCTAAAAGTATATGAAATCCCTGAAGGAAGTAAAAACTCAAAGGGTAGGGCAATTCAGAATATGTTAAATATCGACTCTGATGATAAGGTTAATGCTTTCATTAGGTGTAAGAAATTGACCGACCCTGAATACAATAGTACGCATAACTTGATTTTCTGTACCAAGAATGGTATTATAAAGAAAACTAAGCTTGAAGCATATTCACGCCCACGTGTAAATGGAGTTAATGCTATTATTATACGTGAAGATGACCAAGTTGTTGAAGTGAGACTAACTGATGGTGATAGTGAAGTGATTATGGCGAACAAATATGGAAATGCAATTCGTTTTCATGAAAGTAAGGTACGTGAAATGGGACGTATGTCAACCGGTGTAAAGGGTATGACATTGAACTCTGAAGATGATGAAGTTGTAGGTATGATTTGTATGCCGAAGGGAACAGAGAATACTGTGATGGTAGTGTCGGAACAAGGGTACGGAAAAAGATCTGAACTTGACGATTATCGCATAACAAATCGCGGAGGTAAGGGTGTAAAGACTATTAATGTTACAGATAAGACAGGACATTTAGTAGCTATAAAGAGTGTGAATGATAAGAATGACTTGGTGATTATTAACAAATCAGGAATTACTTTGCGCTTGAATGTTGCCGATGTAAGAGTAATGGGTAGAGCAACGCAAGGAGTCAGATTAATTAATCTTGAGAAACGTGGCGATGAGATTGCTTCTGTTTGTAAAGTAGATACATCTGAAATAGAAGAAACTGAAGCATTGGAGATCACACAATTAAACGATTCAACTGAAATTGAGTCTAATGAGATAAACGTAACAGAAAACAATTAATAATTATTTTAAAATTATTTTCGATATGAAGAAATTATTTTTAATGTTAGCATGCTCTTCAATGTGCTTAATGAGTCTTAATGCACAAGAGAAACTTGTTAAAGAAGTAGAAAAAGAGATTGGTTCTGTAAAGTGTGAAACTTTACGTGAAAAATTGCAACCAGCATTTACTGATGCAACATCAAAAGACGATGCTTATACTTGGTTTGTGGCAGCTAAGGTTGAGTTGAATACCTTCGATGAATTATTCAAACAAAAAATGGTTGGTAAAGCAGTTGATGCGTCTCTTCTTGGTACCTATCTTTTGAATGGTGTAGATTATTTGAAGAAAGTGTTTCCTTTGGATACAGTTCCTGAAGTAGATAAGAAGACTGGTCTTCCAAAAGTGGATAAGAAAACAGGTGCTGTTAAGGTGAAAACTCGTTTTTCGGGTAAGGCTGTTGATATGTTGGTTGAAAATTATAATCCATTGAATATGCTTATGAGTGAAATTCATAATAATAAAGATTATAAGAATGCAATCAAAGCATATGAATTGTTTGTAACACTACCATACGAACCATATATGTTAGGTAGAATGCTTGTTCCGGCAGATACAGTTGTTGGTGAAATCAGATTCTATCAGGGTATTGCAATGTGGCAGTCAGGTAATCCTGCCGATGCTATAGGTGCATTTGAATTGGCTCGCAAACTTGGTTATACAAAGAAGGAAGCTTTTGATTATGCTTTGAGTTGCGCTGTTGAAGCAAAGAATGAACCAGCTATCGTTGCTATTGCAGAAGAAGCAATGCCATTATATGGCAAACAAGATGGTCAATATGTTCGCATTCTTATCAATGCTTATTTGAATGATCAAAACTATGCAGAAGCAAATAAGATTCTTGATGAAGCTATTAAAAATGATCCTAATAGTGCTGAATTAGTTAATCTGAAGGGATGTTTGGTTGAAAATCAATCTTCAATCGAAGACGCATTGCCTCATTTTAAGAAAGCTGTGGAATTGGACCCAACATTCTCAAAGGCTCAATTTGACTTAGGTCGTTATTACTATAACAAGGCAGTGAAAGTTCGTGATGAAAGAACTGATTTGGCTGGAGAAGAATTGGCTAAGTTGACAGATCCATTATATGAACAAGCTCTTCCTTATCTTGAAAAGGCATATGAATTAGATAAAGATAATTTTGATGCAAAGAATGCTTTGCGCTCAATCTATTATCAACTTGGTAATGAAGAAAAGCTAAATGCAATTGAACAATAATTATCAATTATGATACAAAAAAATCCGAGGAAATTTCCTCGGATTTTTTTGTACTTTATTTGTTTATTTTTGAGCAAACAAGATGTTGTTATTGATGATTTCTTGATAAGCAAGAATACCTTCGTTAGTAAGTTCGATAGTTTTATACTCATTGTTAGGTGTAATCATTTTAACATGGTTGTCATCAACAAATTGCATCAACGGATATACAGTTTCGTTCGCTTCAAGTGACCAAGAGTTTTCTACTTCATTGAAATTGAATTTGATAATGCTGTTATCGGCAAGATTAGTGATGGTATAACCATATTGATTACGTTCAATTTTGTATTTAGCATCTTTACCGTCAATTATTTGTGTACTAGCCTCGATTGGATTTGCTCCCGACCAAAATTCGATACTATTGATTACTATAGCATCGGCTAAAGTTGTGATTTCATACACAGGGATAATCCAGAATGCCGTAAAGATAAGTGCATTTACAAATTTAGTACTTGCTTGCTTGTTCCAGTCCAATACTTTGTTAGTAAGTGCAAAACTTCCTATACAAGAAGAGAATGTCATAGAAGATGCTATTGCAATTACTACTGCTACAGATAAATAAGTCTTTTTCATAATTTAATGTGTTAAATAGTTTATTTTATATTTGAAGAGAAGTAGTTAAAACAGTTCTCAACCTTTTTAACATATGTAATAGTTTGGCTCCCTCTGAAGTATCCATTTCGGCATACAACATCGTTAAAATATTCCGGATTAGATTTCCATTGAAGTGTAACGCTTACGTTGTTTTCCCATTTTTGAGGGTTCTTACCATATTTTTCGGCTAAAGCGATAGCATCAAGAATATGCCCTGCGCCAGAGTTGTATGCGGCAATTATAAACTTAATTCGTTCAGCAGGGTCGGTTACTCTTTTAGAGAAGATTTCATCAAGATCTTTGATGTTTGCCACAGCTGCTTTAACGTTGAGTTCGGGATTTTCAATATGCTCAAGTTCTAATCCATAGGCTCGAGCTGTACTTGGCATCAACTGCATAAGTCCTCTTGCACCGGCCCATGACACAGCAGTTGTATCAAAATGTGATTCACTCCACGCTTGAGCTGCCAACAGTTTCCAATCCCAATTAATTTCTTTAGCATATTTTTTGAAAATATTATCGTAAGGCGAGATGATTCCGTTAATGAATTTGAATTTTGGTAACTCGGTCTCAATATCGGAATTTTTACTTAGCTCAAAATATCGTTTTAATAGTCGTTTGTTGTCGGTTAGGGTTTTTGATGTTTTCGCCCAAGAGTTAATACTATCGGCTAATTGTGTATTAGATTTATTTACTGCCCACGATGCTCTCTGTTCAAAACTGATAGGCAAACTGATATCAATGTTTTTATAGTAGGTTTGATTAAGTTTTGCAATGTCGCTGTCGACTATAGTAAGTGGTATCTGTTTGTTTGCTACCATTTTAATCAAATCTTCTGTTATAATGGAATCTTGTGTGATACTATGAATATTGATACCTCCACCTACTTCATTATCAAGGTTTTTAAGACGTATTTCATATTTAGAATTCTGTTCAACATATATATCTTTACCAATGAGCTGTGTTACATCGGTTATCATTGAATTTGATTTTGGTTGAACAAGAACTTGTGTGGTTATTGTTTCTGTACCGCAATTAATAAGTTTATTTTTATATTCATTAATTATAGGCACCTCATAAGCTATAATATCAATTTTACCGGAATCTAGCATTTCTATCATTTCGGTCATATTTCGAGCAATATGGAATTGATAATTAAGCTTTTTGTCGACAATAAAGTTGTGGATACGCTCATATTCATATCCTAAGGTGTCTCCTCTAAAAATGAAAAATGATGTGGGGCTATATAGTGTGCCAATCTTTAATGTATCCGGCAAATTATATATTAGCTCATTCCTACTTCTATTTTCACAAGAATTGTTTATTATAAGTAGGAATGAACTAAGTATGATAAGACATATTTTGCGCAGATAAGTCATATTTAATATTCGAAAATGCCGTATTCTGATTTTATCGTTAGTTTGTTTTCTGTTGCATCTTCTACTCGACCTACAATTTGTGCATCGATACCAAATGATTGAGCAATTTGAATTATATTTTCAGCATCTTTAGGAGCTAAATATATTTCCATACGATGCCCCATATTAAATACTTTATACATTTCTTTCCAATCAGTTCCTGATTGTTCTTGAATAAGTTTGAAAAGGGGAGGAGTAGGAAACAAATTGTCCTTTATGACGTGTTTGTTCTCGATGAAATGTAGAATTTTAGTTTGAGCTCCACCGGAACAGTGTACCATTCCATGAATTTTAGGTCTCATTTCATCAAGGATTCGTTTAATTACAGGTGCATAAGTACGAGTAGGAGAAAGAACGAGTTTACCAGCGTCAATATCAACTCCCTCTACTTTATCGGTTAATTTTACGTTACCTGAATATACTAATTCTTTTGGTACATTTTTGTCGTAGCTTTCCGGGTACTTTTCAGCAAGATATTTTGCAAAAACATCGTGTCGTGCTGAGGTTAAACCATTACTACCCATTCCGCCATTATATTCTTTTTCATAGGTTGCTTGTCCCGATGAAGACAATCCAACAATTACATCTCCTCCAGCAATATTGGCATTGTTTATAACATCGCTTCTTTTCATTCGGCAAGTAACGGTGCTATCTACGATAATTGTACGAACCAAATCACCTACATCCGCTGTTTCTCCACCTGTTGATATGATATTTACACCTACTTCACGAAGTTCTTCTAGCAATTCTTCAGTACCATTAATAATAGCTGAGATAACATCGCCTGGAATCAGAAGCTTATTACGTCCTATTGTAGATGATAAAAGAATGTTATTAGTGGCACCAACACAAAGAAGGTCATCAATATTCATAATCAATGCATCTTGTGCAATACCCTTCCACACGCTCATATCACCGGTCTCTTTCCAATATAGGTATGCAAGAGAAGATTTTGTGCCAGCACCATCTGCATGCATAATATTACAATATTCCGGATCGCCTCCGAGTATATCAGGAATAATCTTACAGAATGCTTTAGGATATAGTCCTTTGTCTACGTTTTTAATTGCGTTGTGTACATCTTCTTTTGAAGCTGATACACCTCTTAAATCATATCTTTGATTGCTCATATATTAATGTTAGATTGTTTACTGATGAATTAATTATAATAAAATGAAAAATAATAATGCTGTCGGTGATACTAAAAGAAGACTATCGATGCGGTCGAGTATACCTCCATGTCCTGGTAAAATTTTTCCGGAATCTTTAACTCCAATAGCTCTCTTGATGAGTGATTCACATAGATCGCCCCATGTAGAGAATATTGATACAATGATTGATAGAATAATCCAACCAGATAGGCTTAATCCATTAAAGAAATCATTGAAATAGGTGGAGATGGCTATGGCTGAAAGTATGCAAAGTACTAATCCGCCCCAAAAACCTTCCCATGACTTTTTAGGTGAGATACGTTCAAAAAGACGATGTTTTCCTATTAGAGTCCCCACGCAGAACGCTCCGGTATCATTAAGCCATATAAATATGAATATAGCCAAAAGCATTAATGGATTTTCAATTAAGATAAAGTTAAGTAAAGATAGGGGTAATGCGACAAATAATTGTCCCATAAAAGATTGTGCCCAATTTTCAAGTGTGGTAGATGATTTGATATATAGTTGGGCAAGGTTTCTTATAATTAAATAACATAAGTAGGGTGTTGCAACGATCAGACCAATTTCAGGATTGTGAGATTTCCATGCAAATGATAGGAACATTGTTAAGCCACCCAAGACATCAAGAACTTTACATAATAAAGGATTGTGTTGTTTGCTGTCGGTAAGTGATTGAAATTCCCATACTCCTAAAACTACAAATAAGGAGAATATGGTAATGAACAAATAGTAATTACCTAATACTAACGTACATACAATTAGCAATACATATAAACCGCCTGTAATAGCCCGTGTAAATAATTTTTTCACTTTTAATTAAGAATTTGTTTATGATACAAAAATAGTGATTTTTTGTTTAGTTTACAATACTATCAATGATTGAGGTGTTATAATTTTAATGGAGGTATTATTTTTTGCTAAAATAGCTTAAGTCTTGGTGATTTGTATTAATTTTGCAATTCAAATTGTGTATGAAATTTTTATGTTTTTTGGAAAATTGTTAAAACTCTTAGTGTCGCCTAATGTTGGTTGGGCTGGTTTTGATAAATATTCAATCCCCAATAATTTGTTGCTGAGCAAGTTGTTCTATCCATGTTTGGCTATATTGGCGATATCTAAATTTATTCCATTTATCTGTGGATATATGGAAATGGAATTGAGAGTGATGATTGTAAGTGCGATGATTGACTTTATAAAGTATTTTGTGGCATTTTTTATGATATCATTCCTCATTACAGGATTGTTTAAATTTACGACAGAGTCGGAGAACACTACCAATAGATTAAACAACTATATCGTGTTGAATTTGAGTATATTGGTTATAATAAATATTCTTAAAAATCTTGTACCTGGATTCCCCATATTTGATTTGTTGCCGGTGTATGTGGCTTATGTAGCATATTGTGGTAGAAATTATATGGAAATTCCCTCAGATAAAGAGAAATCATTTATAACATCAATGGCAATCTTCTTATTGGGAGTACCATTGAGCTTGAAATATGTATTTGAATTAATGTTACCTAATATGTGTTAATATGGCTAATAATCAGATTAATATAAAGAACAGAAGGGCAACGTTTGACTATGAAATTATAGAAACATTTACTGCCGGTATTGTGTTGACTGGAACTGAGATAAAGTCGATACGTACAGGTAAAGCCGGATTGACAGATACATTCTGCTTTATCAATAATGATGAAGTGTGGGTGAAAAATATGTATATATCGGAATATTTCTATGGAAGCTATAATAATCATGAAGCTCGTAGAGATAGAAAACTGCTTTTAAATAAGAAAGAAATCGAACGATTGAAGAAAAACAATGATTTGGCCGGATTTTCAATAATACCCCTTAGATTGTTTATAAATGAACGTGGCTATGCTAAACTTGTTATTGCCATTGCAAAAGGAAAGAAAGTATACGACAAACGTCAATCGATTAAAGAACGTGACGATAAGCGAATGCTCGATAGAATAATGAAACGATAGGGGAGTATACCCTAAATTTTAGAACAGATTATAAGTATTGCATTATTGTTGCAGTCGGTGGTGCCAAATAGATATTTTTCTCCACCATCCTTAATTTTTAGTTTGTTCTTTAGTTCATCGGCTGAAAACTTGAAATTTCTAACACTCACATTAATTTGTGGGTGTTTGTTTTTGAAATGTTTGATTTCGCTACTTTTGAATGGAATAATTTCTTCAATAACAAAACATCTTCCCGGAAAATTTTCAATCAAATTAGAGTTAAGAAATAAATGAGAATTCTTTTGTATCGGTGAAACGTTATATACAGCCTCAAGAGTATCGAAAATTTTAGCTTTCATAATACATTTATTTGGCTCATAAAGATACATACCACTCTCAGGAAGTGTATTTATTGAGTTTGAATTTGTGATTGAAGATGAAAGTTCTTGTACTTTGTCTCGTTCGTAATTTATAGTATGTAAAATAGGGTACAACACCCTATTACAATGTAGATCTACCTTAAAAAGCAACTCTTTACATTCGTTATTGATTCCTATTACCCAAATATCTGTAACACAATTGTTTAGGTCGCTGATAGATTGAGAAATATCGAGCATTGGTGATGCTTTGATAATCAATGTGTTAGCTTTGTTTTTTAGATTTGGAATAAGGTCAATTATGTTTGGCTGGCAGTCAGTAAGCCCGAATAGCCTTTTGTTATTATCGCCACGTCGAGCCGGATCAATAAAAATGGTGTCGAATTTTGTTTCGCAATTATTGATGTATTCGATGCAATCTTGATTGAGAACGGTAACGTTTTTAGTAAGATTCGACATATTGAATTTCGAAAGTAACGCTGTGTTGGGATTTAATTCGAGAGCTGTGATGTGTTTTACCTTTTTAGAAATATAGTAAACGTCAATGCAGAGTCCAGCTGTCATATCAAGTACAATTTCATCGCTTTCGAAAAGTGTAGAGTGAAATTTTGCAATCTCTTGGGCTGTACATTGCTCGGAAGCTAATATACTTGGAAACAAAAACGATTTGTTTGTGTAAATTTCAGGCAGTTTCTTTTGAATTCTTTTTTTGCAATCAATTTGAAGAATAGCAAATTTCGGATCAAAAGTTAAATCCTTAAATTTCTTTAGACGCAGATTGTTGGTGTCAGCATTGATATTGCTATTTATGAAATCAAGAAATTGAGAATTGTTGATATAACTATTTAATGTTTCGAAGTCCATTTGCTATAAATCATAATTATATTACAAATATAGAAATAATAAATCATAACAGAAAATCATACTAATAATATGTTAAATAGAAAGCCTAATATTGTGTTAAGTATGTGTATATATTTTGTACTATAATTAATATTATGTTAAATAGTGTTTTGCGGAGATATAGATGTTTTATTAGGTTAATATATTTAGTGTTATGTTATTTCAATAAACAAGAAGTCTCTATTACGTGTGTTGGTGTGTGTAGATGATTGTCTTGTGCAAAATGAATGTTATCCACTTTATTAAGTGGAATGATGTTATTATTTTTTCTTATTTCGCCATTGAGCATAAGTTATCCTTGTTTGAAGATACTTTAGGTTGTTTCCATGAGCGTATGCCTCGCGTTCAAAAGATATGTTGTAATAGGCTTTCTTTAAGTTGCGAAATTGGCATAATCGTATTACCCATTCAATTAAATAGATGATATAGAACATAATCCATAACAATTCTTTTTGTTGAGCCGAGTGTATCAATTCATGATTTATAACGTATTTATCAATCCAAGACTTGTCTTGTGTTAGAAATAGACCGAAGAAATTTAGGCATATCCCTTTGGGGACCAGTTTAGTTTGTATGACTCTATTCATATTTGTAAATGTTTTACGGTTACATCTCTCCCCTATCATTATAAATGTTTACTGCAAATTCTATGCCATAGTTTTATAATATCAAATACACCTAATTATTGCGCTGTTGTCGTAGTTGCTCTTCCCTCTAGTTGAATAGCGTTGCCCTTGGCGCTATCATAATTAAAATTTGCGTTTAGTATATTCCCCCATTATTTTGATTAAGGAGGCTGTGTAGTAATAAACTGCACAGCCTCCTTAAAACTTAATCTAATATTTATTATTCAATATTATCTTTATCCTTAGCAGGATTTCTAAAATATATTTTCTTTTCATTATATTCCTGCTCAGCTATAAGAGTTGGCTTAGGCAACTTTTCATAGTAGCGTGATATTTCTATTTGCTCTCTGTTTTCAGAAATTTCCTCCAAATTGTCGCTCATTGAAGCAAATTCTTGCAACTTCTTTTCCAAATCCTTTTTCATTTCCACAGCAATCTGATTAGCACGCTTCGAAACCACACAAACAGTTTCATAAATATTTCCTGTCTGTTCCGACATTTCTATCAAGTCACGAGTTACTGTATTCAATGGGGCATTTGTCTTCTTGTAATCCATTTCTATATTGATTTTTAAATTATTCTTTTACATATTTTTTTGCAATCTCAAAAATATTGTCAGCCTCTTTGCGATTCTCACTATTAGGATAGTCGTTTACGAATGAATAATATTCATCTATCACATCACGGAATCTATCAGCTTTCTTATAATCCACACTTTGATCAGCTTCTTGGAAACGAGCCTTCAGGATCAGCATTTCGAGGTCTTCTTTATACTTGCTATATGGATAATCTTTTAATGCATTCTTAGCTACGATTACAGCCGATTCATAGTTGTTACCCATATAATTCCCAAGATTATAATATAGATACGCCGACTGTAGTTCCTTCAGCACCAACTTATCTTGTAATTCAAATATAGCATTTTGAGCGATTGATGCTTTATCACTTTTAGGGAAATAATCCAAGAAATTTTGCAATTCTTCAATAGCCTTATATGTACCTGTTTGATCAAGTTGAGTTTCAGGCGAATCAAGATAATAACCATATCCTGCATAAAAACGAGCCAACTCCGTATACTGCCCCTTAGGATAATGCTGGTAATAAGTCTTAAAATATGAGCCGGAATTCATATAGTCTTGATTTTCATAATGACTTAAGCCCAACAAATACAACGATTCCTCAGCATGCACTGTACCTTTTAGCACTGTAACCAATTCTTCTAGGATAGTAGTAGCTTGACCGTACTTTCCTTTTTCAAAGGCACTTTTAGCATATTCGTATTTATAATTTACATCAGTACTCTTTAGAACTTTCTGATATTCACCACAACTATTAAACATCAAAAGTTCACAACCGAGTAAAACTATCGTAAAAATCTTCTTCATATACATATATCAAACCGAATATAATAATTCAGTCTGCAAATTTACGCAAATATTCAAATTTCTCAAATTCTTTCAATCAAAATATCCATTCTTCTCTCAAATATTCCGCCATTTATCACTCAATCACATCATTTTGATGAAATTTAAACAGATAAAAACAAGAGGGATGTGCAACTTGACATATCCCTCTCATCATTCACTAATCTAAATTTTACTATTACTTAATTAGCACTTTCTTTGATTTACCATCAATCTTCTTAATATACATACCTTGAGTAAGGTTTTCTTTTTCAACCTTTACACCTTGCAGTGTGTAATATTCAGCATTTTCATCATCAGTAGCGATTTCTTCAATGTCGGTAATATAGTCCATTACAGAAGCTTCGTAATCAGCCGGTTTGTATTGCACTATATTGCTGCCGTCAGTGTTGGCTCCGGTTGCAACACAATTTTTTAGTTTGATTGTGCCCGATCTGAAGTTTTTATCGGCTACAACTGTAATAATCAATATGTCACCATCATTACCTGCAAACGGATATAGCTTAGGTGACGCACATACCACTCTTACAGCACCATCAGCTTGTAAAGCACTCTGTGGTGAGTCATGTTTTCTTGATGAAGTGCGACTACCCAAATCGATAAAATAACCTATTTCGTCACTAAGAATACTCAACCCCTCAGGCATATAGATGTCCATTTGAATACCTGTGATGTTAGACGGTTCGTTTTTCATACAAATTGCCACTTCTTTTTCGTAAACGCCTTCGTCGAAGTGGAAATCATCGATATAAAACGATACTTGTGCTTTTGCAGTCATCGCCATCATTATGGCAACAACACATAACGTTAATTTTAAAATTTGTTTCTTCATATTTAATTTGAATTTAGAATTATACTGTATAGATTAACGATGTCGGTCACATTCACCTCGCCATCGGCATTAATATCTACTGCGGTTTCATCAATACCGGCTGTATTTCCCAATATATAACTGTATAGTGCCACAATATCGGTTACGTTCACTTCGCCGTCATCGTTAATATCGCCAAGAATAGATATTTTGACATTATATGTAAGTTCTGATTGCGATGATACATTTTCCCCGCCAACACTACTTAATACAATGTTATCTATCACGATTTCAGAATCGTTGATTGATGATGAAATGTTTTTTTCAAATGAAAGGGTAAATAATTCTCCGATTCCCGATGTTATCGCAGAATTATTCAATGAATAAACTATAATACGATATACGCCTTCTTCCATTGGAGATACGACATACGACAATCCCTTCAATCGTTCTCCTATCGTAAACAATTCTTGTGATGTTACCATTCCTTCCAACCAATGTACGTCCATCTGCAATGCCACAATTTCCGTATAATTATCAAGTGAAACCGTCACATCATATCCATTGTCCGTAACTTGTCCTACGACAGATATATTATTCGGTTCATAGATACTGCCACTCAATTTTACCGATTTCATTCTGTTTTGTGGATCATTACAGTAAATTTGCATAAAGGTAGAATATTCACCTTTCACACTTGGGATATATTCAACTGTGATTTCTTTCGATTGCCAAGGCTCAATATTAATAGGCAAATCCTCTGCTATGCTGTAACCATCGGCAAGGAATGTAACCTTATTAATGGTTAACTGTGCATCACCATAATTACTTATCGTATATTTTACCTTTGCCTCTGCTATTATGGCACAATCACCCAAATTCAATTCATCATTACAATTGATTGACGGACTATATATTTCTACATACCCTCCAAATGTTGCTGATGTCATATTTTCGGTAGTAGCATTACTCAACACCACATTTTCAGGTGTTAATCCATACCAACCCGTATTTCCATTCAGTTTAACCTTAAAGGTCGCAATTTCTCCATCATTACCGATAATTTCCGTTCTTGTAAACGAATACAATATCAGCTTCAATTTTCCATCGGTAATAGAACTTATTGCCGTTAGTCCACCGGCACGCTGTGAAGCCTTAAAACTATCCGGCACATATACCAATTGTTCAGGTAACGTAAATTCACACTGTACACCTACAATAGGCTCCATATTGTTCATTGTAAGCGATATTGTCACTTCCTCGTCACTTATTCCGGAAGCACTGCCAACATATAGTTCGTTCACTGAAAACGGATCGGCTTTTAATGATGCACTTTTTGCTCCATAAACTGAGTTTGAAACAAACGTTACCGTTTCACTTATTGTACCTCTATTTACCGGTGCATACGCCACAGATAAATAAAGCATTTCTCCTGCACCTATATTGAACGATGTCTCACTTACACTGAACTCGTCGGCTGTGAAATTCACAGCAGTAACTTCCAACGTTTCATTTCCTACATTTTGCAATACCACATCTTGTGTATAAGTGCTACGTATAGGAATATGTCCGTAATCGACTATTGGAGTCTGCACACTGAGTTTTGCGGCTCTGATTGTAACAGTTCCGTCAACGCTACTTGCGTCAAACTTATTACCTGAAGCATCTCCTAATAGTACTGTCGCACTTAAAGGATACGTTTGCGGCTCTTTTTTCAGATTTAACTTAAATGTAAGTAATTCACCGACATTTCCTTTTAATGGTTTCAAATCGAGAGTATACACAACGATATTCAATTTCCCGTCTTTCACACCCGCTGTCACCTGATGTCCGTCAGCCCTTTCACTATTAAGCGTACAAGAGCCTTCAACATATATCAACTGATCATTTAAAGGAATCTGCAATTCGGCAACCACCACGTCATCGCTGTTTTCGAGCGACACGCTAACCGTCACTTCATCGCCCGGGTGTCCTTCTCCCCCCGTTATCGTCAATTTATTTGCACCGAAGGTAGTGAGCGTTATGCTCACCACCATCAGCAACATTGTTAATAATCTTTTTTTCATTTCTTATCTTTTTAAACAAAACGCTTAAACAGCGAGCCGGTTAACATTATGGAACATCTTCGATGTTCATTTTTTATTTTTCTCGCACATACCCCACGAACAATCGTGGGGTTTCTATTGCGAAACGCATTCTGCGTTTAAGTTTCACGTTTTGTGTTTTTATTATCGTTTTACGGCTTTTGCTGTTTGCATCAAACGTCCGTCTACATAAAGCGATACAAGATATACACCGTTCGCTACATCTTTACCCGCATTCCAAGTCCAAGAGTGGAATCCGTATTCAGCCTTTTCGGTGTGTATTGCCACAGTAGCACCTGTAACAGTGCTAACCACAATCTTCACGTCGTGAACACCGTCTTTACCCACCTTGTAAGGCACTGTAAGCACATCGCTGAACGGGTTAGGATAAGGCAATTCCATCTGCATAGCCTCGATTGCTCCCACTCCACTGGTGTTACCGTCGATTCCGATTATGCTCTTGCCGGTTGCGTCGCAAAGCACGATTTCGGTCATTTCGGCACTGCCTATGCGTAACAATGCTTGTTTGCCTGCCGATATGGTTCTTCCGGTCATTGAGAATGCCATAAACAAGTAGCCGTTTTCACCTTGGTTGTCGCCTACGGTTTCAAAGTCGTTAAGGGCTTCAAGAGGGGTGATTTCTGCATCGGTAGACACATTGAATCGGAATTGTACACCACCAAGTGCCACAGGACTTTCCACATAAAGTACTCCGTCTTCTATGGTGTAGATGGCTGTGCTGTTCACACTCATTGAAGTAGTTCCTGCCGGGGACTTAATGATATTCACTGTTCCCACGACATCGAGTACATTCACCACTTCATCTTCATTCACGTCGGCAGCCTCAAAGATGAACGGTTGCGGGTCTTGCCCTGTCATATAAGCCACTTCAGTTACCACATCTGCTACATCTACGCTCATCGAACCATTAGCGTCACCCTTTGCCGCTGTCAATGGTGTTGCCGATACCACATTACTTAGATCATGACTATTCATCGATGTAGTCAATTGCTTGATTTGATAGTAATATGTTGTTCCCGGTATTACATTGTAATCGGTAAACGATTCTATTCTGCTATCTATCAGCGTTTCGTTGATAATGGTCGTATCACCTTTTATTATAAGATGCTGATTCCAATCGCCATATTTATTATAATCAGTTTCGTAAATTGAATCCACATGCTCAGTGTATCTCATAATATTATATCCGAGAAGGTCTTCAAAATCTTCTTCGTCGGTTTCCCACGTTAGATTAACCTTGCCAAGTCCTGCTTCAGCAAAGAAATGTGTTGCCAACGAGCCGGTAACCTGAACCATTACATTAAAACGACTATCTTCAATAGGAATTTCAAAATATTCATCATCTTCGGCTCCTGCCACATATATTCTGTTCAAACCATTACTTCCAAATTTTCCATCGATGGTTATATATGCTGTATAGATGGTTCCGTCTTCATTCCAGCAACCTTCTTCATCGATAGGAATTTGATCGTATGGTCCTACGGCACCCATTGCCACAGTTGGAGTCACAGACTTATTCATCGGGCGATTAAAATAAACTTCAAACTTATGTTTACCCACACCAAGAGGAGGAAGCAAGTCAAATTCGTCCTGTGCATCATAGCCATTCACCACCACCTTCCATACTATGCCGTGTGCCTCTGCAATAGGGCGAGTAGGCATATTCGATAAATCATATGTACCCCACCCCCTCGGAGATATAGGATTCTTCGAATCCAAAATTCCGATACGAGCATAATCTTCTCTACTTGTACCAAAATAATTGGGTCGTGAAGGCTTATAGTTCACCATAGAACTTATGTCATATAAAACATTATTTAACACTCGTGTGTCAAGCATACCAAAAGAATAATTAGTAAAAATATTACTATTGATAACATTTTCTGTTCCTAAAGCAGGCTGATCACAACATATATTCCCTATCATATTTATGCCATCTATTGTGAGTCCCATACCAGACCAGAAAGAATAAATATATTCGTTGTTATAAATATTACACTTAACGAATCCTGGATAATGATTTGAGAACGCTGTTGCTTTAGTATTTTTAATTATACAATGCTTTATATTTCCGTCTGAAAATAAAATATTAGCATTAAGATTCTCAAAAATCACATAACTAATTTCGTTGTGATGTCCAAAGTTAAACCCACCCATATAACTATATCCATCACCACAGAAAATAATCGGATTCTCAGGTGTTCCATTACAAATAATTTCACCCTCCACTTTCATCTCAGCACCATCTGTGAATTTAAGTATTGTACCCGGCAAAATAGTTAGAGTAACACCTGATGGTACTCCAAAATTACCATTTATTATATACTGTTTATCGGGAGTGAGAGTAAGATCTTCACTTATTGCACCGGTTAGTGCATCTGAACGTTGTATAATCTTTTCAACTTGTTTCTGTTGTACATTAAGATTACTTTCATCTGATATTGATACTATCAATCTCAAGTTATATCCATTTACTATATTTTCATTGATTTTTACCCTCAATGGATTTTTACTTTTACCACTTCCTTGACTATTCAAGTTCCAACCAAAATCGACATTCGTGTCAATGATCTCGATAGTACTTTCTTTCTCATATTCGGTATCTACCGATATATTCAACTTAATATTATTTGCATTCCCCCATAAGCAACGAATGGTAGGATAAAGATCAACGATCTCACCGGATTCTAGCACACCGTCTCCATCTCCCATTGCAGAATCGTCGAACGCAACACTTTGTACAACCAATTCAGTACTGCGGTTTTCACTATTAAAGTTATATGCTTTGATAACGTCAAGTACACCTGTAGCATTATCGGTGGCATGCACAATATCTCCGACAAACGTGCCACGATATAATTCGGTTTCTTTAGTTTGTAACAAACGCGATACTGCTCCTGCTACAAGTGGAGTAGCCATAGAAGTACCATTAAGCGACTTATATTGTCCTCCCGGATAAGTACTCATAATATCTACACCCGGTGCAAGGACCTCATAGTTATAGAAATTATCACCATGCTTATCGTAATCGGAATAATAGGCTCCATCTTCATCGTAATTACTGAAACCGGCTCTATTTCCATTATTATCACTTGCCATCACTCCGAGTACCACATCAAACGCACCGGGAAAAATTCTACCACTTGGATCAGATGGAGAACGAGGAACAACATTAATAGACAAACCATCATTTCCTGCAGCTGCAACAAGAACTGCCGACTGAAATGCCTTTTTACAAGCGCCATACATTGAGTTCCCCCAAGCAGAACCAAAACTCATACTTAACACATCAGCTCCATTGGCAACAGCATAATCAACACCTTTTATGGCAGAAGCGATATCGCCCGAGCCATCTGCACCTAAAACAGTAACAGGCAGAATCAAAGCATCGGGATTGGCACCTGTGATACCTTTTCCATTATTACCCACAGCGGCTGCTATACCGGCACAGTGTGTACCATGACCGTTAGGATCACTTTCTACCGGTCTGTTTTTAATAAAGTCCCAACCGTGAACATCATCATAAAAACCGTTGTTGTCGTCATCGAGATAATCTTCTCCATTAAGTTCTTTTTCGTTAGTATAGATATTATCGGCAAGATCGGGATGTGTAACTTCCACTCCGGTATCGATAATGGCAATTACAGGACGCTTATCGTTAATCTTAGGCATATCCCACAAAGCCGGCAGATTGATTGCCGATGGTCCCCATTGTTGAGTATACAAAGGCTCTGCTGTATATGTTGCACTTTCGCTTGTAGTCATTGCATAAATACGGTAATTTGGTTCAGCATATTCAACCTCGGCAATGTTTTCCAATTGCTTGATTACCTCATATACACTCATATTCTTAGTGGAATCCACATTCATCAAATATAGTCGGGACATATCGGGTTCCGGTATTTCACGACCGGAATAAGACTTCAACATAACATTGCTTTTACGCAACTTTTTAGCTCCGGTAAGTGGCATTAATTGCTCTGCTTTCTTGATACCAAGAGCAGTCAATTTACTGTCGACACTTTTTACCGAAGTGGTACGGATTGTGCGATTAGAACCAAACTGCACACGCACACCACTTGTGTCTTTAAACTTCACAATAACTTGATTAGGCACATAGTCGGTAACTGTTCCTTGTCCTTTCTTCAACTTATTCACCTGCGGTCCGTAAACAGCAGGATTGAGCTGCTGTGCATTCATCAGCACAGACGTTGACACCAAGCACACAGCACTCAATGCCAAAGCCTTAAAAATGTTACGTTTCATTTCTCTTTATTATTTTAGTTTATTAATATGTTCCACTACTCTTTTTTAAAACAGAAAAATAGAAATCCTAATTGTAGTTTACATCTACTTTTAGTATTTTCTTTGGTATGTGATTCATTATCTTCACATTCAATATATTTATAATATTTGCAATAATACTCACACAATATAAATATTGATATTACAAACACAACTAACGTAATCCAAAAACATATAAATTTGAAATGGTTCGGACTCAATAAAATATATGTTATACCTAACACCCCCCAATTTATTACTTGAAAAGTCCAAAAGAATAATTTATAATAATCCGGTAAAAAATCGCAAGTACTTTTACCATCAGTAATAAACAAATTATTTTTAAAAAGTGATTTTCTTAATTCTCCTTCAAAAGCAAATTCACGTATCCTATTTATCATTATATGGTCTCTACGTGTGGAATAACCTAAAACCACGACTAAAATAGATAAAAATAACATTACTAATGAAATAAATACTGTAAGATATATTATTATATCAGGGTGAAAATATAATTCATTGTTATTACAACAATCTATAGTAGACATCATTACATTTTCAAAAGTGTTATTTAAATTATTTCCTATATATGTATGAACATAGACATATCCATAAGCACCTAATAATGCAAATATTGCAATCAAAAAGGTTATAAAATTTTGATTTTTTGCATTATCATTAATTGCATATTGTTCATGCAATTGTGATAATAATTGATTACTGAATTTTTGTTTTTCCATATTAAGTTTTTCATATATTTGATATATTTTTATCCATAATAATTACAATTTTTCACAAAGTTAGACTATTTCATAGTGTTTACTTTAGTCCATTTTAGTCCTTTTAAAGACTTACTACACTTATTTTATTGACTTATTTTACTGATTCATTTAAAAATGATACCTTTGCACTATAATAACCTAATAATGAAATCTACCGAACTATTATACACTAAAATAAAAGAAGCTGTTGCTAAAACAGCCGGACGAGAATTGAAAACACCTCGAGATTTCGATTATCTCTCGATGAGAATTTTTGATACTACAAAAAGTGTAGTCTCTCCTACTACTCTGAAACGTTTTTGGGGATACTTAAAGAATGAGAATAACGTAATTCCACGATTATCTACTCTTGATATTCTTTCACGTTTTGTAGGATACAGCGATTGGAATAGCTATTGCCAATCGTCTTACGGCATTAACGATGTAGATAGCGACTTTATCAATAATCCCACACTTTACACTACATCACTGCAATGTGGCGATGAAGTAAAACTACAATGGAAACCAGACCGATAGGTAATAATACGATATGAAGGTCATAACCAATTCACTGTTATGCAATCAACTAACAGTAAATTAATGGTTGGTGATAATTTTCATTGCGGATATTTCATTCAGAACGAGCCGTTACACCTCACATGCTTGGTACGCAACGGATGTAAACCCTCCAACTATGTATGCGGCAGATTAGGTGGCATACATTATGAATTAAACAACAAGAACAAATAAACTCATAGGGGGGGTAAAACGTTGATTTACACCCAATTACAAAAAATAAATGAATACCTCCGATTTTATATCATCACTATCATCTGTCAATATTCAACCTGAATGCTTGACACCGTTGGAGAGCAGCAGTAAAACAAGCTTGTCATATATAGCAAATATAGATGGAAAACTATATTTCATAAAACGACTTCGTCCTGAATTAATCAAGGAACAGTTGTTTCGTACCATCTTTCAAAAAGAATATGATAAGGGGGCATCTATATGCCACCCTAATATTGTAAAATATGAGCAAATTTGCAATAATGATGACGATTGCTACATTCTGATGGAAAACATTTGTGGTGAAACATTGGATAAATTCATCGTGACGCACCCCGATTATTTCAAAAAACGTGCTAATCTTGATAAATTCTTCAATCAACTCCTTTCCGGTCTGAAATGTTTACATGACAACCATATTGTTCATTCCGACTTGAAGCCACAGAACATCATGATTACACAAATCAACAATGACGTAAAGATTATTGATTTGGGGTTCTGCTTCACCGATAGTTATTCTGATACTGCCGGAATGACACGAGCCTATGCTGCTCCGGAGCAAATAAACAACGAAAAATTAGACGAAGTCACCGATATATATGCTGTGGGTAAAATTATTGAATATATAGCCAAAAACACCGATCATAATTTGCCCAACATATATGCAAAAATAATGATTCGGTGCTTGAAAGAGCTTAAGAATCAAAGATTTCAAGATACAGAAGATATTGTAAAACTCATAAACCGTCGTAAACACAAAATAAGAAGAACTATAATCACAGTGATTTCGTGTGTGGCTTTATTTATAGCTTTTCGATCAATTATTTATACCGAAAGATTTAATTCTTGGTGGGACAGTTTTGAAATAATAACCCCAAATGTCGATTATGACATAGAAAGTAATCATATCTATTACCGTATCGTTGATAACGAGCATCGATTATGTGAAGTAGCAGGTTTTTCGTCAACGCCCAACGCTTATATACAAAATGAGATTAAAATTAATGGTAAAGAATACAAGGTTACTCATATTACCGATGAAGCATTCAGAGGAAAAGAGTATCTTAAATCGGTGTATATCCCCGAAGGTATCAAAACCATCGGAAAATGTGCATTTATAGGTTGCACCGGACTTTCCACAATAAGTATCCCAAATTCTGTTACTCATATAGGAGAATGTGCCTTTCATGGTTGTAACAAGGTATATAATTTAAAAATACCCTCATTCATTACAAAAATACCGAATGGATTTGTAGCCGGCAGTCAAATAAGAAAAGTTGAGATACCGGAAGGTGTAACAATAATTGGATTAGACGCTTTCGGGAATTGCGGAAAATTGAAAGATGTGAAACTCCCCCATTCACTCATAACTCTTGAAAGAGGTGTGTTTTATAATTGTGAGTCTCTTGAAGAAATTACCATTCCTGAGAATATAAAGAATGTAGGTGATTACCTGTTCTTTGAGTGTATTAATTTAAAGCACATCTTTAATATGGCTATTGAGCCTCAATCAATACCTCCAATACATAAAAATCCATCACAAATTACACTTCACGTACCTGCCGAATCTGTAGAAAAATATCGTAATGCCGACTACTGGAAAGAAATGAACATAGTTCCAATAGAATAACATTATTCTGTTCTTATTAAAGCAAAAAATGGCACGATTTCTCGTGCCATTTTTACATATAATCTTTCAATGTATTACTTCACTTCTTCGAAAGGAATGTCGGTTACATCACCTTTGTTTCCGCCTTGATCTGCTCCCGGAGTTGGACCTTGTTGTTGAAATCCTGCTCCTTGTGCACCTGCTTGTTGTTGAGCATTATACATATCTTGTGAAGCAGCGTGGAACACACTTTCAAGCTCTGCACTTGCAGCATCAATCGCGGCAATATCTTGCTTGCTATGAGCATCTTTCAATTTAGCAAGAGCATCTTCGATTTGTGCTTTCTTGTCAGCAGGAAGTTTATCTCCAAGTTCTTTCAAACTCTTTTCAGTTTGGAAAATCATTGAATCGGCTTTATTAATCTTATCAATACGTTCCTTTTCCTTAGCATCAGCATCAGCATTAGCCGCAGCTTCGTCCTTCATACGTTGGATTTCAGCATCTGTCAAACCGCTTGAAGCCTCAATACGAATGCTTTGTTCCTTACCTGTTGCTTTATCTTTAGCCGAAACATTCAAAATACCATTTGCATCGATTTCAAATGTAACTTCGATTTGAGGTACTCCACGTGGAGCAGGAGCAATTCCATCAAGGTGGAAGCGACCAAGAGTCTTATCATCCTTCGCCATTGGGCGTTCACCTTGAAGAACGTGAATTTCTACCGAAGGTTGATTATCAACTGCTGTAGAGAAAACTTCGCTCTTACGAGTAGGGATTGTTGTATTAGCTTCGATAAGCTTAGTCATCACGTTACCAAGTGTTTCGATACCAACTGACAATGGAACAACGTCAAGAAGAAGAACATCTTTCACATCTCCACTCAACACACCTCCTTGAATTGCAGCTCCTACGGCTACTACTTCATCAGGATTTACACCCTTCGATGGAGCTTTACCAAAGATTTGTTGTACCTTTTCTTGAACTGCAGGAATACGAGTTGAACCTCCTACAAGGATTACTTCGTCGATTTCACTTGCGCTCAAACCGGCATCTTGAAGAGCCTTTTGGCATGGAGCTACTGTAGCTTGTATCAAGCTGTCGCTAAGTTGTTCAAACTTAGCACGTGTAAGAGTGCGAACCAAGTGCTTTGGTATACCATTTACCGGCATAATATAAGGCAAGTTGATTTCGCTTGAAGTTGTGCTTGACAATTCAATCTTAGCCTTTTCTGCAGCTTCTTTCAAGCGTTGCAATGCCATAGGATCTTGACGCAAATCAACTCCCTCATCTTTCTTGAATTCTTCAGCAAGCCAGTCGATAATCACGTGGTCAAAGTCATCACCACCAAGGTGAGTGTCACCATTGGTTGACTTCACTTCAAACACACCGTCACCAAGTTCAAGAATTGAGATATCGAATGTACCACCGCCAAGGTCGAATACTGCAATTTTCTTATCGCTTTGAGATTTATCAAGACCATAAGCAAGAGCAGCTGCAGTAGGTTCATTCACGATACGCTTAACTGTCAAACCTGCAATTTCGCCAGCTTCCTTAGTTGCTTGACGTTGTGAATCATTAAAGTAAGCAGGTACTGTGATAACTGCTTCTGTTACAGTTTGTCCAAGATAGTCTTCTGCAGTCTTTTTCATCTTTTGAAGGACCATAGCAGAGATTTCTTGTGGTGTATATTCACGACCATCGATTTCTACACGAGGCTGGTTGTTTGCAGATCGAACCACCTTGTATGGTACACGTTCTGTTTCTTTAGCAATTTGATCATAAGTCTCGCCCATAAATCTCTTAATAGAGAAAATTGTACGGGTTGGGTTAGTGATTGCTTGACGCTTTGCAGGATCACCCACTTTACGTTCACCACCATCAACAAATGCTACAATTGAAGGAGTTGTATTACGACCTTCACTGTTTGGAATTACGATAGGTTCGTTTCCTTCGAGTACAGCAACACAAGAGTTTGTTGTACCTAAGTCAATTCCGATAATTTTTCCCATAGTTCTAAAATATTTGTTTTGTTTATATTCAGTTTAAATTTTGAGTTGTTATATCCACTCGACACTAAGAAAAACAAATGTTATGCCAAAAAGTTTCTATGACAATCAATGACATTACAATGCTTTTTATAGAAAAATTACTGACTATTTGGCAGAACTATTGCCAAAACAGCATAAACACTATTAATTAATGTATCTTTTTATTTTTTCCTTCAATTTTAATAGTTCATTTTCATAAAATTCACTATTTTTGCATTATAAATTTCTATTAAAATAACAACTAACTAAAACAATTAATTTTTATATCTATTAATTATGAATATTTCTCACATTGAACACGTAGGTATAGCTGTAACAAGCCTTGAGCAAGCTATCCCTTTCTACGAAAACATTCTCGGTACAAAGTGTTTCGCAATCGAAGAAGTGGCTGATCAAAAAGTTAAAACAGCTTTCTTTAAGATTGGTCAAACTAAGATTGAACTTCTTGAAGCTACTGCTCCTGAAAGTGCTATCGCTAAGTTTATTGAAAAGAACGGTGGTCGTGGTGGTATCCAACACATCGCTTTCGCTGTTGAAGATGGTGTTGCTAACGCACTTGCTGAAGCTGAAGAAAAGGGCTGCGCTCTTATCGACAAAGCTCCTCGCAAAGGTGCAGAAGGTCTTAACATCGCATTCCTTCACCCTAAATCAACTTGTGGCACTCTAATTGAATTGTGTGAAGATCCTAATAAATAATTAATATATCATTAACTAAAATGGCAAACCAACTTGAAAAAGTAAAAGAACTGATTGCGTTGCGCGAAGAAGCACGCATCGGTGGTGGAGAAAAAGCTATTCAAAAGCAACACGAGAGAGGTAAATACACTGCTCGTGAAAGAATTGCTCAACTTCTTGATGAAGGCAGTTTCGAGGAACTTGATATGTTTGTTCGTCACAGATGTACAAACTTCGGACTTGAGAAGAAATCTTATCTAGGAGACGGCGTTGTAACCGGTTATGGTACAATCGAAGGTCGTCTTGTTTATGTATTTGCACAAGATTTTACAGTATTCGGTGGAGCATTATCTGAAACTCTTGCTTTAAAGATCTGTAAGATTATGGATATGGCTATGAAGAATGGAGCTCCTGTTATCGGTCTTAACGATTCAGGTGGTGCTCGTATCCAAGAAGGTATCAACGCTCTTGCCGGTTACGCTGAAATTTTCCAACGTAACATTATGGCATCCGGTGTTATCCCTCAAATCTCAGCTATTCTTGGTCCATGTGCCGGTGGTGCAGTATACTCTCCTGCCCTAACCGACTTCACAATTATGGCTAAGGGAATTTCTTATATGTTCTTGACAGGTCCTAAGGTTGTAAAGACTGTAACAGGAGAAGATGTTACTCAAGAAGAACTTGGTGGTGCTGACGTACACGCAGCAAAATCCGGTGTTGCACACTTTGCTGCCGAAGATGGTGAAGAAGCTATCCGCATCATTCGCAAACTTATGGGATATATCCCACAAAACAATTTGGAAGAAGCACCATTGGTAGAATGCAACGACCCTATCGACCGTCTTGAAGACAGTTTGAACGAAATTATCCCAGAATCAGCTAACAAAGCTTACGATATGTACGAAGTTATTGGCGCTATTGTGGATAATGGTGAATTCCTTGAAGTTTCAGCCAACTATGCTCGTAACATCATTGTAGGTTTTGCTCGTTTCAACGGTCAATCAGTTGGTATTGTAGCTAACCAACCTAAGGTTCTTGCCGGTGTTCTTGACTGCAATGCTTCTCGTAAAGCTGCTCGTTTCGTTCGTTTTTGCGACGCATTCAATATCCCATTGGTAACTCTTGTTGATGTTCCTGGATTCCTTCCTGGTACAGGTCAAGAATATAATGCGGTTATCCTACATGGTGCTAAACTACTTTACGCTTATGGCGAAGCTACTGTACCTAAGGTTACTGTTACACTACGAAAGAGCTATGGTGGTAGTCACATCGTTATGAGTTGCAAGCAACTTCGTGGTGATATGAACTATGCATGGCCTACTGCAGAAATTGCAGTTATGGGTGCATCTGGAGCTGCTGAAGTTCTTTATGCTAAGGAAGCTAAAGATGCTAAAACTGCTGCTAAGGCGGCTAAAGATGCAGGCGACGACGCTAAGGCTGCTCAAATTATGGACGACTTCAAGAAGTTCATTAAAGATAAGGAAGACGAATATAACAAACTATTCTGTAATCCTTACAATGCAGCTCGCTATGGTTACATCGATGATGTTATCGAACCACGTAACACTCGCTTCCGCGTAATTCGTGCACTTCAACAATTACAAACCAAGAAGGTTGTTAACCCGGCTAAGAAACACGGTAATATTCCTTTGTAATTCTATAAGCAATGAACAAGAAAGGTTTATTTTTATTAATATTTGTTTGTCTTCTTTCATTCTCTTCTTATGCTCAACACAAAGGTTTGCGCATCACTGAAGTAATGGTTGAAAACCAAACAAACATAACTGACGAATACGGAAATCGCCACGCATGGATTGAATTGTACAATACAACTCGCAAATCAATGCAGATTTCTACTGTATTCATCACTAATGAGCGTGTGCCAGAGGGTCAAACCCCTGACAAGACTAAAATGTATGTAATTCCTCTAAACGACAAGAATACTAAGATTGAACACCTTCAACAAGCTGTATTCTTTGCCGATGGAGACCCTTGGAAAGGTACATTCCATGCAAGTTTTGAATTAGTACCCGGTCAAGAGAATTACATTGCAATTTACGATGCTGATGGATTGACAAAACTTGATGAGGTTGTTGTTCCTGCTAATCTTCCTGCCGACCATTCTTTTGCAAGAACAGTTGAAATTGAAGATTGGAATAAAATTGAAAGCAACGAATTTAATCCTGCTGAATGGGAATTCCGTAATGGCAAAGAAAAGGATAGTGCAATTACACCTGGCATAAACAATCAAGTTATCGAACTTAATGACAAAATCGAGAAGTTCCAAAAACTTGATGGTAATGGTGTAATGCTTACAATTATGGCTATGCTTATCGTATTCTCTGCCCTACTTCTTCTAAGCATTTGCTTCTATGCATTTGGTAAGATCAATGCAAGCATTGCTCGTAAGAATAAGGCTATCTCGCAAGGTAAGACAGAAGAAGATGATCACAGCGAAGTTGAAGTTGATAGTAGCGAAGCTATTGCAGCTATTTCTATGGCACTATATCAACATCTCAATGCTCACGATTACGAAGACACAGTACTCACTATCAATAAGGTGAAACGTGCATACTCTCCTTGGAGCTCTAAGATTTATTCTCTACGTGAACTACCTAACAAACATTAATCTATTAAACGCTAAAAATTAAATGAAAGATTATAAGTATAAAATCAATGGAAACGACTACAAAGTTTCTATTGGAGACATTGAAAACAACATTGCTCATGTAGAAGTCAATGGAGTTCCATTTAATGTTGAAATTCAGGAAACAAAGGCTGCACCTGTAACAGTTAAGACTGTAAAACCTGCTGCTGCACCTCGCACTGAAAGTGGAGCTAAGGTTATCAACAAACCAACTGTTTCAACAGGACAAAGTGCGGTTAAATCTCCACTCCCTGGGGTAATCATCGACATTAAGGTAAAAGTTGGTGACACAGTAACTCCTTCAACTGTAGTTGCTATACTTGAAGCAATGAAGATGGAAAATAATATCAATGCTGGAAAAGACGGTGTTGTAAAAGCTATTAACGTTAATAAGGGTGATTCAGTCCTTGAAGGTACTGACATTCTTGTAATCGAATAATAATTATGAACGAATTATTGTCTTTCTTCGGTGAAAATTTCCAACAATTTTGGGAATTCACCGGATTCTACAACGTAACAATTCCTCACCTAATAATGATAGTTGTAGGTTTATTTTTCATTTATCTTGCGATAAAGCATGAATTTGAACCAATGCTACTTGTTCCTATTGGGTTTGGTATCCTTGTTGGTAATATTCCTTTCCAACTTGGTAATGAGATTGGTATTTATGAAGAAGGTTCTGTACTTAACATCCTTTACAATGGAGTTAGTGCAGGTTGGTATCCTCCGCTAATCTTCTTAGGCATTGGTGCTATGACAGACTTCTCAGCTCTTCTTGCTAATCCTAAGTTGATGCTTGTAGGTGCATCAGCACAATTCGGTATCTTTGGTGCTTACATGGTTGCCTTGGCTCTAGGTTTTGCCCCTGACCAAGCTGCCGGTATTGCAATCATTGGTGGTGCCGATGGTCCTACTGCAATCTTCCTTTCTTCTAAACTTGCTCCTAATATGATGGGTGCTATTGCGGTTTCAGCTTATTCATATATGGCACTTGTTCCGCTTATCCAACCACCTATTATGAAGTTGTTTACTACTAAGAAGGAACGTCTTATCAAGATGAAGCCGGCTCGTACAGTATCTCAAACTGAAAAGATTATTTTCCCAATCTTCGGTTTGCTTCTTACTTGTTTCTTCGTACCATCAGCAATTCCATTGTTAGGTATGCTATTCTTCGGTAACTTACTTCGCGAAAGTGGTGTTACAACTCGTCTTGCTAAGACTGCAAGTAATGCTCTTACCGACATCGTAACAATGCTTCTTGGTTTGACAGTAGGTGCATCTACTCAAGCATCAGAATTCTTGACACTTGACACTATCAAAATCTTTGCTCTTGGAGCTATGGCATTCATCATAGCATCGTCATCAGGTGTACTATTTGTTAAGTTCTTCAACTTATTCCTTCCGGAAGGCAAGAAGATCAACCCGCTTATCGGTAACGCAGGCGTATCGGCAGTACCTATGGCTGCTCGTATTTCTAACGATCAAGGATTGAAGTATGATCCATCAAACTACCTTTTGATGCACGCTATGGGTCCAAACGTAGCAGGTGTTATCGGTTCTGCTGTTGCCGCTGGTGTACTACTTGGATTCTTAGGATAACAATTTCTATCTCATATTTAAGAAATAAGATTGGCCTTATGGTCAATCTTATTTCTTTTCAATTGAACAATTAATTAAAAATATTGTTACATATATTAAAATAACATACAGAATGGTATTACATCGTTTCATATTATATATTATATAAAACAATAAATATATTACTTTGTTATGATTAAGCACGAACATATAAAGAATCTGTACAATAAGCACAAAATTGAATTAAAAACAGAACTTGATTTGAAAGTATTGAGCAAAGACTCTCTAAAGCATCATTCGATAGAGTTTAACAATGAATTTATCACAATTAAATCCTTAGAAAAAGAGAGCCCTTTTAATGAAATTCCACTAAAGAACGTTGCAGGAGTGGAAGAATTACCAAATCATATAGCAATAGTTTTAAGAAACAGCATCTTATTCCTTAGCAAACAAAATAATGACATACACGTCCACATTAATATAGAAAAGCCAACATTATGGGAACGAATCAAATACCTCTTCAATCAATAAAAACATCGAAACAATTGTTATATATAAAAAAGTAGGAACATAAAATTATGCTCCTACTCTTGTATTCTATAGACTAGTTGTTAATTCTTATTTATTCTTTAAAATCTTCAAAACTTTCCAAGTCGAACTCATCTTCATTAAAAGATTCATCACCATAGAATTCTTCATCAAGTTCATCAATCGTTGTTGATGCTACCGTTTTTTTACTTAAAGTATCATTTATCTCATCTATATCAACGAATTGCTTTGGCGCATTACCCACCTTTCTTTGGCATAGAGGATCAAATAAAGATTTTCCGGGTTGCATTTCTTTCATTTCCATAAAGAAACAACGATCCGTCATATAATCAAAAACATATATTAGTTTTTGACCTTCATCTTCAATAAAATCACTCAATCGTGTATCTTCCATCAACCACATATCTTCATCAGAATCAGTATCCATTTCTTCTAATGTAATTTCCTGACCTTTTGACCAGTCATCTTCACACAAAAAGAATGAATCTAATTGATCCTTTGTATATCCTATTGAATCCAAGATTGTATTACGTAATCTCAAAAAAGTGTCATCTGAATCAATAGCAATCTCAAGCTTGAAGTTATCAACTTCATCTGAAACAATACAGAATTTGTAAATCATATTATTATTTTATCTTATTATCATTTTACAATGCGAAATTAATAATTTAATACATACAAAACACATATCTAAGCAACTTTTTCACACAAAAAACAAAACTTTTTTTTTAGCAAATTATTTACCTATTATTTTTGCTATAAAGTCAATATTTTTTAGAATAGAAAGTTCGTTATTATATCAAATAACGTATATTGTAAACCAAATTAATTTTCATCTCACTACTTACTCAATTCTGATAAAAACAAAAGGACTTGAAATAAAATTCAAGTCCTTTTGTTTTTATCTATTTTTAAATTCTATTATGGAACCAAATTATACTTTCTAAATACCTTTTGGATTTTTTCCAAGCCTTCAGTAACCTGCTCCTTAGTATGAGTAGCCATAAGGCTGAATCGAATCAATGTATCATGAGGTGCAACAGCCGGAGATACAACAGGATTTACAAATACACCTTCATCACTCAAATCACGAGTAATCATAAATGTCAAATTATTATCTCTAATATATAAAGGTATAATTGGAGTAGATGTATTTCCTATTTCAAATCCCATATTTTTGAAACCATCTAAAGCATAGTGAGTCAACGCCCACAAGTTTTCCATTCTTTCAGGCTCACTTATCATAATATCAAGAGCAGCACTAACAGCTGCTGTTGATGCTGGTGTGATACTTGCAGTGAAAATATAACTTCTAGAATGATGACGTAAATAATTTGTAATTGTTTTATCGCATGCAATGAAACCACCTAATGAAGCAAATGACTTACTAAATGTACCCATAATCAAATCTACATCATCAGTCACACCAAAGTGATCACATGTACCACGTCCTTGTTTTCCGAATACACCGATACCATGTGCTTCATCAACCATAACACTTGCATTATATTGCTTCGACAAGCGTATGATTTCTGGTAAATTAGCCACATCTCCTTCCATTGAGAATACACCATCGGTTACAATCAACTTAACATCATTATCCGAACATTTCTTCAACTGTTCTTCTAGTGATGCCATATCATTATGTTTATATCTCAATGATTTTGAAAATGAAAGACGGCGTCCTTCAATTATAGATGCGTGGTCTTGTTCATCAAGAATAATTGTATCATTTCTACCTGTTAAAGTTGAAACCACTCCAAGATTTACACCAAATCCGGTTGAAAACAACATTGCATCTTCCTTTCCAACAAATGCTGCTAATTTTTGCTCTAATTCTTTATGTATATCAAGTGTACCATTCAAGAACGGAGAACCGGCCAAACCTGTTCCATATTTTTTGGTTGCCTCGATTGCTGCTTCTTTAACCTTTGGGTGATTTGTTAATCCCATATAACTATTAGAACCGAACATCAATACTTTTTTACCATTGATAATAACTTCGGTGTCTTGCTCGCTTTCAATCTTGCGGAAATATGGATAAATTCCGGCTGCTTTTGCCTTTTGTGGCTCTTGATATTGAGATAATTTAGCTTGTAGTAGCTTCATAGCTTTTATTAATAGATTATATTCAAATTATAAACTTCTGCACACACAGCAGTTTCTTTTCAATCACTTACGAATTTCAGTTTGCAAAGTTACGAAATAAAATCCTATTACCGCTAAAAAATCTAAAATAATTAGCTCAATTTACATTTTTTGTGCAAAATTTTATGTAATTATTCTAATATTTGTAAACAAGGCTGACAAAACGAAACATCACATTCAATATTTTAATTTCACTCACCAAAATAAGTAACTTTTTTCGTAATTTTGTAAGCTATAGAAAAATATAACTATGTTTTTTCAATTAAACTCAGAATATAGCCCAACAGGCGACCAACCTCAAGCTATTGAGCAATTGTCAAAAGGGGTTGTTGATGGGATTCAGTACCAAACTCTATTAGGGGTAACAGGATCCGGTAAGACTTTTACAATGGCTAATGTCATTGCAAACACCAATCGCCCCACCCTAATTTTGTCTCACAACAAAACGTTGGCAGCACAATTGTATGCAGAGTTTAAATCTTTTTTTCCGAATAACTCAGTTCATTATTTTGTTTCTTATTACGATTACTACCAACCTGAAGCCTACATACCATCTTCAGATAAATATATTGAAAAGGATTTAGCAATAAATGATGAAATTGACCGATTACGACTTGCAACTGTTGCTGCTTTATTATCCGGCAGAAGAGATATCATTGTCGTATCATCAGTTTCTTGCATCTATGGTATGGGAAATCCAAACGATTTCAACGAAAACATTATTGAAATAAAATGCGGGCAGAATATTGGTCGTGATCGTTTCTTACGTACGCTGGTTGATGCTTTATACTCTCGAAATGAAATAGAATTATCTCGAGGTACATTTCGGGTAAAAGGTGACACCGTTGATATCGCACTCGCATACGAAGAAATTAACATACGTGTTATTTTCTGGGGAGATGAAATTGAATCAATCCAAATTATGGATACGATTACACAAATGCCGACCGAAAATGTTGAAGCATTTAGAATATTCCCTGCAAATATATTTGTAACAACAAAAGAACGTATGGCTTTTGCTCTCGACAAAATTGCAGTTGATTTAGGAACTCAACGCGATATGTTTGAACGTGAGGGACGTTACACAGAAGCAAGCAGATTATATGAGCGCGTAAGTTACGACCTTGAAATGATTCGGGAAGTTGGATATTGCTCTGGCATCGAGAATTATTCAAGATACTTTGATGGTAGAGAACCGGGTATGCGCCCTTTCTGTCTACTAGATTATTTCCCCAAAGACTATCTAACTATTATTGATGAGAGTCACGTAACTGTACCTCAAATACGAGGTATGTATGGAGGAGATCTTTCACGTAAAACAAATTTAGTAAATTACGGATTTAGACTGCAAGCTGCTATTGACAATAGACCTCTTAAGTTTGAAGAGTTTGAATCTCTAACCAAACAAACAATATTCGTCAGTGCCACTCCGGCCGATTACGAATTAAATAAATGCGAAGGAATTATTACAGAACAAATTATACGCCCAACAGGTCTTCTCGACCCTCAAATAGTTGTTCGCCCAACAAGAGGACAAATAGATGACCTTTTAGATGAAATTCAGCGCCGTATTGAGTTTAATGAGCGAACTTTGGTTACTACTTTAACCAAACGTATGGCAGAAGAATTAGCGGCACACTTGACTAAGATAAATATTCGATGTGCATATATACACTCTGATGTTGAAACTATGGACCGCATTAAGATTCTTGACCAGCTTCGTGGCGGTGATATTGATGTTTTAATTGGGGTAAATCTTCTTCGTGAGGGACTTGATCTTCCTGAAGTATCACTTGTAGCTATAATTGATGCCGACAAAGAGGGTTTTTTACGTAATCATCGTTCTCTCACTCAAACAGCGGGACGAGCTGCACGTAATTTGAATGGTATGGTAATTATGTATGCTGACAAGATAACCGAATCAATGCAAAAAACCATAGAAGAAACCGACCGACGTCGCACATTACAATTAAGATATAATGAAGAGAATGGCATAACACCACAAGCAATCGTGAAAGCAAGGAATCTTATCGTCGGACAAGATTCTGATACAGCAACTCCTAAACTTACATCAAAAGGCAGATTTATAGAGAAAAGCAATATCAACCCAATTATACAAAGTTATATTGATAAAGAGTTTAACAAAACAGTGAATATTGCGGCCGATCCGGTTGTTAAATATATGACTGTAAACGACAAGAAGAAAGTAATAGAACGATTGCGTATTCAAATGACTGAAGCAGCTAAACGTATGGATTTCATTGAGGCAGCACAATATCGTGATGAGTTACTTGCTCTTGAAGAATCAATAAAAAATGCGGAATAACAATGGATGAAACAAAATACAAAAATAAACAATGGCTCCCAACTACAAAAAAAGAAATTGAATATCTTGGGTGGGATTATATCGATGTGATATTATTTTCAGGTGATGCCTACATTGATCATCCATCGATGGGAACTGCTGTTATTGGACGTGTACTCGAATCGAATGGTTATCGAGTTGCCATAGTTCCTCAACCAAATTGGCGAGATGACCTTCGTGATTTCACAAAACTTGGAAAGCCTCGTTTGTTTTTTGGGGTATCTGCAGGAGCAATGGATTCTATGGTTAATCATTACACAGCCAATAGGCGAAAGCGTAGTGATGATGCATATACTCCAAATGCAAAGGCTGGTATGCGTCCGGATTATCCCACAATTGTATATTCAAATACACTTAAAAAAAACTATCCTGATGTTCCTATCATTGTGGGAGGAATCGAGGCATCTATGCGCCGACTTGCACACTACGATTATTGGAAGGATGAATTAAGACCTTCAATTCTTGTAGATTGTCAAGCTGACCTCTTAATTTATGGTATGGGTGAAAAAACTATTATTGAGATTGCCAATGCGCTTCGTGATGGTAAAGGTATCCATGAATTGACTGATATACCACAAACGGCTTTACGAAGCACAATTGACTGTATCCCTAACGCAACAAATAATGATGAATTAGTTCTTCATTCATTCGAAGAATGTAAAAAGGACAAGAAAAAGCACGCTGAAAATTTTAAAAACATTGAAATTGAATCTAATCGTTGGCAAGGTCGTACAATTTGGCAACGTACCGGTAATATAGCAATTAAAATTAATAAAACTAACCCACCTATGACAGAGGTAGAAATCGATGCATCATTCAACCTTCCTTATACTCGACTACCTCACCCTCGTTACAATGGTAAACGTATTCCGGCTTACGAGATGATACGTCATTCCGTAAACTTACATCGTGGGTGTTTTGGTGGTTGTTCTTTCTGTACAATTTCAGCACATCAAGGTAAGTTTATTGCTTCGCGCAGTAAAGAATCAATTATGAAAGAAGTTGCGCAAGTGTGCGAAATGGAAGATTTCAAAGGTTACATTTCCGATTTAGGGGGACCATCGGCCAACATGTACAAACTTGGGGGAATAGATATCAATAAATGCAAAATATGCGTTAGA
Source organism: Bacteroidales bacterium (assembly GCA_015061055.1). GTDB lineage: Bacteria > Bacteroidota > Bacteroidia > Bacteroidales > Muribaculaceae > RGIG4576. The sequence continues at coordinate 155,491 of SUXH01000001.1, forward strand.
CCTTCATGTTTATACCCATTACCATGCTCAAACTTAAACACCAACCACTCGCTATTACTTGATATATACCACGAGGTAGACAAACTTCCACAAGTAAAGAAATCATTTGTGGGTAGTGGTGTGCGATATGACTTGTCAATGCACAAAAGTTCTGATGAACGCATCAATAAGATTAATAGAAAATATAACGAAGAACTTATCACAAACCATGTGTCAGGACGACTAAAAGTTGCTCCTGAACACACATCTGAAAATGTTCTTAAACTTATGCGCAAACCTTCATTCACTCAATTTGAAGATTTTAAGCACATTTTTGATCGTATCAATAAAAATAAGGGCTTGAATCAGCAACTTATACCTTATTTTATATCATCTCACCCTGGCTGTACCGAATGTGATATGGCAGAACTTGCATGCAAGACTAAAAAATTAAACTTTCATCTTGAGCAAGTACAAGATTTTACACCTACTCCTATGACTATGTCGACTGAAATGTATTACACAGGCTACAATCCATATACTCTTCAACCAGTATTTACAGCACATACAAAAGAAGATAAACTTGCTCAACGCAAATACTTCTTTTGGTACGATGACAAATACAAATACGACATTATCCGCTCATTACAACGCATAAATCGCATAGATCTAATTAACGAGCTGTATCCCGGTGGCACTCAACGAACATACGTTGCAAATAAGCGTATTCCGAAATCTCCAACTTCAAAGAAAGACTTTAAACCAACAAAAAAGAATCATAATAATAAAAACAAAAAATAACTATTAATAAATTAATAATCTAAATCTTTTATGAACTTATCTAAATTTACAATTATGGCATCTCTTTTTGCCCTTTCCGGCTTAGCTTCTTGTGAGAAAGCAGCCGAGGAAGTTATCATCGAGCAGCCACAAGTGAAAATCGAAAATGGTCAATTCACACCTGAGGCTCTTATGTCAATGGGTGCAGTTACCGATCCTCAAGTATCACCAGATGGTACAAAAGTACTTTATGGTGTAAAATTTGAAAGCATTGAGCAAAACAAATCAAATCGCGAACTTTGGATAGTTGGAGTTGATGGTTCTAATCCTACACGCATCACAAAGACTGCTAAAGGCGAACAAAACGCAGTATGGATCAATGGTGGCAATAAAATTGCATTCCTTTACCCACAAGACGGCAAAATGCAAATTTGGACAATGAATCCTGATGGGACCGATCGCAAAGTGGTTTCTAACGTAGAAAATGGTGTTGATGGTTTCGTATTATCTCCAGATGAAACAAAGATTGCTCTTATCTCTCAAGTTAAATGGGGCAACGACACTAAGGAACTTTATCCTGAACACGACAAGGCTAACGTACGCATCATCACTGATATGATGTACAAGCACTGGGATGAATGGGTTAAGACTATCCCTCACTCTTTCGTTGCCGATTTCGACGGTAAGCAAGTTACCAACATCGTTGATATGTTGAAAGACGAACCATACGAAGCTCCTATGAAGCCTTTTGGTGGCGTTGAATCTATTGCATGGGCTCCAGATGGTAAAAGTATTGTATATGTATCACGAAAGAAAACAGGTAAAGAATATTCACTTTCAACTAATTCCGACCTATATCAATATAACCTTGAAACAGGCGAAACTAAGAACCTTACTGAAGGTATGATGGGTTACGATACAAACCCACGTTTCTCTAAGAGTGGTCGTTATCTTGCATGGCTTTCTATGGAACGTGACGGTTATGAAAGTGATATGAATCGCATCTTCATTCTTGATATGGAAAGTGGCGAAAAGAAGCACCTTACTGCAAATTGGGATTATGCTGTAGATCAAATGGCCTGGTCTCCTAACGAAAAGGCTATCTTTTTCACAGCTCCTTACCTTGGTTGTGCTCCACTGTTCAAAATCAATATTGAAACTTCTGAAATCACAACTATTGCTGAAGGCGAATACGACTATGCAGCTGTAGTTCCTGTTAACGATGAAACTATCATCACTCTTCGTCACTCTCTACAAGAGCCTAACGAAGTTTATGCTGTTACAGGTGGCGAAATCAAGAAACTTTCTAATGTAAACGATGCTATACTTGCATCTCTTAACAATGTTACTGTTAAGAAAGTGCTTGTTCCTACTACTGATGGTAAGAAAATGACTACATGGGTAGTTCTTCCTCCTAACTTCGATGAAACGAAGAAATATCCGGCAATACTTTATTGCCAAGGTGGCCCACAACAACCGGTAAGCCAATTCTGGTCTTATCGTTGGAACCTTCGTTTGATGGCTTCTCAAGGTTACATCGTAATTGCTCCTAACCGTCGTGGTCTTCCTGGTTTCGGAACAGAATGGAATGAACAAATTTCAGGCGATTATCCTGGTCAAAATATGAAGGATTACTTTGCTGCTGTTGACTACATGAAGAAAGAACCTTACGTCGATGGTGATCACATCGGTGCAGTTGGTGCAAGCTATGGTGGTTTCTCTGTATATTGGTTGGCTGGTAACCACGAAGGTCGTTTCAAAGCTCTTATTGCTCATGCTGGTATCTTCAACATGGAAGCTCAATATCTTGAAACTGAAGAAATGTGGTTCGCTAACTGGGATATGGGTGGCGCATTTTGGGAAAAAGACAACAAGGTTGCTCAACGCACATTTGCTTGCTCTCCTCACAAATATGTTAAGAACTGGACAGCTCCTATCCTTATCACTGCAGGCGAACTTGACTATCGCATCTTGAGTTCACAAGCTGAAATGGCATTCAACGCTGCCACATTGCTTGGTGTTCCTTCGAAAATGATTCTTTATCCTGACGAAAATCACTGGATTCTTAAGCCACAAAACAGTTTGATATGGCAAAAAGAATTCTTCGGTTGGCTTGATAAATATCTTAAAGAAGATACTAACAAATAGCACTCCCATACAATGTAAAATGAGGTGTATCTCTTTGATACACCTCATTTTACATTATAATAGTTAAAGTTTTCTATTTTGTATGACTAAAAAACTCTTTTAATAATCCAGGAGTACATTCTGCAGCATCTCCTCCATGTTTATATTGGGGACAATACTTATATTTCACGTTCACACCTTGCTTAACAAGTTCTTCTACTTTTGCTGTACAATCTTTCTCGCTTCTTGTATTAAAGAAATAAATTGGAATATCCACTTTCCTTGGTGATGAACATGACATCGATATTGCTGCCGCAAACATTTCAGGGTGTTTTTCAGCATAATCCCAAGTCCCTACACCTCCATCAGAAGAACCTGTAACATATATTCTCTTTTCATCAACAAGACCTTTTTTAATATAATCGTCTATTATATGTTTCACATCATCATAGCAATCTCTCCATGCCACAGGTTCTTTTTGCCAAGACTTATGACATACAGGGAATAATGCCACTGCTTTAGTTCCACTTTCTTTAAGATACTTCAAAATACGTTCATCAGCATCAACACAATCAATATGATTGAATGCAAAGAAATTATGCTTTGCTATATCCCTCACTCCTCCATGAAGCCACAATAATACAATTGCCTTACCAGGCTTATCGGTATTAATATTAACAACTCGACAAGGCACGTTATAAGTAAACTCACCTTCAGGTAAAGTTACACTATGACTTTTACACGATGTAACCAATAGTAACGTAATAATAAAATATAAAAATCTCATATCTATATGTTTTTTGTTATTATAGAGCAAATATAATCATATTTACCCAATCTATAAAATATAATACAAAAACAATGCAAGCGAACCTTAACAACTCACTTGCATTTGATCGATTCTTTTAACACGTTTATATAGCAGCCATCAGCACCACTTCTCCAAGGGTTGGATGTGCATGGATAATATCTTTCAATTCATCTATTGTAGCATCTTTGTTCATCAACACAGCTACTTCATGAATTAAGTCTGCTGCGTGAACTCCAAGTATGTGGCAACCTAATATCTTGCCATCAGTTGCTCCTACCACAAGTTTCAATATACCATCAGTTTCATTCATTGCAACAGCTTTACCATTAGCTCTGAAAAATGCTTTTTTTACCACTACTTCTACACCATTCTCTTTGCAATAGCTATCAGTTACACCCACCATCGATGCTTCCGGTGTAGTAAACACTGCTGATGGCATAACGTCTAATCTGATATTATCCTTTTCTCCAAGTATAGTGTTAACAGCACGTTTGCCTTGGAATGTAGCTGCATGGGCAAGCATACATCGTGCATTTACATCACCGATAGCATACACTCCTGACACATTTGTAAGCATATTTTCATCTACCAAAATTCCACGTGGCGAATATTCCACACCTGCTGTGTCAAGTCCTTGAGGTAAACGAGGAGCGCGTCCCACCGCCATAAGCACTTTTTCACATGCAACTTCGAGTGATTTTCCCTTCTGCTCATATTTCACAATGGCTGTGCCATCTTCATTTGCAACAATAGACGAAACTCCTGCTCCCACATTCAACGCAACACCTTTTTTTACAAGAATTTGACGCAAACGCTTTGCCACGTCGCTATCAAAATTAGGCAAAACTTCTTTGCAGAATTCAACTACGGTAACTTCAACTCCAAGACTATTGAAGATAGATGCAAATTCAAGTCCTATCACACCACCACCAATAATACAAAGGCTCTTTGGTAATGTATCAAGTTCTAGAATTTCATCACTTGTAAGTACACATGGCAAGTCTACACCCTCTACTGGTAGAAACTTTGGTCGAGAACCGGTAGCGATAATCATATTATCGCATTCATAACTTTCTCCATTACATACAACCGATTTTGCCGATGTAATCGCAGCTTCACCTTGCACAAGAGTAATATTAGGATGTTTTAATGCCATTGCTACACCTTCACGAAGCTGTGCCACAACATTATTTTTACGTTCAATCATCTTGGCAAAATCCACTGAGAAAACCACATCGCTTATACCAAACTCAGTTGCTTCTTGCAAAAGATTTAACACCTCTGCATTCTTGCAAAGTGTCTTTGTAGGGATACACCCCCTATTCAAACAAGTGCCTCCTAACTCACTCATCTCGAAGATTGTTACCGACAATCCTCGAGATGCAGCATAGTTAGCAGTTTCATAACCTCCGGGGCCGGCACCAATGATTATTATATCACTTTTCATTCTGCACTATCAGCTAAAAGTTCGCGATAAGTAACAATTGGGTGAGTTGCAGCAAGAGTATCATCTGGACGACGTACGGGTGTATTATGTGGAGCAGCTTTCAACATTTCCGGGTCTTCAGCAGCTTCTTTAGCAATCTTACGCATCACAGCAATAAATTCGTCAAGAGTAGTCTTACTCTCATTTTCTGCGGGTTCAATCATCAATGATTCATGGAATAGCAGTGGGAAATAAATTGTTGGTGCATGGAATCCATAATCGAGCAATCGTTTAGCTACATTCATTGTAGTTACACCTTGACTCTTATCCTTTAAGCCGTCAAACACGAACTCGTGTTTACACACCACGTCAATCGGCAATTCATACACATCTTTTAGCGAATCCTTTATGTAATTAGCATTCAAAGTTGCAAATGGACCCACATATTTAAGATTTTCCTTACCAAGAGTTAGGATATATGAATAAGCCTTTATCATCACTCCGAAGTTACCAATAAATCCCGACACCGAACCAAGAGCTTCAGCATCTGTATCAATATAGAACGTACCATCTTCTGCCTTCTTTACGTGTGGATTTGGTAGGAACTTTTCAAGTCCGGCGCGAACACCAACAGGTCCCGAACCGGGGCCACCACCACCATGTGGAGTTGAGAATGTCTTATGCAGGTTGATGTGCATCACATCAAATCCCATATCTCCTGGACGGCATTTGCCAAGTAGCGCATTTAGGTTTGCTCCATCATAATAAAGCAAACCACCACAGTCATGTACCAACTTAGCAATTTCTGGAATATTATGTTCAAAAATACCCAACGTATTAGGATTTGTAAGCATAATTGCAGCAACTGTATCATCAAGATGTGCCTTCAAATCTTCTACGTCAACTGTTCCATCAGCAAGACTCTTGATTTGCACAACTTTCAAGCCACACACGGCAGCACTTGCTGGATTTGTCCCATGAGCTGAATCTGGTACAATCACATTAACACGCTTATAGTCGCCACGACTATTGTGATATGAGCGAATCACCATAAGACCCGTCAACTCACCATGAGCTCCGGCAAATGGGTTCAATGTAAATTCATTCAATCCCGAAATTTCAGAAAGACTTCTTTGCAAATTATAATACACTTCAAGTGCACCTTGTACTGTATCGACACTTTGCAATGGATGTAAAGATGTAAATGAAGACATATTACTTATCTCTTCATTAATTTTTGGATTATACTTCATTGTACATGAACCTAATGGATAGAATCCTGTATCTACACCGAAATTGTTGTTACTCATATTGGTGTAATGACGTACTACAGTTAACTCATCAACTTCTGGTAATCCCATCTTTTCTTTTCGCTTCAGTCTTTGAGGTAATGAAGCTATATTGTAATCGGACAATTCATTCTTAGGCAAAGAATAACCTACTCTACCCGTTTCGCCCAATTCGAATATCAATTTACCATAAAATGTATTGTTCATAATCGTTTAGGGGAATTTCAAAATTGTTTTACAATATCTACAAACTTATCAATCTCTGCCTTACTTCGTTGTTCTGTTACACAAAATAGCAATTTATCATTTGCTATTTTTACTCCTGCGAGTATACCTGCTTCTACACACTTAGATTGTAATACATCTACATCAAGCATAGTTTTTACAGCAAATTCATTCAAGAATGGCTTATTTGGATATAACATTTCAAATTTCCCTGTTTTACACAATTCATCAGCAAGATAATGCGCTCCACTATAGCTTAATTCATTCACTTCTTTTAAACCTTTTGCTCCCATTAATGCAAGATAGATTGTAATATATAATGCCATCAAACTCTGATTTGAGCATATATTACTTGTGGCTTTTTCTCTACGTATATGCTGTTCACGTGCTTGCAGAGTTAAAACAAAAGAACGCTTTCCATCCAAATCTTTAGTTGCTCCAACAACTCGACCAGGCATCTTGCGTATCAAAGACTTCTTTGTACATAAGAATCCCACATATGGACCACCAAAGTTCATTGGTATACCAAGACTCTGACCATCACCGACTGCAATATCTGCCCCCCATTCTCCTGGCGACTTTAATGCACCAAGTGTTGAGGCTTGACAATTCATAACAAACAAAGCCTTTTGTGCATGACACGCATCAGCCCATCCATCGTAATCTTCAATTATACCATAATAATTGGGAGAAGCTACAACAACTCCTGCTACATCACCTTTTGAAATCTTTTCTTCAAAGTCAATCTTATCACTCACTCCATCACTTTCTACAATATAATCAAGTTCGATACTTTGGTATTTTGCATATGTTTCAAGTACCGTTTTTACACTTGGATTAAGAGTTGAAGCTATAAGCACCTTATTCTTTTTCTTTGAGGCACTCACTGCCATCATCATTGCTTCGGCTGTAGCTGTTGCACCATCATACATCGATGCATTTCCTACTTCCATCCCAGTTAATTCAGTCATCATTGACTGGAATTCAAAAATATATTGCAATGTTCCTTGTGAAATCTCTGCTTGGTATGGAGTATAAGATGTTAGAAATTCTGAGCGACTAATAATATGAGATATTACTGCTGGTGAATAATGGTCATAACATCCCGCCCCGGCAAAGCAAATCAAAGATTTATTTTTAGCACCAAGTTCAGCAAAGTAACGACGCAATTCTACCTCACTCATCTCACTCGGTAAATCATAATCACGCTTAAATTGGATACTATCAGGTATTTCATCGAAAAGTTCATCCAAAGAGCGTTTCCCACACACCTCGAGCATTGCATTCAGTTCTCTATCTGTGTGTGGAAAATACTTATATTTCATAATTAGAATTTATTGGGTTAATGATCATTCTTAACAACTTCTTCGTAACCTGCAGCATCCAACAAGTTTTCCACTTCACTTGGCTCACTTAGCTTAACCTTAATAATCCAATTAGCATAAGCATCTTTATTAATTAAGCCAGGTTCAGCATCAAGTGCTTCATTCACTTCTACAACTATGCCACTGATAGGTGAATACAAATCACTCGCAGCTTTAACACTTTCAACGGCTCCAAATTCTTCTCCGGCATTAACTTCATCATCTACTTCAGGCATATCTACATATACCACATTACCAAGTTGTTCCTGTGCATAGTCAGTAATACCTACATAGCCATATTCTCCATCAATTTTTACATACTCATGTGACTCTGCATAATAAAGTCCTTCAATAATCTTACTCATAGTTTTAAGTTTTTATTTGATTTATATCTAATTATTTCTTATAACTCTTTTTATAGAATTTTCTTGCAACAATCATGCCTTCAAACACTTTCTTGCGTATCTTAATTTTTACAGGATCTCCCATATTGGCATATCTTGAGTCAATCAGTGCGAGAGCGACACTCTTTTCTATTGAAATACAACGATAACCGGTTGTGACATATCCAATCACAACATCACCAGACAACACTTCATATCCATGTCTCGGAATTGCTTTATCTTTCAATTCAATTCCTACAAGTTTGCGAGGCGCACCTTCCTCTTTCTGTTTCTTTACAACTTCTTTACCTATAAAGTCATTCTTATCGATTTTAACAAAGATACCAAGACAAGCCTCTATTGGTGTTATGTCTTCACTTAGCTCATCCCCATAAAGAGGTAATCCTACTTCAAAGCGCAATGTATCTCGACATCCAAGTCCACAAGGTAAAGCTTTTTCTGAATCTAATAATTTATCCCAAAATTTACAAGTCAATTCATGACTTGCATAAATTTCAAACCCGTCTTCACCTGTATATCCTGTTCGACTTATTATTATTGTTTCACCATTGTATTCCACTTGTTTAAATGTATAAAATGTCAAGTCTGCACACCCAATTCCCAACACACTTTCTATTACCGATTCAGAATCAGGACCTTGCACTGCAATTTCGCCATAATAATCACTTTCGTGGATTACTTCTACATCATACCCCTTCTTATTTTGTAATATCCACTCAACATCCTTATCAATATTACCGGCATTTATAACCAAAAAGAAGTCATTTTCTCCTCTTTTATATACAAGCAGATCATCTACAGCTCCTCCATTTGGATAAAGCATTAATCCATAATAGATTTTACCTATAGGTGCACCACTAATATCGTTGGTGAAAATATAATTGACAAACTTTTCAGCATCGGGACCCTTAATTGTTACTTCACCCATATGCGAGACATCAAAAACGCCACAATGCTGTCGGACTGCATTATGTTCTTCAACAATCCCACTATATTGGATTGGCATATCAAATCCACCAAAGGGACTAATTAATGCACCCAATGCGACATGTTTGTCGTACAAACAAGTTCTTTTATTAGTTTCCATTATTAGTTATGTATTAGTAGTTTTATGAAATTTTCATTATCAAGGTTCAATATATAATCACCTACATTCACATTCTTGATAGCAATTCTTATTGAATCCTCATTATATGGTATATTCTTTAGACGTGTAAGTAATTGAGTATCCAACTCGTCTTTTATAAAATAATCTCCTATTAAATTAATATCTTTAATAACCCCTTTATTTGTCTCTATTTGAACATGAAATTCTCCTACTCCTTCTATTCTCGTCTCTTTGTTAATAGAGCAACGAGGATTTAACCCATAGATAAACTCTTCTGATAGATAAGACTTTTCGATTTGTTTTATTTGTGCTACATCGTATGCATTCAAAAACAATGTATCATCACTCAAACTGCTCTGAATCTGTTTCATCAATTCACCTATTGATACACTCAAATGTTTTTTTAAAGTTGTAATACGACTTCTAACAGATTCAACTCCTTTTGACCTTAATTTATTAGTTGCTGGAGTTATTGCATTCATCATATTTTTCATATCAGTATCATACAACAATGTGCCATGTACAACACTCTTTCTATTACATCGATAAAATGCGTTACCAGACACTTTCAATCCATCAACTAAAATATCATTACGCCCTGACGATTCAGCATTAACACCCAAAGATTTTAGCAAACTAACGACTTTGGATAAATATATATTATATGCTTCAGCTACATTATATTCTCTTGTGATATATGAAATCATAATGTTCCCTTTATCAGCATACACACACCCACCTCCACTTTTTCTCCTATATGTTGCTATGTTATTATTTTTGCAATATGACAAATTCACTTCTTTGTCAATTAGTTGATTTCGACCAAAAATAACAGTTGGCTCCACCCTCCATAAAAAAAATGCTTCATCTATATCATAGCACAATGCCACATACTCCTCCATAGCCAAATAAAATGAAAGATGCCGCACTGTATCATCACTAAGACTTATGTATTTCATTGGTAATTCGTATCGGTAGTTTATGATATGCAAATATAGTGAAAGATGTACAAAGAAAAAACAAGTTAACCTATTTTTTATATAGTTTCATTATTATATAGCGAATAAAACAATAAAACTATTTTTGAACAATTTTAATATTACACAATTAATTCGTACTTTTGCAAAAACTCAGATGTATTTCTTCTTGTTTTTACTATAAAAACTAAATAATTCATAGAGTTAAATCTACAATTTAATAACTTATATTATGGCTAACATTACAAAAGAAATGGCTCTCGATTATCATAAAATCGGGAAACCTGGAAAAATTGAAACCATTCCAACCAAACCATACTCATCTCAAAGTGATTTATCTCTTGCGTACTCTCCTGGAGTAGCATTCCCTTGTCTTGAAATCAAAGAGAATCCGCAAGATGCATACGAATATACAAGCAAAGGCAACCTTGTTGCAGTAATTTCTAATGGAACTGCTGTCTTAGGGCTTGGTAATATTGGAGCACTCGCCGGGAAACCTGTAATGGAGGGAAAAGCACTCTTATTTAAAATATTTGGTGGGCTTGATTGCTTTGACATCGAAGTCAATGAAAATGACCCTGAAAAATTCATACAAGCAGTTAAAGCCATAGCCCCAACTTTTGGTGGTATTAATCTTGAGGACATAAAAGCTCCTGAATGTTTTGAGATAGAACGTCGATTAAAAGAGGAATGTGATATTCCGGTTATGCACGACGACCAACATGGTACTGCTATCATTTCAGGTGCAGGTCTACTTAATGCACTTGAAATTCAAGGCAAGAAAATCGATGAAATTCAATTAGTCGTTAATGGAGCCGGAGCAGCAGCTGTATCGTGCACTCGACTATATATGGCTCTCGGTGTTAAAAAAGAAAATATTGTTATGTGCGATAGTAAGGGCGTTATAACTAAGAAACGTAATGATTTAAATGCACAAAAACAAGAATTTGCCACTGAGCGTGACATAACAACCCTCTCTGAAGCGATGAAAAATGCCGATGTATTCCTTGGGCTTTCTGTTAAAGATGTGGTCACTCCTGAAATGCTTCAATCAATGGCAAAAAATCCTATTGTATTTGCACTTGCTAATCCCGATCCTGAAATAGAATATCATTTAGCGATAGAGTCACGAAAAGACTTAATTTTCGCAACCGGGCGTTCTGACTATCCTAACCAAATCAATAATGTTATTGGATTCCCTTATATATTCCGTGGAGCATTAGACTGTGGAGCAACTACTATTAATGAAGATATGAAACTTGCTGCGGTCAAAGCAATTGCGGCTCTTGCTAAAGAATCCGTTCCGTCTGTCGTAAATAAAGCATACAATATGACCGATCTGAAATTCGGTTGCGATTATATCCTACCTAAGGCGCTCGATCCCCGTCTACTCACTTGGGTATCCCCGGCTGTAGCTAAAGCTGCTATGGAATCGGGAGTTGCTCGTCGACCAATTTCCGATTGGGTAGCATATGAAGAAAAATTAAAACGACTGATGGGATATGATAACAAACTTATGCGTCGTTTCACTGAAGAAGCTAAACAAAATCCAAAACGCGTGGTATTTGCCGAAGCTAACACAGATAATATGCTACAAGCTGCTGTTCAAGCATTCCACGAAAAGATTTGTTTCCCTATTCTCCTCGGCAATGAAGAAATGATTGGAAAACGAGCAAAAAGACTTGGTCTCGAAATCAATGAAATACCAATCGTTAACCTTCGCCACGATCGTGAAGCAGAACGACGCAGTCGTTATGCAACCAAACTTGCTGAAAAACGTCAGCGCGATGGTCTTACATATCCGGAGGCGCTTGAGAAAATGTTTGACCGAAACTATTTCGGTATGATGATGGTAGAAACGGGAGATGCTGATGCTTTTATCACCGGCACTTACTCTGGCGGTCATCACGACACAGTACAAATTGCCAAAGATGTTATCGGCATTCGTCCTTGCTACAATCATTTTGCAACTATGCATATTATGAACACCAAACGTGGCACATTTTTCCTTGCTGATACGTCAATCAACCCAAATAGTGATACAGAAACACTTGTCGATATTGCACGTCTTGCCGATAGCTCTGTGAAATACTTCGCTCATAATCCGGTAATCTCTATGGTTTCTTACAGCAATTTCGGCACAAATAAAGAACCCAGTCCTAAAAGAGTTCACGAGGCGGTAAAAATTCTACATAACAAATACCCCGAAATTATTGTTGATGGTGAAATGCAAGTGGACTATGCTCTCAACAAAGATTTACGAGATAAGACATTCCCATTCAACAAACTATTTGGGAAGGATGTCAACACTCTTGTTTTCCCTAATCTTAGCGCAGCAAATACAATTTATCGTATGATGCTCGAAATGGGAGTAGCCGAATTGATTGGACCTATTCAAATGGGATTAAATAAGCCTATTCACTTCACTGCTATAAATGCATCAGTACGAGATATTGTAAATCTAACAACTATTGCCGTTCTTGATGCAGCTGTACTTCACAAGATGAATAAATGCTAAATCAAATTATGATGTAATTATTCAAGCCACATTCTCATTTACGAGTTTGTGGCTTTATTTTGGTATTTTGTGTAAAAAATATAACTTTGCTTCATAAAACATCAAAAAAAGCAATGAGAACGATTTCATTATTGATAGTACTTTTATTTGCCACGCAAATAACTTCAGCACAAGGTTTTAAAGAACAACTAAATCGCAATCCAAAACTTTCTGCTCATACATATCTTGCATATCCTAATCGTAATTCCGTTATATACACTCCTGCACCCAATGGATACACCCCATTCCATATAGAGCATTATGGTAGACATGGGAGTCGTTGGTTAACAAGCCCAAAGCAATATAACCAACCTATTGAAGTTCTTGAGAAAGCAAAAAAATATGGATTCCTAACGAAAAAAGGAGAAGATGCACTTCGTAGACTGAAAATTGTGCAAAAAGCTGCCGATAAACGTGAAGGAGAACTATCGCCACTCGGAGCTGAACAACATAGAGGCATAGCTCAACGTATGTTCAGAAATTTTCCGGAAGTATTTGCCGATAGTGCAAAGATTGACGCACGTGCCACTATCGTAATACGTTGTATTTTATCTATGGAGAATGCTTGTCAAGAGCTCAAAGCACTTAATCCTAAACTTCAAATTTCTCATGATGCAAGTAATGCAGATATGTATTATATGAACTTTTATGATGACACCTATAAAGTGCTGCATGACTCTGCTCGTACATATTTTAAGCGACTAACAGTCAATGACGTACCATACAGTGCATTCATAAATAGACTCATTTCAAATAAAGAATTTGCTCGAGATAGTATTGATGCCATTACTACGATGGAACATATATTCGACATAGCAAGCAATATGCAGAGTCATAACTTTAATTTCGACCTTTACGACTTATTCTCTCATGATGAAATCTATGCTCTTTGGAATAAATGGAATAAATTTTGGTATCTTGGATATGGTAATTCAGCTGAATACGGACATATACACCCATATATTCAACGAAATCTGCTCAACAACATTATAGAAAGCGCAGACAAGGCTATTGCCATCAATAAGAATAGTGCATCTTTACGATTCGGACACGAAGTTTGTGTTTTACCACTTGCTGTTCTTCTAGAACTTGGCGATTGTAACAAGCAAGCATCTTCGCTCAATAATCTCAACAACGAATGGCACGCACACGATATATTCCCTATGGCGTGTAATATTCAACTGATATTCTATCGTCACGAATCAACGAGCGATATCATAGTTAAAGCGCTTTTAAATGAAGAAGAAATTTCACTACCAATAGAAACCAATAATTATCCATATTATAATTGGAACACATTACGTAATTATTATCTCAACAAACTAAAATAACTCCAATCATTATATAAATAGCAAGAAAGAACATTATGGCTCTTTCTTGCTATTTATATATAATCAATTTTTAGTCAAATTTGAATCCTCTTAGGAATTCAGCAGTTGTCATACGTTTTTTACCAGCAAGTTGGAGAGATTTAATCTCTATTGAACCATCGGCACATGCAAAAGTGAGTGTATCTTTTGTAGCTGTTATTTCACCAGGATTACCTAAAACCTTTTCACTTGGCAATTCAGTTTCAAATATTTTCAAAGCATATTCTACCCCACTATAATCTTTAATTGTAGTCCAAGCTGCCGGATAAGGAGATAGACCTCGAATGTGATTATAAACTTCACGAGCCGAACGCTTGAAATCAATCTCACAAGTATCCTTAAATATCTTAGGAGCAGGTGTTGGCTCTTCATTTTTAATCAACAATTCATCTTGCGGTATAGGTTTAACCGTTCCGGCAATAATTGCATCTACAGTCTCAACTACCATACTTGCCCCAAGAATCATCAACTTATCATGTACTACACCTACATTATCTGTTTCTGAAATCGCTATACGTTCTTGTTGAATAATATCCCCGGTATCAATTTCATGTTTTAGAAAAAATGTAGTCACACCGGTCTCTGCATCACCATTCATCACAGCCCAATTTATTGGAGCCGCACCACGATATTTAGGCAATAGTGATGCGTGTAGATTAAATGTACCAAGTGGAGGCATATTCCACACCACCTCTGGCATCATTCTGAATGCAATCACTATCTGCAAATCAGCATTAAGACTGCGTAGTTCATCGACGAACTCAGTATCCTTCAGATTCGTCGGTTGCATCAGCTTCAAATTATGAGCTAATGCATATTCCTTCACTGGCGATTGATACATCTTATGCCCACGACCTGCTGGCTTATCGGGCATTGTTACCACACCAACTATATTATATCCACCCTTCACTAAGCGATCCAGACTCTCTACCGCAAAATCAGGTGTTCCAAAGAATACAATCCTCAAACTATCCTTAGTATACGCCATAATTAATAAACCCAGAAAAATTATTTGTAATTAATTTATCATCATTCATATGTATATTGTTTCAACACTCTACGATATGAATTAAAAATCTTAGACTTCGACACAAAGCCTACATATTTACCACGTTCCACCACAGGAAGATTCCATGCCTTAGTATCATCAAAAATCTTCATAACTGCGTCCATTGACTCTCCCACTTCTATCTTGGCAGGCATCGATGACATAAACTTTCGTACTCGCATCTTATCATACAAATCGGGACGAAACATTATATTACGAATATCATCTAGCAACACCACTCCAATAAGTACATTATTAGCATCAGTTACCGGAAATAGATTTCGGTTTGATTGAGAAATAACCTCACACATTTCACGTAAAGTCATATCAGGATGAACCTCCTTAAAATCTTTTTCAATCACACTATCAATTTTCAATAAAGTCAGGACACTACGATCTTTGGCATGAGTGAGAAGTTCACCTCGTTGTGCAAGACGCTGCGTATATATACTATATGGCGAGAACAACTTGTATGTTCCGTATGAAATGGTTGACACAATAAGTAATGGCAAGAACAAATCATATCCTCCTGTCATCTCAGCAGCCAAGAAGATTCCCATCAATGGAGCATTCATTACTGCTGACATTACTCCGGCCATTCCCATTAATGCATAGTTTTTCATCGATAATGTACTATCAATCAGACCAAGATTATTGATTAACAATGTGAAAAAGAAACCTGCAAAACAACCAATAAATAGTGACGGAGTGAATGTACCTCCACACCCGCCTCCACCATTTGTTGCACTAGTTGCAAATGCTTTAGTAAATAAAATCATACCCACAAAAGCTACAAGCAACCAAGTATTATTGCGATAATCATAAAAGATACTACCATCAAAAATTTGTGTTAAATTACCTTCGAGCATCTGATTCATCACATTATAACCTTCGCCATATAATGGAGGAAATAAGAAAATGAGAGAACTTAAAATAATCGAACCAACTACAAATTTCAACCATGGATTCTTCAATTTACCGAACATTTGTTCCATCATATTCAACACCTTTGAAAAATATAACGATACAAACCCACAGAAAATACCAAACAATATCACGTATGGAATGCCTGATGTATAAAATGGTTCACTTTGAGTAAAAAATACCTCTAATTCGTAACCTGTAAAAATATATGCTACAGTTGCTCCTGCGACCGATGCAATCATTAAAGGCATTACCGAACCGGCAGTTAAATCAATCATCAACACTTCCACTGTAAAGAGCATTCCTGCTATCGGGGCTTTGAAAATACCGGCAATACCTGCCGATGCACCACACCCAACCAAAAGCATAAGCAAACGTGGAGATAATCGGAAAAGACTGCCCAAGTTGGAACCTATAGCAGCTCCGGTATATACAATTGGACTTTCGGCTCCTACCGAACCTCCAAACCCAATGGTTACAGAACTTGCAATAACCGATGAATAAATGTTATGTGGTTTTAGACGACTCTTATTTTGTGACAATGCATACAACACACGAGTAACACCATGTGATATATTATCACGCACAACATAGCGTACAAATATTCCTGCTAGAAGAATCCCTATCACAGGATAAATCAAATAATTGTAATTATAGTTACTTATTTCTATATGTGCAGTAAGAAACCCTGACAAATTGTGTATTAAATCTTTTAATAATAATGCAGCAAATCCACCAGCTACTCCTACCACTAATGCAAGTATCAGTATAAATGTTTTTTCTTTTACATGTTTCTCTCGCCACTGAAGTATTTTCATAAACCACTGACTGATTATACTGCCTTCTTTACTATCCAACTTTTGCATATTGTCAATCTAAATCCCTTTACCTGTTAATACTATCTTAATTGTATATATTAAAATCTTAATATCATTTGCTATCGACATATTTTCAAGATATAATAAATCATATCTAAAACGAGCTACCATTTCTTCAACATTCCTGGCATATCCATATTTGACCATACCCATTGATGTAATGCCGGGTCTCACTTGAAACAATAATGAATATAAGGGAGCTTCTTTTGTTATTTTTTCCACAAAATATTGTCTTTCTGGACGTGGACCTACAAGCGACATATCTCCTACAAGTACATTCCAAAATTGAGGAAGTTCATCAATTCGATATTTTCTCAAAAATTGACCAATTTTTGTTATTCTATTATCATATTCACTCGATAATGCAGGAAATCCATCAGCTTCTGCATTCTCAACCATCGTACGAAATTTATATATAACAAATTTCTTATAATGATAGCCCACACGTTCCTGCTTATATATTACATTTCCTTTCGAATCAAATTTTACTAATATACCAATTACTAACATTATTGGAGAAAGCAAAATCAATGCTATAAATGAGATAATAATATCAGCCATTCGCTTCACATTCTTCTCAAATTCTGTCATACCGCAACTTGATATATCAACAAGTGGCTCTCCTCGCAAATTTGACAAGCGCATTCTACCCACTAATATCGTATATATATCCGGAGAAACCTTTATCGGCAGTCCTAAACCATACAGGCTGTTCACAATATCCATAGAAGATGCTACATCTTTTTTATCAGGAACGACAATTAGTTCTTTTACATCTTCATTTTCACATGTTGACTTAAGGTTCTCCAACTTGTACAATGGTGTTGCATCTTGTGAACATATATCACCATTTATCTGTACATAACCAACTATATTATAGCTCAAATAAGATCCTTTTTTGCTTAGATGTTTTCCTAATTGAATTGCTTTCTCACTCGAACCTATTATAATTGCATTATACTTCCATTCTCCTGATTCAAATCTTTTATTAGAAACTCTCGTTATTATAAAACGAATAAAGAACGTAAATACGAATAATATAGTTAGTAATATCAATAGCAATTCATAATTTGTTCCTCGTTGATCAAGAATAACATCATTTATAAGAGCTATGAAAAATATTACTAACGTATTAGTCACTGATGAAAAAAATGTAGTAATGAAATTCTGTATGTGTGATTTTCTGAATACATCATTATAAAACCCTGATATCCAATGTACGGCAAGCATCAGTAATGGAAAGACCACTTCTCCAAGTAGTACCATTTTTGATGTAATAAATGCTTCAAGGCTTGAAAACTCATATAAAGCTCTACCTCCTACATAGTATCGTACAATATTGAATATAGTCCATGCCACAATTGACGACATCATATCGCCAATTATATATCGTGTACGTTGTTTAGACTTACTAATCACAAGCTTATTTTCTTATTATTTTTATTGTAGCATCTGAACCAAGTCTTATTATACTTGATGCTCTTTTTTTACTATTATCATTCCTGCGATAATTAACAACATAATCTACTCCGTCAATTATCTCCTTTGTTATCTCACTAAATATTGAAGGCGAAGGCTTTCCGCTAATATTAGCTGATGTCGATACTATTGGACGACGGAATTTTCGACATAAAGCTTGCGAAAAGGCCTCATTGGAAACTCGTATTCCAACACTATTATTTTCACCAAGCAGATTAGGAGCAAGATTATAAGCTCCATCATAAATTATTGTAAGTGGATTTGTTGCCACTTCCATCAAATCATATGCAATCTCTGGCAGGTCACGTACATATCTGTCGAGATTATTTACACTATCAAGTAACACAAGCATTGCCTTGTTATCTTCTCTACGCTTAAGTTCATATACTTTCCTAACTGCATCGGCATTGGTGGCATCACAACCTATACCCCATATAGTATCAGTGGGATAAAGTATTACCCCACCTCTATTCAACACTTCAATACATTTCTTTATATCTTCTTCCATTAAAAGTCGTATTTTATGAAAACAAAGATAACATCTTTTTTAATACAATTGAAGAAAAATATCAAAAACTTAATTTCTTGCCACAGATAAATATTGTATCTTTGTGAAAATATTTAAAATTTAATTGAGTTTTCCTATATGAAACCCATAATTTATCAATTATTTCCAAGATTATTTACTAATACCTGCTCCTCGTGTGTCCCCAATGGAACAATAGAGCAAAATGGTGTAGGTAAAATGAATCAAATCAACAATAAGTTACTTAAATCAATTAAAGAACTAGGGGTAACTCATATATGGTACACAGGCATAATAGAACATGCTACTAAAACCGATTACTCGGCATATGGTATAACGCCTGATAACCCTTATGTTGTGAAGGGTAATGCAGGAAGTCCGTATGCAATCAAAGACTATTACGATATCGATCCAGATATTGCAGAAGATATCCCCAATAGGATGAAGGAATTTGAGGATCTTGTGGCACGCACACACGATAATGGGATGAAAGTAATTATTGATTTTGTTCCTAATCACGTTGCACGCCAATATCACTCTGACGTAAAGCCTCAAGGTATTGAGGATTTGGGAGTTAACGACAACCCTAATATGATGTTTGCACCCAACAACAACTTCTATTACATTACACGACAAGTATTCTCTCCTCAATTTGATCTCGGTACAGGGAAAGACGCATACTTTGAATTCCCTGCAAAAGCTACAGGCAATGATTGTTTCTCGGCATTTCCTTCTGTTAATGATTGGTATGAAACCGTAAAATTGAACTATGGTGTCGACTATGGCAATGGTTCTCGACATTTCGACCCAATACCCGACACTTGGTTCAAAATGGTTAATATACTCAGGTTTTGGGCATCAAAAGGTATTGATGCATTCAGATGTGATATGGTTTTTATGGTACCTGTTGAGTTTTGGGGATGGGCTATTCCTCTTGTTAAAGAAAAATATCCACATATAAAATTCATTGCAGAAATCTATGATGTAAGCATCTATCGCGATTATATTTATAATGGTCACTTCGACTACTTATATGATAAAGTCTCTCTTTATGATACATTGCGTGGAGTACAATGTAATAACATATCGGCTGCATCAATCACAAGTTGTTGGCAAACAGTCGACGGTATCAATGATAATATGCTGAATTTCTTAGAAAATCATGATGAGCAACGTTTTGCGTCTAAACAATATGCCGGTAACGCGGCAATTGTTACCCCATCACTTGTTGTGAGTGCAACAATAAATCGCGCTCCTATGATGATTTATCAAGGACAGGAATTAGGGGAAAAAGGTGCCGATGCCGAAGGGTTTAGTGGTTATGACGGACGTACCACTATTTTCGACTATTGGAGTATACCAACAATAAATCGATGGTATAATAACGGAAAATGTGACAACAAACTTCTTTCTGAAGAAGAAATTAAATTACGCAATCTTTACAAACACATTCTCACTTTATGTAATAAAGAAAAAGCAATCTGCAAAGGCCATTTTTTCGATTTAATGTATGTTAACTACAATAATGTAAATCCACATCGCCACTATACATATCTACGTCATTTTGAAGACGAAACTCTTCTTATTGCAGTAAACTTTGGGGATGAGAAAGCTAATATTAGCATCAACATTCCTGCCCATGCCTTCGATTTCCTTAAAATCATTCAAGGTGATTACAATGGAAATGAACTTTTAAGTGGAGAGAAAGGTAAATTCGAACTTTCAACATCTAATCCTTTTAATACTGTGATTGAGCCATTTAGTGCAGTTATTTGGAAACTAACTCCAAGAAAGTCGAAAAAAGTGCAAAAAAAATACGCATTAACATAGGCATACAACTAAAAAAGTACTAATTTTGCAGAAATTATATAAAATATTCCAACTATAACATATTATGAGCAACTCACCAAAAATTAAAGTTTTCAGCGGTACTAATTCACGTTATATGGCTGAAGAAATTTGTAAAGAATTAGGTATAGAATTGGGTAAAATGAATATTCAATATTTCGCCGATGGGGAATTTGAAGTTTGTTTTGAAGAATCGATTCGAGGTTGTGAAGTTTATCTTGTACAATCAACATTCCCTAATGGCGATAACCTTATGGAATTACTCTTGATGATTGATGCTGCAAAGCGTGCTTCAGCAAAATCAGTTATCGCTGTTATGCCTTATTTCGGTTGGGCAAGACAAGACCGCAAGGACAAGCCGCGTGTTTCTATCGCAGCAAAACTTGTTGCCGATCTTCTTAGCACTGCAGGTATTGACCGCCTTATTACAATGGACTTGCATGCTGATCAGATACAAGGTTTCTTCAACGTACCTGTTGATCATTTGTATGCCTCTTCATGTTTCATTCCATACATTCAATCTCTTAATTTGAAAGATTTAGTCATTGCTTCACCTGACGTAGGGGGAGCTAAACGTGCTAATTCTTATGCAAAATATCTTAACACACCTCTTGTACTTTGCCATAAGCAACGTGCTAAAGCGAATGTTGTTGAAACTATGACTATTATTGGTGATGTTGAAAATAAAGACGTGATTATCGTTGATGATATGGTTGATACTGCTGGCACAATATGCAAAGCAGCTCAATTAATGATTGATAATGGAGCTCGTTCCGTACGAGCATTGGCTTCACACGCTATTATGAGTGATCCAGCATCTGAACGTGTTCAAAATAGTCCGCTAACTGAAATGATTTTCACAAACAGCATACCTTACTCTAAGGGTTGCACAAAGTGTAACATTTTAAGTGTTGCTCCTCTATTTGCCGATACTATTCGTCGAGTACATAATTTTGAATCAATCAGTTCACAATATTTGATAAAGTAATTTTCTATTTAGATTTAGAATATCACATTCTTATCATAGTTCGGCATTCATATAGCCGAACTATTTTTTTATCATAATTGTTGTAGTCAAAGAATATTTAATTACAATATTATGAAAACTACAGCACTTATTCTAGCTTCATTGGTTACAATATGTACCAATGCACAAGTACATACAGAAGTACACCCTACTACTCCTACCAATCAAAGTTTAGACGTAGTTTTAGGTGATACTCTACACAAATCATCAGCTAAAGTATACAACACTCTTGTAGGTAATGCTCCGGCTGCACCCAACAATCAAGATTTACCCAAATTCAGTATAATTGGAAAAGATAATAAATTCTATTTATCTGTAGGAGCTCAATTTAAGTCAACTGTTAACTTCGATTGGGGCAATCCTATTAATTCTCCTTCATCATTTGCGCCTTCAGCTATAACTGAAGTATCTGATGGTAATGGAAGTAATCTTGACTTTACGGTACAACGTAGCCGACTATCATTCAACTTCATTGGTCTTCCCGACACAGAGAATCAATTGGGCGTTTACATTGCTATGATTTTTAATGATGGTGGCAACAATTATGGTGTTAAAATCAATCACGCCTACGCTAAATATCATGGATTTACAATCGGATTTACATCTACTCTGTTTAGCGATCAAACGGCAATTCCGTTCACTATCGATGCGCAATCACCTAATAGTACTGCGAATTTTTCTAATACAGTTATTAATTTCGAACACAATTTTAAGAATAAAATAAAATTTGGTGTTGGAATTGAAAAGAACATTAATTCAATAACCACCAATGATTTTACTAATACGGTTTCTCAACGACTTCCTGATATGCCTTTATATATACAATATCGTTGGCACAAAAACTCTCATATTCGCCTAAGCTCCATACTTCGAAATATAACATATAGAAATTTAGTTACTAATTCTAATCAGAATGTATTTGGTTGGGGTGCAAAACTTAGTGGTATTATAGAATTCAACAACTTCACTTTTTATTATATGGGGACTTATGGTAAAGGCGTTGCAAGCTATATCGAAGACAATTTAGGTCAAAACATTGATTTAACACCATCAATCAACGAAAATGGCTGTCTAGAAGCAAGCAAATCTTGGGGAGCATACGGAGCTCTTCAATACAACTTCTCTAAACGACTTTTCAGTACTGTCATCTATAGCCATGTAAGAAACTCAATCAATAATTACAATAATGGTAAAATTTCTTACGGAGACCAATATAAATATGGCCAATATGCTGTTGCAAATATTATTTGGTCACCAAATAAATACATTCAAACCGGATTGGAATACATTTGTGGTAATCGTAACAACTTTGACAAATCTTCACACCATAACAACAGAATAATGGCAATGTTTTCAATATCATTATAACGAATTATATCTTAGAAATTTGTTATAAAACAGTAAAAAAGTGGAAATTCTATAAGATTTTCCGCTTTTTTTATTGTTGATAGATAGATATTTAGTAATTTTGTACGTTTTAAAACATAGTTTTATAATGATGTTAAAGAAAAGTTCTTTAGAAAATATTTTAAGTGAAGGTCTTTCTGAAATATGGGCTCTGCTTACATCAGAAGAGAAACGACACCTTGCCAACAATTTTGTTATACACAAATTCAAGCGCAATCAAATAATCTATGCTGAAGGCGATGAACCGGAGTTCTTGTGGTGTTTACTTGAAGGAAAAGTAAAGAAGTTTAAAGATGGTGTTGGCGGTCGCCAGCAAATCCTTCGTGTATACCGCCCTATTCAATACATTGGATATCGTGCATATTTTGCAAAAGAAAGATATGTTACAAGCATTAGCGCTTTTGAACCATCTACATTAGGTGCTATACCAATGTCAATCGTAGAGGAACTCATAAATAAGAATCGAGAATTGGCTTGGTTCTTTATTCATGAGTTATCACGTCATCTCGGTGGATCGGACACTAAGATTGTGAACCTCACTCAAAAACACATTCGTGGTCGACTTGCCGAAGCATTATTAATCCTTGTAGATAGCTATGGTTTTGAAGAAGATGGTCAAACCATCAAAATTTATATGGCGCGAGAAGATATTGCTAACTTATCTAATATGACCACATCAAATGCCATACGTACATTGTCTACATTCGTAGCCGAGAAACTCATTATCGTTGATGGTCGACGAATTAAAATTATCAATGAACCTATGCTTCGTAAAATCTGCAAATTTGGATAATTAGCTCTATGATTTTAGCTCAACTTAAACGAAAAGAAAACATTGCTGAGTATCTGCTGTATATGTGGCAAATTGAGGATCTTATTAGAGCCTATAATCTTGACATTGAGTTAATCGATAAAAATCTTATCTCAAAATACAATGTAGATGATGCACAACGTCAAGAGATAAAGGATTGGTACGAATCACTTATTAAAATGATGGAGCTTGAAAACAAAAAGCAGAATGGGCATCTTCAAATAAATAAGAATATTATTATTCGACTTGCCGACCTACACAACGAGCTTCTTAAATCACCTAAATTTCCTGAATATGGAGCAGAGTTTTATAAAACTCTACCATATATAGTTGAATTACGCGCAAAATCAGGGGAAAACAAAGTAGGTGAACTTGAAACCTGTTTTAACGCTTTATATGGAATTCTGATGCTTAAACTACAAGGCAAAGAATTGACTGAAGATACAACAAAAGCTATCGGGCAAATCTCAAAATTCCTTGCCACACTGTCAATCTTCTATCATAAAAATGAAGTTCGCCCTATTTTTGATGACGATGTAAATAATATCTAATCCAATTATGGCAAAAAACATTTTAATAACTGGAGCAAACGGACAACTTGGTAACGAGATACGTAAAATTTTAGATAATGATGCAACATTCAACACTTTTTATACTGATGTTGCCGAACTTGACATCACTAATCTTGATGCAGTTACCGATTTTGTGCTAAGCCACAATATTAACATCATTGTAAATTGTGCAGCTTATACTGCTGTTGATCTTGCTGAAGACAACTATCAGCTATGCAACGATATAAATCACATAGCTGTTGCCAATCTAGCATTAGCCGCATCAGAAGCGAAAGCTAAGGTTATTCACATATCTACCGATTATGTTTTCGATGGCACATCGTGCCGGCCATATACTGAAGAAGATAAAACCAATCCTAAATCCGTTTATGGTTCTACTAAACTATCCGGCGAAAACAAACTTGCCGACATTTTGCCACAAGATCATATAATTATTCGCACATCATGGCTTTATTCGGCATATGGAAAGAACTTTGTTAAAACTATGTTATCACTCGGCAAAACCAAACAATCTCTTGATGTTGTTGCCGATCAAGTTGGAACACCAACCTACGCAAGCGATCTTGCTAATGCAATTTTTACAATAATCTCTGGTGATAAGTGGGTTCCTGGCATTTATCATTTCTCCAATGAAGGGGTATGCTCATGGTACGACTTCACCATAATGATACACAAACTTGCAGGCATCACATCTTGCGTGGTAAGTCCAATCAATTCGGCTGATTATCCGGCTAAAGCTGCTCGTCCTGCATATTCAGTACTCGATAAGAGTAAAATCAAACGCGTATTCGGGATTAATATACCTTATTGGCTCGATAGCGTAGAGAAATGTATCAGCGAACTTGAAAATAATTAATTAAAATTTAAAATATAACACTTTAAAGTCGTGGCTAATCTAAATTCTGAAATAGACAAGCGCAGAACTTTTGCGATTATATCACACCCCGATGCAGGTAAAACCACTCTTACCGAAAAGCTTCTACTATTTGGTGGTGCTATTCACGTTGCAGGTGCAGTTAAATCTAACAAAATTAAAAAAACTGCCACTTCCGACTGGATGGAAATTGAAAAACAACGTGGTATTTCGGTTGCTACATCAGTTATGGGTTTCAATTATGGAGATTATAAAATCAATATTCTTGACACACCTGGTCACCAAGACTTCGCTGAAGACACATTCCGTACTCTTACTGCTGTTGACAGCGTTATTATCGTTGTTGACGTGGCAAAAGGCGTGGAGCAACAAACTCGCCGCTTAATGGAGGTGTGTCGTATGCGCCACACTCCGGTTATCATATTTGTAAATAAGCTCGACCGTGAAGGACGTGACCCATTCGATATTCTCGACGAACTCGAAAGCGAACTACAAATCAAAGTACGCCCTCTTAGTTGGCCAATCAACATAGGTTTGAATTTTAAAGGTGTCTACAACATCTTTGAAGGTGGTCTTGACCTATTCACACCCGACAAGCAGAAAGTTACAGAACGAGTTGAAATCAACGATATAAATGATTCGATAATTGACGACACTATTGGTGAACGTGATGCAACAAAACTTCGTGATGATATCGAGTTGATTGAGGGGGTTTATCCGGAATTCAATGTTGATGATTATTTGGCAGGTAAAGTTGCTCCAGTATTCTTTGGCTCGGCACTCAACACATTTGGGGTTAAAGAATTGCTTGATTGTTTTGTTCAGATAGCACCTTCTCCACGCCCTATTCAGGCAATTGAACGAGAAGTAAAGCCTCAAGAGGAAAAATTCACAGGATTCGTATTCAAGATTCACGCTAATATGGATCCTAACCACCGTAGCTGTATCGCCTTCGTTAAGATTTGTTCGGGTGTATTTCAACGCAATGCCCCCTATAAGCACGTTCGCCACAACAAAACACTCAAATTTGCGGCTCCAACTGCATTTATGGCACAAAAGAAAGACATTGTAGATGAAGCCTATCCGGGCGATATAGTTGGTATTCCCGATAGCGGTAACTTCAAAATCGGTGATACTCTTACCGAAGGTGAAGAACTTCATTTCAAAGGATTGCCAAGCTTCTCGCCTGAAATGTTCAAATATATTGAGAACACCGACCCAATGAAGACCAAACAGCTTAATAAGGGTATTGAACAGCTTATGGACGAAGGTGTCGCACAAATGTTTACCAACCAATTTAATGGACGTAAAATCATCGGTACTGTAGGTCAACTTCAGTTTGAAGTAATTCAATACCGCTTGCTTCACGAATATGGAGCACAATGCCGTTGGGAACCAATCAGTCTTTACAAAGCCTGTTGGATTGAAAGTGACGATAAGGAGGCTCTTGAAGCATTCAAAAAACGCAAATATCAGTTTATGGCAGTTGACAAAGAAGGACGTGACGTATTTCTTGCCGATTCCGGTTATGTACTACAAATGGCACAGACCGATTTCCCTAAAATACGATTCCACTTCACAAGTGAATTCTAAACATAAACTATTAAAAAAGAAATTAGGATAGCAAACGGCTGCTATCCTAATTTCTTTTTTTAAGTTATCAGATTCTACTAATCAAGCTTTAACACAGCCAAGAAAGCCTTTTGAGGGACTTCAACAGTTCCGATTTGCTTCATTCGTTTCTTTCCTGCTTTCTGCTTTTCAAGCAACTTACGTTTACGGCTCACGTCACCACCATAACACTTAGCTGTTACATCCTTACGTACAGCCTTAATAGTTTCACGAGCTATGATTTTTGCTCCGATTGCCGCTTGTATTGCAATATCAAATTGCTGTCGAGGTATCAATTCTTTCAACTTCTCACACATTCTTCTTCCGAATGACACTGCATTATCAAAATGAGTCAGTGTGCTCAATGCATCTACAGGCTCACCATTAAGCAATATATCAAGTTTAATAAGCTTCGAAGGGCGAAAATCATGCAAATGATAATCAAACGAAGCATACCCTTTTGAGATACTCTTCAATTTATCATAAAAATCGATCACGATTTCACCAAGCGGTATATCAAAGAAGATTTCCACGCGATTGCCCGATATATATTCCTGCTTTACCAATTCCCCGCGCTTTCCAAGGCACAATGTCATAATAGGACCTATATAGTCGGTCGTTGTAATGATTGACGAACGTATATATGGCTCTTCAATATGGTCTATCAATGTTAAGTCGGGCATTCCGGCTGGATTATGAACCTCAGTCATATTTCCTTTCTTGTCAAAAATCTTATACGACACATTTGGCACAGTTGTAATCACATCCATATTGAACTCACGGCTCAAACGCTCTTGCACAATTTCCATATGTAGTAAGCCCAAGAATCCACATCTGAAACCAAATCCGAGTGCCACCGACGATTCCGGTTGGAATGTCAACGAAGCATCGTTTAGTTGCAATTTCTCCAATGAAGCACGCAGATTTTCATAATCTTCAGTTTCAATCGGATAAACACCCGCAAACACCATTGGTTTCACTTCTTGAAAACCATCGATAGCCTTGTCGCATGGTTTATCTACATGGGTGATTGTATCACCCACCTTCACTTCCTTCGAAGTTTTGATTCCCGATATGATGTACCCCACATTACCGGCAGAAATCTCGTTGCAAGGTACCATATCAAGCTTCAATACACCTACTTCATCAGCATGATATTCCTTTTCGGTACTTACAAACTTCACAAAGTCATTTTTCTTGATTTTACCATTTAGAATCTTAAAATATGCAATGATTCCTCTGAATGGATTGAACACCGAGTCAAAAATCAAAGCTTGAAGTGGAGCATTTGGATCACCTTGAGGCGCAGGCACTCTTTCCACCACAGCGTCAAGCACGTCTTTCACTCCGATACCGGTCTTTCCGCTTGCTCGAAGAATCTCTTCACGTTTGCATCCAAGAAGTTCTATGATCTGATCCTCAACCTCCTCAGGCTTAGCGCTATCAAGATCCACCTTGTTGATTACAGGAATAATTTCAAGGTCATTATCTATTGCCATATAAAGGTTCGAGATTGTTTGCGCCTGTACCCCTTGTGTTGCATCTACAATCAACAATGCACCTTCACAAGCAGCAATCGAACGCGACACTTCGTAAGAAAAATCCACGTGACCCGGAGTATCAATCAAATTTAATGTATATTCCTCTCCCCCATGCATATATTTCATTTGAATGGCATGGCTTTTGATTGTTATACCGCGTTCACGTTCCAAGTCCATATCGTCAAGAACTTGATTTTGCAAATCTTTAGCACCAATCGTATTTGTATATTCAAGCAAACGATCGGCAAGCGTACTCTTGCCATGGTCGATATGTGCAATTATGCAAAAATTTCTAATATTCTTCATTCAATAAATATTTTCTACTTATAAAATGCAAATTTAATTATTTTTTTGCTATTTATCAATACTAATACTTAACACAACTTTCCAAAATGATGAGTTGTGTCAATGCTCGTTGAATAGTTTGTTATTTTATGCTACGATTTTCTGTCAAATACTCGATTTTGTAGATTTGTAATGTGGTAATTGAGTCAAAAATGCTAAAATATGGGTTGTTCTCCCATTTTCGAAGGCATTGGCTATAAGAGATACATTTTATTGATGTTAAAGGCTATAGCGAAAAATGTAAAATCTTTTGAGACCTTGGCTCAGCTGAAAGTAAAGCACAATAAGGATTATTCCGTTGTGAAAACATTCAAAGTGGGAGTTTGGCATTAGCTTAATTCTCGCTTTTTTGTTATATGTTTTTGAAATGTATAGCTAAACTTATATTTTTGTGGGAGCAAAGATGATTTTTTTATGGCAAGACATAATATTTTAGGTAAAATAGGAGAAGATGCTGCATCTGATTATCTTATAAAGAATGGTTATATAATCAGAGAACGTAATTGGCGATTAGATAAACTTGAGG
Source organism: Bacteroidales bacterium (assembly GCA_015061055.1). Classification (GTDB taxonomy): domain Bacteria; phylum Bacteroidota; class Bacteroidia; order Bacteroidales; family Muribaculaceae; genus RGIG4576. Next base: position 185,325 of record SUXH01000001.1, read on the forward strand.
TGGATATAATTGCTGAAAAGGATAAATGTATTATTATTGTAGAAGTGAAAACGAGGTCATTTGATGCCCATTCGGCTCTTATTGCTATAGATAAGCGAAAACAAGCATTTTTGATGCGTGCGGCTAATGCTTATGTAAAAGGTTTACCATATGAATATGGTGTACGCATTGATGTGATTTGTATCGAGGGTGATGGGCTGAGTGATTTTAAGGTAGATCATATAATTGATGCTGTTAGGCCAAGAGTTAGAACTTCAAGAGGTCGGCGTATAAAATAATAAGGTGAAAACGATATGCTTTCACCTTATTTTATGATTATTGAATTAATCATCGAGTTTGTGTATAACCAATCCTGAACGTAATTTGGGCTCAAACCAAGTAGTTTTTGGTGGCATAATGTTACCGGTGTCGGCTATGTTTATGAGTTGTGTCATACTTACAGGATAAAGTGCAAGTGCCATAGCCATTTCTCCACTATCAACTCGCTTTTTTAACTCCTCTAACCCACGTATACCGCCAACGAAATCAATGCGTTTGTCACTTCGGAGGTCATGAATGTTGAGTATGTCGCGTAGGATAAGATCGGAGGATATTGTTACATCGAGAACCCCAATAGGATCATTATCGTTGTAGGTTCCTTCTTTTGCTGTTAATGAATACCATTTACCATCTATATATAATGAAAAATTGTGTAATCTATTAGGACGGTAAATTTCATTTCCTTTATCTTCTACTATAAAATGTTGTGAGACGGAATTTAGAAATTCTTCTTTTGTAAGACCATTTAAATCTTTAACAACGCGATTGTAGTCGATAATTTTAAGATGTGATGCAGGAAATGCAACAGCTAAGAAATAATTGTATTCTTCTTCGCCTGTGTGATTGGGATTAGCAAGTGCTTTTTCGTGACCTACAAGTGCGGCTGCTGCGCTACGATGATGTCCGTCGGCAATGTAAAGTGATGGGATTTGTGCAAATAATTCAGTTATTTGTTGAATCATTTTATCATCGTTTATAACCCAAAAATGATGCCCAAAACCATCGTTGGCTACAAAATCATATTCGGGCTCACCTGCGGTTACCTTCTTAATGATTGATTCTAATGCTTCGTTGTCGGGGAACGCAAAAAATACAGGTTCAATGTTTGCATTATTAATACGAACGTGTTTCATACGATCCTCTTCTTTGTCGCGACGAGTAAGCTCATGTTTCTTTATACGACCTTGCATATAATCGTCTACATTTGCAGCAACCACAAATCCGTATTGTGTGCGACCATTCATAGTTTGTGCATAGATGTAGTAATGTTCCTTTTCATCTTGGACTAACCAACCTTTGTTTTGGAACATATTGAAATTTTCTACAGCTTTATCGTAAACACAAGAGTCGTGTTCGTCGGTTCCCGGAGCGAAATCAATCTCGGGCTTGATAATGTGATAGAGTGATTTCTCATTACCTTCGGCTTCTACTCTTGCTTCTTCTGAATTGAGTACGTCGTAAGGTCGTGATGCTACTTGTGTAACTAAATCTTTCGGAGGTCTAACACCTTTAAATGGTTTTATTTTTGCCATAGTAATTATTTCTTTCGAATAATGGTTTGTTCACGATCAGGACCTACAGATACTATACTGATAGGAACATTTAGTTCAGTCTCTAGATATTTGATATAATTCTTAAATTCTTGTGGGAATTCATCTTCTGATTTGAACTTAGTCATGTCAGTTTTCCATCCAGGGAATGAAGTGTAGACTGGCTCGATGTTTTCTTCAATAGAATATGGGAAATCTTTAGTTTCTACCCCATTGATCTTATATGAGTTACATACGCATACTTCTTCGAAATCATCAAGAACATCGCTTTTCATCATAATAAGTTGTGTTACTCCATTGAGCATAATGGTATAACGCAGTGCGACAAGGTCAATCCAACCGCAACGTCGTTCGCGACCTGTTACAGCACCATATTCGTGCCCTATTGCACGTATTTTTGCACCTGTTTCATTGAATAGTTCAGTTGGGAATGGACCACTCCCTACTCGAGTGCAATATGCTTTGAAAATGCCGAATACCTCCCCTATTTTATTTGGTGCTACACCTAAACCGGCGCATGCTCCGGCACAAATAGTATTTGATGATGTAACGAAAGGATATGAACCAAAGTCAACATCAAGTAAGCTACCCTGAGCTCCTTCGCAAAGAATAGATTTACCTTCGTTTAAACTTTTATTTATCACGAATTCGCTGTCGATAAGGTCAAATGTTTTGATATAATTAATAGCGTCAAGCCATTGTTTTTCCAATTCATCGACATTTGCGTCCTCTCCTGTTACTGCTTTGAGTAACTTTAAATGACGTTTCTTTGCAGAAGTGTACTTTTCGAGGAAGTTATCACTGAGGCATTCACCTAATCTTAAACCATCACGACTTACTTTGTCTGTATAAGTAGGACCTATACCTTTACCTGTTGTACCAATTTTACTAGCCCCTTTTAGTGATTCGTAAGCAGCGTCAAGCAAACGATGTGTTGGAAGAATCAAATGTGCTTTTTTAGAAATCTTAAGCACTTCTTTTATGTTGATTCCGCTCTTTTCTAAGTCTTCTGCTTCACCCTTAAATAGTATTGGGTCTAATACTACACCATTACCAATAATGTTTAGCTGTCCATGTTGGAATATACCTGATGGAATAGAGCGTAACACATATTTTTTACCTTCAAATTCTAATGTATGTCCTGCATTTGGGCCACCTTGAAATCGAGCTATGATGTCATATCGTGGAGTGAGAACATCTACAACTTTACCTTTACCTTCATCACCCCATTGTAATCCTAAAAGAACATCGACTTTCATAATTTAATATAATAGTTAAATGAGTTATTTGTTTTTACGTTTAATTTTTCGTACACAATTATTACACATTCCATATACATTAAGTTGGAAATATTTAGTTGTGAAAGAATTGTATTTTCTTGCATTCATATATGCAGAAAATTCTAGATCTTTAACCTCTTTTACTTTACCACATTCAGTGCATATGAGAAAATACTGATTAGTTGTATTTCCAACTACTTTCCCATATTTGGCTTGTTGCTTATCGAATGAATGTTTTTTTACAAGCCCACATTCAATGAGTAGATTTATTGTGTTGTATATGGTTGCTTTACTAACGTGAAATGAATCATCATCAAGCATTGAGTGTAATGTTTCGATATCAAAATGCTTATTCAAAGAAAAAATTTTCTCAAGGATAGTAAAACGCTCTGTAGTTTTTCGCAATTTTTTACTATCCAAGAAAAGTGTAAATTTATTCTTAGCTAATATTTTGATTTTCTCTTCCATTAAATTTTTGTTATTTCATCACCTTACAAAGAAAGTATATTTGTGTGAAATTTAGATGAATACTGTCAAAATAACTTTTGAGGGTATTCACCGGAATCAACTAAATTTTTGATGCGTTCTACGACGTTTGATCTGTCTTCGGAATAAGTAACTCCGAACCATTTTGCATCGGTATCCAAAATTTTAACTTTTGATATATTATTGGATATAAGATGGTCAACCATAGTTGGTATATAAAATTCACTCTTGAGATTAGTTAGATTTTTGGTGTCATTTAAGAAATTAATAAAGAAATTCTTGCTATGTTGAAAATAATCGGGAGTGAATCCCCACATATTCATTGATACCGGACAGTTTTTATCAATTTCAATCCACTCGTTGTCTGTGCTATGGTAACAAACATTATCGCCAATACGTTTAATTTCAGTACGCTCAATTACTTGTGTGAGAAAATTGTTAGAATCCTTGTCGCAAACTCCGCGAGAAACTGTGCCATTTTCAGAAAGTGTGTTGCAAACTTTAAATCCTACCATTGCATAATTGTTTTCTTGTTCAGGATTTAAGTCAGATAAATATTTTCCAATAACCTTGAAAGAATCTCGGTTATAAAAATCATCACAATTTATAACGCAGAATGGCTCGTTTATTACATTTTCTGCCATCATAATAGCGTGATTTGTTCCCCATGGTTTTTCTCTTCCTTTTGGACATTCAAATCCATTTGGCAAAGCTTCAATTGACTGAAAAACGAGTTCAGTTTGTATCTTGTCTTCATATTTAGATATAATTTTATCTTTGAACTCTTGTTCAAAGTCTTTTCGTATAACGAATACAGCTTTCCCAAAACCTGCTTGTATAGCATCGTAAATGGAATAATCCATTATAGTCTCGCCATTTGGACCAACTCCATCGAGCTGTTTAAGACCACCATATCTGCTCCCCATACCGGCAGCCAATAATAATAATGTTGGTTTCATTGTTATAATGTATTAAATGAATATTCAATAATTTGATTGTATCTCTCTCCCGGCTTTAGAAGTTGAGAAGGGAAATTAGGCTTGTTTGGTGCATCAGGAAGTCCTTGACATTCAATAGCAACAGCGCAATAGTCATAATACTTATGCCCGTTTTTGCCTAAGGGACAATCGTTTAACCAATTTCCTGTATAAACTTGTACGCCAACTTGAGTACTTGATATCTTTAATACTCTTCCACTAGACTCTTCATATAGAATCCCAACCTCTTTTAAATTGTTGTTTTCAAAATTATCAACTAACCAACAATGGTCATAACCTTTTGCAATCTTTAAAGCACTAAACTCGGCATGAATATCTTTCCCAATTCTCTTGGGTTTTGTAAAATCCATAGGAGTATCTTTAACAATTGCATATTCTCCTATTGGCACAAGGGTATCGTCGGTAGGTAAATAATAATTGCAGTTTAGTTGTAAAATGTGATCAAAAATATCTCCATTACCTTCGCCTTTTAGGTTAAAATAAGAATGATTTGTTAGGTTAATAACAGTGTCGGCGTCAGTTGTGGCTGTTAACTCAATTGTTAATGTATTATTCTCCTTCCATTCGTATTCTACTATAGCCTTTACATTTCCGGGGAAATTTTCTTCGTTGTGTTTACTATGATATGTAAAACAAATTTTATTGCCTTTTATTTCAGAATCCCAATTTTGATTTTGAAATCCTTCAGGACCTCCATGTAAAGAATTAGGACCACAATTTTTATTTAGAGAGTATTCTATTCCTTTAATAATAAATTGACCTTTTGCAATTCGATTAGCATAACGTCCTGCAGTCTTGCCTGCACATGGCCCATCGTACAAGTAATCTAAGATTTTATCATAACCTATAACGACATCACTTATAACACCATTTTTGTCGGGTACATTTATAGATACAATACCTGCTCCAATACTTGATAGTGTTACACTAGCACCTGAAGTATTGGATATGGTATATATTTTAACAATACCTTTATGAGAGTTATGAGTAATTTCTTTTATTGTCATAGATATATAAGCATTATAGATATTTGTTGTTCAAAGATATATAAATTAATGCTATTTTAAAAGCAATAATGATGAATATTTTCTATTCATCATTATTTAGTGTAAAGTCAAATGGAATATGATTAAATAATCGACTCGATTAGACTAACTAAATCTTCTCGTTTGATAGAACCAACTTTTCTTTCTTTAAGTTCCCCATCTTTGAAGAATAAAACTGTAGGAATGTTTCTAATACTATAGTCAGTACTAATATCGGAGTAATCATCTACATTATATTTGCCGATTAGAACCTTTCCTTCATATTCATTAGCTAATTCATCAATAATTGGCGCAAGTTTTTTGCAAGGTCCGCACCATTCTGCCCAGAAATCGATAACAACAGGTTTGCCTGATTCAATTTCCACTTTTGCATTTTCGTCAGTAAATTCGTAAGCCATAATTATGTAAATTTAATGTTTGTGTTTTAGTCTTTATTTATTTCGAAATCAATCTTTTTGCTTTTAAGGAAATTTATTAATTCAACAGAAATAGGCATTTTATTCTGTGATTTGAATAAGATAGTTTTTTCACTATTATCGTCGAAAATATTGAAAAATAAATTTCCTTTGTTTTGTGTTGATGTTGTTGCGAACTCTTTTAGTGGTTTCACCAAATCTTCAGTCAATCTTTTGGCCGGAATTGTAATTGTAATACTATGTATTAAAGTTCCTTGTACTTTTTCAAGCAGTTCAATATTTATAAGATTGAAATCTATTGTGTCATTGAATTTTCTCTTTTGATATGCGCCTCGTGCAATAATTGCCGTTCCAGGTATGCCATAATTCCTGAAATTTACGAAATTATCTTTAAATAAACGAATCTCGTAGCTTCCAGAATAGTCCTCGAGTTTCAATATTCCAAAAGGTGCTCCGTTCTTGGTTGTTCTTTCAATAAATTCCACAACAAGTCCGCAGAATATTAGTTCTTTGTCAAGTTCATTAGTTTTTTCTTTAATTTCTTTTAGTTTTGTATTACAACCATATTCAACTTCCATATAATAAGGGTCTAATGGATGAGCAGATAGATACATCCCCACATATTCTTTCTCTTTGTCAAGCATATAAATGTTTGACCAGTCTTCTACTATAGGAATTTCAGGTTTAGTTGTAAATACTACATTCTCATCAAGACCTCCAAATAATGATGTTGCTTGATTTTGCTTATCTTCTTGATATCTGGAGCCATATCTCATTAATAATTCTAAGAATGTCTCGTTTTTGTTGTTTGTCCCAAAAAAGGTCTCACGTTTCACCTCTTTGAAACTATCAAAGCAACCGGCTAATACAAGGGCTTCCATAGCACGCTTGTTGCAAGAAGATAGGTTAACTCTCTCAACAAAATCAAAAATTGATTTATAAGGACCATTGGCTTCTCGCTCAGTAATGATAGCTTCTACTGCATTGATACCAACAGTTTTAATGCCTCCTAAGCCAAATCGAATCTCACCCGATTTATTTGCACTGAAATTTTTGTAACTTTCATTAATATCAGGCCCTTTTACAGGAATATTCATGGATTTACATTCATCCATAAACTTGGTGAGTTTTTCGATGTCGTTTAGATTGCGACTCAAAACGGCTGCCATATATTCCGATGGATAATTAGCTTTTAGGTATGCCGTTTGATATGCAACCCATGAATAGCAGGTTGCATGAGATTTGTTAAATGCGTATGATGCAAATTTCTCCCAATCTTGCCAAATTTTCTCGAGTGTTTCCGGATTGTGACCATTGCTTTTTCCACCATCAATGAATTTTGGTTTCATTTGATCAAGCTTGTCGCGCAATTTCTTACCCATAGCCTTACGCAATGCATCACTCTCACCGCGAGTAAAGTTACCTAATAGACGCGACAAAAGCATGACTTGTTCTTGATATACTGTAATACCATAAGTATCCTTTAGGTATTTTTCCATTATAGGTATATCATAAACAATTGGTTTTCGACCATGTTTTCGGTCAATAAAATCAGGGATGTAATCCATTGGTCCTGGACGATAAAGTGCGTTCATCGCAATTAAATCCTCAAAGGTCGAGGGTTGCAACTCGATCAAATATTTTTGCATCCCGGGTGATTCAAATTGGAATGTTCCTACAGTTCTTCCTTCGCAGTATAATTGATATGTAGGAGTATCATCAATAGGAATATTTTCAATATCAATGTCGATATTATGAGTATATTTGATATTTGCTAATGCTTCTTTTATAATTGAGAGTGTTTTTAGACCAAGGAAGTCCATTTTTATGAGTCCCGTAGTTTCTATAACACTACCCTCATACTGAGTTACAAGCATTTTGTTGCCATCTTTGTCGGGAGCAGTGCTAACAGGAACCCAATCGGTGATATCATCTCTACCAATAATTACGCCACAAGCGTGAACGCCTGTACTTCTGATATTGCCTTCTAATGCTTCTGCATACTCAATAGTTGACGCAACTACCGGGTTTGGATTGTTCTTTTCTGCCGCAAATTCAGGGAAGCATTTTAAACAATTGGATATAGAAATGGGATATTTCTTTCCATTGTCTTTGTTTGGCATATCATTTGGTTTGCTTGGTATAAACTTTGACAATCTATCACTTTCTGGTATTGGTAGATTATGAACTCGTGCAACATCCTTAATTGCCATTTTTGCAGCCATAGTACCATAAGTGATGATATGTGCAACCTTTTCTTCCCCATATTTCTGAGTAACGTATTTCAAGACACTTGCTCTGCCATCATCATCAAAATCGATATCAATATCGGGTAACGAAATACGGTCGGGGTTCAGGAAACGCTCAAAAAGCAAATCGTATTTTATTGGGTCGATTTGTGTGATACCAAGACAATAAGCTACAGCTGATCCTGCAGCCGATCCACGTCCCGGTCCAACAGATACGCCAAGATTACGTGCAGCTTGTATGAAATCTTGTACAATCAAGAAATATCCGGGGAATCCCATATTCTTGATTGTGTTTAATTCAAAGTCGATGCGTTCTGTGTGTTCTTCGTTGAGCTCTCCCCATCGCTTTTTTGCTCCTTCATACACGAGATATCGTAGATAGTCATCGTTATCGGTAAACCCATCGGGTAAAGGGAAGTTGGGCAGAATGGCATCGTGATCGATTGAATACATTTCCACCTTGTCCAAAATCTCCAACGTATTAGTAAGAGCTTCCGGTATATCAGCAAAAATAGCATTCATTTCTTCTTGTGTTTTTAGCCATTCTTGCTTACTATATAGCATACGTTTTTCGTCACTGAGAATCTTTCCTGTGGAAAGACATATTAGGCGGTCGTGAGCTTCAGCATCATTCTCGTTGACAAAGTGAACATCATTTGAACAGATTAATTTGATGTTATGCTCTTGAGCAATCTTGATAATTTCAATGTTTGCTCTTTCTTGTAATAATATCGTTTCGTGATTTGCAACAGGAACTGTAGCTTTGTGGCGTTGTAATTCCAAATAAAAATCATCACCAAACACATTTTTAAACCATTTAGCCGATTCGCGTGCTTCTTCTAAACGATCCTGAAGTATTAAACGAGGAATTTCACCACCAATACATGCAGAACAAATAATCAATCCTTCGTGATATTTTTGTAGGTGTTCTTTGTCGGTACGTGGGTGTGAATAGAACCCATCAGTCCATGCTTTAGATACTAATTTTATTAGGTTGTGATATCCTTTTTTATTTTTTGCCAAGACGATTAGGTGGCGTCCTGTATCACTTTTTGATGTATGTTCATATAAACTCTTTTCAGCTACATACATTTCGCAACCGAAAATAGGTTTAAATAGTTGACTTTTTTTCTCCTCTATTTGGGATTTGATGTTTTCGATTTGTTCAATATCAAGAGTCTCTGCACTTTCTAAATTTTTAAGCTCTTTGTTTAGATTTTTGATATCACCATTTATCCCCCCATTAATTTTATTACAATAATCATGAAATTCTTTAATCCCAAACATATTTCCATGATCGGTAAGTGCAATACCTCTCATACCATCGTCTTTAGCTTTATTTACAATGGCGGAAATTGATGCTTGACCATCAAGAATTGAGAATTGAGAGTGCACGTGAAGGTGGACAAAAGGATACATAAAAATAGTGTAATTAAATGTGTGTTAGTTAAATAGATGCTTGTCCATCGGAAAAGAATAATTCACCGAAAAATTCTGGACGATGAAAGTCTGGTTTGGGGTAAATTATTGGAGACCAACTTAATAGGTGTGGCGCGCTCGTTTTTGAACCACATTTATAGAAGTTTCCTCGAATCATATTTGGGATATTGTTGCAGTCGATACCAATTAGTGAGAATGGTATGGCTACGATAAGATTCCAAGAAAAGTTTCCTTCCATTTCTTCAAACGGACGAGTACCGCAAGATGCGTATCGCTTGATTAGAGATATTTCTTGGTCGGTTAATCGTGTTGGGTTTTCGCGAGTTTCGCGGTGCGAAGCATTTACAGTTCCAATACAATTAAATTCAAAGTTCCAATATTCTTTACTGCCAGGAACACTTAAGAAAAATTCCACACAACTATCTTCAGCAACAGGAGAATTGTTAGTGTAATTAACGGCTCTAAGATAATTACCTCTTACGTAGAAGTCGACGTAGATGTATTTATCGGAATAAGCAATAGTAAAGGCTGTAAGTGGATGAAAATGAAACTTTTCCACCCAATTACGACATTTTATGTGATGCTTTTCTTCTTCTTGTTCAAGAAAATTACTTACATCTTCCAAATTCATATTATCCAATTGAGGATAGTATGACATCGTTAATTGTTTTACAGTACTGTTGCTCATAAAATGTTAGTAAAATAGTCCTTAATACCCATTATAAATCCAAATACTGACATTATCATAATTATAACACCAATAATTAGATTAACCAACCACATACTTCTTACGTTAAAGTGTGCTCTTACTTTATTTACGAAATATGTAATTATAAACCACCATAGCAGTGCTCCTACAAAAATGAAGAAGAATCCTATTAAATAGTGGTAATATTGATAATCGGGAGATAAGAAATTAAATCGAGCAAAAAAACTGATAATCAAGAATAAAATCAAAGGATTAGAGAATGTAAACAAGAATCCTGTGATGAAATCTTGAGGGTAAGACCCTTTCTTTTGCTTCGGTGCTTTAATACTTCCCGCCGGATTTTTACGTAATATATATATAGCATATATCATAAGTGCAATGCTACCTATTATCTGCATTATGTTCTGATTGGTTTCAATAAAATCGATTATAAAAGACAATCCTAATGCAGTAAGTAAGCAATATATTATATCGGATAGAGCAGCACCCAATCCTGTAAAAAAACCCGACCAACGCCCTTTATTCAATGTGCGTTGTATACACAATACCCCTATTGGTCCCATTGGTGCAGAAACCAATATGCCAATAGCAAGTCCTCTTAATATCATATATAGGATTAACTCCATTTTTTGTCAAAAACAATTTCAATAACAAAGGTAATAAAAAATATTGTAATATCTTTGTGTTCGATAATGATTTCGATGATTTTAATAGTTACATATAATTTAACTTAATGTGATATGAAATTAAATAAAGCCTTATTTCTGTGTTTAGCTCTAATTATATGCTCTTTGAATGTTATAAAAGGGCAATCAAAGTATTATACTCATTTAAATAATTTTGGGGAATTTAATTGTGGAGGAACACGAATCAAGAATAATGTATTAGTGGATTTAAATAATAGTTTAGATAATAGGTTCAATGTTATCACTACAAGTGATAATGGATCTAATCTAAGTTGTTTGGTGAGAATTGCAAATAGAAATAATACCGAAGGTCGTGTGGTAACAGTATATGACAAAGATGGAAATAAAATAAAGCAGAAAAAGACAGAATGGGGTTTTGTGTGGAACTATTTAGATGACGATAATTATTATGTATTGAAATTGAGTTGTAATAATACGGCATTACATGATGTTTTCGATCAAAGGAGCATGACTTGTGAAGTTGTTAAAGTTGAAAATGGTGTATCTAAATGCTTGGAAAGCATAGAGTTATTGAAAGGTGTAAATTTATATGATAAATTAAACACAATAAAAGTTGATTTTGCAGAAAACTATGTAAAGTTAAGTATAGGAGATAAGAAGTTACAACTGATAACAAATATATCATTGTGTTGCGACAATGTGTTTAATGTTGGATATTTTGTTGGTTCAGGTGCTGAAATTGAAGTCGAACGTTTCGTTGTAAAAAAGATTGAAGATAATTTGACTATGTTAGAAACAGGTTGGACTAAAACGTCGATTGAAGACTATTTTTCGGGAGGTAATAGAGATTATGTAGAAGGTATTTGGAGCTATTTAGATCGAAATATAGATGAAGATTATTTGAAGCTTGGAGGAAAATATAAGTTGGCCATAATAAAAAATGATAAAGGTGGATATGATTTGTTATATTATGATGGTGCAATGGTAAACGCTGATAAATGGAGATGTGGAATGTTGAAAGGTCGATTGACAAAAACGAATTTTAAGGATATTTATGATTTAGTGTGGTGGGGTTCAGTTATGGATGGTTTTGATGATGATACTTATGCCACCCTTACAGACTTTAGTATTCTAACATTGTTCTTTCCTATAGAAAAAGGTCAAATTAGATTTGTTAAGATGTAAAGATTGAGAAAATGTGGGTTTGATATTTTATTGAATAAGAAAAAGAATAAGAGCGATGCCAAACGGAATCGCTCTTATTCATGAGGATATTAGAATTAGTAATTTCTTGCAAAGATAACTCTTTGGGCTGATGGTTTTCCTGTATATATACATTTACCAGGAGTCTTATCTCCATCAAGAGGTATACAACGAATTGTAGCTTTTGTTTCCTCTTTGATTTTAAGTTCAGTTTCTGTCGTTCCATCCCAATGAGCGAGAATGAATCCACCTTGTTCTATTTTTTCTTTGAAGTCCTCCCAAGTATCAACAATATAAGTCATATCCTTTCGATGATTCAAAGCTTTAGTGTATATGTTGTCTTGGATTTCTTCAAGAAGGTTTGCAACATATTCCTCAATATTATCAAGTGATGCCGAATGTTTCTCAAGTGTATCGCGGCGCATTACTTCAATAGTTCTGTTTTCGATGTCGCGAGCACCAAGAACTAATCGAACAGGTACCCCCTTTAATTCGTAATCGGCAAACTTAAATCCAGGGCGCTTGTTGTCAGCGTTGTCGTATTTAACACTTATACCTAATGATTTAAGTTTAGTAAGCATTGGCTCAACTATAGTATTGATTGAATTCAGTTGTTCTTCATTCTTATAGATAGGAATTATAACAACTTGGATAGGTGCCAATTTAGGAGGTAATACAAGACCATTGTCATCGGAGTGTGTCATTATCAATGCACCCATAAGTCGAGTTGAAACTCCCCAAGATGTAGCCCACACATATTCTTGTTCGTTGTTTTGATTGATGAATTTAACATCGAATGCTTTAGCGAAATTCTGACCAAGGAAGTGAGATGTTCCGGATTGGAGAGCTTTACCATCTTGCATCATAGCCTCGATAGTATAAGTGTCGATAGCACCGGCAAATCTTTCATTTGCTGTCTTAACGCCCTTAACAACAGGAACGGCCATACATTTTTCAGCAAAGTCCCCATAAACATGCAACATCTTTTCTGCTTCGGCAACAGCTTCTTCACGTGTAGCATGCGCAGTGTGCCCTTCTTGCCATAAAAATTCGGCTGTGCGAAGGAACATACGTGTGCGCATTTCCCAACGCATTACATTAGCCCATTGGTTACAAAGAATAGGTAGATCACGATAAGATGTTATCCAATTCTTGTATGTATTCCAAATAATAGTTTCTGATGTGGGACGAATGATGAGTTCTTCTTCAAGGCGTGCTTCAGGATCAACGATAACCCCCTTCCCATCAGGAGAATTCTTTAGCCGGTGGTGTGTCACTACTGCACATTCTTTAGCAAAGCCTTCTACGTGATCGGCTTCGCGACTCAAGAATGATTTAGGGATAAGAAGAGGAAAATATGCATTAATGTGTCCGGTTTCTTTGAAACGATCATCAAGTTCTCGTTGCATTTTTTCCCATATTGCGTATCCATAAGGTTTGATTACCATACAGCCCCTTACAGCAGATTGTTCTGCTAAATCAGCTTTTATCACAAGGTCGTTATACCATTGTGAATAGTTATCCGCTCTTTTGGTTAAGTCTTTTAGCTCTATTTTTGCCATATTGATGTATATTTTTTTGCAAAGATAATGTTTTTTGTTGTGTTAGTTTACTTAGAGTACTATTTTATTTCGTTTTGCTAGTTCAATCAATGCCTTTTCAGGAATGATATAAACTACTAATCTGCGATTTTTATCTCGGTTGGAAACTGAATTATTGTCAACAACAGGATCGCTGTTGCCTAATCCGTAAGGTACAACGAGTTTATTGTTGCCGTTTTTACCAATCCAATCATATATTGAATTGACTCGATTGTCTGTGATGGTTTTAGCGTAAATATCATTCCCCGTATTGTCAGCATGCGCAACAAGAATTACCTTATAGAGATTTTCATTGTTACAATATTTCAGTATAGGTTCCAATATCTTTTCACCAGAATTACTTAATTTGGTGTTATTAGCGCTAAAAAGTTGACGCATAGGTATAGTAATCATAATTACTTCACCATTTCTTATAGCTTTGATATCATAAGGATATCCTTTGAGCGTGAGTTGTTTTAAATTATTGATTTGTGTAGTTTGAACATCAATGATTTTATTTGTGAACTTACCTAATTTTGGCGTTTCAATATTTTCATCAATTGATAATTCAAATATATCAACTTCTTCAGTTTTGTTTTTCTTTGCTTCTCCGATGAAAGGGAATACTATAATGTATATAAAAATACAAATGATAGTAAAATGTATTTTATGTCTCATTCTCATGTGTCAAAAGATGTCATCTAATGTTGCTTCATATTCAAGTTCACCCATTATAAGATGTTTTACATCATCCATCTCAATCGCATTGTCAGGGTCTTTTCTTATGCTCTTTTTTACGTAGTTTACAATTCTGTTTAAATATACTTCATTGTCGAAATTGTCTTCATCAAAGTCGTCGTCATCTTCGGATTCAAAGAAATCGTACATCGTATCCATTAACAATAAGATGTCGTTATCGCTATATTTATTTTTGATGCTTTCAGGTACGTAATTACGAATGAATTTTATTGCATCGTTTTCGTCGAAAAAATTAGTTTCGCTCATAGTTGTATTGTTTTGATGTGATATATTTATAAATCAAAAATTCCTTCAGGAAGGTTCATTTCAAGTACTTTATTGTCAAAATCTATGTCGGTAATAAAATCATCGGTAGCAGGAATGTACGTTTGATTTTCAACGATAAATAAATAGTTTTCAGTGGCGCAGTCTACAGCTGTAATCTCCCCTATTGTTTCACCTGTTACATTTTTTATATTGAAACCGATAAAGTAGTCAATAGGAAGTTCATCTGAGTCGTCATCAAAATCTTTTTGTGTAGTTGAGAATAGTTCCTTTGTTGTATATATTTCATGATTAACAAGAAATTTTACACTTTTGTCATCATCAATTCCATCGAGTTTAATAAGGGCAGTACAATTGTTTTTTGCTCTTATTGACTCGGCAAAAAAAGGTATAAAAATACCATTGATGTTAGTGATAAAACATTCTATATCGGAAATCATATCAATATCGTAGTCGAAAGTTGCAGAGATTTCCCCATTGATACCATGAGGTTTATTGAACGTACCAATTCCGATGATTTCGTCGCGTGTGATCATTTTTTCTTTTTTGAACCTTTTTTATTATTGTTCTGTTGTGTAGGCACTTCTTTGAATACATGAAGTTTGTGAGTCTCTGGACTTAATTTGATTTTTCCACGAGAATATATGTGTAAATCATTGAAGATTTTTTCATCGTCCACATCTTCCTTGTTTATGCTGTAGATGAGCTTTTTCATATGGTTTGCAATAAGCATAATCAAAGCATTACGTTCTTCGCCTTCAGGATATTCACACGCTCGACAAATCATTTGCTCAATAATCTTTCCATAATGACGGAAACGTATTGGCTCGAGTTGATATTTAACATTTTGTGGTGAAGTGTGAAGATTTTCTTCTTTTATAACTTCATAAGGATAATCGATGTCAAGTGTAAATCCTGACATAATTGCAATATGATCCCATAGTTTGTGCTTGAAATCAGGATCATCCCTTAATTGAGGGAACAGATTACCCATAGATTGGATAATTGTCTTGGCGCAACGATTGCGTTCATCTCTATCTTCGATGTTAGTGCAATATTCCACCATTTGTTGTATGTTTCTGCCATATTCAGGCAGTTTAAGAATCCCTTTTTGATTGTTATATTCTAACATAAATAATATAATTTCAAATACAAAAGTAATTCGATAAATTGATTAAAACAAATTACAACTTTGTATTATAACATTTATAACATTGAAATTTGTTTGATATTACACATTTTTCTTGGGTGTAGTAGCTTGAAACTCTTTTAAATATTCGGGAGTTGAATATGCGATATCAATAAAATCGTTATTTCTAAAAGCTCTCTCTGAAAGAGCCATCATATGTACAGCTTCAGGGCGTATGCCCTTAATAAAGTGAGCATTAGGATGCTTGATGATATCGGCAGCTTTGTCAGAACCATTACCTACAAATACTAATTGATTGCTGTTGAATTGTACAAAAGAATCTTCTTCAAGAATGAGGGGTTGAGGTTGCATAATTTTATTGAGCCCATTGTCGTACACACCTGTAAAAACTTCTTTGCGACGGGCGTCAATCATTGGTACGAAAAGTACATTGTCATCCCAAAATTCTTTAAAAAGAATTGTAACAGAGAGTAATTCGAGGGTGCTTATTCCTATAAGTGGAACATCAAGGCCAAAACAAAGGCCTTTTGCTTGTGATAAGCCTATTCTAAGGCCTGTGTACGATCCCGGACCAATAGTTACAGCAACTGCATCAAGTTTAATTCCACGAGGAGTTGCATAATCAAACATATCTTTAATAAAAGCACTAAGTACTTTAGCATGATTCTGTCCTTCATATTCTTCTCGATGTTCGAGGACCTCTCCATCACAAGTTAAAGCTACCGAACATACATCTGTTGAAGTATCTATATTTAAAATTGTCGCCATTCCTTGAGTTAAATTCAAAACATCTGCAAATTTACAAGATTATTTTGAAATAAATTCAACTAATATAAAAAATGAATTCACATATTTAATATAGGATTATATAGATAGGCTGATTATAATTGCTCAATTATGTACACACAGAAAAGATTTTGTGGTGTAAAGATGTAAGTTTTATGGGGTTTTTTGTGGATTCTTGAAAATAAGGAGTAAATTTGCAAAAATAAAATAAAAAGAAAATGATTTTATCAATGACCGGATTTGGTAAGTCGATGGTTGCATTTGAGGGCAAAAAAATAACGGCTGAAATCAAATCTTTAAATAGTAAACAGTTGGATTTGCAGGTAAAAATGCCACAAATCTATCGAGAAAAAGAATTAGAGTTGAGAAATGAAGTAGCAAAGCAACTTGAAAGAGGTAAAGTTGAGTTGTTTATAACAACCGAAATGGTAGATGGTTCATCGTCGGTAAGCATTAATATGCCGATACTTGTAGCTTATAAAGCACAACTTGAAAAGATGGCTTCAGAACTATCTATTCCTAAGCCGGAGGATTGGTATGCTACCCTACTTCGTTTACCTGATGCATTAAAGTCTGAAGGTTTAAATGAATTATCGGATGCTGAAACTGTAGCTTTGACTGAGGTTGTAGCAAGTGCAATAAAAGCATTAGTCAATTTTAGAGAGCAAGAAGGTGTGCGATTGGAAGCATTCTTTACAGAGAAAATAGCAAACATAAGAAAGTTGCTCGCTGATGTAGAACCTTATGAAAAAGAACGTGTGGAAAAGATTAAAGCACGTATACAAGAATCGATTGCAAAACTTGAAATCGTGGACTATGACAGAAACCGATTTGAGCAAGAGATGATATTCTATATTGAGAAACTTGATATAAATGAAGAGAAATTGCGATTAACCAATCATTTGGACTATTTCTTGGAAACTCTTGAAAATGGTGTTGGACAAGGAAAGAAACTTGGATTTATTGCACAAGAAATGGGTCGTGAAATAAACACTTTAGGTTCCAAGTCGAATCACGCTGAAATGCAGCGTATTGTGGTAAAAATGAAAGATGAATTGGAGCAGATTAAGGAGCAAGTGTTGAATGTAATGTAATTTCTATATGACAAAAGGAAAATTGATTATAATATCGGCACCATCGGGCTGTGGAAAATCAACTATAATAGGTGAGATTATCAAAAAAGAGTGTTTGAATCTTGCATTTTCTATATCTGCAACCACTCGTGCACCTCGAGGTGAAGAAATTGATGGAGTAAACTACTATTTTTTGAGTGAGGAAGAATTTAAGCAAGCAATAGCTAATGATGAACTTGTAGAATATGAAGAAGTGTACCCCGGTCGATATTATGGCACATTAAAGAAAGAGGTAGAACGCATTTGCAATTCCGGAAAGAATGTTATTCTTGATATTGATGTAAAAGGCGGTATCAATGTAAAAAAACAATATGGAGAAAAGGCTGTATCAATATTTATTATGCCGCCAAGTGTAGATGTGTTACGCGAAAGATTGGAATCAAGGGCAACAGATACACCGGAAGCAATAGCAGAACGTGTGGGTAAGGCTGAATATGAAATATCATTTGCTGAGGAGTTCGATTATCGAATAGTAAATGATAAATTAGCAGAAGCAGTAAAAGAGACTGAACAAATTATAATTGATTTTGTGTTATAACAAGAGATGAAAGTAGGTATTTTAGGTGGTTCGTTCAATCCTATACATATAGGACATGCCATATTAGCTAATTATATTACTCAATACACAGACATTGAGCAACTATGGCTTATGGTGTCGCCTCAGAATCCTCTAAAATCGGAGATGCCACAGAGTTATGATGTGCATCGACTTGCAATGGCTGAACTTGTAGCATCAAAGTGTGAAAATGTAATTACATCGGGATTTGAATTTACATTACCGAAACCATCTTATACTGTTGATACGCTGAAGGCTTTACGAGAAAAATTCCCACAACATGAGTTTGTATTGGTGATTGGTGCTGATAATTGGCAGAATTTTGATAAATGGAAAGATTGGCAGGAAATTCTGGATAAGCATAATGTGATGGTGTATCCGCGAATGGGCTATGAGATTGTTATATCGGAAGACTTATGTGAAAGAGTGATAAAAATTGATTCACCTATTATTGAGATTTCTTCTACTTATATAAGAGAACAGTTGGAGAATGGTAAAAATATGAGTTTCTTCTTGCCTAAAGATGTTTATTGTTATATCATAAAGAATGATTTATATAAAAAATGAATGAAACGACTTTAACAAGAAATACATTAGCATTTATAGCTTTGGCAAATGAATATTGCCAAGAAATGGAAAATGTGTTGGACAAGGATAAAACAGATTTTATTACGTTAATGCTGAAGCAATTACCTCGCTTATATATTGCTGTAAGTGATGTGGTAGAGCAAGAACGTGAAGAAGACACAGAACAATATGTTGTGGAATCTTATTTGACGGAAGATGAATATAATAGCGTAAGAAATAATGTGTATCATATTCTTGGAGAAGATGATGTGTATCTTGAAGTGTTTGAAGAGGATATGAAGTATTCAGACACCCCAATTGCTACAACTATATCGGAAAATCTTAGTGATTTATATCAAGAGTTTTTTAATTTTGTGCAAACCATAAAGAATTCTCCAGCTGAAGTAGTAAATGAAATTGTGCTTGCTGAAAAAGAGAATTTTAAGGCGTATTGGGGGCAATTACTTGTGAATGTGATTAGGGCTATTCACAATGTGAAATATGCTGATAATAGTTTTGATATGTGAAATTTTAATACCAAAAATATATGGAAAAATACGTACAATCATTAATTGAATTTATGGATAACAGTGTGTGTAATTTTTGCGCTGTTGAAACAATAAAGAAAGAGTTAGATAAAGCCGGGTTTAAAGAATTGAGCCTTTCGGAATCGTGGACAATTGAAAAAGGAGGTAAATACTATACAACAAAAAATGATTCGGCGGTATTTGCATTTAATGTTGGAACAAAAAAGCCAACTGAGACAGGATTCAAAATAATTGCCGCACATAGCGATTCTCCTTGTTTTCGCATCAAACCTAATGCTGAAATAAAAAGTGAAAAAGGTGTAGTAAAATTAAATACCGAAGTGTATGGCGGTCCTATACTTTATACGTGGTTTGACCGTCCATTGTCGGTAGCCGGCAGAGTGATAATTAAGGGTGAGGACGTTTTGCACCCTATCACAAAGATTGTGAAGATTGAACGCCCTATTCTTTTAATACCTCATTTGGCTATTCACTTTAATCGTGCGGTTAACGAAGGAAATCATTTGTCAAAACAAAAAGATATGCTTCCTGTACTCGGTATATTTAATGATGCTGCCGAAAAAGATAATATTTTATTGAGAACAGTAGCAAATGAACTTGGAGTGGAAATGGGGAGCATACTTGATTTTGATTTGCTTGTATATGATGTGCAGAAGGCGAATCTCGTAGGTATGCACAACGAATTTATATCATCCGGACGTCTTGATGATTTGAGTATGGCTCATGCTGCATTAATGGCAATGCTTGAAGGAACAGATGAACAATCTACAAAGGTTATGGCAATTTTTGATAATGAAGAAACCGGCAGTGGAACAAAGCAAGGTGCAGCATCTCCGGTTCTTAAAAATATTCTAAAACGTGTGAATAGTGCTATTGGAGGAAGCGATGAAGAATTCTATTGTGCTATAGCAAAATCATTTATGATTTCGGCCGACAATGCACATGCATTTCATCCTAACTATTCTGAAAAATATGATCCTACAAATCATCCGGCAATAGGAGGAGGTCCTGTGATTAAGATTAATGCTAATTGTAAGTATATGAGCGATGCGCATTCAGCTGCAATATTCCGTAGTTTATGTGAGAATGCAGGTTCGCCATATCAATATTTTGTAAATCATTCTGATGTGGCTGGAGGTTCTACTCTGGGCAATATATTAACATCTCAAATTGATATTGAGGGCGTTGATGTGGGAAGTGCGTTATGGGCAATGCATTCGGTAAGAGAATCTGCATCGGTAGAAGATCATTGCAATATGATTAAGGTTATGAAATATTTTTTCAGTTGCTAATCTATAAATTTGCTAATTAATTGAAAAAGATATAATTTTGTAGGTACATGAAAATAATTTAAAATAAAAATACTTTCACAACTATGGGAAATGATGAATTGATTAAATCTGTTACCGCGAAAGCCACAACATGGCTAAGTGCTGATTATGATGAAGAAACTCGTGCCGAAGTACAAAAAATGCTTGATAGCGAAGATAAAACAGAGCTAATAGAGTGTTTTTACAAAGACTTGGAATTTGGTACAGGTGGATTGCGTGGTATTATGGGCGTTGGCTCAAATCGTATGAACATTTACACTGTAGGTTCTGCAACACAAGGTCTTGCAAATTACTTGAAAGATGCATTCAAGGATAAAGAAGAAATCAAGGTTGTTGTGGGACACGATGTACGCAATAACAGCCGTAAATTTGCTGAAATTACAGCAAACATTTTCTCGGCAAATGGAATTAAAGTGTATTTATTTGAAGATTGTCGCCCTACTCCTGAAATTTCGTTTGCAATTCGTGAACTTGGTTGCCAAAGCGGTGTGGTGATTACAGCATCACACAATCCTAAGGAATATAATGGATATAAAGCATACTGGGAAGATGGTGCTCAAATGGTAGCTCCTCACGATACTAATACTATCGACTATGTAAATAAGATACAAGGAGTGAGCGAAATTAAGTTTGAAGGCAATCCGGAACTTATTACTATAATTGGTGAAGATGTAGATAAGATTTATCTTGATAGAATCAAGACATTATCATTGAGTCCTGATGTTATCGCGCGCCAAAAGGATATGAAGATTGTGTATACTCCTATCCATGGTACAGGTAAAAATCTTATACCTCGTTCGCTTGCACTATGGGGCTTTGAAAATGTGATTCACGTTCCTGAACAAGATATTCAAAGTGGAGATTTCCCTACTGTTGAATCACCAAATCCAGAAGTTCCTTCTGCTATGGCTATGGCTATAGAAAAAGCTAAAGAAGTTGATGCTGATATTATTATGGCATCCGACCCTGATGCTGACCGCGTGGGTGTCGTTGTTAAGAACTTGAAGGGTGAATATGAATTGCTTAATGGTAATCAAATTGTGATGATTTTCTTGTATTATTTGATGCAAAGAAATCAAGAACTTGGAACACTTACAGGCAAAGAATATATCGTTAAGACTATTGTAACAACGGATACAGTAAAGAAAATCGCCGACAAGCAAAACATAAAGATGTATGACTGTTATACAGGTTTCAAGTGGATTGCTACGGTGATGAGAGAAAACGAAGGCAAAGCTCGTTATCTTGGTGGTGGTGAAGAAAGTTATGGTTTCTTGGCTGAAGATTTCGTACGTGATAAGGATGCTGTTTCGGCTGTATCATTGATGGCTGAAATTGCTGCTTGGGGTAAAGAAAAAGGTATGGATATGAATGCAATGTTGATTGACATTTATAAGACTTACGGTTATTCTAAGGAGAAAGGAGTGTCACTTGTACGTAGGGGTAAATCAGGTGCAGAAGAAATTGCCGCAATTATGAAGCAATTCCGCGAAAACCCATTGAAGACCCTTGCCGGTTCTACTGTAGTGGTTGTTAAGGATTTTGCAAGTCTTGAAGCAAAAAATACGCTAACCGGAGACGTTGAAAAGCTTGATATGCCAGTTACATCAAATGTATTGCAGTATTTTACTGAAGATGGAACAAAGGTGTCTATCCGTCCATCGGGTACTGAACCTAAGATTAAATTCTATATGGAAGTACATGGTAAGTTGGAAAGTGCTGAAGCATACGAAGCAACAAATGTAGCTGCTGAAGAAAAACTTGCTGTAATTGCAAAGGAATTAGGTATTTAAAGTATAATAAATGCTAAAAACGAAAGGCGATGCGATATTTGCATCGCCTTTTTTATTCTAACAATATTTTTTAGTGTAACTTTTTCAAGAAAAGATAACTCGCTTAGAATAAATCGGTTGGTCGGATTGCTTGAAAATTGGGTAACGAGATAGCAACCGTTCGTATTTCTGAGTTCTTCATTGTTATGCTACAATGTGATAACCCCTGATGCTACAAAGGTACAAAAAGAAATGCAGACGAAAGAGTATGATGATAATCTTCTTTTCGTCTGCATTTTAATTATAGCAATTTTTTCAGTTCTTCGATATCGGGTAGTGCATTGCGTAATCGTTCGGGCATATCTTTTGTTGCCCTATAAGTTGCAACACCCATAGGCTTGTCATAGTCTCGGATAGCAAACTCTACAAACGACTGGTTTATATCGCGACATAACAGGATGCCAATTGCTGGGTTTTCGTGTGGTTTCCTTACATATGTATCAAGAGCCGACAGATATGTACTCAGTTGACCCAAGTATGAAGAACGGAATTTCCCTGATTTTAGCTCGACGGCAACAAGTGAGTTAAGTTCTCGATTGAAGAAAAGCAAATCAACAAACATTTCCTCTCCCGAAACCTCCAATCTATATTGGTTACCTACGAAAATAAAATCCTGTCCAAAGGTTAGGATAAACCTTTTGATGTTATCCACAATAGACTTTTCGAGCACTCGCTCGTTCAAATCTTCATCTTGTGTATCAAGTTCTTCAACATTGATAAAATCCAACAAGTATTCATCTTTGAATGCGTTCACAGCTTTTAATGCTTGTTGTGCGCTCGGTATTGTAGTAGTGAAATTATTGGGAAGCGTTCCTCTGTGATTGTATAAATCGGCTTTGAGATAGTCTCTCAAAGTGTACTTATTCCAGAATCGTGTCGCAGATTCGTGTATATAAAACAAACGAGCTTCCAAGGTCTTTGCTTTTGCCATAATCTCAATATGATGACTGAAACCAATGGCAAAGAAATCAGACCAATTAAATTCGTCAGCCATCGGCTGGCGAATTTCCACAAGCAGGAGATTTTCGTTAAGTTCTGATTCGCTAACTACGGTTAGCGTTTTCAAATCGTCAGCCGATGGCTGGCGATTTATCACAGGCGACCACTCTTCATAGAATGAACGCATATTCTTAATATTGGATGCCGAAAAGCCTCTAAGTCCAGGCAATTCCTTATGCAATTGTTGGCTGATAGTTTCTATCGCCCCCTTGCCCCAAAAACCATTACGGGAGTTTTCAGAGACATATTTACCAATACCATAATACAATGATAATTGCTCCTTATTAACTGAAGATGCGGCACGATACTGACTACGCAATATCGCCTCTTTGATAACTTTTACGGCATCGGTGTATGCTTGTAAATCGCTCATATGCATATTATTTGCCAACAAAGGTACAAAAAATACAGACGAAAATAAAACCAATAATTATTTTCGTCTATACTTTATGGATTTATATGTTATCTAAACACCAAATTTCCTTTGCAGCCTGAATGATTTTCTCACGTCGCCTTTTTATGCAATCCTTATCCCATACTGGATTATCCTTATCTTCAACGAACTCAATAATCTCTTTCTGTTGGTACAATAAATTATCACTACCATAAACTTTTAATTTCAGTGCGAATGGTTTATTGCCAAGAGAACTGTTTTGACTTCCAGCCATTAACATAAGATTGCCAACGCTATTCATATATTCTCCAGAGACTATGCCTTGTTGAGGATTGTCTTTATCTTCATATATACCATAACCGTTTTCTAATGGACTTGATTGAGTTTGAGGGGCAATATGCTCAATACTTTCATTAGATATTACATCTGAGAAGCATATTTTGGGGTTAGGATAGTTCTTACAACACAGGTACTGCTCATATCTCCATAAAAGATAATTATCAACTCTATTGCCATAAAACCAACCACTCTTGATATGTTCGAGCATTTGCTTGTCACTCCAATATCCCCACCACCAATCGTTGTTTAGTTTCCAAACTGCAGTATCAATCATTTGGCTAAAACCATCGGGATTTGTTGTCTTTGGAATGATTTGTTGCATACGACTTATAATATCAGCTCTACCTCCTCTTATTAGTGAGCGGAAAGTTATATTTTCCATAAGTTTAATGACTCTATCGAAAAGTTCTTTGCTTACATTCGATAATTTTGCCTTAATCAATATGGGATAAGAGATTGCCATATTTTTAAGATTCTTCAAATTGGCGGTATAGAAACTATTGTCATGCTCTATCTGATTTACAATTTGGAAAGATTTTGATAATCCGTTTACAAACTGTTTAATTCTTTCAAATTGCTCCTCTTTGGAACAGGCATTTATCCATGCTTTAATCTCGTAAACAACATTTTCACTATAATATCCCTTCGGACCAATTGCCCTCCAATAATAACCAAGTACACTATCTTCGTCAACAGATACCAAGACTATATAGCGATAAATATCCTCAAATGCCCTTTCAATATAAGTAATTCCACTTTCATGCTCAAATGTTTCAAATGGAGTTCTGTAAATCTGTAGCATAAAATACGCTTTCAGAATTTCAAGATTAGAAAGTCTTTTACCTCTATCATTTTGATAGGCAAAAATCTGACAAGCCTGTAATTTGTCTTTTACCACAAATGTGGTTATCGAAGCATTTTCTAAAGATGAAACATACGACAGTATATCATCTATTGTACATTCTTTGAGCCATTCTTCAAAAAAACATAAAGCCCGATGGATTGCAACCTTCGATTTGGAGGTCAAATCATCGTTTGACACATTATTATGATGCTCAATAATAGTATCAATAAAGAAATTATTGTCATATTCGACCGTAGCAAATTTTTGTCTATTATGCCTACT
This sequence comes from Bacteroidales bacterium, assembly GCA_015061055.1. Taxonomy (GTDB): domain Bacteria; phylum Bacteroidota; class Bacteroidia; order Bacteroidales; family Muribaculaceae; genus RGIG4576. The sequence continues at coordinate 210,752 of SUXH01000001.1, forward strand.
GTCTTTCAGATAATAGTCCGAAACATCTAAAAGCAAGTCTTGTATAATTTCTTTCTTGTCGGTTATAATCCATTCCGATTCTCTGCTTTTTATAACATATAAAAACGCACTGAAGAAGATAATACTTGTTGTAAGTCGTTGTTGTCCGTCAATTACATAAAAAGTATCTCCATCTTGCTCAAATAAAAAGTGACCTAAATAATAATCACTGCCAGCACACTCTTGAAGGTCTTCTCTAAATTGAGAAAACTGTCTTTTATCCCATGTGTATGCCCTTTGATAAGCAGGGATGATAAAACGAATATTTCGCCTCCCGAATAGGGCTTTTATTGTTGTAGATTCCATAGTGTTATTAAATCAGCGGACAGGGCGTGTATTTATCTTTTTGCCCAACATGTCGTATGTTTCTAACCATGAACCTTTTCTTAGGATAAAAGTATCACCAGAAATACTAACAAAGGTTCCTGTATGGTCTGGAAGGGTTTTGTATTTTTTCCCAGATTCATCATATAACTCATACCATGAACCTTTGTGAACGATAAAAAAACGAGTTCCCCAACCGAGCAACATTCCAATATGTTCTGGTAATGTTTTCTGCTTTTTTCCTCTTTCGTCATAGATTTCATACCAACTACCATGACGCTCAATCATTGAAATTGCCATTGTAAATAATCTCCTACCCTACGATTCCTACAAGGTCTTTTTGATTAATATAGAAGCGTGGAACCGTATGCCACGTCTTTATGTGAAGGTGGTAGGAATACCTCTGTGTACAGATGTGGTTATAACAGCCCCACGCTATATGCATGGAGACCATTATATCATCTCTTGTACACAGTGATTAAGTTTCCTACGCTTTTCACATACAAGAAGAAGACATAACGCCTCTTTTTATCAAATGTCTTGGATAGAGTTGCCTCAATCCAGTTGCAAAATTAGTAAAAAGTCGTAATAATAAGCACTCTACAGGCTAATAATTGCGATTTAGGGGTGTGTTTTATAGTTTCAGCCCTCGATTTTGGCTTCTTCTGCTTGTTGGTAATCCCAATGCTTTCATAAACTCATCTTTCTTGCGCTTGAACCACGAATGGCGTGAAACTCCATCGATATTGAGGTCAAAATGTCCCTCTCTATCTTGTTTGAGGGAGCAAATAGCACCATTAGCCGAAAAGGATTGGTTATGTTCCGATGAGTAAAGTTTACCTGTAACAGATACATCTTTGAATGTACATAATTTCCGTATGAGGTCGTCTGTAAAGCCCATCTTTTCGCTGAGGTATTTAATCATCGGCATCAGTTTCTCCACATAAGGGAAGTAGTAGAGAATCTTGTTGATGTAATCCGATTGCTTGCGGTTCTCCTCTTCGTAAGACCTCTTAACCTCCTGTATCTGCCGTTGGTGTTCCACCTGCATTTGCTTGATATTGGATTGCAGTTGCTCAATAGTCTCATCTCGGATGGCTATCTCATCTTTCAAGTCCTCGTTCTTGCGTTCCAATGATTTCATCTTACCGCTGCCGAAAAGAGAACTAACACCGCTTGCAAGGGCTGTGGCTGCATCGGTGGCTACGCTTTTGAGTTTGTCGGTGCGTATCTCCGATTTCACCTGTTTGAGTTCTTGCTCGGCAAGATCTATCTGGTGTTCCTTATGCTCCCGTTCAGCCTCAATGCGTTCAAGTTCGGCACGCTGTTTCTCGATGATGAAGTCATTACGCTCCAAATGCTCTTTGCCCGTCTCTGCTTTGGATTGCCCTCGTTCCATTGATAGGATTTCAGATAACAAAGTCTGCATCTGTGTCATATCATCATCGTTGAGTTTGTAACTCTTTCCTGTTTCGTGGTTCATCCAATCGAATACGATATGTGCGTGGTAGTTCGGCTTAAACCATCTGCCACCGATTTGAAAACTCTCTTTATCGTCTGCATCGGGCTTGCCTCTCAGCCAATGCCCCTCGTCTTTGTGTAGGAATATTTGAAGCGGTGTAATACCCCAACGCTGTTGGCACTCCTCACCAAATCTGCGGACATCCTCCAATGTCGTGTCGGACTTTATGAGTAACACGCCCTCACGAATGGGTGAGCATCCTGCCACCTTGATAATCTTGCCACTTTTGGTTTTGCGTTCTCGCTCTTTCTCCTGCATCGCTCGTCCCGTCTTAGCCTTTACCATCTGCTTGATGTTATCATAATGCGTCTGCAAATCGTAGTCACCAGTGAGTGGGTTTATCCAATGCTCGTTGTCGGCAACGAGTTCGGGAATGAGGTAGATTTTCGACTCTCCGATGTTACGCATATATTCGGGAGTTCTAAGGTTGTGAGCCTCGCTTGATGATATGTTGCAAGGCTTGATATGTATGCTGCTTTTTATTGCCATAGTTCTTTGATTTTATTGGTTACAATTAGGTCTTTGTTTGCTCGTTTCCGCTGTTGGGGTTCTTAGGGGCAATGCCCATAAGCGGAGTGCAGAGAGGTCACTCTGCCCCACAACTACACATCAGCGAAGCGTGTAGTTATAGTGGGCTATAACCTGAAGCCTCGTTTCTTCTTCGGCTGCGGTTGTGGCATCCGCCTTGCGGATTGGACTTGCGATTTCTTTACCGCCTGTTTCGCTTGGATTCGGTGGCATAGGTAGTCGTTCAAATCCTTATGCTCGGCATAGTGTTTCGACATATCCCTAAGCCTATCTCCGAACATCTTTTTCAGACTCTCTACTGCCGTTTGCCCTACTTGGTCGTTGTCAAGAAAACAGCCGATTCTGCTGTATGGTCTTAGCAGTCGTTCCGCTTTTGAGAGGTTGGTGACGGAGTTGAGTACCATATAATCCTGCGCCTCGATGCGTGGCTCTTCGGGGTGGTCGTTTACACGAATGGTGAGATACGAGAGGTAATCCATAAACCCCTCGAAGAGATAACACGCTGCTCGTGGCTCGCCCTGCTGTCGGATATGGGTAATATCCTTTGGAGCAAGACAACCCTTAAAGTATCGGTTGCGGAGTTCATAGCCCCCTGCCATATTCGGAAAGCCGATGGCGAAGTATGGTTTGCCGTTATACTCAAATCGCAACTCCTTACACTCTCTTTTGGCGAGTTCGAGATTTATGCCTCGCTCCTGAAAGTAGGCGATTAGTGCAGGCGAGGATAACTCGCCAATCTGTATCTCCTCGAAACAGTGATTGGAGGATTGTCGCTCGCCAAAAGAAAAGGTTGCAGGGCGTATGTATGGTGTCCGCTCCGCTATGCGAGCCAACAGATAGGCTACATTCTCGCTATGGTACAGCTCGGCTGCCAATGCGATGATGTTACCGCCCTTACCGATACCGAAGTCATACCATTGGTTAAGTTCGGTATTTACCTTGAATGAAGCATCGGTTTCGTTTCTCAGCGGTGATTTATACCATAGGTTCTTGCCCTGTTGCTTTATGGGCGTATAGCCTAAACTTTGCAGATAGTCTGCCAACTTGATTTGCTTTGCATCGTTGATTGTCATATTACTACGATTTTGAGGTTAATGAAATTTTGTTGATTTGATGAATCGTTGATGTAATATGCTTATATACAGACTTGTAACCTCTCAACATCTTCTCAAC